>UQOQ01000011.1:0-51903 GCA_900542715.1 uncultured Collinsella sp.
CACCAGTGGAGCCGCCCGTCGAGCCACCGGTCGTACCGGTGCCGCCGGTGGTGTCGCCGCCCGTGGTCTCGGTGGTCGTGGTCGTCGTGGTAGTCGTTGTGGTGGTTTCCTCTTCCTCTTCGTCCTTGTCCTTGTCGTCGTTCTCCGACTTCTTGGTGTTATTGGTGCCGTAGAACTTCCAGACGCTGTTGTTCTTGTAGGTGGGCGCCGTTCCGGTCGCAAACTCCTCGCGCTCGGTACCGGTCAGAACGGTGTTCATAAACCGCTTAAAGACAGGCAGGTTGGTGCTGTCGCCCAGCAGGTCCGTGCCGTACTTTTGGATGGGGATCTCGCCCGCGGAATAGCCGGTCCACAGGGCGCACGCCAGCTGCGGGGTATAGCCGCAGAACCACAGGTTGGTGGTGTTGTCGGTGGTGCCCGTCTTGCCGGCATAGGGCTGGTTGACACTCAGGGCGCCGGCAGCACCCGTACCGCTGCCCTTCATGACGCCGGACAGAACATCGGTGACCGCGGCGGCCTCGCCCTCGGTAAGCACCTGTGAGGGATTGTCGGTGTGCTGGTACAGCACCGAACCGGTACGAGAATCAATCTCGGTGATGGCGATCGGCTGGCGATAGTAGCCGCCGTTGGCAAACGTCGCGTAGGCGGCGGCCATCTCGAGTGGCGAGATCGAGCCGGTGCCGAGCGTCATGACGGGAACGTCCTCGATGTTGTCCTTGGCGGGGTCGATGCCGAGCTTTTTGACGAGCGAGATGATCTTGCTGTTGCCGACGGCTTCCGCCACCTGGATGTAGCCGGTGTTGGAGGAGTATGCCGTCGCCTGCTTAAGCGTGATGCTGCCGTAGCTCTGGTTGGCGTAATTTTGGACCTCGGTCGTGGTGCCCTTGGCCTTGAGCGGCGAGTTGCAGTTGAGGGTGACGTTGGGGTTCATGCCGTTTTGGATGGCAGTTGCCAGCGTAAAGGCCTTAAAGGTGGAGCCGACGGGACGCTTGGCCGTGGCATGGTTTACGTGGTTCTCGTCGGCGTTGTAGTCGTAGCCGCCCACCATGCACTTGATGTAGCCGGTCTTGGGGTCGACGACGACCATGCCCATGTCCAGGCCGTCAAGCGAGAGCGTGTCGAGCTGCTCGCGGACGGCATTCTCTGCCACCTGCTGCATCGTGGGGTCGATGGTGGTCTTGACGGTCAGGCCGCCCTTAAAGAGCACGTCGGTCGAGAACTCCTGCTCCAGCAGCTGCTTGACGTAGGAGACAAAGTAGGGCTGCGAGTATACGTCGACGCCGCTGCCCGAGATTTCGGTCACATTGAGGGTGATGGGCTCGGCCTGTGCGGCATCGTGCTCCTCCTGGGTGATGTGGCCCAGGCGCAGCATGTTGTCGAGAACCTTGTTGCGGCGAGACAGTGCCAGATCGGGATTGACCGTGGGGTCGTACTGCGAAGGCGAGTTGGGAAGGCCGATGAGTAGCGCGGCCTCGCTCAGGGTGAGGTCGGCGGCGCTCTTGGACAGATAGGTCTCGGCTGCGGCCTCGATGCCGTAGGCGCCGTGGCCGTAATAGATGGTGTTGAGGTACATCATGAGGATCTCGTCTTTGGAGTACATGTCCTCCATCTTGATGGCGATGTAGGCCTCGCGCACCTTACGCTCAATGGTCGAGTCGAATTGCTCCTCCTGCAGGATGGTGTTGCGCACAAGCTGCTGGGTGATCGTCGAGGCGCCTTCGTGCCCGCCGCCGAGGGTTGCCACCGCAGCACGCGCGATACCCCACAGGTCGATACCGCCGTGCTCGTAGAAGCGCTCGTCCTCGACGTCAACGGTGCCCTGCAGCACGTAGGGGGAGACCTCGTCCTTGGTGATAGACTTGCGGTTTTGCGTGTAGAAGCTCGCGATCTTGTTGCCGTTGCAGTCGACGATCTCGGTGGGCTCGCTCACCAGATACGCGTTGGCGTCGGTGTAGTCGGGCAGATCGGACAGCCAGCGGTTGACGTTGCCGACCATGCCGATGCCAAATGCCACGCCCGCAATCAGCAGAAAGCCCAAAAACGAGAGCAGGATTATGGGCAGAGCATGCGTCTTTGAACGGCTGCGTCCCTGTCGTTGGCGAGGACCCATATATTGACCTCCAGGTATGTCGTGCCGGACGGTGGATGTGCCGTCGGGGCAGGATGGACATAAGTTATTACACGATAAACCAAACGGGGCGCGCGAGGCCTCGTGTATGCTGGAAGACGGCATTTTTCAGAGTGAATGCATACCTTGGTAAGGAGTTTGCCGATGGCGATTCGGGCGATGGGGCCGAGCGGACAATACGAGACTGGATTGGATGCTGCCGGTGCGGCGCTGCCCGAGTTGCTGGCGCCGGCGGGCGGACTCGACCAGATGCTTGCGGCCATCGCCGCGGGCGCCGATGCCATCTATGCGGGGTTGGGCGGCTTTAACGCCCGTGTGGGCGCCCATGGCTTTACGGATGACGAGTTTGCGCGCGGCTGCGCCGTGGCGCATGCCCATGGCGTGCGTGTGTACGTGACGCTCAACGTGTTCGTGTTTGACGATGAGTTGTCCGACGCGGTGGCGTTGGGAGCTCATGCACTGGAGCTGGGCGCCGGTGCTCTGATTGTCGCCGATGCCGGGTTGGCCTGCGCGCTGCGCGCGGCGATTCCCGGGGTCGAGATTCACCTGTCCACGCAGGCGGGCGCTCATAGCGAGGGTGCCGTGCGGCTTGCCGCCGATGAGCTGGGGGTCGAGCGCGTGACGACGGCACGCGAGCTGACGGTCGACGAGATTGCGGCGCTATGTGCCACGGGCGTGCCCATCGAGGTATTCTGCCACGGTGCGATTTGCATCGGCTATTCGGGGGCGTGCGAGTTCTCGGCCTTGCGGCGTGGGCGCTCGGCGATGCGTGGCGACTGCACGCAGCCGTGCCGTCTGGCGTACGACCTAGTGGACGAGGCGGGGCAGAGTGTTGTTGCCGTCGAGGGAGACCGCCTGCTTTGTCCGCGTGACTATCTGGGTATCGCGCACCTGCCCGAGCTTGTTGCCGCCGGCGTGGCATCGCTCAAGATCGAGGGGCGCATGAAGAATCCCGATTACGTATTCAACGTGGTGAGGGTGTGGCGTCGGGCACTCGATATGCTGTGCGACGGCGCGTGGGACTCCGGTGCCGTGGAAGAGCTTGAACGCGAGCTGGGAAGGTCGTTTAACCGTGGGTTTACCGATGCTTACCTGCGGGGTCGTTCGGGTGCCGAGCTCATGAGCTTTGAGCGCGCGATCAACCAGGGCGTGCGCGTGGGCCACTTGGTGGCGGTGGGTCACGAAGAGGTGACGGTTGAGCTTGATGCCGCCGTGGCGGCGGGCGATACGCTCGAAATCCGATTTTACCCGGGTGCCGACGCGCGTCCCGATGTGCCCAAGCGCTGGCCACAGGTGCCTTGCCCCGTGGATGCCGCTGCGGGGGAGCGCATCGTCGTGCATTGCAAACGTAAGGTGGACGCGGGCTGCGAGGTCTATCTGATTCGCAGCGCCGGCGTGTTGGATCAGACGGCGGCGGTGTTGGAGCGCATGCGGGCCGAGGCGGATGCGATTGCGCCCGTTGCGCGTGCCGTTGAGGTGCTGCCCTTTGAGGGCGCTGCGGTGGATGGCGGTGCGTCGACGGAGTTGGTGGGGTCGGCGGGGCCGGCAAAGCGCGAGGATTTTGCTCGTATGGTCTTTGCCTGGGAGCTGATGGATGTGGGTCCGCGCGATGAGCGAGATCTGTCCGATACAACGGTGGTGCTCGACGAAGTGTGCCGCGCGGGCGACGCCGAGCGGACTCGGGCGCTTATGCAGCGTGCCGGGCGCGTCGTCTGCCGCAATCTGGGACAAGTGGCGATGGCCCGCGAGCTGGGCACAACGTTTGACGTGGCGGCGCCGGTGTTCTGTGCCAATCGGGCCACGCTTACCTGGCTGCGCGGACTCGGTGCGGGGCGGGTGTGCTTGTCGGCCGAGTTGCTCGGCAATGATGCGGAGCGTGTTGCCGAACTTGCCGCTTGCCCCGGTGTCTTGGGGCCTGTCGATGCCGACCGTCCCGAGCTCATGGTGTGCGAGCACTGCTTGCTGACTGCCGAGGGCGCCTGCGCCACGGATGCAACGGGGCAGGTCCGTTGCCGTGACTGCTCGCGCCGTCAGCAGGCGCGCTTTTTGGTCGAACGTGACGGCACGCGTTTGCCGGTCGTTATCGACGCGTGCGGCAGGACGAGGATTTTCCTGTCGTAGGTGCCGCGTCGCGCTGTTTTGGTTATTATTAGTGGGTTTATGAACTTCCAGCACCGCCGTATCCGGTGAGGGTGCTATAGCAAAAGGAGGTACCCAATGCTGTCTGTTGACGAGCAAATGCGTATCATCACCTCGGGTGCAGCGCAGATCGTCCCCGAGGCCGACCTTCGCAAGAAGCTTGAGAAGGGCGAGCCCCTCAACATCAAGCTCGGCGTCGATCCCACCAGCCCCGACCTGCACCTGGGCCATGCCGTGCCCCTGCGCAAGATGCGTCAGTTCCAGGACCTGGGCCACAACGTCACCCTTATCATCGGCAACGGCACTGCGCTGATCGGCGACCCCTCGGGCAAGAACTCCACCCGCCCGCAGCTTTCGCAGGAGCAGATCGAGGCCAACGCCGAGACCTACGTGAGCCAGGCCATGAAGATCCTGGACCCCGAGAAGACCACCATCGTGCACAACGGCGACTGGATCCTTTCGATGGACCTGGCCGGCCTGCTGCAGGTGTGCTCCAAGTTCACCGTCGCCCGCATCCTCGAGCGCGACGACTTTACCAAGCGCTACCAGTCCCAGACGCCGATTGCCCTGCACGAGTTCCTGTACCCTGTGATGCAGGCCTTCGACTCCGTGCAGATCAAGGCCGACGTCGAGATGGGCGGCACCGACCAGCTCTTTAACCTGCTCGCCGGCCGCGAGCTCATGGAGAAGATGGGCATGGAACCGCAGATCGCGCTCACCATGCCGCTGCTCGAGGGCACCGACGGCGTCCGTAAGATGTCCAAGTCCTACGGTAACTACATCGGCCTGACCGATGCTCCCAAGGATATGTTCGGCAAGACCATGTCCATCCCCGACGAGATGATTGGCAAGTACTATCGTCTGGCCAGTTCGCTCACCCCGGCCGAGGTCGACAAGATCGATGCCGCCCTGGCCGATGGCTCCGCCGACCCCTACGAGCTCAAGCGCGCTCTAGGCCGCGACCTGTGCGACACCTACCACGGTGCTGGCGCCGGCGACGAGGCTCAGGCCGAGTTCGACCGTGTGTTCAAGGAGGGCCAGCTTGCCGACTTCCCCGAGAAGCACGTTGAGCTGACCGTCAACGACGAGGGCCAGATTTACCTCGCTGGCCTGCTCAAGGACCTGGGCCTTTCGGCCAGCGCCGGTCAGGCCCGCCGCGACATCGACGGCGGCGGCGTCAAGATCAACGGCAAGGCTGTGGCTCCCAAGAGCTACAACATCGATCCGAGCGCCCTCAAGCTGGGCGACACCCTCTCCGTGGGCAAGCGCAAGGGCTTTAAGTTGGTCTAACGAGCGAGTTGACCTCACAAGTGCAATAAGGCCGCAGCCGGGAATCCCGACTGCGGCCTTTTTGGTTGCGACGATCCCTTGGGGACGGAGGGATCATTTGGCGGTGCCGTTAAGCGGAAGGGGTGTTAGCGGGACTTTCTTTTTGGCATACAATGGCTATTGGCTTGCTGCGGTGAAGGTCTGTCCGCTCCGCAGCTTTTTTCTACGGTTAAAGGAGTATGTATGTCCGTTGAGGTCATGAGGTCTGTGATCGAGGCCGCCGAGGGTCGCGTGCCCGTCGACACGCTGTTTACCAATGCGCAGATTGTCGACGTGTACGGTCAGCGCGTGGCGCCCGGTAGCGTTGCCGTCAAGGACGGTGTGATCGTCGGCGTGCTCTACGACGGTCGCGACGATGCCGCCGGTACCTATGAGGCTGCCGAGGTTATCGACTGCCAGGGTCGCTATCTCGCCCCCGGCTTTATCGACGGACATCTGCACATTGAGTCCTCGAACATCCGCCCCGCCGAGTATGCGCGCATGGCGGCGACGCGCGGTACTACCACCGCCATTGCCGACAGCCACGAGATCGCCAACGTGGCGGGCCTGGACGGCCTGCACTTTATGATCGAGGACGGTCGCCGCGCGCCCATTTCCATCAAGTACATGATGCCCTCGTGCGTGCCCGCGCTGCCCGATGAACAAGCGGGCGCTGTGATTACCGCCGCTGACATGCAGGCGTTTTTTGCCGAGCATCCGGGCGATGTCTTTGGTCTGGGCGAAATGATGAACCTGCCGGGCGTCTTTATGGCCGACCCCGAGACCTGTGCTCGCATCGATGCTGCCAACCAGACGCCGTCCAAGCAGGTCGACGGCCATGCACCGCTCGTTGCCGGCAAGGACCTTAATGCCTATGCCGCGGCGGGCATTATCGCCGATCACGAGTCGACGATTCCCGAGGAGGCGCTCGATAAACTGTCTCGTGGCATGTACGTGATGCTGCGCGAGGGCACGTGCAGCCATGACCTGGCCAATCTGTCGCCGATGCTGCTGGAGAACCCCGCGCGCGCCCGCCGCTGCTGCTTTGCGACTGACGACCGCGCCCCTTCCGATGCGCTTGCGACTGGCATGATCGACAATGCCTGCCGCGTGGCGATTGAGGCCGGTATCGACCCCGTGGTCGCTATCTCTATGGCGTCCCTCTCCACGGCCGAGGCGTTTGGCCTGGATCACGGCTGCCGCGACCCGCACGAGCTGCGTGGTGCGATTGCCCCGGGCAAGCGCGCCGACCTGCTGGTGCTTAATGACCTGACGTTCGCTACGGCTCCGCATCGAGTATATGCCGCCGGTGCTCTGGTGGCGCAGGACGGCACCTTTGTGGGCGAGATCGCACCCGAGATGGCCGAGGTTGCGGCCCTTGCCGATGAGCTGCGCGCCTCCGTTAAGCTGCCGAAGCTTTCACTCGACGTGTTTGACTATGCCTTTAAGCCGGGCGAGGCCGTTATCGATGTCATCCCGGGTATGGCTATCACGGGTATGGCTCGCCCCGAGAGTGCCGAGGGCCTGCGCCGCATTATGCTGATCGAGCGCCACGGCCGCGGCGTGTCGCTGCAGGCCGAGGGCGCCGACGGTGACGGCCCCGCGGGTCTGGGCTTGGTTGGCAAGCATATCGGTCGTGGCTGGGTGCGCGGCTTTACCATCACGGGTGGCGCCATTGCCTCCACGATTGGCCACGACTCGCACAACGTGTGCGTGGTGGGCGACAATGCGGCGGATATGATGGCTGCCGTTGAGGCCGTGGGCCAGGGCGGCCACGTGCTGGTGCGCAACGGCGAGGTCGTGGCGCGCATTCCGCTGGCGCTCGGTGGCCTTATGAGCGAGGGCACGGCCGAGGATGTCGCCGCGCAGCACGACGACTTTATGGTTAAGGCGCGCGCCATGGGTATCGAGCCGCCGCTCGACCCCATCATGGGCATCATTTTCCTGCCCCTGCCGGTCATCCCGACGCTCCGCATCCGCCCCGAGGGCATGTTCGACGTCACGACCTTCACCTACGCCGACTAGTCATCGGGGACGTTCTTAAACGACTAGCCGTCGGGGTGGCGTGTCGCCTGACGCCGCGACCGTGAGACCTCTGGCATGTGTGAGCTGTTTGCCAGGTCCTTGTAACGTTTACGCCCGCGGAGTCTTATTTGAGCTCCCTTTGGGTACGTTGGAATCGGATACACGTTCGATTCCAACAAGCCCGAAGGGAGCTTTTCTATGTTTAAACTGATTGCATCCGATATGGATGGCACGCTGCTTGACGAAAACGGCCAGGTGCCTCCCGAGACCTACGAACTGATTCTGGCGCTACACGAGCATGGCGTGCATTTCGCCGCATCGTCAGGTCGTCGCTACGATCGCCTGTGCGAGTTCTTTGCGCCCGTTCGCGACAAGATGGACTTTGTCGCCGCTAACGGCGCCCAAGTCTACGCCGACGGTAAGATGGTAGACCGTGAGGTGTATTCCCACCTGGCGATTCGAAGGCTCGCCCAAGCCGTCAGGACGTTTCCCAATCTGCATCTTGCGCTCTTTGACCGAACCAAGTCCTTCCTGCTCGATGACGAGTGCAAGTTCGTGCGTGAGGTCGATAAGGACCTTCCCAATGCCGAGCGTATTTGGGAGCTGCCCGATCCCAGCGTAAATATCATCAAAGCGAGTATCTTTTGCGACGACAGTGCGGTTATGGACAGTGCGTACGTGCTACAGCGCGAACTTGGTCAGCTCTTTACTTTTGCGCCTTCGGGCAACGCGTGGATCGATGCCATGCAGCTTGGTGTGTCGAAGGCCTCGGGTATCGCGCAGCTCGCGGAGCATTACGGCATTGGGCGCGACGAGGTCATGGCGTTTGGCGACTCGATGAACGACTACGAGATCATTCGCTTTGTCGGCACGGGCTGCGCGATGGAAAACGCGCGTCCTGCACTCAAGGCAGTCGCCGATCGCGTCGTAGGCTGCAACCGTGACCACGCCGTTCAGCATGAGCTCCGTCGCGTGCTGAAGAGCCTCTGCTAGACCGGTAGTTGGGGACATTCCTTATGCGCCGGCAGTTGGGGACAGACTTAAGTGAGTGAAACCACTCATTGGGGACAGACTTAAATGAGTGCCGCCAGCGACTAGCCATTTAAGTCTGTCCCCAATGACTGGCCAATGACTAGGCGAGGGCGGCCATGATGGTGCGGGCGACGCCGTCGTGGTCGTTGTCGTATTCGGTGATGGCGTCGGCGGCGTCGCGATCCTCGGGCTCGGCGTTGATCATGGCCATGCCATGGCCCGCTGCCTGCAGCATGGGGATGTCGTTGATGTTGTCGCCGAACGCCCAGGCGTCGGCGAGACGCTCGCCCAGGTGCTCGCATAGCCACGTGAGGGCCGTTCCCTTGGTGGCGCCCTCGCCCATGACCTCGATATTCATGGCGTACGAACGTGTGACCTCAATGCCTCCGAGCGTGTCGAGCTCCGCCGCGATGACGTCGCGATCGGCCGGGTTGTGCCAGTACATGGCGATGCGTTCGAGTGTCTCGACCTCGTCGATCTTGCTGTCGATATCCATATCGATCGGTGTTCGTGTGCGCTTGAGCGAAGCCGCGATGTGGGGGTCGCCGCCGCAGAATTCGTCCAGGCGCGTGTAGAGCGAGCGGGGGAGGAAGCACTGCCCGTCCGCGAAGATATCGAAGGTGACGTCATGGCCGGCGGCAATGCTATGGATGCGGTGGGCAATGCCACGGTCGAGCGGTCGGCTCAAAATGCGTGTAGCACGCGAAGCATCGTTGGGCACATCGTCGTCGAGCTGCCAGACGCTGGCACCATTGGCGCAGACCGCGTAGTGCACGGCAGGATGGGCGAGGATGGGCTCAAAGACACCCGACAGCGGACGCCCCGTGCAGGGCACAAACTCAACACCGCGGCGCGCAAGCTCGTCGAGCATCGCCCAGGTGGCGTCGCTCATCTGCTTGTCACTCGTCAACAGCGTTCCATCCATATCGGAAAAAACAATCATTCGATGCAGCCCTTTCTGCTGGCATAAAAAGCGTGGCCGAGGGCGGTGATGCCCTGGCCACGCTCGGGTTCTATAACGGTCCGCGTCCTAGCGGTCGGCGAGCGGCTTGTACTCCAGCGGCTCGATCACCGGACGGTATGCCGGGCGGATGATGCGGTGCGCGCAGAAGAGCTCTTCCATGCGGTGCGCCGACCAGCCGGCCATACGGGCGACGGCGAACAGCGGTGTAAAGAGCGTCTCGGGCACGCCGAGCATTTTGTAGATAAAGCCCGTGTACAGGTCGATGTTGGCGCAGATGGGCTTGGTCATGCCGTGGTCGCGCATCACCTGCGGGGCCAGGCGCTCGATGCGCTCGATGAGTGCGAACTCCTCGCCCAAGTCCTTCTTGGCGGCAAGCGAGCGCGCGTAACGGCGGCACACCTCGGCACGCGGGTCGCTTAGCGTGTAGACGGCGTGGCCCATACCGTAGATGAGACCCGTGCCGTCGAAGGCCTGTTTGTCGAGGATCTTGCCCAGGTAGGCTGCGACCTCGTCCTCGTCCTCCCAATTGGAGACATGCGCACGGATGTCCTCGTGCATGGACACGACCTTGGCGTTGGCGCCGCCGTGGCGCGGGCCCTTGAGCGAGCCGATGGCCGCGGCGTAGGCGGAATACGGGTCGGTGGCCGAAGAGGACAGCACGCGGCAGGCGAACGTGGAGTTGTTGCCGCCGCCGTGCTCGGCATGCAGCATGAGCATCACGTCGAGCAGCATGGCTTCGTCGCGGGTGAATGCCATGCCGCCGCGGAGCACCTGCAGGATGGTCTCGGCGGTGGAGAGACCGGGCGTGGGGTGCGGCACGTGAACCTCGGAGCCGCGAAGCTTGGCGATCGAGGCCATATGTGCGAAGGCGGCGATGCGCGGGAGACGTGCGAGCATGGAAATAGCCACGTCGATCTCATGCTCGGGCGTAATCACGTCGGGCTCGGCGTCGAAGGCGTAGAGCAGCAGCACGGCGCGCTGGAGCACGTTCATGATGCTCGACGACACCGTGGTCATGGGGAACTCTTTAACGTATTCGTCGCTCAGATGCCTAAAGGCGCCCAAGCGCTCGCAAAAGCCGTCCAGCTCTTCCTTATTGGGCAGCGAACCCGTGATAAGCAGGTAGGCGACTTCTTCGTAGCCATAGCGATTCTCGGCCTGGGCATTGTTGACCAGATCCTCGATGCTATAGCCGCGCAGCGTGAGCTTGCCCTGGTCGGGCACGACCTTGCCGTCGACCTTGTTGTAGCCGTGCACGTCCGAGATGCGGGTAAGGCCCGCAACCACACCCGAGCCGTCGGCGTTGCGCAGGCCGCGCTTGACGTTATGCTCGACGAACAGACCCTCGTCATACGGATCAGTCGGCATGCCGTGGTAGAGGTTTTCGCTCTCGGGCGAAATCTGGCGGCTCGCCTCATAATCCAAGACCAGGCGGCTCAGATGGTCATCGAAGCGGTAGTAGATTTTCTTGGCGTCGTAAGCCATGCGCGCTCCTCTCGGGGCCGTGTGGGGGCGGCGTGCTTGGGTGCAGATGCGCCGGCCTGTTCCCGTACGGCCTGTTCGCTACAGGCGGTACATAAAGTTGAAGACGTCCTCGCGCTGGATGGACACGTTGACGCCCGAAAGCTCGCCGGCCTCGGCCAGCGCCTTCTGCAGCTCGGCGAAGTCGAGCTTGGACTCGGCGGTATCGGCCAGCATGGTCATGGTGAAGATGTCCTCGATAATGGACTGCGTGATGTCGCGGATGTCGACGTTGGCCTCGCCTAGGACACGGGTGACGCCGGCGACGATGCCGGGGCGGTTCTTGCCAAGGACGGTGATGACGATACGGGAGGACGAGATCTCGGCCATGGGAAACCCTTTCGCGTGATTGCGGCGCGCGCGGGGCGCTCCGCTACGGTACAGTGTTCATCATTGTACCTGTCTGGCGCAAAAAAGGCGCGCTCGCTGCGGCGTTACATGCCTGCAACATGAGCGTAAGGGGGAAGGCCGCACGGGGAAGAGCCGTCTGGCGCGTGTCCGGCTCGTGTTGGGTTGATTTCCGATCTCAGCCGAACACATTGAGCGGACAGGCCGTTCCCGCAGTCAGCCGAACGCCTCCGACGGCTGATTCCGAACTGGAAGCGGAGGGCATCCCCGCCCTTCGGTAGGGGATACCGCTCCGCGGCGCATGCCGCGGGCGGCGCCCCTATCGGACCACCGTGACCTCAGTTGGGATGGGCCCAGCACTGCCGCGTACTCGGTGAGCTAGAGCCAACTGTTCGTCTTCACGTCGCGTATGGCGATATTTCGGTCGTCCGGCTCGGTGATGCCGTAGCCGAACGCCTGGAGCGTCTCGATGGACTCCTGGATCCTCTGTTGGAACATGGGACCCGGATCGACCCTCGGCCCGAGGTGCCCGCGCCAAAGGCACGGCGTGGCGCGCAGCATGTTATGGATTTTGGAGATGGGCTCGATGTCGGCGTAGACGTTGAGCGTCGCCATGGCGTCCTTGTGGCCGAGGATCGATTGGAGCGCCTTGATATCGCCGCCTTGGCGGATCCACTGCGTTGCGAACGTGTGGCGAAGGCCGTGGAACGTGATCAGCTCGTCGTTGGTGCCCATGAGGCCGTTGGTCTCCGAGAACGTCTTGAACGCCCTGCGGATATAGCTTGTCGTCGCGAAGGTCGCGCCCGGCTCCGACAGGATGTAGCAGTCCCCGATCTCGACCGCCCCGGTAAGGCCGCGCAAGCGCAGCTTGCCGCAGTCGATCTCGTGGGTCTCCTTCAGGAAGGGGAGTAGGCCGACCGGGTCGATGGGGATACCCCTGGCGTCATGGGTCTTGGTGTCCTTGATGAACGAACCCATTCCCTTCGCGTACGCCACCGAGTGTCTGATCGAGATCAGGCCCGTCTCGAAATCCACATCGCACCACCGAAGGCCGCAGACCTCGCCGATTCGCATCCCCGTGTGCAGGGCGAGTACGACCGCCCTCTAATCCTCGGCGGACCAATCGAGTCCGAACTCCTTTCGGGCATCCTCTTCGCTCATGACTTCGAGAAGGTCTCCGGGTTGGCAACGAAGGGCGAGGCATAGCTGCTCGAGTGTGTTGAAGCGAATGCCGCGAATATGGCCTTTTTTAATACGGGACAGGTTCACGGGCGTGGTTCCAATCCTTTCGGCAAGTTCGTTCGAGGAAATCTTTCGCTCGGCCATGATCTTGTCGAGGCGAACAATTACGGGCATGGCGTTTCCTTACGCAATCTCGTCGGAGTCGAGGTACAGCTCTCGGGCGTACAAGAAGAGCTGGGAAAGCATGAACAGGACGATGCCGAGAACCAGAGAGGTCCAATCGAATGATGAAGCGATCTCTTGGGCGCCGACGGCCCCCTCGCCGCCAAACATCGAAACGGAGGTTTTGAGTGAGCCGGCGTAGAGGCTGGTGGCAGCTTGAACAACGAAGAGAATGCCGAGCACCTTCAAGCATGTCGCAGACCCTTTCTTGAAGGGGTCTCCGCTCTTGATCGTCCACACGAGAACGGCGCTGAGGATGGTCGTAGCGATACCGATGACGGCAGGGACCAATGTCGAGATCGCAAGGGCTGGATACGCGGGGGAGTCTGCAATTACAGGGTTGTCGAGCACTTCGATTGCTGGCTTTAAGGAGAACGCCACTTGTGCGATGGCGGTGGCGCAAAGGGTCGCAGAGGCTATCGCACATGCGATGCGGAAGGAATGAAGCCGGGGAGTGCGATTGTCGGAACTCATAATAACCTCCGAAGAATTTAAAAAACTCAGGTTACTTTTTAACAGTTTATGTTAAATTGACTTTGCCGGCAAGTAATCACAGCATGCTGCAATCACTAGATGCGAGGCGGGGCCGAGCATTTTGTTTAGCCCCGCTGTTCCAGGTGGATGGGGTTAAGGTTGGCGATGAATATGCTCAAGATCTCGAAGGCAATCTTTAGGTCGCTCCTCTCCTCCAGGTCGCTCTGTATTGCCGTTGTTGCGTTGATGGTTCTTTGTGCTTTGCCCGTCTTCAGGAGCGCGGCTGGCATCGACGGACGGGTTGAATACCTCGAGTCGGGAATAACCCGTGTTGAGCAGGAATTGTCAGCATCCTATGCGGATGCGCTTGTGAATGCGGGGGA
This sequence comes from uncultured Collinsella sp., assembly GCA_900542715.1. GTDB lineage: Bacteria > Actinomycetota > Coriobacteriia > Coriobacteriales > Coriobacteriaceae > Collinsella. The sequence goes on from UQOQ01000011.1 coordinate 13,727, forward strand.
GGACGGTGTCTATACCTCTTCATCAAGCATGCCCGCGCTTCTGTACCCTCTTGCCGCGGGACGTCTTATCTTGGCACCGCTCTCTCCCCTACTTCCGTTTCTGCAGATATCGGATGGAGAGTACACCTATTATGACGGATCGAAGGAGTACTTGCTATGGGTCGCAACGGCCGTTGCCGTCTCGTTCCTTGCCGCACGTCTTAACAAACGTGAAAAGCTCATCATCCAGGCACCGATGGGCGAGCTGGGTAGACTTGTTGCATCGAGCGTATGGGCGAGTGTTTTTGCAATGCTTGCCGTCCTCGCCATCAATCTTCCAGGGATAATCGCCGCGCTTGTGAAGAATGGCCCGGGCTCGCCGTTCTATCCGATAGGCTACATTCAATATGCGACTCCGGTTATCAAACCGGCTTGGCTGGTGTTCGCGCAGACGGCCATCTTGCAATTCTTGGTGGCAGCGTTCATCTCGCTTGTCGTTCACCTTGCCGTGAAGATTGCCAATAACCCTACGCTTGGAATCGTGTTCGTATGTGCCCTGATGGGGGTGACGATGGTTCCCGGGTATTACGGAAGATCCATCGCTTTACGTGAGTTCGCCCTGTTGAATCCCCTTACGTATGCGAACACTGAGTTGACCGTCGGCGCCTATAGCCCGTACCCGACAACGCAGATAGTGAATCTGCCTGGACTTTGCTTCGAGCGTGGCGCGATTGCCCTCGTATGCGCAATCGGGATCGAGGTGCTGGCAATTAGCCTGCTTTGCGTTGCTGGAAAGAGCGGCTGCGCGCGCCCGATATCCCCGATTTGTCTTGAGAGAGGTTCCTTCGCTGCATCGAGAACGGCAACTCGTTCGAGCGCTTGTGCCTCCGCCGTTGCATACGTAAGAACGATGGGGAAACTGCTCCTGCGTTCTCCTACCCTCGCCGTATGCGCGATTGCAATGTCGGCGACGATGCTGGCCCCGGCTCTGGTCGAGATGTTTCCTGACGCTGATAACGTTTCCGCTGTTCGGTATAGGGATGGGGAGCTCCGTTCAATAGATCGGTATCTAGAGCAGAACGCTGCGAATATGGACGTCGAGGGCAAAGCGGCCCTGGAAGACATGCGGGATGCTCTTTCGGGTTTCGTGTACGCGCCTATGCCTGCGGAGGGGTTTCGAAGCCTTGCGACGTACGAGCGCGCTCGAGGTGAGCTGGGCGCGGCAGATGCGACTCTCCTGCAATCGATTGGAATCGAGCCGGAGACTCCTTCTCGTGCGGAGGCGCGCGCCCTTCTGCTTGAGTCGATCGCGAGCTTGCCGGACCCCAAGGTTTACGAGTTAAGTACGAAGATGCCCCCATTAATCCTCCTTTCGTATCTCCAGGCAGCGCTTCCCTCCTTATTTTTGCTGTTGCCCGTGGTTGTCACATCGCTCGCGTGCACCCACCTGCAGTGTCGTTCCCTTCTGGTTCTCCAGATCCCCGCAACAGCGCATGTGCGTTTTCTGACGGCTGTTGCGCTGGCTCTCCTGCTTGGCTTGGTGCTGCTTTTGGTGTCGATGGTTCCCGCTGTCGTTGTGTCCGTGATTAAGAACGGTGCGGGTGGATCGGAGTATCCCGTCGCTCTCATTCGGGCGGGAGCTTCGACAACGTCCATGGTGGGGGAGGCGGTGTTGTGCAGTATTCCGTTGCTGGTCATGGCATACGGCGTGATTTCCGTCGTCGCTGCGTTGACAGCAGCGATTAGCCGCAACCCCGTTGTCACCGGAATGGTTTGCGCGGTTCTCTTGGTGTTGGGTTCGTTGAGCGCTCATGTTGAAAGCGTGGGCATGGGCGTCGCGCTGCTGGCTCCATTCGCCTCGTTTGATCCCGCTTCCCAGGTGGGGACGATTGGGTTCCTTGGGCGAGGGACGAACGCGATGCCTTTTGGAGAGGTCGTCGGCGCATCGGGCGCTCTGCTGGTGGTCTTGGGCGCCGTATCTCCGTTGATGGTGCGCCTGAGTGTTCCAAAGATCGAAAGGGGATGATCTCGATGATTGACCTTCAAACGCTGACGATCTCTTATGGAAAGAAGGTGCTCGTAGATTCGGTGAACGCTGAGTTTGCCCCGGGTACGGTCTACGGTCTCGTCGCTCCGAACGGGCATGGAAAGACGACGTTGCTGCGTGCGATGGCAGGTTTGCCGGGTCCTCGCGTGGACGGGAGCATCGTTCTGGATGAGGTGCAGGGTACGGGTGCGAGAGAGGTCCGTTCTATGATCTTCTATGCACCTGGTGAGGGGACGCTGCTGTATCCCGGATTGCGTGCGGAAGATCACCTCAAGATGGTTTGCGATATGTGGCCGCATGCTCGCGATATCGAAGAGATAGTGGAACAAACGCAGATAGGCGAGTTCGCGAAGATGAGGATCCGCACTCTGAGCCAGGGCATGAAGCAGCAGCTTACCCTGGCGATTGCGTATGCGACGGGCGCGCGGTACCTTCTATTAGATGAGCCCATGAACGCGCTCGACCCCAGCAGGGTGGACTTGCATTCCGAGATTCTCAGGAAGCTGGCCGATTCTGGTACGTGCATCATCATGTCATCCCACATCTTGGATTCGGTCGATAGGCTGTGCGATGAGATTCTGTTTTTGAAGGATGGGAGGCTCATTAGAAGCATTCCGCAAGATGATGCTGCGCCGAAGTCTCCTGGATCCCATTTCGCAAAGCCTGCCGGACGCGCCGAGGGTGCGCTAAGCACGTATCGGCGACTCTACGAAAAGGGCGGGTAGAAATGCAAGTTAAAAATCTATGTGGTCAATATAATACCGTTAAACCCGCATATCGATACCGTTCAGCCATTCGCCTCGCCCCCGTCGCACGTATCTTCATCCGGTCTGTTACTTTTAATCTAACAGTTCTTTGAGGAACGTAGGTGCTTCTGAATGTACTGTCGACTTCTTCTCAAACTAATCCTAAGAGACAGGGCCGTATGGATTTGTACGCTCGTTCTCGCTGCAGCCTTTTCCGTCCCCATTGCGTTCAATTCACCCATCTACGGGCCCTTCTTTATGAAGCAGGGCATGCAGGGCTTTGTCGACGCATTCAATACGCGCGCGCCCCAGGCCAGCGGCACAGACCTATCGCCAGAGCAGCAAGATGACGCTGAGCTTGCAAGATACGCGAACGCCGCCCTCGCCGCTCAAACCGACGCCGCCTTTCTCGATTCTGCCGAGAGCTACTACGCGCTCATGGACGAGGGCTTCCAATCCGGGTCCATCGTGGGAGACCGAGAGACCAATGACGCGGCGCTCGCATATTGCCGCGCCCTGAGCAGCTCCGGCATCACGGATATCCCGGCCTCCGCAAACGACCTGCCATTCCTTTCCTTCCTGCCTTACGCCATTGCCGCGGCGCCGTCTTTCCTTCCCTTCATCCCCTTCCTTCTCTCGTCGATACTCCTGCTCGGCGCCACAAGGCCCGGTACCCTGGCGGCAAAGGCGCCCGCACCCAAATTCCGGCGCCTTATCCAGATCGTGTTTTCGATAATCGCCGCGGGGACCGCGATACTCCTCGCCGGCCTTGCACCCGGGAGCATTTGCGCCTTGGTCCTAAACGGCTTCGGGCAGATTGGGTACCCGATCGCCTTCTTCCATAACGGCGCGCTTGCCACCACGACCGCGGGAAACGTCTTCACGACCCTGCTTCTCGCGCTGCTTGCGGGCGGAACCTTGATATCCGTTTGCTCCGTCGTCCTATCGACCGCAACGAGGCGCGTCTTCGCAGGCCCCCTTGCCTCAGCGCTGCTTGTCGCAGCCCCGGCATTCCCGTTATTGTTCGATTCGGCGCTGGAGCATAATGCCGTGCTCGGGCTCCTGCCGCTGGCCGTGTTTTCGCCTATCGAGGCAACGGGTTACGTAGGGTGCTTCCCGACGGAATTCATCGGCTCCGGTTCAGGCAGCGCATCGATGCTTGCCGTGGCCCTGGCATACGTCGCGGTCCTTTTTGCAGTCGGCGCCGTTGCGGCAAGGTCGCCCAAGCAGGCCGGACCCGCTAAAAAGCACCATGGGCTCGAGCTTCTAAACGCGAGCGTGGGATACGGAAGCACGACGATACTTTCAATCGGGTCGCTTCTCCTAAGCCCGGGAACGGCGGCGGGCCTCGTTGCTCCCAACGGCTCGGGAAAAACCACCCTCCTGGAAGCGCTGTCGGGCCAATTTCCCACCCGCATCCACTCGGGAAGCCTGGCGGCAGACGGAATCAGCCAACGTCGATCAGCCGAATTTGCAGAACTCGTCTACCTGAGCTCTTCGGGCAGCACGGATCTCTACCCCACGCTATCGGCCCTCGAGCACCTTGCTTTCGTTAGGGATGCGTGGAAATCGGCCGCCGACATCGACTCGCTCTGCAGCTCCCTCGGAATCTCCCCATATCTCGACAAGCCGGCCCGTAAACTCTCGACGGGAATGAAGCAGCAGGTAAAGCTTGCCATGGCGATAGCGACCGATTGCCCGTACCTCATCCTCGATGAACCGCTGAACGGCCTCGATCCGGGAAAGCGGAAAACCTCCTGCGACGCGATGCGCAGCGAGGTGGCGCGGGGACGAAGCGTGCTCATTTCAAGCCATCTGCTCGACGACCTGGCAGACCTCACCAACTCGTTCTACTTCATCGAAGCCGGCACGCTCGTGGAAAAGATCAAGTCGTCCTCGCAGACGCTCAAGCAGGAATACCTCGATACATACGAGAGATGAATGTGGGGGAGTGTTCGGATGAAGTTGATATTTAAGGTCCAGCTCGTGTTGTGCCGAAAAGACCGTGAACCTTTTGTGGGACGCGCGGCGCCGTGGTACCATAGCCGAGTTTGTTGTCTTGGTCGGAAACCAAGACGCCTTATGCGCTGATCGGTAACCAGCGCCTGACCAATAAGGAGTCCTACCATGAAGCAGGGTATCCATCCCCAGTATGTCGAGTGCACGGTGACGTGCTCCTGCGGCAACACCTTCAAGACGCACGCTACCGTGTCTGAGATGAAGGTCGAGCTTTGCAACGAGTGCCACCCGTTCTACACCGGCCAGCAGAAGTTCGTCGACACCGGTGGACGCGTCCAGCGCTTCGCCGACAAGTTCGGTGGCGCCGCTGCCGCCCAGCTCAAGAAGGCTGAGGAGGCCAAGGCTGCCAAGGCCGCCAAGGCTGCTGAGGCCGAGGCCGCTCGCAAGGCCGCCGCTGAGGCTAAGGCTGCCGAGAAGGCTAAGCGTGCCGCTAAGTTCGCCGAGGAGGCTGCCAAGCAGGCCGCCGAGGCTCCCGCAGAGGCTCCCGTCGAGGAGGCCGCTGCCGAGGCCGAGACCACCGAGGCTGCTGAGTAAATAGCTCGCCGCGGAATCACTCGCATTCATGGCATGAGGGCCGTGCATCCATTTGGGTGCGCGGCCCTTTTCTTTTTATTGGTGCAAGCTAACCTGTCCCCGTGGCACCAAATGGCAGAGAGACGGCGTTTGCTAGGATAAAACCTGCCAAAATAAACCCGTTCCATTGCGGCAGGTTGGTCATAGTTATTACGTGGCGGTCGAGGTCGACCGTATAGGCCGCGCCTTGTTTGGCTAAAGTACAATCATCTGTGTTTAACTCGCCCGCAGCTGCACGGCGTGGGCGATGGCCAAAAAGGAAAACCACATGGGATTCATGTCAAAGCTGCTGTCCTTTGGATCCGATAAGGACCTTAAGCGCTACTACAAGATCGTCGATCAGATCAACGGTCTTGAGCCCCAGTTTGAGAAGATGACCGAGGAGGAACTCCGCGGCCAGACCGATAAGTTCCGCGAGCGTTACGCCAACGGCGAGTCGCTTGACGACATGCTCCCCGAGGCCTTTGCCACCGTGCGTGAGGCTTCCAAGCGCACCATGGGTATGCGCCACTTTGACGTGCAGCTCATTGGCGCCATGGCACTGCACGAGGGCCACATCGCCGAGATGAAGACCGGCGAAGGTAAGACCCTCGTCTCCACGTTGGCTGGCTATCTCAACGCTATTGCCGGCAAGGGCGTGCACGTCGTTACTGTCAATGATTACCTTGCCAAGCGCGACTCCGAGTGGATGGGCCGCATCTATAAGTACCTGGGCATGACCGTCGGTCTGCTCCAGAACAACATGCCGCTCGAGCTCAAGCGCCCGGCCTACCAGGCCGACGTCACCTACGGCACCAACTCCGAGTTCGGCTTTGATTACCTGCGCGACAACATGGTCACCCGTCCCGAGCAGCGCGTGCAGCGCGGTCACAACTACGCCATCGTCGACGAGGTCGACTCCATCCTGATCGATGAGGCTCGCACCCCGCTGATCATCTCGGGCGCTGGCACCAAGTCCGCCAGTACCTACAAGGACTTCGCGCGTGCCGTGCGTGGCCTTGAGCGCGGCGAGGACGTGTCGCACGACATGCTTACCGCCACCGAGGACGTTGAACCCACGGGCGACTACGTCATGGACGAGGCCAAGCACACCATCGCTGCCACCGAGCGCGGTCTTAAGAAGATCGAGCGCCGCCTGGGTATCGATGACATCTATGCCGATCTCTCCGGCCAGCTGGTCAACCACCTGCAGCAGGCGCTGAAGGCCCAGTACATGTTCCACCGCGACAAGCAGTATGTGGTCACCAACGGCGAGGTCAAGATCGTCGACGAGTTCACCGGCCGCATTATGGAAGGCCGCCGTTACTCCGAGGGCCTGCACCAGGCCATCGAGGCCAAAGAGGGCGTGCTTGTACGCGAGGAGAACCAGACGCTGGCCACTATCACCTTGCAGAACTACTTCCGTCTGTATGACAAGCTCTCCGGCATGACCGGTACGGCACTCACCGAGGATGCCGAGTTCCGCGAGATCTACAAGCTGCCCGTCGAGGTCATCCCCTCCAACAAGCCTGTACAGCGCGTGGACCACGAGGACCTGGTGTACCGCACCATTCAGGCCAAGTACAACGCCGTCGCCGACGATGTGGAGCGTCGTCACGCCAAGGGCCAGCCGGTCCTGGTGGGCACCGTCTCCATCGAGAGCTCCGAGAAGCTGTCCGCCGCCCTTACCAAGCGCGGCATCGCACACGAGGTCCTCAACGCCAAGCACCATGAACGCGAGGCCCACATCGTTGCCCAGGCCGGACGCTACGGCGCCGTGACCATCGCCACCAACATGGCCGGTCGTGGTACCGACATCCTGCTGGGCGGCAACCCCGACGAGCTGGTGCGCGAGCGCCTTGAGTACGAGGGCCTGACCATGGAGGACGTGACGCCCGAGCAGCTCGAGCAGTTTAACGCCGAGGCCAAGGAGACCTGCAAGGCCGAGCGCGAGCGCGTGCTTGCCGCCGGCGGCTTGACCGTTATCGGCACCGAGCGCCATGAGTCCCGCCGTATCGACAACCAGCTGCGCGGCCGTTCCGGCCGTCAGGGCGATCCGGGCGAGACCCAGTTCTACCTGTCGCTCGAGGACGACCTCATGCGCCTGTTCGGCGGCGACAAGATGGACCGCGTCTCCAAGATGATGGTTACCGCCGACATGGGCGACGACATGCCCATCCAGCACAAGATCATCTCCAAGGCCGTTGAGAGCGCCCAGCACAAGGTCGAGAGCATCAACTTCTCCATGCGCAAGAGCGTTCTTGAGTACGACGACGTCATGAACAAGCAGCGCCAGGTCATCTACGCCGAGCGCAACAAGATTCTGGACGGCAAGGACCTGACCGACCACATCACCGAGGTCATGCACGACACCGTGTACCGCTGCGTGCAGGAGTTCTGCACCAAGGACAGCCACGATGGCGAGCGCGATCTCGAGGGCCTGCGCAAGTGGGTCGTGGAGCTCACCGGGCATATCGATACGCCCAAGTTCCCCGACGAGGACTTCGAGGCCCTGGCTGCTGATGTCCTGGCATACGTTGAGAAGTGCTACAACATGAAGGCCGAGCGCCTGGGTGAGGACCTCATGCGCGAGCTCAACACTCAGGTCATGCTGCGCGTCATCGATACCCGCTGGATGAACTACCTGCAGGAGATGGACTACCTCAAGACCGGTATCGGACTGCGCGGCTTTGGCCAGCGCGACCCGCTGGTCGAGTACAAGACTGAGGCTTATGGTGCCTTCCAGATGCTCGTTGACACCATGTACGAGGATTACCTGCGCACCGTTCTGCGCATCGAGATCAAGGCCGCCCCGCAGGCCGTGGAGCACAAGGAGGACCCCGCGCTCGAGGGTGCGCGCTTCTCCGGCCCCGCCGACGTCGATGGCGACAACGGCAGCTCGGTGCTGCGCAAGCAGGCACAGGTTCAGGCTCGTACGGCCGTCCAGGGAGGCCCGGCTGCTGTCAACAACGGCGGCAAGGTGACCACCTACCGCAAGTCCGAGAGCGATGACCCTTATGTCAACGTGGGCCGCAACGACCTTTGCCCCTGCGGCAGCGGCAAGAAGTTCAAGTACTGCCACGGCAGGAATCGTTAATGGCCGAGGCTTTAGAGGTAACGCCCGCCGAGCTGGACGCGTTTGCGGACCGGCTCGGCGAGGTCGAGTCGTATCTTCATTTGGACGAGAAGCGCACGCGCGTGACCGAGCTCGAGGCAAAAAGCGTGGCCCCCGGCTTTTGGGATGACGCCGACGCCGCTCGCGCAACCATGGAGGAGATCGCTCGCGCCAAGGAAGATATCGCTGCCGTGGATACCGCGCGCGGCGAGCTATCTGACGCCCGCGCGGCGCTGGAGCTTGCCGAGGAGATGGGCGACGACCCCGATGCCGCCGCATTGCGCGAGGAGGCTGCCGCTACGGCAGAACGCCTGGCCCGCGCTATCGACGAGCTCGAGCTTTCGAGCTGGTTTACCGGTGAGTTCGATCACGGCGACGCGATTGTGACCATCAAGCCCGGACAGGGTGGCCTGGAGGCGCAGGACTGGACCTTCATGCTCTTTAAGATGTACATGAAGTACTGCCAGCGTCGCGGCTGGAAGGTCACCATTAACGACTGTCCCGCGGCTGAGGTCATCGGCATCGACCGTGCGACCTTTACCGTCGAGGGCAAGGACGCGTTTGGCATGCTGCGCGCCGAGGCCGGCGTCCACCGTCTGGTGCGCATTAGCCCCACCGACGACAAGAAGCGCCGCCAGACCACGTTTGCCGGCGTCGAGGTCATTCCCGTGCTGCCTGACGATATCGACATCGAGATCAGTCCCGACGATATCCGTGTGGACGTGTATCACGCGAGCGGCCCGGGCGGTCAGGGCGTCAACACCACCGACTCCGCCGTACGCGTTACGCATTTTCCCAGCGGCATCGTTGTCACTTGCCAAAACGAGCGCAGCCAGATTCAAAACAAGGCCGCGTGCATGCAGATTCTCAAGGCCCGTCTGTACGAGATCGAGCTCGAGAAGCGCGCCGAGGCCCTGGATGAGATTCGCGGGCCCAAGACCACGATCGGTTTTGGCAACCAGATTCGCAGCTACGTGCTCTACCCGTATCAGATGGTCAAGGACCTGCGCACGGGCGTGGAGACCAGCAACGTCGAGGCCGTTCTCGACGATGGCGATCTGGATCCGTTTGTGATCGGCTACCATCGTTGGGCAACCGGCAACGCCGATGCGGAAGCATCGTCTGCCTAGGCACATGATTGGCTCCGGGTCGATGCAAACACTTCGCAGGGGTGGTATTTGCCCGGTGAATCGGTAGAATCGAATACAGCAAGAAGTTCAAAGCGCACTCGTTTGGGTGCGCTTTTTTGAGGGAGGCAGTATGGCATATCGTCTGGACATCAAGCGCATTCTTTCGATGAACTTCTTTCATGACTTGCCCAAGATTATGTTTGGCTGCGCCCTGGCAGCTATCGCGACAGACTTGTTTTTGATCCCCAACGGCCTTGCCGCCGGCGGCGTCACAGGCCTTGCCACCATTATTCAGGCGGTCGGCGCCTCGCATGGCATATCGCTTCCCGTCGGTATCCAGACCATCGTGATGAACGCCTTGCTGTTGCTGGTCGTTATGCGCGAGGGCGGCATGTTCTACGTGGTGCAGACCGCGACGGGCTTTGTGCTGCTGGGCTTCTTTACCGATCTGTTCGCCCCGTTTGTAGCACCTCTGGCGGATGCGGACCTGATGCTCCCTGCCATGTGGGGCGGCATTATTACAGGCATCGGTTACGGCATGGTGCTGCGCGCCGGCGCCAACACCGGCGGCTCGGACACGATTGGCCAAATCATCTCGCGTAATACCTCGCTGCCCGTGGGCTCGACCGTCATGGCGATCGATGTTGCCGTATGCGCGCTGTCGGCTCCGGTCTTTTCAATCGAAAATGCACTATATGCAGGCCTTTCGATGGTCATTAGCGGCTACGTGATCGATGCCGTGGTCGATGGTGGCAACAAACGCCGTATGGTACTCATCATCTCGGACAAGTTCCCTGATATCGCTGCCGATATCATGTATGGCCTGGGTCGTGGTTGTACCAAGTTTAAGGCGACTGGCATGTATTCGGGTGCCGAGAAGCCGGTGATCATGGTCATCGTGAACCGTCGAGAGCTCAATACCCTCAAGACGATCGTGCGCGAGCGCGATCCTCACGCCATTGTGACGGTCGCCGACGTTACGGAAGCTTTCGGCGAGGGATTCAAGGACATTAGCGCGTAGGGCCGACCGCGTCCCATCCAAAAGACGTTCACATTGATAAACCGTTTCATCAGCGGTTCTGCCTGCTAAATTGTTCAAATAATGATAAAAACTCTGGTAAAGCCATCAGTTTCCAGCATAATGAATGACGTACGTGCATTGCGGCTGTGTTGGGATTACCTTCGGTGCCGTGCGCATTTTGTCTAATGAGGATGAAAGGAAGGCACAATGAGCGACGAAGAGCTCAAAAAGGTTGCCAACGAGGTAAGGAAGGGCATCGTCACCGGCGTGCACGCTGCCAAGTCCGGCCATCCGGGCGGTTCGCTCGGCGCTGCCGACATCATGACCTATCTGTACTTTGAGGAAATGAACGTCGACCCGGCCCATCCCCGCAAGGCCGACCGCGATCGCTTTGTGCTTTCCAAGGGCCACTGTGCGCCTGGTCTGTACGCCGTGCTCGCCGAGCGTGGGTTCTTCCCCAAGGAGGATCTTGAGACGCTGCGCCACATCGGCAGCCACCTGCAGGGCCATCCCAACATGAACGACACTCCGGGCGTTGACATGTCCACCGGTTCGCTCGGCCAGGGCATCTCCGCCGCCGTGGGCATGGCCGTTGCCGCCAAGCACTGGGGCGATACTTACCGCACGTACGCCCTGCTGGGCGATGGCGAGAGCGAGGAGGGCCAGGTCTGGGAGGCCGCCATGTTTGCCGGCAACCAGCAGCTCGACAACCTCTGTGTGATCGTCGACCACAACGGCCTGCAGATCGACGGTCCCGTCGAGGAGGTCAACGACCCCATGCCGCTCGCCGACAAGTTCCGCGCCTTTAAGTTCCACGTGGTGGAGCTTGCCGACGGCAACGATTTCGATCAGATCCGCGCCGCCTTTGCCGAGGCTCGCGCTACCAAGGGCCAGCCGACCGCCATTATCGCCGAGACCCTGAAGGGCAAGGGCGTGTCCTTTATGGAGAACCAGGTTGGTTGGCACGGCAAGGCCCCCAATGATGAACAGTTTGAGCAGGCCATGGCAGAGCTCACGGCCGCCGGAGAGGAGCTCTAGGATGGCAGACGTCAAGAAAATCGCCACGCGCGTAAGCTACGGCGAGGCCCTCGTCGAGCTCGCCAACGAGCACGATGACTTTGTGGTCCTCGACGCCGACCTGGCCGCCGCCACGCAGACCGGTAAGTTTAAGGCCGCCTGCCCTGATCGTTTCTTCGATGTGGGTATCGCCGAGAGCAACCTGATGGGTGTTGCCGCCGGTATCGCAACCACCGGTCGCGTTGCCTTCGCGAGCACCTTTGCCATGTTCGCCGCCGGCCGCGCCTTTGAGCAGGTCCGTAACTCCATCGGCTACCCGCACCTCAACGTTAAGATCGGTGCCACGCACGCCGGTATCTCGGTGGGCGAGGACGGTGCCACACACCAGTGCTGCGAGGATATCGCCCTGATGCGCGTCATCCCCGGCATGACTGTGATCGTTCCTGCCGACGACGTCGAGGCCCGCGCCGTGACGCGCGCCGCCTACGAGTGCGACGGTCCGGTGTACATGCGCTTCGCCCGTTTGGCCTCGCCGGTTATCAACGACCCCGAGACCTACAAGTTCGAGTTGGGTAAGGGCATTGTCATGCGCGAGGGCGCCGACGTCACCATCATCGCCTGCGGCCTGATGGTCGGCGAGGCTCTCGAGGCCGCCGAGCAGCTCGCTGCCGAGGGCATCGACGCCGAGGTCATCAACATGCACACCATCAAGCCCATCGATGCCGACCTGATCGTCAAGAGCGCCACCAAGACCGGCCACGTCGTAACCGTCGAGGAGCACTCTGTGATCGGCGGCCTGGGCAGCGCCGTTGCCGACGTCCTGTGTGAGCAGTGCCCGACGCCGCTCAAGAAGATCGGCGTCAACGACACCTTCGGTGAGTCTGGCCCGGGTGCCGAGCTCCTGCACAAGTACGGCCTGGACGCCGCCAACATCGTGGCGACCACCAAGGAGTTCTTGGCATAAGGCAAGACGAGGCAAAGTATCGCGTCGACAACCGCAAACAAGCCAGAACAGGGGCGTCCTCAAAGAGGGCGCCCCTGTTTTTGTTGAATTTAAATTAGAGTCCTGCCAAGCAAAGTTCCCATGGGGAAACGGGCCCATCCCAACAAAGTGCAATTCAGACCCTTCCAACTTTGTATGCGCAGCATCTCAAGTTGGTGCGTCGGCCCCATAGTAGCCGCAGGCCGGGCGCAGGGTTACCTCCCAAATCTTTCCGCAGCGCAGGCCGGCGTTTGTCCGCAGCTCCGCAGGAGCAAGACAAATGCCGGCCATGCGCGAGGACGATTTGGGAGGTAACCCTGCGCCCGGCCGGTGAGATCCCAAAGCCCGCCATGCTTCTTATGTGCAGCAAAGCTAATGCTGCTAAAATGTAAAGCGCTCATGTAGTTTAAACGCACGACGATAAGGAGCACCAGTGGGTAACCACTTCCGTACCTCCGGTGCGGGCGATGATGCCCCCAAGACGCAGACAGGCGTCCAGGGCAGTCGTTTCGCCACTCCGGATTCAGAGGGCCAGCCTGTTGCTCAGGCCCCCGCTCAGCCGGCAGATCAGGCACAGCCGGCATCCGATCCCTTTGCCTACAATCCCACCAGCGATGTTGCGCTTTCCGGCACGGCGGGTTTTGAGCCCGTTCAGGCTGTGACCGGTCGCGTGGAGCAGCCTCAGGCTGGCGCCGCCGCGCCGCAGCCTAGCATGGCCGGCATTCCCGACCCCATGGCTCCTGTGACACCGGCTCCTCAGCCTGCGCAGTCTGGCCTCTTTGCCGCTATTCCCGATCCCACGCAGCCTGCTGCCCCGGTGGTCGAGAGCGATCAGGCAGCCGAGGTCGCAAGCCTCGATAACGCGCTCAACAACCCCGATTTTACATCGGTGTTTGCGCCCATCGATCCGCAGGCCAGCCGCAAGAAGATGGCCAAGCAGGCCGGTGTCGAGCCCGTTATCCTTATGGAGCATGTCACCAAGATCTATCCGGCACAGCCCAACAAGCCTGCACTCGACGACATCAACATCGAGATCTATCCGGGCGAGTTCGTCTTCCTGGTCGGTCACTCCGGCTCGGGTAAGACCACGCTGCTGTCGACGCTCAACCGCGACGTCAAGCCGACGAGCGGTCGCATCCTGGTTGCCGGTCAGGACCTCATGAAGATCAAGAACCGCAAGGTTCCGTTCCTGCGCCGCCAGATTGGCGCCGTGTTCCAGGACTTTAAGCTCCTGCCGCAAAAAACCGCCTACGAAAACGTGGCGTTTGCCCTGCAGTGCATCGGCAAGCCCAAGGGCGTCATTCGCAGCCAGGTGCCGGAGGTGCTGCGTCTGGTCGGTCTGGCCGATCAGATGGATTCGCTGCCCGACCAGCTTTCCGGTGGCGAGCAGCAGCGCGTCGCCGTCGCCCGCGCTATGGTCAACCGTCCGCCGCTGCTGATCTGCGACGAGCCCACGGGTAACCTCGACCCGGCGATCTCGCTGGGCATCATGAAGCTGCTCGAGCGTATTAACCGCACCGGCACCACCGTGATCGTCGCCACGCACGACCGCGAGATGGTCGATAGCATGCACCGTCGCGTGATCGCCCTCGAGGGCGGCCACGTTATCCGCGACCAGGAGAGGGGAGGTTACGGCAACTATGGCACCAACTAACGTGGGCTACTCCTTCAAAGAGGCAATCAGTCACTTCTTCCGTAACTGGACTACCTCGCTCGGCGCCGTCATCACGATCTTCCTTTCGCTGTTTATCATCGGCCTGTTCATCATGGGCTCCGCGATGCTGAACTCCGTGATCGGCACCGTCGAGGATCAGGTTGTCATCAACGCGTTCATTAGCGATGACGCCGATCAGGCCGATGTCCAGGCTTTTGAGGCCGAGCTTAAGACGTGGAATAACGTCAAGTCCGTGACCTATAAGGACAAGGACGACGCGCTGGCCGAGTATACGAGCAAGATGTCGGGCAACGCCGACGCCACCATGAGCGCGCTCGATGGCCAGAACCCGCTGCCGGCTTCGTTTGCAATTGAGATGGACGATCCGTCCAAGGTCGAGAGCACGGCAGAGAAGCTCAAGAAGAACGCCGACTTCCAGAAGATCGCGGATGACGGCGACGTCAACGCGAGCGTGCTGTACGGCCAGGAGGAAGTGAGCCGCCTGTTCCAGGTGACCAACTACATCCGCATCGCCGCCGTGGTGCTCGTTGGCCTTCTGACCTTTATCGCATTCATCTTCATCAACAACACGATTCGCCTGTCCATCACGGCGCGTCGTCGTGAGATTGCGATTATGCGTCTGGTCGGCGCCAGCAACGGCTTCATTCGCGGCCCGTTTATCACCGAGGGCGTACTGCAGGCCATTTTGGGCTCGCTGCTTTCCATCGGCGTTCTGGAGCTGCTGCGCAATCTGATGATTCCGCGTTTGCAGGAGAGCATCGGCTGGATGTCGTTTGCCCTGCCGATGCAGTACTACCTGGTGACCTATGCTGCGCTGATTCTGGTCGGCGTGATTATCGGTCTCTTTGGTTCTGCCATCGCCATGCGCCGCTACCTGCGCGTGTAGGCATGCCTGGAATTCACCCTTCCAACGGGTCGTCTCTTATGGGGCGGCCCGTTTTTTGATCCTTAGGGGACGGAAGAAAACGGGTCATTGTGGCGCTGGTCTATCTATGTGACCCGCAATCCTGCCGTCCCCTAGGGATCATTTGGGTAGACTCTTGGGATGTAAACGGCAATCGATAGCAAGGAGGCGCCATGGGGCGCAATAACAAGCATAAGCGCGGTGCCCGCAATAAGCGTGGGCCGGTGCGCAGCGAACGCCGTCCGAGCCTGACCGGGCGCGTGCAGCTCCATGAGCATGGCGCCTATGTCATAACCGAGAGCGGCGACTACAAGGTTATGGGCCGCGGTAAGCGCGAGATCATGGATGGCGATACCGTTGCCGTGAGCATTAAGAACAGCCCGCACGGTGAGCGGCGCGCCGTGATCGAAGGCGTGGTTGAGCGCGCAGCCATAAGCGTGGTGGGTACGTACCAGACCGCTGGTCCGCTCGGTGTGATCGAGCCGCTCGATTCGCGCCTGAAGGCCGACTTCTTCATTCTGCCCGAGGATACCTCGGCGGATCGTCTGGGCGTCCACCCGGGTGATGCCGTTGTCGCGCGCATTTTGACCTACCCGACGCGCCTGGAATCGGGCACCGTGACGATCGAACGCCGCATTGGCGGAGATGACGCGCCCGATTTGGGCGTTCAATATGTGATGGCGCGTTACGGCTATACCGATAGCTATCCCGAGGCCGCGCTGGACGAGGCCGAGGGGCTTTCGCTCGATGTGTCCGCGGCGCTTAAGGACCCGCTCCGCCGTGATCTGCGCGACCGCTTTGTCATCACGATCGACCCGGTCGACGCGCGTGACTTTGATGATGCCATTTCGCTGGAGCGCACGCCCGAGGGTGGCTACAAGCTGGGTGTGCATATCGCCGACGTTTCACACTATGTGGCTTGGGACGGGCATATCGATCTTGAGGCTCGCCATCGTACGACATCGGTGTATCTGGCCGATCGCGTGCTTCCCATGCTGCCCGAACGCCTGTCCTGTGACTTGTGCTCGCTTCGCCCTGACGAGGACCGTCTCGCGTTTACCGTTGACATTGAGCTCGATGCGCAGGGCCGCGTGCGGCATTACGATCCGTACCCCAGCGTGATTCGCTCGCGTGTGCGTATGGACTATGACGGCGCCGAGGCGCTGCTGGTGCGTGCCGGCGCGGTTGAGTATGGGGTGCTGGAGGGTGCGGCCGAGGATGTTGCGGCTGCTGAGGTCTCGCGCGAGGAAGCGCTTGAGCGCGGCCTTGCGTGCGAGGAGGCCGCCCGCGGCTACAACGTCGACCTCGGCGATTTCCTTGTCGCCGCCAACGAACTCGCCGAACTTCGCCGTCGCATTCGTCGCGCCCGCGGCTCAGTCGATTTTGACACGGCCGAGATTCGCGCTCTATTGGATGAGGACGGAGTGCCCGTGCAGATTGTGGCGCGCGAGCGTTCGTGTGCCACGTCGCTTATCGAGGAAGCCATGCTGCTCGCCAACGAGTGCGTTGCAGAGTGGCTGGCAGACCGTGATATCGAGGCCTGCTATCGCGTGCACGATGATCCCAGTCCCGATAGCCTGCACGGTGCCGCCGTTGCGCTGGCGCAGCTGGGCATCATCGACGATCGCCGTGCTGCCGGTATTGCCCTGGGGAGCCCCGATGAGCTGCAGGCTGCAGTTGATGCTGCCGCCGGTACGGCAAACGCACCGCTCGTCAACACGCTGCTTCTGCGCAGCATGCAGCGTGCGCTGTACAAGCCGCGCAACGAGGGCCACTTTGCGCTCGCCGCGTCGTGCTACTGTCACTTTACGAGTCCCATCCGTCGCTACCCCGATCTGGTGGTGCACCGCGTGCTCAAGCTGCAGCTGGCCTATGAGCAGCTCGGTGGCAAGGACGCCCTGGTCCGTACGCCGCGGCTGATCGGCAAGGGGCGCGAGTCGCTGCCGCGCATTCTGCCGCAGATCTGCCGCGCATGCAGCGATGCCGAGCGCGCGGCAGATGCCGCCAGCCATGCGACGCAAAAGATCAAGATTGCCCAGTACTATGAGGACCGTCTGGGCGAGCGCTATGCCGGAACCGTCTCGTGGGTTAGCAGCATGGGCCTCTTCGTGCGCTTGGACCTGACGCAGGTCGAAGGCTTGGTTTCGATCAAGAGCCTGGGCAACGAGTGGTTCGAGTTCGACGAGGACGCGCTCACGCTCACAGGTGCCGACACGGGCACTCGTTACGAGCTGGGGCAGCGCGTGATCATCGAGGTCTCGCGCGTCAATACCACGCGCGGGCACTTGGACTTTAAGCTTATCCATTAGCCAAATCCCGACTCGCGGCGGGAGAGCGGAGGACGGTCTTTCGGGGCCGCCCTCCGCATTTGGATTATGGCTATCTTGCCGCCTGCTCGGCCACCCGCTTACCTGCTATTGGAGAGGTAAATCCTACCAAAATAAACCTGTCCCTTTTTGGCAGGTTTACAAGAAAGCGGGGATGAGATGGCGACGGTGTACGGTTATGCGCGGGTGAGTTCGCGCGATCAGAATCTGAATCGGCAGCTGGATGCGCTGGGCGCCTATGGCGTGGGCTCGGCGAATATTTATGCCGACCATGCGAGCGGCAAGGACTTCGATCGCCCGAGGTATCGCGAGCTGCTGCACGTCCTGGGAGACGGGGACGTGCTGGTGGTGCTTTCTATCGACCGACTTGGCCGTAATTACTCTGAGATTCTTGAGGAATGGCGACGCATTACCAAGGAGCTCGGGGTTGCCATTGTGGTGTTGGACATGCCATTGCTTGACACGCGCGTCAGGGCCAGCGGCGCGCCGGATGTGACCAACGCCCTGATTGCCGATATTGTGCTGCAACTGCTGAGCTACGTGGCGCAGGTGGAGCGCGAGAATATCCATCGGCGCCAAGCGGAGGGAATTGCAGCGGCGCGGGCGCGAGGGGTCCGTTTCGGTCGACCTCGCAAGCCGTGCCCTCCTCAGTTTGAGCTGGTGCGCGATAGCTATGAGGCGGGTGATATTACCCGCAGCCAGGCAGCAAAGTGCCTGGGCGTGTGCGTGGGGACGTTCGATCGCTGGATGCGCGAGGCGGGGTAGGGGTTTGCGTCGCTTTGTCGCTTCCTGTTGCGATTCAAATTTTGATACGGTGACGATGTCATTTGGGGCTACACTCGCTGATATTCAAAAAAGGAGGTAGGCCCTTGGCGCGCGTAAAACAAATAATCGGATGGACCGCGATCATTCTGTTCGCTGCAACGCTGGCGGGCATCTGGGTGTTGACGGAGCAAAATGCGGTGGAGACGTCGTTGCTGAGCGAGTCCACCGCGCGCGTGGTGGAGGGTCAGGCTACGGGCGTTCAGGCTGCCGATGCCACGGGTGAAGCTCAGACCGAGAACGGGATGACCGGGGGCATCGATTCGGCTGCCTCGAATGTCCGGTCTGGCCGACTTGCTTCCATTCGCATGTGGGTGGGCACGAACGTCCGTCGCGTTGCCCATACCGTAGAGTTTTTCTTCGTCGGATTGTTCGCCTCGGTGGCCGTGGTTTGCTTTTCCAGGCGTCCGTGGAGCGTTTGCTCCCGTTGCGTGCCCGTGTTGCTCTTTTGCGCCGTCTGCTCCGTTGGCGATCAGGTACATAAGATCTTTGTTCCCGGCAGGCATTTCGACGTTATCGACTTAGGATTCGATGCTGTGGGCTATGCCACCGCGATGCTGCTGGTATTGCTGGCAGCGGCGTTGGTGCGCCATGCGACTCGGCCGATCGGCGCCCATGCGAGGCGCTAGCCTTAAGACGAGACATCGCGACTGCCTATGCTTCGACATTGACTACAATAACGGCTGCAATCGCGAGTGGTCGTCGATGTGCAGTTTTCCGGACACCTGTTTTCTCTAAGAAAGGAAATCCCATGGCGGTACTGTTTGTTGAATATCCCAAGTGCTCGACCTGTAAGAAGGCCAAGGCATGGCTGGACGAACATGGGGTAGAGTATATCGACCGCGATATCGTTTTGGACAATCCCACGGCTGATGAGCTTGCGACCTGGATTGCTCGTTCGGGGCTGCCGGTGCGGCGCTTCTTTAATTCGTCGGGCATGAAATATCGAGAGCTGGGTCTGAAGGCGCGTCTGGATGCGGGCATGACGGATCAGGGGTGCTACGAGCTGCTGGCGACCGACGGAATGCTGGTCAAGCGTCCGCTGCTGGTGGGCGACGACTTTGCGATTCCCGGCTTTAGGGAAGCGGCTTGGGCCGAGGCGTTGCTGTAGCGGCTGCGGAAAGTGCGACCCGTTTTGAGTGGCGATTCTGGGATGTGCTTTCCGGTTGAGAGCTCTATCGGAAATGACATCCCGTTTCGAGCGCTGATTCTGGGACGCGGTTTCCGGTTGGAGGGTCTGCGGGAAACTGCGTCCCGGAATTCGCTTCCAGAATGGGACGCGCTTTCCGCCGGCGGGCCTGCCCCGGTCAATCCTCGAGCTGTGCCCATTCGTGCGGATCGTAGACCTTTACGTGTTTGTTGGGCTTGCCGCTCCAGTACTCCTCGTCCATAAAGGGCAGATATGCCTGAACGCCGGGGCAGATAAAGGGAATCCGCTGCTGTTGCAGTCGCTCGCGCTGTCGCTGCTCCAGGTGCGCCTCGGATATGACAGTCGGCATACCGGACAGCTCGACGAGGCTTGCCTGGATTCGCTTAAGGTCGGGGAGTCCCGCGTGCCATGACATCCGCATGATCAAAAAGGATGCACGGCGGTAGTTTGCCTGCATCACCGTGATGGCGGGGCGCAGAGTGGGATGGATTTTGTCCCGTTCGGGCCAAAGGTCAGCAGTGATCTCGAGGCCCAGGGTCTCCCATAGGTAATCAAGCTCTTCGTCCATGGCGCCTCGATATCCGTGCAATGATGACGGTTCGATTGTGCCATCAGCCGTGAGTGCTGCATTGTTGTAATCTACCAGCGGTAGATGCGGGATGTTTTACGGGCTTTGGCGCCGTACGTGTCGCTGGCGCTTCACAGGTCCTTCACGTGTCGGCCGTATTTGACTGAATTTCAAAAAAGTCAAAATTGGGGCTTGCGTCACGGCCGGACTTCCCGTATATTTCTTTCTTGCGCAAAGGCACAGCCGAGCGCAGCGATGCAGTCATTGGGATGTCGTCTAATGGCAGGACAGCGGATTCTGGTTCCGTCAATGGGGGTTCGACTCCCTCCATCCCAGCCATTGCATTTGCTACATATGGCCCGTTCGTCTAGCGGTTTAGGACGCCGCCCTCTCAAGGCGGAGATCACCAGTTCGAATCTGGTACGGGCTACCAAAATTGAACGCCCGGGCCTCGTAAGAGACCCGGGTTTTGTGTATTGACCGATATTTAAGGCGCGCGTTGAGTCTGCCGCCCGGACCGAGGAGTTGTCATGGACCTGCCTATCAGCTTGGAAGACATCACGTATGCCGAGAACTATCTGGCGCAGGGCGACCTGGCTACGGCGACGCCGCTGCTTGAGCGTCTGGTGGAGCTCGCCGAGGAGTATATCGACGCTGAGTGCAAGACGGAGGAGAAGCGCCAGTACTTTAGCTTCGACAGCAAGTTTGAGCGCCTGGCCTATCGCCGCGTGGAGAAGGATCCGCGCGAGCTGGTGCAGGTCGAGGTTCCCTTTGACCGCCTGTACTCCGACATGGCGTTTGCCTACATTCGCCAGCAGGATTATGTGAGTGCTCGGAATGCCCTGATGCAGGCCGTGCGTTGGGATCCCATGAACTGCAACTATCGCTTGGACTTGGCCGAGCTGTTCCGCGCGCTCGAGGACAAGCAGGAGTGGGCATCGCTCTCGTTCTCGGTGCTGGAGCGCGCGAGCGACGGTAAGTGCGCCGCACGTGCCTACACCAACTTGGGTCAGTACTTCTTGGAGCCCGAGACCGAGAACATTTCGGCAGCCGTGGGCTGCGCGCGTCTGGCGCTGCGCCTGGCGCCCAATGATGCGCATACGACGCGCCTGCTCAACAAGATCCATACCACCTATCCGGATGCCGCGGACGAGAGTGACGACCATGTGATGGGTGAGCTCGCCCTGCAGGGCGTGCCGACCTCGCCTTCGGCCGAGATCGCCATCTGCCTGATCATGTGCGCGACCGATGCTGCAAGCGACGGCGACAAGCAGGAGGCTACGCGTCTGACGGTCCGTGCCCGCGACCTGGTGGGCGAGGAGGCATGCGCGGCGATTATCAAGCTGGTGCGCGAGAGCGATGCCGAGCTTAATGCCGAGCGCAGGGCAAAGCGCGAGGCTGCGGGTTCAAACGCCGATGGCGCCAAGGAGGCCGGCGATGCCCAGTAAGCGCGAGCGCAAGCTCATTTCCAAGAATCGCTCGGCACATCACGAGTACTTTATCGATGAGACGTTTGAGTGCGGTATTGAGCTGAGCGGTACCGAGGTCAAGTCGATTCGCGAGCGCGCGTGCCAGATTACCGATACCTTCGCACTGATTCGTGGTGGGGAGTGCTGGCTCGTCGGCCTGCATATCCACCCTTATAGCCATGGTGGCGTGTGGAATCGCGATCCCGACCGTCGGCGCCGTCTGCTGCTGCACCGCAAGGAGATCGACTTTCTCGACGGCAAACTTCGCAACCGCGGCTATGCGCTGGTGCCGCTGGAGCTCTACTTTAATACCGACGGCCGCGTAAAGCTGCTGCTGGGCCTAGGCCGCGGCAAGAAGCTTTACGACAAGCGCGAGGATATGGCCAAGCGCGATGTCCAGCGCGAGATCGACCGCGCCCTCAAGGAGCGCAATCGCTAGGAGCGAGTTCACGGGAAGGTGCCCTACCGCGCCCGCCCCGTCTTCCTTGCTGTTTTGCCATATATTTCCAAAAGACGGCGTCCGTTATGGGCGCCGCTTTTTATGGGTACATACAGCCTTAAGGTTCAATCCCGGGTTAGGGGAGTACTTGTTATGGACAAAACTGCGTTCTTTACCATGCCGAGTGGGCTCTATGTGGTGAGTGCCGCGGCCGACGGGCTGCGTGCCGGCTGCGTTATCAACACGGCGGTGCAGGTGACGGCAGCACCGCCTCGCATCTCGGTTGCCGTAAACAAGGAAAATGTGACCGCTGGCGTGATCGAGACTGCCAAGGCCTTTGCGCTGACCGTGATCGACCAGACGGCGGATATGCTCTACATTGGCAACTTTGGATTTCGCACCAGCAGCAACTATGACAAGTTTGCCAAATACGAGACCCGCGAGACGGCTCTGGGCATGCCCTATGTGCCCGAGCATGCGGCGGCCCTGTTTAGCTGCCGTTTGATCGACACTGTGGATGTGGGCACGCATCTACTGTTTATCGGCGAGGTCGAGGATGCCGAACGCCTGAGTGACGAGACGCCGCTCACCTACGATTACTATCACAAGGTCCTAAAGGGCAAGACGCCTCCGAAGGCGTCCTCGTATCAAGGCTAGAAATGTTTTAAAAATACTTGCATTATATTATTGAGAATCTATACTGATAAATGAAGTACATCACCAGTCACGTTCGAGAGGAGAACATCATGGCTGAGGAGAAGAAGACGTATAAGTTCGTGTGCGTCGTTTGCGGTTACGAGGTTGAGGTCGATACGCCCGAGCTGCCCGAGGATTATGTGTGCCCGGTGTGCGGCGTCGGTCCCGATCAGTTTGAGCTCGTCGAGGAGTAGCTCGCAGGCACACGGCGATTAGCCATACAGAGCTCTGTCCAAGGGCCCCGGTCGAATTCACGGCCGGGGCCCTTTTCCTCCGTCCCCAAGGGATCACGGCTGCTGTTAGCCGATCCTGTCTGTCGTGAGTCTGGCCGACCGTTTGTCTCAATCTGTAACATGTGGCGGCTCAAAACGGGCCTATCTGTTACAGATTGAGACAAAAGGTTGGAGCTGAAGAAATGTCTCAATCTGTAACATCTAGAAGCGGAAAATGGGTCCACTTGTTACAGATCAAGACAAACCAAAACCGTCCGGCAGAAGATCTCAACCTGTAACATCTAACAGTGAAAACGGGGTCTACGTGTTACAGATTGAGACAAACGGAGCTGTCCCTCGGAAAGATCTCAATCTGTAACATCTAGACATCAAAAGCGGGTCTAGATGTTACAGATCGAGACATTTGCCTGGGCAGGTGTCCCGCCCCATTACATCCCTGTCAACAACACGACATCGAGAATCGTCACGATGGCACCGATCCCTACGAGCAGCGCGTTGAGCGGGCGCGAGTTGGCGTATTTACCCATGACGCGGGGTGAACTGGTGAGCCGTATGAGCACAAAGACCGTAATCGGCAGTTGAAGCGACAGCAGTGCCTGACTCCAGATGAGACCTTCAAAAGGATTTGGGACGACCAGGCACGCCGTCACTGCGCCGACGAAACAGGCCGCCACCCCGATCGAGGAATGTCGGTCGTGGATATCGTATTCCTCGTCGAACATGCCCGCAGTGATGGTTCCCGCCGCCATGCCCGCTGTCACGCTGCTCGATAGTCCCGCGAACAGCAGCGCCACGGCAAAGATGGTCGAGCTCGCCGGGCCCAAGATGGGGGAGAGCGTGGCCGCTGCGACGGCGAGGTCGTCTACGACCATGCCGTGCGCAAAGAAGGTCGTTGCGGCCAGGATGACCATGGCCGAGTTGATTGCCCAGCCCACGCCCATCGAAAAGAGCGTGTCGAAGAGCTCGTAGTGCAGACGTTCTTCGATAACTTGCTCGCCTTGGCCTTCGAAGTGCATGGATTGGATGACCTCGGAGTGCAGAAAAAGGTTGTGTGGCATAACGACCGCACCCAGGACACTCACGATAATCGCGGCAGAGCCAGTGGGCATACTAGGCGTGATCCAGCTTGCGGTTGCTTGCGGCCAGTCGACTTTGACCAGCGCGAGCTCTGCTAAAAACGAGAGTCCCACCACACCCACGAAGGCGATGATCCAGCGTTCGGCGCGCTTGTAGGAGCTCGTCATGAGCATCGCCATCGATACTGCCGCCACGATGACGCAGCCCGCGCGCACGGGCAGCCCAAAGAGCATTTGAAGGGCAATCGCGCCACCCAGGACTTCGGCCATGGCGGTGGCGACGGTCGCGAGATAGGCACTGGCGAGTACCGTGCGTCCAACGAAGCGGGGGAGGTAACGTGTCGTGGCCTCGGCAAGGCAGGCGCCCGTGGCGATACCCAGGTGCGCCGCGTTGTGCTGCAGCACAATGAGCATAATTGTGGACAGCGTGACGATCCACAGCAGCGCGTAGCCAAACTGCGAGCCCGCGGCCATATTGGAGGCCCAGTTGCCCGGGTCGATAAAGCCGACGGTCACGAGCAGCCCGGGGCCGATATGCCGCGCAATGTCTAGGCCTCCGTGACCGCCGGTGCGCCGGGAACCAAAGTGTTGTTTGAGATGGTTGAGCATGGTGCGCTCCTGTGTATGGGCCGCGTGACGTCGCATCTGGGCCGTGCGGCGCCACGCGTCGGATTTGGGTTGGGGCTACTTGTGCGCTTTGCCCTGATTGGCCACGTCGTCGATCTTGGCGGCGATGGTCGCCGGGTCGCCGATGTAGCGCTTGTCGAGGACGTTGAAATCTGTGTCGAAGGTGTAAACGAGCGGCACGCCGGTGGGGATGTTGACCTTGAGGATCTCCTCGGGCGTGAGGTGCTCGAGCTTCATGACGAGTGAGCGCAGGGAGTTGCCGTGTGCGGCGATGAGTACGCGCTTGCCGGCGAGCATCTGGGGGCGAATTTCGTCTTCGAAATAAGGCCAGGCGCGGGCGATCGTGTCCTTGAGGCACTCGGTATAGGGCAGCTGATCGGGTGCGACGTCGCGGTATTGCTCCTGGGTGTGGGGATCGCGCGCGTCGTTCGGCTCGAGTGCCGGCGGGCAGATATCGAAGGAGCGGCGCCAGATGAGCACCTGTTCGTCGCCGTGCTCCGCGGCGGCATCGGCCTTGTTGAGACCCTGCAACGCACCGTAGTGGCGCTCGTTGAGCTTCCAGGATTTGATGACGGGCAACCACTCGCGATCCATTTGGCCGAGCACGATGTCGAGGGTGTGAATTGCGCGCTTGAGACGCGAGGTGTAGCAGACGTCGAAGTCGAAGCCCGCTTCTTTGAGGGCTCGACCGCCTGCTGCGGCTTCTTCGCGGCCCGTGTCGGTGAGTTCTACGTCGGTCCAGCCGGTGAACAGGTTGAGTTTGTTCCACTCGGATTCTCCGTGACGGATAAGGACAAGTTGCATCGTCTGCTGGTCTGCTTGGTGCGCCATAGGGGCCTCCTTGATCTGGCACGGTGTGCGTGCCGTTTGCTTGACGCCGCAAAGGATACCCGTTTTAGCTTTAAAAGTTAACCAGGACTAACAAAATTGTTGTATTTGAATGGGATGGTGAAGGGGGGCTGCCGAAATGTCTCGATCTGTAACAACTAGGGATGGAAATTGGGCCTAGGTGTTACAGATCGAGACAGGAAGAAATGGTCCTATGGAATGTCTCTCGAAAACATCTCAATCTGTAACAGTTAGTCGTCGTAATTGGGCCTTCCTGTTACAGATTGAGATGTTTGAAGTGGTGAGCTAACAGGCCGAACTTGGGGCCTATGTTGTCGCCCTTGAGGTCGGCGGTGTCCACTCGTAGGGCGCGCGTTACGCGATTGTTTCGAAACGGGCGGGAAACACAGCGGGCCGGCGATGCTCCTAGTATGCCTAGTCAACTGACTGTCTAAATATCTAGGGGAGGATCGCGATGCAGGCAGATTCCGCTCAGCAGCAGGGCCTTTATCGCCCCGAATTCGACCACGATGCATGCGGCATCGGCGCGCTTGCCGATATCAACGGCGAGCGCCATCACCAGATTCTGGATGACGCGCTGTCCATTTTGGTTAACTTGGAGCACCGCGGTGGCACGGGCCTCGAGAAGAACACCGGCGACGGCGCTGGCATCCTGTTCCAGGTCCCGCATCACTTTTTTCGTAAAGAGGCTCAAAAGTGCGGCCAGATTCTGCCGGCAGAGGGCGACTATGGCGTGGCCATGCTGTTCTTCCCGCGGGACGACAAGGGCGTAGAGGATGCCCGCCGCGTGTTTGAGGAGGGCTGCGCCGAGGCCGGCGTGCCGCTGCTCTTTTGGCGCGAGGTGCCGGTCGACCCGCACGACCTGGGCGAGACGGCCCGCGCCTGCATGCCCACTATCCTGCAGGCCTTCCTGGGCCGTCCGGACGACACGTCCGCCGGCGATGCCTTTGAGCGTCGCCTGTACGTGTGCCGCCGCACCATCGAGAAGAAGGCCGACGCCGAGTTTGCCCTGCGAGACAAGATCTTCTACGTGTGCTCCATGAGCTCGCGCACTATCGTGTACAAGGGCATGCTCGTCGCCACGCAGATGCGCCGCTTCTTCATCGATCTCAACGATGCCGCCGTCAAAACGGCCGTGGCGCTCGTCCACTCGCGCTACTCCACCAACACCACGCCCAGCTGGGAGCGTGCGCACCCCAACCGCTTTATCATCCACAACGGCGAGATCAACACCCTCAAGGGTAACGTCAACTGGATTCGT
Source organism: uncultured Collinsella sp. (assembly GCA_900542715.1). Lineage (GTDB taxonomy): Bacteria > Actinomycetota > Coriobacteriia > Coriobacteriales > Coriobacteriaceae > Collinsella. Next base: position 40,431 of record UQOQ01000011.1, read on the forward strand.
GCCCGCGAGCCCAACCTGTACAGCCCCGTGCTGCAGCATGATCTTGAGCGCGTGATGCCGATCATCAACCGCGAGGGTTCCGACTCCGCGATTCTGGACAACGTGCTCGAATTCTTGGTCATGAACGGCCGTCCGCTCACGCGTGCCGCGTCCATGTTGCTGCCCGAGCCATGGGACCACAACGACAACCTGGGTGAGGAACGCCGCGCCTACGACGCTTACCAGTCCATGCTCATGGAGCCGTGGGACGGTCCTGCCGCTATCGCCTTTACCGATGGCCGTACCCTGGGCGCCGCCCTCGACCGTAACGGCCTGCGTCCCGCCCGCTATTATGTGACGCGCGACGGTCGTTTTATGCTGGCAAGCGAGGTGGGCACCATCGAGGTGAGCCCCGAGAACATCCTGACGAGCGGCTGCTTGGGACCGGGCCAGATGCTCGAGGTCGATTTTGCTCGCGGCCGCGTAATCTACAACGACGAGCTGCGCGCCCGTTACGCTAAGGAAAAGCCCTACCGTGATTGGATTGCCGAGGAGACGCTGACCGTCGACGCGCTCGATAGGCCTTCCGTGGCAACGCCCGCCGAGGACGCCGAGGTGCCCGCCGCCGTGCGTATGGCCAAGCTCGGCTACCACTGGGATGACGTCGACGAGGTCGTGCGTCCCATGGCCCAGCAGGGCAAGGCACCGCTCGCCTCGATGGGCATCGATGCGCCGCTGGCCTGCCTGTCCAAGAAGACGCGCTCGTTCTTTGACTACTTCTATCAGCTGTTCGCCCAGGTCACGAACCCGCCGATCGACGCCCTGCGCGAGCATATGGTCACCTCGACCACGCTCTACCTGGGCAATCACGGTAACCTGCTCGAGGACTCCCGTACGGCCTGCCAGCTGGTTCGCTTGGAGCGACCGCTGCTGAGCAAGGAGGAGTTTGACCGCATTTGCGCCATCGACCGCGTGGGCTTTAAGACCCGCCGCTTCCGTGCCGTGTACCGCCGCAATGCCGGCGAGGGCGCGCTGCAGGCTGCGCTCAAGCAGCTTGCAGAGGACGTTGAGGCTGCGGTGCGCGATGGCGTGAACATCGTGGTGCTGAGCGATCGCGCCGCTGCGGGCGAGGTCCCCGTGCCGTCGCTGCTCGCCGTGGGTTGCGTGCACAACCATCTGATCCGTGCCGGCGTGCGCACCTTTGCCGATATCGTGGTGGAGTGCGGCGACGCCGTGTCCCCGCACGACTTTGCGGCGCTGGTGGGCTACTCCGCGAGCGGCATCTATCCGTATAACGCGCATGCGTGCATCCGCGATCTGGCGGCACACGGCGACCTGGACGTGACGGCCGAGCAGGGCATCGCCAACTACAACAAGGCTGCGACCGCCGGCATCGTCTCCATCATGTCCAAGATGGGCATCTCCACGGTGCAGAGCTACCATTCGGCGCAGATCTTCGAGGCCGTGGGCTTTACGCCGGAGTTCGTCAACGCGTACTTTGCCGGCACGGTGAGCCGTGTGGGCGGTATGGGTGTCGAGGACGTCGAGCGCGAGCAAAGCGAGCGCTACGACGCCGCGCTCGCTATCCTTAAGAGCCCGGCTCCCGATCAGCTGCCCACGCTGGGTCTGACCAAGTGGCGCCCGCTCGGCGGCGAGGAACACCTCATCGACCCTCAGACCGTCTACCTGCTCCAGACCGCCTGCCGTGAGGACAGCTACGACACCTTTAAGGAGTACAGCGCCCGTCTGCACCGTACCGGCCGTGCCGTGCGCCTGCGCGACTTGCTCGACTTTAATGCCAGCGGCCGCACGCCGGTTTCGCTCGACGAGGTCGAGCCCGCGCTCAACATCGTCCGCCGCTTTAACACCGGCGCCATGTCGTACGGCTCCATCAGCAAAGAGGCGCACGAGTGCATGGCCATCGCCATGAATCGCCTGCACGGACGCTCCAACTCGGGCGAGGGCGGCGAGGACCCGCGTCGCGAGACCCCGCTGGCTAACGGTGACTCCAAGAACTCCGCGATCAAGCAGGTGGCAAGCGCGCGCTTTGGCGTGACGAGCCGCTACCTGTGCAGCGCCTTCGAGATCCAGATCAAGATGGCCCAGGGCGCCAAGCCCGGCGAGGGCGGTCACCTGCCCGGCAAGAAGGTCTACCCCTGGATTGCCGAGGTCCGTCAGTCCACGCCCGGCATCGGCCTGATCTCGCCTCCGCCGCATCACGACATCTACTCTATCGAAGACCTGGCCGAGCTCATCTTCGACCTTAAGAACGCCAACCCCGGCGCGCGCGTGTCGGTCAAGCTGGTCAGCGAGGCCGGCGTCGGCACCATCGCCACCGGTGTGGCCAAGGGTGCTGCCGACAAGATCTTGATCAGTGGCCACAACGGCGGCTCGGGTGCCGCTGCGCGCGACTCTATCTGGCATGCGGGACTGCCGTTGGAACTTGGCCTTGCCGAGGCCCAGCAGACGCTGCTGCAAAACGGCCTGCGCTCACGCGTGGTGCTCGAGGCCGACGGCAAGCTCATGGACGGCACCGATGTTGCCGTCGCCTGCCTGCTGGGCGCCGAGGAGTTTGGCTTTGCGACCATGCCGCTCATCTCGATGGGCTGCTTCATGCAGCGCGACTGCCAGCAGGATACCTGCCCCGCCGGCATCGCGACGCAAAACTGTCGCCTGCGTCGCGGCTTCCGCGGCAAGCCCGAGCATGTCGAGCACTTTATGCTCTTTGTTGCCGAGCAGCTGCGCGAGGTCATGGCGAGCCTGGGCTTCCGCACCGTCGACGAGATGGTCGGCCATCCCGAGTGCTTGCGCCAGATCGAGGTCCCGGGCAACCGCAAGGCTAACCTGCTCGATCTGTCGCCCATGCTGGCGAGCGCGACCTGCGAGTTCGGTGCCCACATCTCGGGTGCCGACGGCCGTCACTTCCTGCCCCAGATGGCTGCGGACAGCGAGCTCGACAAGACGCTCGACTCCACGCTGTTTGTGCCTTACACGGCCGACGCTCGCGCGCACCTGCGCCCGATTCGCTTCCGCGCCGATATCGCCAACGTCAACCGCTGCGTGGGCACTATCCTGGGCAACGCGGTGACCAAGGCACATCCCGAGGGCCTGCCCGCCGGCTCCATCACCATCGATTGCGATGGTTCGGCCGGTCAGAGCTTTGGCGCCTTCCTGCCGCGCGGCATTACGCTCAACGTGTGCGGCGACGCCAACGACTACTTTGGCAAGGGCCTTTCGGGCGGCGAGGTGTCGGTGCGCCCCAACCCGCATGCGACCTACAAGTTCGACGAAAACATCATCGTGGGTAACGTTGCGTTCTTTGGCGCCACGAGCGGCCACGGCTTCATCAACGGCCTGGCCGGCCAGCGCTTTGGCGTACGCAACTCCGGTGCCACCGTGGTGGTCGAGGGCTGCGGCAACCACGGCTGTGAGTACATGACGGGCGGCCTGGCGCTCATCCTGGGCGAGGTCGGGCAGAACTTTGCCGCCGGCATGACGGGCGGTGTGGCCTATGTCTTTGACCAGTACGGCACGCTCGATGCCCGCGTGAACCACGAGAGCGTTGAGCTCAAGGCCCCGACGGCCGGCGAGCTGGCGCAGATTCGCGAGCTCATCCAGGAGCACGTGGACGCGACACAGAGCCCACGCGGCATTAAGCTGCTCTACAGCTTTGAGACGATGAGCAAGCACTTTGTGAAGGTCATTCCGACCGAGTACGAGCGTGTGCTGGCGATTGTCGCTGCGAGCGAGGCCGTCGGCAAGACGCATGCGCAGGCAGAGGAGCTGGCGTTTGACATTGTGACCGGTCGCGCGAGCGCCGCGGATGTCGCTCGCTTCGATATTGCGGGCGGTGCTGCGGGTGCTGCGTCCGTGGCCGCCAGCTCTGTTGCTTCGACCAAGAAGGAGGCGTAAGTGCTATGGGTAAGCCCGGTGCTTTTCTTGATATCGATCGCGTGACCCACGAGCTTCGCCCCGTGGAGGAGCGCAGCCGCGATTTCGATCCGCTGTACGTGGAGCTTGACGACGATGCACGCCGTGCCCAGGCGAGCCGCTGCATGATGTGCGGCGTGGCGTTTTGCCAGATGGGCGCGAGCTTTGGCAAGGCACGCCCGAGCGGCTGCCCGCTGCACAACCTGATTCCCGAGTGGAATGAGTTGGTGTACCGCGGCCGCTGGGACGAGGCGGCCGAGCGCCTGTCGCTCACCTCGCCCATGCCCGAGTTCACGAGCCGCGTGTGCCCGGCGCTGTGCGAGGCCGCGTGCAACCTGGGTTCGGTCGATGGCCAGCCCACGACGATCCATGACAACGAACGTGCGATCAGCGACCATGAGTGGGCCAACGGCGGTCCGCGCCGCTTTGAGCCGGCGGGGGAGGATGCGCCCACGGTCGCCGTGGTTGGTTCTGGACCGGCTGGCCTGGTGGCCGCATGGGAGCTTGCGCGTCGCGGCGCCTGCGTGACGGTGTTTGAGCGCGACGACCGACCGGGCGGCCTGCTCATGTACGGCATTCCCAACATGAAGCTCGAGAAGTCCGTGGTCGAGCGTCGAGTGGCGCTCATGCGCGAGCTGGGTATTGTGTTTGAGCTGGGTGCCGATGTGACGGACCCTGCGGTGGCGGCCAAACTCAATGGCTTTGACGCCGTTGTGGTGGCTGCCGGTGCCCGTGCCCCGCGCGGGCTTTCGGCTGCGAACATCGATGCGCCCGGCGTGGTGTATGCCGTGGACTATCTGACGGCTTCGACCGTCTCGGTGCTCGATGGCGGCGAGCCCGCGGTGAACGCACGCGGCCTGGACGTCGTGGTTATTGGCGGTGGCGATACGGGCAACGACTGCGTGGGTACTGCCGTGCGTCAGGGCGCGCGCAGCGTGCGCCAGTTTGAGTTCTTGCCGGCTGCGCCCGATAAGCGCGCGGCGAGCAACCCCTGGCCGCAGTGGCCCAATGTGAAGAAGGCCGACTATGGCCAGCAGGAGGCTATTGCTGCGATGGGTGGCGAGATGCGCGCCTGGGGCGTGGATACGCTCGAGGTGCTGCTGGACAAGAAGGGTGCGGCTGCGGGTCTGCGCGTGGTCGATCTGGACTGGTCGGCGGGAAAGCCCGAGCGCATCGCGGGCTCCGAGCACGAGGTGCCGGCGCAGCTGGTGCTCATCGCCTGCGGCTTTACGGGTCCCGAGCATGGCGTGTTCGATGTGGTGAGCGTGCCTGTCGCCACCGCTGGCCGTCCGCTGCCGGTGATGGCTGCCGAGGGCTCGCATCTTGCGGCGCGTGTCGACGGCGTCGCCGCGGATGCCGCGCCGGTGTATGTTGCCGGTGACGCTCGCAACGGCAGCTCGCTCGTGGTGAACGCTATGGCCGACGCCCTGGCCTGCGCAGCCGAAGTCGCCGACGCGCTGAAGCTGTAAAGTAGTCATTTAAGAACGTCCCCAATGACTGGTCATTTTTGTCTAGTCGTTGGGGACACTCTTTGCGAGCAGTTTGCTCGTTTTTCGACGTACGGATGTTCATTTGTCGACTTTTCGGGCTGTGGTCACCTGTTGTTTCTGTGGTGGCTGCGGGCATCTGGCTCAAAAGGGTTGGTTGGCCGTCTATGTCTACCTCCGGTTTTGTTGCGGTGCGCATTTTCGGTCAAGCTTTTCGTCAAGTGTTTGGTCAGCATCTGGTTTGCAGCCGGGGGCCTATTTTGCCCGCACTGGTCGTGGCTGCCCACCCTCCTCGTAAGCTCAAATTGAGGTCCATCAGTTTGAGGAGGATGCCATGACTGACCACGCTTTAGACCGAGCGCAGCTAGCCGAAGCCGTCGGCAACGATATTGCCGACATGGCCCAATTTTGGATGCTGCGGAAGTTTCAATTCCTGGAGCCGGCGCGCGAACAGTTCGAGATTATCGTCGACCCGTGGCTCAGCTATTGCGAGGAACCTTCTCAAAACGAAATCATGGCCTACAACATGGCGTTTACCGATTGGCTGCTCTTCGAGCGCTCCTATCGCCATGGCAAAACGCTGCTCGAGCTATATGTTGATGAGCCGCTGGCATCGCTTTCGCCTGCCTCGCTCAAGCGGCTCGAGCAGGTACGCGACACGCAGTATTTCTCGCGCTTTGGCATTTTGGACAAGAATCCTGCGTCCGGCATGGTCGTGCTGAAGGACACGCGCACCGATCATCGCTTTGATGTCTACGACCCGCATATCGTGCGGAAGGAGCATTGGAACGACGGCGCGATTGCGGTGCGCCTCGCCTGCGTCGACGATGTCTGGCTTACGGCGGGACAGCTCTACCTGTATGACATCGCGCGCCTGAACGACACGGCGGTCGATGGGCCTGGTGCGGTGCATCCCGAGGATCTGCAGGACGGCTTTGACACCTCGTGCATCAGCTTCTTCTTGCGTCTGGTCCGCGACATCATGGGCGCCCGGGGGCGGTACGTAAAGTCGCTCAACATCTACGAGCAGGAGTGGAAGTAGGGGATGGGCAGCTGTCGCCTGCCTTGCCCTCTGTCTTTATGTCTCGATCTGTAACGTTTAGGGACCTGGAGAACGTCTACCTGTTACAGGTCAAGACGTTTGGCACCTGGTTGGGGGGGATGTCTCAATCTGTAACATCTAGCGGCCAAAAGTTGGTCTTCCTGTTACAGATCGAGACGTTTGTCGGCGGCGGCAACGGTGACGATGGTCCAGTTGTCCGATGTGGTGATGGAAGTGTCTAATACCGTTTTCAAACACAAGCATACGACTCGCAACACGTTGGCGCGGAGCAGGATGCTCGCGCGGCTCACGGAGGCGACCGAGCAAGGTGCACTGCTCGCAACGCATGACAATGCCGAGCTCATGTGGCTGCGACGCCATGTCGGAACCGACGATATCGCGGAGCCCGAGTCGTATCTGTTCTGTTTTCAACATGATTGGGATACGTTGACACCGGCGGAGCGAGCGCTGCGTACCATCAAAGGGCTTGCAGAGTTTCATCCCGATTGGGCGTTTTGGGGTTATGACGCGGCACTTTTGTGGGGTTTGGAGGTGCCGAATGATCTGCTTGGGCCACGATATCTTGTTAAGACAGGTTGCTCGGTGACGTTGAGCAGCGGCTGCAGGTTGTTGCGTCCGCAGATGGCGGGCACGCTCGAGCGTGTTGATGGCGTGCGGGTGACGTCGTTTTGGCGCACGGTGAAGGATTGTCTGCTGCGTGCGCCGTTTTCGTATGGTCTGGCGATCGCCGATTCTGCGCTGCGGGCGAAGGGCATATCGCGCGACGACCTCTGCGAACGGCTCCAGGCCGATTGCGAGGGCAGACGCGGGTATCGCAGAGCTCAGGTGATTGCGTCGCATGCGGACGGGCTGTCCGAAAACGGTGGCGAGTCTCGGTTCCGGGCGTTCTTTATTGCATACGGTTTTCCGGTGCCAGAGTTGCAGGTGGAGTTTCGTGACCCGCTTGATTCGAGCCAAGTGTTTCGCGTTGATTATTTCTGGAGGCTAGAGGACGGGACGTGCGTGATTGGCGAGCTCGATGGAAAGGGAAAGTATGCCTTACAGAACGACGAGGGTCGGGAGTCGGTCGACCCATTCGTGGCAGAACGTCAGCGAGAGTCTCATCTGACGATGCTCGGACATAAGGTGCTGAGGTTTACGTTTGATGAGCTCAAGAACCCAGGGAAGCTGGCTGAAAAGATGAGGCTGGCGGGTATTTCGCAGCGGGCCGATTTGGCTGAGGGATGGAAGCGTCAGTGGTATGGGTGCTAAGGGGTGCAACTGACGCGAATGTGGTTGTTTCTGCCGAGTTTGTCTCGATCTGTAACAACAAGGGGCCGTTTGGCCTCGTAGCTGTTACAGATCGAGACAGAAGGTTGGCTGCCGCTAAAAGATCTCAATCTGTAACATCTCGAGGCCGAAAACCTGTCTACTTGTTACAGATTTAGATGTTTGACGACAGGGCTGGAGAATATCTTAATCTGTAACATCTAACGGCCAAAAACCGCTCTAACTGTTACAGATCGAGACAAAGGTTGGACGCGGTGCCGAAAGATCTCGATCTGTAACATCTGGCTGCTAAAACCCGGTCTACCTGTTACAGATCTAGACATTTTCCTGATGTCGCTGGGGTGGGACTGCAACGCATTTCGTTCCCCGCATCTCCTTCTTGCTCCGTTAACCGATATGTCCGCAGCAATTCCGCCGCGCTAGGTAATAATGGACAAATGTTGAAGTTTTCTGAGAGGGAGGAGCTCGATATGGCGACTGCCGATCGTTCCACGTTGTTTATCAATGCGACCATTCTGGATGGTTCGGAGCATATGGAGCCGCAACCCGATATGGCCGTGACTGTTGAGCGCGGCGTCATCACCTGGATGGGGCCGAGTGCTGTGGCGCAGGCGCCCGCGGGTGCCGAGGTTATCGACCTGGGCGGTGCGTATCTCATGCCCGGTCTCATCAATATGCACGCGCACCTGTGCGGCTCGGGCAAGCCTGTCTCGGCCGGCGATGCGGGAGCGCTGATGAAGAAGCTCGATAATCCCGTGGGGCGTGCCATCGTCCGCCGCATCCTCAAGGGCAGTGCCCAGCAGCAGCTGGCAAGCGGCGTGACCACGGTGCGCGGCGCGGGCGACCCGCTGTTTGCCGACATTGCCGTGCGCGACGCTATCGACGCCGGTAAGTATCAGGGTCCGCGTCTGGTAGCGCCGGGAACGGGCGTCACGGTGCCGGGCGGCCATGGTGCGGGCTTGTTCGCCCAGGTGGCCAACAGCCCCGTCGAGGCAGCCGAGCAGGTGCGAGACCTGTATGCGCGCGGTGCCGATGTCATCAAGCTGTTCGTGACGGGCGGCGTTTTCGATGCGACCGAGGTGGGCGAGCCGGGCGTGCTGCGTATGCCGGTGGAGGTTGCCGCGGCGGCGTGCAAGGCGGCGCACGAGGTGGGCCTGCCGGTTATGGCCCATGTCGAGAGTACCGAGGGCGTGAAGGCCGCGCTTGAGGCCGGCGTCGATACGATCGAGCACGGTGCCCCGATGACGCCCGAGATCCTGGAGCTGTACCGTGGCGCCGCGGGCACGCAGCTCGAGGGACGTGCGCCCAGCGTTACCTGCACGATCAGCCCGGCGCTACCGTTTGTATTGCTCGACCCGGAAAAGACCCATTCGACCGATACGCAAAAGAAGAACGGCGACATCGTGTGCTCGGGCATTATCGAGAGTGCTCGTGCGGCGCTGAATGCCGGCGTTAAGGTGGGCTTGGGCACGGACTCAAGCTGCCCGTTCGTGACGCAGTACGACATGTGGCGCGAGGTGGCCTATTTTGCCAAGTACGTGGGCGTGAGCAACGCCTTTGCGCTGCATACGGCCACGCAGGTCAATGCCGAGCTCCTGGGGCTGGGCGGCGAGACCGGTACGATCGAGTGCGGCAAGGCCGCCGATATCCTGGTGACGCGCAAGAATCCGCTCGATGATCTGTGTGCCCTGCGTGAGCCGGTACACGTAATGTGCCGCGGCAATCTGGTGCGCAAGCTGAAGGTGAAGCGCATCCCCGAGGTGGATGCCGAGCTCGACGCGATTATGGCCATGCCTGCCGCAGCGCTGGCTGAGGAGCTTGCCCGCGACGGCGTGGCGTAGATGTGACAAAGGGACAACTCCATTACCGCATGCAAAAAGCCGAGGTCTCAACACGAGGCCTCGGCTTTTTTATCGAACAAATACTTAAGATTTGGGACAAACAAACCTGATTAATTTGTCCCGCGTGCGGGCGCTAGGAGCGGGTTTCCATCTTGGCGTGGCACTTGGGGCAGGTGACGCGGATCTTGCCTTTGCCCTTGGGGACGGAGAGCATCTGGCCGCAGTTGGGGCACTTGAGGTATGCCGTGGTCTTGCGACCCTTCCACATCTTCTTGGCCGTGCGCTTGGCACGCTCAAAGTCTTCCTTGCTGGTACCGGCCGTGCGCGAGGCGTTGGCAGCCGCGGCGCCGCTACCCAAGCTCGCTACGAACTTGCCCAGGCCGGGGACGTTAGCGGTCGCGGCGACAAAGGCCGCGTTTTCCTTGCGACGTGCGTCGATGTTTTTGGACAGGCCGCGCAGCACGCCAATCACGATTACGGCGATGGCGATCCAACTGAGCCACTGGATGCGGGCTATCGATCCGATCATCGCGATGACGATGCCGGCAAAACCCATCACGATGGTGAGTTCATCGGCACCATTGCGACCCTTCATAAAGTCATTCATGCAAATTGCCTTTCGTTCGATATGCTGCTCGCCTTTATACCCGATTTAGAGCAAGGGGGACAGGTTAATCTGCACCAAGGTGGTGCAAACGTACCTATCCCCGATACACCAAGATGGTGCAAAGCAGTCTGTCCCCAATGCCCCAATTACTTGGAGAGCTTGTCGACGACGCGTTCGATCTCGGCGAGCTTGGCGGCTTTGAGGTCTTCGTCGCCCGATTCGATTGCCGAAGTCACGCAGCCCTCGATATGCGCCTTGAGCACGTCGGCGTTGATGCGCGCAATGAGCGCCTGCGTTGCCATGAGCTGCGTGGAAATATCAACGCAGTAGCGGTCCTCCTCGACCATCCGCAGGATGCCGTCGATCTGACCGCGTGCCGTCTTGAGCATGCGGGTCACCGATTTATGGTCTGCCATCATGGCGGGTCCTCGTTTCTGGTCGATGGGGTCGAATGCTTCTGGTAGCTGCTACGCGGCGGTCACGGATAGGGCGTGGAACTTCTCGCCGGCGCTCTCGACAGCGGCGGCGAGCTGCTCGGCGGTCACGGTGTCGGCGCACTCCACCTGGACGGTCTGAGTCTCGTGATCGGCATCGGCGTCGGTCACGCCGGCAACGTTGAGCAACGCCGTCTCGACGGTGGCGTCGCAGTGGCCGCACATGAGGCCGGAAGTCTTGATTGTGTATCGCATCGGTATTCCTCTCTGTTGTGTCGGCTTTCCCAGGCACCCGACCTTGACCTTCAAGCCGTCGCTCGCGTACCAAAGTACGCGTCGCTCCTCTTTCAGGTCAATCTCTGGCACCTGGAAAACCCGTTCTAAATGGACGTAATAGTGAGCCTATTTTGCCACTTTAGGCTTAAAGGTTCGCAGGCGCAGCGCATTGCTTACGACGCACACGCTCGACAGGCTCATGGCCGCGGCGCCAAACATCGGCGAGAGCTGCCATCCGGTGAGCGGGAAGAACACGCCCGCCGCCAGCGGAATGCCGATGCCGTTGTAGAACAGTGCCCAGAACAGGTCCTGCTTGATGTTGCGGATCGTGGCGCGTGAAAGCTCGATGGCTCGGGCGACGTCCATGAGGTCGCTGCGCATGAGTACCACGTCGGCGCCCTCCTTGGCGATGTCGGCGCCGGTGCCGATAGCAAGGCCCACGTCGGCGCGCGCCAGGGCGGGGGAGTCGTTGATGCCGTCGCCCACCATGGCGACCTTGCCGCCCGCATCCTGCAGTTCGCACACGTGGCGTTCCTTGTCGGCGGGGAGGACGTCGGCGATGACCTGCTCGCTGCTCAGCCCCACGC
>UQOQ01000012.1:0-50245 GCA_900542715.1 uncultured Collinsella sp.
GATTCAATCTCGAAAACAGCATTGCCCAGTTGACAAAACTATAGGAACACCCCCCATTCTGAAGATGTATGCCAGAATGGGGGGCGATTCCCGTTAGGAGGTGCCCCATGAACGTCACCGTACGCGCGTCCCTCATCGCATTGATCGCAATCGTTGGCGTCTGCTGGGCAATCCCCGTCCTCCTGGTGAGCGTCGTCCCATCCGATGCCGGCATGATCGCCATGATGGCGCTGATCTACCCCGTGCTCCCCGCAACTGCAATCACCCTCGGTCTGCTCGCCGCGAACTCCGCGAGGACGCTCTTCTGGGTACCCGCAGCGCTCGGAATCGGACCCGCGCTCCTGTTTCCCCTCGCGGTCGAGGGCAGCCAGGACCTTGCGTTCCATGGGGTTGCCTATACCGCAATCGGCTACGCCGCCATGGGCCTGCGCACCTGGACGACTGCTCGACAACATCGCTAAGCCATCGCCCCGCAAGCCTCCACAAGCCAGATCTCCCCGCGGCGATGGCACGCATCGCAGCAACAATCATGCAGGTAAACCCCATGCAAAACAATTTTTGCAGCGCCCGGCAAGCCTTGCCGCATATGATGTACAACAGATTCGATAGCGCACCCGATGTGTTCGCGGGACGCTCCTTCACGACCGGGAGGTGACGATGGACATCAGCAACCAGATAAAGACGAGGCGCGAGGCGATGGGGCTCTCCCAAGAACAGCTCGCCGAGAAACTCTACGTGTCGCGTCAGACGATCTCGAACTGGGAGCGGGACAAGACGTATCCGGACGTCCAGAGCCTGCTCATGCTGAGCATCCTATTCGGCACCTCCATAGACACGCTCGTGAAGGGAGACGTGACCGTTATGGAAGAGGCAGTCGAAAGAGATCGCAAGCGCATGGGAACGCGGATGCTATGGCTGGCCGTGCTGATGCTCGCGTTGCTGGCGGTGGCGTTCGCACTGATACTGTCGCCGGCGTTTAACTGGATGGAGGGCACCTGGGGCGCCGGCGTCGCCGCAGCTGCGGCGTTCCTGCCGGCGATAGCGGCGCTTGTTGTCGCAACCGTCCTCGAGCGCATCAAGCGCGAGAACGACCTGGTGACATACCGCGAGATCCTCGCCTTCATGAACGGCGAGGCGAACATCGAGCGCGATCCGCGGGCACTCCCCCGCCGCGCGTGGCCGACGAAGCATCGACTGGCGTACGACTTGCTGACTTTCATCGCCGCGGCCGCCATCGGCGGAGCACTCGGCTTTGCCGTGTGGGGGTTGCTGAACTAGAGGCAGCATCTGCCGAAGTCCGCATCACGCGCGTCAAGAATCAGCGCTTTTGGGCGGCGGCGTGCGCTCGTGATGCGGACTCGAAGGTGCCCGCAGCCGAAGACTTCAAATTGACTGCAAGCACTAGTAAAATTCCAGCTACTCAACGGTCCCTTCCGAAGGCCTTCATGAGAATGCTGACGATGCCGCAGAGAATGCCTCCAATTGGCCAAGGCAGCCAAAAGTAGCCGACGATGGAATCGGCCGCCTGACGCCCACTACCGATGGCGTCCCATGTGGTCCCAGCGAACGAAGGACCCAAAAACAGCCAACTCAGCGCAACGATGGTGGAAACGAGCATGATGACACCGCAAGCAGCCTCGATCTTCTCGTGCGTGCGCTTTGCGGAGCGCAGCTCGTTGCGCACCGCTTCGGGAACATCGATGCGGGCGATGTCCTCAACCTCGAGTTCCTCGACCGCATCGCGGTTGTACTCATCGATATCCACGCGACCGTACATCATGCCCGCATGGACAATCAGCCATACGCCCACCGCGACCAGGGCGAGCAGCGCAGCGCCCGCAGGAGCCTCCGCGCCAGACTCATGCTCGATGAAGTTGCCCAGCAGAACCCCCATCATGATGAGCATGAGCCCGGTAACCAACCCGCGTACCAGCACCTGGCGCGCCTGAAGACGATCATCGTCAGTATAAAAATCCTCGATAAAGGGATGCGCCTTCACAAAAGCAGAGTGCTCCATGCCAGCAGAAACCAAGATGCCAATGCCCACAAGCACGCCGGAGAACAGGGCGGCCAGCCCCAGAAGCTCGCCCCAACTTGCAGCCATACTGCTATTGAACAGGCCGCGCAGAGCCGTCCCTTCCTCAAAAAGCACGAGCCCCACAACGCCCAGGATAAACGCGGCGACACCCGTGGGAACTCGCTTGGCAAACGAGCGCATGTGGTCGTCATAGCCACACACATCCGTCGCGGGACCGGGCGGCACGGTAGCGACGGCGGGTGCCGGAGCGCGATCGGTAAGGTCACCCTGCACCAGGTCATCGAGCGAGCACTCGAAAATCTGGCACATTTTGATGAGCTTATCCATCTCCGGGTAGGACTTCTCGGCCTCCCACTTGGTGACGGACTGGCGGGACACCCCAAGCAGCATGGCGAGCTGCTCCTGGGTCATATGGCGCTCGGCGCGCAGATACTGAAGGTTGGTACGGAAGCTCATAGTAGGTCCTCTCGTTGGCTGGGAGCGACCGCTCGGGCGTCATGATCTTGGCTCACGGCGACGGCGCGGGCGCGGCATCCCAGCGTTCGGTGCTTTCCTGCCGGCGACTTACACACTACGGTAGCCACATGGCGGAAACCACCAACTTGAGGCTTCATTTTACGCAACCTGCAGGCACCCTATGGTTGCAAACCGCAGGTAGATTAAATGGACGTCATATTATAAGGAGCTTGCATCCCCTGTGAACTCAAACAATCCCCGCCGATGTTACGACCCGTTGCTTGCGGCAACGGACCATCTGCGGGCAGCATTGCGGTAACGTAGGAACCGGGCGAGAGAAAGGATCCACCATGCTGAACGAGAACATCCAGGCCCTCAGGAAATCGAAAGGGCTATCGCAGGAGGAGCTCGCGCTCAAGCCGAACGTGGTGAGGCAGACGGTTTCCAAATGGGAACGCGGGCTCTCGGTGCCCGACGCGGAGATGCTCGTCGCCCTCGGTGAGACGCTCGACGTGCCGGTGAGCAAAGACGAGGCGCGAGGCGATGGGGCTCTCCCAAGAACAGCTCGCCGAGAAACTCTACGTGTCGCGTCAGACGATCTCGAACTGGGAGCGGGACAAGACGTATCCGGACGTCCAGAGCCTGCTCATGCTGAGCATCCTATTCGGCACCTCCATAGACACGCTCGTGAAGGGAGACGTGACCGTTATGGAAGAGGCAGTCGAAAGAGATCGCAAGCGCATGGGAACGCGGATGCTATGGCTGGCCGTGCTGATGCTCGCGTTGCTGGCGGTGGCGTTCGCACTGATACTGTCGCCGGCGTTTAACTGGATGGAGGGCACCTGGGGCGCCGGCGTCGCCGCAGCTGCGGCGTTCCTGCCGGCGATAGCGGCGCTTGTTGTCGCAACCGTCCTCGAGCGCATCAAGCGCGAGAACGACCTGGTGACATACCGCGAGATCCTCGCTGTCCGCAATGCAGACAGGTGCTTTACAGCCACAAGCGCGATAGTTTCAACAACAAGATGCAGTGCCCCAGAGCCCCTAGCAGTCGACGATGGTCTTGCCGATCATGATGTTGAGAATCTCGACATCGGTATCCTTCATGCCCACACGGCCCACATAGCCCATGCTCGCGATCGTCTCCTCGACGGTATCCTGGATCAGACCCTCGCCGGCGCGGAAGCCGCGGCCCTGCATGGCCATATCGTGGCCCAGAATCGCCGCATCGACGGCAGCGGAAATCTTGGCGGCACAGCTCGCCTTGGCGCCGTCGCACACGATACCGCCCACGTTGCCGAGCGTGTTCGAGACCGTCGCACCAATCTGTTCGCGCGTGCCGCCACACAGCCAGGTAATCGCGGCACCGGCACCGCACGCGGCGCAAATAGCGCCGCAAAACGCCGAGAGCGCACCAATATAGCTCTTGATATGCACGGCGATAAGGTCGGACAGCATCACGGCGCGCACCAGGCGCTCGTTGTCGCAACGCAGGTAGTCGGCATACTCCATAACGGGCAGCGCACAGGTGATGCCCTGGTTGCCCGAGCCGCACACAATGGCGACCGGCAGCGCACAGCCGTTCATGCGGGCATCGGACCCGGCGGCCGCACGGGCACGGGCACGGCAGGCGACGTCGTCGGCACGAGCGCCCAGCAGCGTACGGCCTACCTCGGCGCCCCAAGCGTGCGCCAGGCCCTCGGCGCTTATTGCGCCGTTCAGCTCAATCTGACGTTCAACGGCGGCGCGAGCACCCTCGATGTCGCCGTCCTCGATAAAGTCGATGATGGATTCGATCGACATGGGCGTGTCGGCCTTATCGGCGGCACGCTCGGCCACGACGCGCTCGGCGCAGGCGGCACACTCCCCCGCCGACTTGCCACACACCGGAATACCGTCGAGCGTATGGCACGTAACATTGGTGTGGTGGTCGGTGATCTCGACGACCGCGGTATGGCCCCCGGCAGTGGCAGTTACCTTGATATAGAGGTTAGGCACACCCTCGACAAGCGACACGTCGCAGTAGTCAGCGTCGGCGAGGAGCTCGGCCACGCGAGCGCGGTCTGCATCGTCAACACTCTCGAGCACCTCGAGCGCGCTCTTGGCGTCACCGCCCACGGCACCCAGCACGGCCGCAGCCTCGATACCGTGCATACCGCCCGAGTTGGGCACGGTCACGCTCTTAACGTTCTTAATGATGTTGCCCGAGCAGGCAACGTCCATATGATCGGGTTCGCAACCGAGCGTCTGGCTCGCCAACGCCGCTGCATAGGCAACGGCAATAGGCTCGGTGCAGCCGAGCGCACAGACAAGCTCGCGGTTCAAAACATCGCAAAACGCGGCATCACGGATGGAATCGGTAGGCATAGGTATCTCCTGCTTGCATAACGGGCTGGACTCTCAAAAAAGTTGGCTCCTTTATTTGATAACAATGCATCAAAAACCGCAACCATGGTTCCGTCGGACGGCGCTCAAGCACAAACTGGCGGCATTCATTCATGAAAAGCGGGTCTTGTTGCCTGCTAAAGCGTTTGATCAAAAAACGCCCGAGCGTTTACACAAAAGTCGCGCTATCATGCAGTCGAACGCGGTAAACACCTTTAGCATTTGCGCCGCACAGACCAGAGAGGAACCATCCATGAAGATCGGTATCGGTAACGACCACGCCGCCGTCGAGCTCAAGAACATCATTTCCGAGCACCTGAAGGAGCGCGGCTGCGAGGTCGTGAACTTTGGCACCGACACCTCCGAGAGCTTTGACTACCCCATCGCCGGCTACAAGGTGGGTAAGGCCGTTGCCAACGGCGACGTCGACCTGGGCATCCTGATCTGCGGTACCGGCGTCGGGATCAGCCTGGCTGCCAACAAGGTCGAGGGCGTACGCGCCGTCGTGTGCTCCGAGCCCTTCAGCGCCAAGCTCTCCCGCATGCACAACAACACCAACGTGCTCGCCTTTGGCGCCCGCGTCGTTGGCTCCGAGCTCGCCAAGATGATCGTCGACGAGTGGCTCGACGCCGAGTTTGAGGGCGGCCGTCACGAGCGTCGCGTTAACCTCCTCAACGAGATCGACCACACGCGCGGCCTTAAGATCGTCGACGAGGCCTAAAGATTCACAAAGCCATACGACGCTAACGCCAGCCCCCGCCCGGAAGAAACATCCGGACGGGGGCTCTTTAGTAGATTTGTGGGGGTTTACCAAAAGTCTACTGGAATAAAAAGGGCGCCGCGGATGAAGTTCCGCGGCGCCCAAGCCACACGCTAACAGCTTTAAGGAGTCAAAGCTGGTTTAGCCAAAAAAGCGCTTGATCTCGATCTCGGCGTTCTCCAGGCAGTCGGAGCCGTGGATCACGTTGGCGTTGACATCGACAGCAAAGTCGCCGCGAATGGTGCCGGGGGCAGCATCAAGCGGGTTGGTGGCGCCCATAAGGGTGCGCATCTTGGAGACAGCGGAGAGGCCGGAAACGACCATCTTGACGACCGGACCGCTCGTCATAAAGTCGCAGAGACCGCCAAAGAAGGGCTTGTCGGCCAGATGGGCGTAGTGCTCCTCGACGGTAGCGCGCTCGAGCGTGGTCATCTCCATGCGCTCGATAACAAGGCCGCTGCGCTCAATGCGAGCAACGATCTCGCCGATCTTGCGATCGCGCACGGCGTCGGGCTTAATCATGATGAAGGTCTTCTCGATAGCCATAAGGTAGCCTTTCAAGTAGGTTCGCGCGTGCCCAAGTCCCATTCCGGCACCCGCCTGGACTGCATCGTAACAGAGTTTTAGCTGCAGTTAAACAAAAAGCTGTTTATTGAAACGCTGCAATTTATTAAAGCGCTCCATATGTGTCACTTCTGTTTCGAAGCCCGATTAGAGTACCATCCGACCGCTCATCAACCACATCGAACAGAGCGGGCGGTCGGTTGCCACCCGCGAACGTGCCCCCTTCACAACCTGCCCAAAGGTCCTACAGAAGTTCTCGACAAGCTCCTTCCTTCTCTATAACAAAACGGGCGCCCACCGTAGCAGGCACCCGTAAAGGCAAGATATGATGAACGCACCAGACAGACGCATCCAATAAGCTAATTAGCTCCGTGGCCCATCTCGACGACCTTGGTCAACGAGCCAAACACGCCCTCATCGGCCGCAAGCTGCGTCTCGGCGCGCCCCAACTGCACGGCAACGGCGGCAGGAGCGGTGCCGCCCTCGGTCGTGCGCGCGGCAACGATCGACGGGATGTCGAGCGCCTCGGTAATATCGCGCTCAAAGAGCGGGCTTGCCTCCTGGAACACCTCAAACGGCAGGTCCTCAAGATTGCAGCCGTGCTTCTCACACATCAGGACCAGATGGCCCACCACGGCATGTGCCTCACGGAACGGCAGACCACGCTTAGCCAGGTAATCGGCAACATCGGTGGCGGCAAGATGCCCCACGCCGCACTCGCGCGCCATGGCATCCTCGTTGACGGTCCAGGTCGAAATCATTCCGGCCATAACGGACAGGCACTGCATGAGCGTGTGAGCGGTATCGAGCGCGCCCTCCTTGTCCTCCTGCAAGTCCTTGTTATAAGCGAGCGGCAGGCCCTTCATGGTTACCAGCAGCTGCACCAGGTTGCCGTACACGCGACCGCTCTTACCGCGGATAAGCTCGGCAAAGTCGGGATTCTTCTTCTGCGGCATGATGGACGAGCCAGTGGAGTAGGAGTCTGAAAGCGTGATAAAGCCAAATTCGGAGCTCGACCACAGCACGATCTCCTCGGAAAGACGCGACAGGTGCATCGCCATGACGGATCCGGCGTAATGCAAATCGAGCAGGAAATCACGGTCGGAAACCGCATCGAGCGAGTTGGGAATCACGCCCGCAAAGCCAAGTTCGGCAGCCGTCATCTGGCGATCGAGCGGATAGCTCGTACCGGCAAGCGCGGCAGCACCCAGCGGGCAGTTGTCGGCGGCATCAAAGGCGGCCTTCAGACGTGTAAAGTCGCGCGCGAACATCCAGGAATACGCCAGCAGATGATGTGACAGCAGCACGGGCTGAGCATGCTGCATGTGCGTGTAACCCGGCAGAATCACCTTGTCGTACTTCTTGGCCGCATCCACCAGCACGTGGCGCAACTGCAGGTTGGCCTCCATGAGCTCCTTGGCCAACGCCTTGACGCCCAGGCGCGTATCGGTCGCCACCTGGTCGTTGCGCGAACGTCCGGTATGCAAGCGCTTGCCGGCCTCGCCGATGCGACGCGTCAGCTCGCTCTCGATGGACATATGGATGTCCTCGTCGTTGATATCGAAGGTGAAGTTGCCGGCATCGATATCCTGTTCGATTCCGGTCAGGCCCTCGGCAATCGCCTGCTCATCCTCGGCACTGATGATGCCCTGGGCCGCCAGCATCTTGGCATGCGCCTTAGAACCGGCGATATCCTGCTTATAGAGATGTTTGTCGACCGGCAGCGACGCGCCAAACTCCTGCGTGACCTCGGCCACTCCCGCCTCAAAACGACCGCCCCAAAGAGCCATGGAACCGTCCCCTTTCTCCAAATACCAAAACAAGCGCCCAAAGCAATGCGCCATGTCGCTAAAGCGATTTTTCAACCGCTAGTTTTACACAATCCCCACCGTGCGCGGGACCATGTTGCTAATTTGCAAAGAAGTGACGCACCAAGCACTTGGCGCCCAACGTCTCCCTCCGGATGTTGCCTTGCGAACCATCGATCCAGGCCTTCAGGCTCACAGGAACGTCCTCGACCTTTGCAGCATCGAACTCGGGCGCGAGGGCAAGTAAGGCATGCGCGACAGCGTTGAACATAATGGATACTCCTCATATATATAGGCACAGAGCCGCCAAATTGATAGAAGGAGCCCCGCCGGACAACCCCGTCGGGGCTCGGACTCAGCTGCAGATGCGACGTCATATATGCGGGCGGAACGTAGGGGCCACCGATGTTAAGAAGTGTCAGCAAGCATAACGAAAGGTAGGGACCCCGTGCGCCCGTTATGTATCACGCGGATGGGCCGCGCGGATACCAAGGAAAGAGCCCTTAAGCCTGGGCGGCAGCAGAGCTGGGGCCCTGGACCTTAGCCCACGTCTTGAGCGACAGCGTATCGATCTCGATAAAGCCGGCGCTGGCCTTCTCGTCAAACGTGGTGTCGCGGTCGTAGGTAGCCAGACCGTAGTCGTAGAGGCTGAAGGGGCTCTTGCGGCCGACGACATGGCAGTTGCCCTTAAAGAACTTCAGACGGACAGTGCCGGTCACGAACTTCTGGGTATCGGCCATAAAGGCATCGAGCGCGTTTTTGAGCGGGCTGTACCACTGGCCGTTGTACACGGCGGTGGCCCAATCCTGCTCGAGCTTGATCTTGGTCTTGAGCAGGTCGCCCTCGACGCAGATGTCCTCGAGCGCCTTGTGGGCGGTGATGAGCGTCAGGGCGCCGGGAACCTCGTAGCACTCGCGGCTCTTAAGGCCCACCAGGCGATCCTCGACCAGATCGAGACGGCCAAAGCCATTGTCGCCGGAGATCTTGTTGAGGGCGATGACGATCTCGGAGAGCTTCATCTTCTTGCCGTCGACGGCGACAGGCTTGCCGGCCTCAAACTCAATCTCGGTGTAGGTCGGAGTATCCGGCGTGTCCTCGGGGTTCTTGGTCATTACCCAGGCGTCGTCGAGCGGCTCGTTCCAGGGATCCTCCAGGTGACCGCACTCGATGGCGCGACCCCACAGGTTGTCGTCGATGGAATAGGGGTTGTCGTTGGCGCCCTCGGGAACCGGCACGTTGTGGGCGTGAGCATAGGCAACCTCATCGGGACGGCACTTCAGATCCCACTCGCGAACCGGGGCGATAACCTTAAGCTCGGGGTCGAGGGCCTTGACGGCAGCCTCAAAACGAACCTGGTCGTTACCCTTGCCGGTGCAGCCGTGGGCGACGTAGGTCGCGCCAAACTCGTGAGCGACCTCGACAAGCTTCTTGGCGAGCAGCGGGCGAGACAGCGCGGAGAGCAGCGGGTACTTGTTCTCGTACATGGAGTTTGCGGCGATGGCCTTAGTCAGGAACTCATCGGAGAACTCGTCGCGCAGGTCGAGCACCTGGCAATCGAGAACGCCCAGGTCAAGCGCCTTCTGCTTCTTAGCATCCAAGCCGGTCTCCTCCTGGCCCACGTTGCCGCAGACGCAAACGACATCGAGATTCTTCTCGTCCTGGAGCCACTTGACACATACGGATGTATCAAGACCACCGGAATATGCGAGAACGACTTTTTCCTTGCTCATGGCTGTTTCCTTTCGCCCTTGGTAGCTAGTTAGAACATCGGTCAGTTGCAAGTCATTTCGAGGTCAAAAAACCGTGCAATATCAGGTTAAATAGCAAAAAGCAGCACAGCATGCCCTAGAAACATGCAGCAATGTCGTGCTAAAACCCAACGACCTCAAAATGACTCTGTTGGGGCATTTAGCCCCATGCGGACAGAGACGATTGTTATCGTCGTCGGGAAATTGCGCGCTGGCGTCGGATGGCATTGTCTGCAGTAGTGATAATCTTTACGAACTGCATCTGCCTCTCCTTTCACCTATCGCCGGGCGCAATTCTAATATCGTAAACGGTACCTTTTCCTCGGTAAGCGGTTGTTTTTCCGTCTCCGTTTTCGATGGTCGCTATATTACGCTAAAGTGCCTGCTGTACAAGCGACAAATTCAAATTTCTGAAAAGTTTTTTCATTACTTTGTGAATGATGATGCAAATATGCGCCAATCCTGCGAAAATACGCCCGACTATCAAGTAGAGGGTCAATCACCCGAAACATTCTGGAAACCGAAAGGCGCGTTTTATGCAGACTTACGAATCAGACGCCAACATCGGCAACATTAAGATTCTCGCTGTCGATATGGACAAGACGTTACTGACCGACGAGCGCGTGCTGCCTCAGGGCCTCGACGAGCGCCTGGACAAGCTCGCCGAGGCTGGCATCGTGTTCTGCCCCGCCAGCGGACGCCCCGCCCCCAAACTCGAGGAGATGTTTGAGGACATCAAGAGCCGCATCGCTTTTTGCCCCGATAACGGCGCGTGCGTTATCTACCGCGGCAACTATATCTATAAGAGCACTATCGACGTGGCGCTGTATCAGCAGGTCTTGAGCCGCGCCTCGGAGGATTCGCGCGCTGTCCCCGTCCTGTGCTGCTTCGACGAGTTCTATGTACTTGCCCGCGATCATCAATACCACGACGAGATCAGCGTCTACTACAACACGATCAACTACGTCGATAGCTTTGAGGGCATTGACATCGAGTCTAACAAGATTTCGATCTTCTTCCCCGCCTACGATGCCGAGCCAGCGTTTCGCGAGGACTACAGCCCGGCATTCTCGGACCGACTCTATGTCACCAATGCTGGCCGCGAGTGGATCGACTTTATGAACCTGGGCGTCGACAAGGGGTCGGGCGTAGCACATCTCTGCGAGCGCCTGGGCATCGATATCGCCGACGCCGCTGCCGTGGGCGATACGTACAACGACATCCCCATGCTGGAGCGCGTCGGGCATAGCTTTATCGTGGACAATGCCGAGGAGCACATGAACGCGCATGCCAAATGGCGCATTCCGAGCAACAACGACGGGGGCGTACTGACGCTCATCGACGCCATCTTGGCGGCTCGTTAACGGGGCTCGTCGGACCCGGCCGGGCGCCAAGATGGCGTCTTGAGTGTCTAGATACTTAGCTGAAATGATTTGAGCAGAGGGGAGCTCCTTGTTGGGAGGGGCTCCCCTCTGTTTTGGTTACTGTGGGACAAATTAATCAGTAGTGTTTGTCCCAAATCTTAAGTATGTGGGGGCTTGCGTCTTGGGCGAGCTTGCCTTACGGAGTGCTTCCCTATTTCGCGTCGGCCCAGGTTATGCCGGTGCTGGCTTCGGCGATCAACGGTACGCGGAGGTCTACGACGTGTTCCATGACGTCGCGGACCATGGTGGTTAGGCGCTCGACTTCGTTGACGGGGCACTCAAAGTCCAGTTCGTCGTGTACCTGCAAGATCATGTGGGCGGCAAAACCCTCTTCTTCCAGGCGGCGGCTTACGCGGGCCATGGCGATCTTGATGATGTCGGCGGCGGTGCCCTGCATGGGGTGGTTCATGGCCGTGCGCTCACCAAAGCCGCGGAGCTGTGGGTTTTTGGCCTTGAGCTCGGGAATATGGCGTCTGCGGCCATACATGGTCTCGGCATAGCCCGTCTGCTTGGCTCGCGCCACCACATTGTCGAGGAACGTGCGCACGCCCGGGTAGGCCTCGTAGTAGCGATCAATCATGTCGCGCGCCTCGGCCATCGAGATGTGCAGCGACTGCGACAGTCCATAGGCCTGCTGGCCGTACACGATGCCAAAGTTCACGGCCTTGGCGCGACTACGCAGGTCGGGTGTCACCTCGGACACCGGCACGCCAAATACGCGCGCGGCCGTCTCGGCATGGAAGTCCTCGCCCTCGTTGAAGGCGCGCACCAGGTGCTCGTCACCCGAAAGATGCGCGAGCAGGCGCAGCTCGATCTGCGAGTAGTCCACCGCCAAAAAGACGCTGCCCTCGCCCGCCGAGAACGCCGTCTTGACGGTACGCCCCAGCTCCGAGCGCGTCGGAATGTTTTGCAGATTGGGGTCGCTCGAAGACAAACGCCCCGTCGCGGTGATGGTCTGGTTGTACGTGGTGTGTACACGCCCGTCACCACGGCGCAGCGGGCCCAGCGTGTCCAGATAGGTCGACTTAATCTTGGACTTCTCACGCCAGTCCAAAATCAGGCGCACGATCTCGTGGTCGCGGGCAAGGTCGCTCAACACCTTGGCGTTGGTCGAATAGTAGCCGCGCTTGGTCTTTTTGAGGCCCTTGGTCGGAAGTCCCATAACATCAAACAGCACGTGCGAGAGTTGCATGGGGCTGCCGATGTTAAAGGTCTCGTCGCCGGCCAGGTCGCGAATGCTGCGCTCGACCTCGGTAATCTGGGTCGCCAGGCCCTCGGACAGACTGTGCAGGCGGTCGGGGTCCACGAGCATGCCCGCGCGCTCCATCTTGGCAAGCACCGGCACGAGCGGCATCTCGATCCCATCGAACACGTTGGCGGCGTTCTCGCGGGCCATGCGGTCACGCAGCGGTGCAACCAGCGCCAGCGTCAAGGCCGCCGTGCGAGCGGCGGGCGCAGGAGCGTCCTCGCCAGCACCCTCTGCGCCGCGCGCCGCAGGCAGCGCCATCTGCAGATACGTATCGGCCAGATACACCTCGTCAAACTCGGAGCGGTCGGAATCCAACAGGTAGGCGGCAACAACGGTATCGAAGATGCGCGTGGAATCGACTGCCAGCGGATCCATGAGCTCGAGCTCAGAAGAATCGATGGGCGAAAGCTCATGCAGAAGCGCCTTCATATCCGGGCTCGCCACACGGCCTTCCATAAACAGACGCGCGAGCACGCCGGCAATCACGCCGTGGGCGAAGTTGAAGCCCTCAACCTCAGCCGCCGCACCGCTGTCGCCCTCCTCGAGCGCAAACAGGCCCTTGGACGTCGCCAACCACAGCGTGCGCGTCAGCCCAAAGAGCGCGCCCTCTTCCTTGTCATCGTCCACCACGGCGGCGACCCACTCGCCGGCATCAATCACGCGGGAGACCTCAGCCGCAACGGCACCAAGCGCGCCAGCATCGCCGGCGGCTGCGCGCAAAACGGCGGGAATCTCAAACGTGCTGGCAGCTGCCCCGCCCTCGCCGCCGATCAGCGCCAAGAAACGGTTCTGCATGGCGGTGATACCAAGCGTGCCCAGCGCCGCGGAAACCTCATCGGCGGAAAACGCCGGGAAGGACGTCGCCTCAAAATCGAGCTCAACGGGTGCATCGGTGCGGATGGTCGCCACCTTACGGCTCAGCAGCGCGTCGTCGATGTGTGCGCGCAGGTTTTCTCCCATCTTGCCCTTGACCTCGTCAGCATGCGCGATGACCTCGTCAAGGCTGCCGTACTGCGCGATGAGCGCACTCGCCTTTTTGGGGCCGATGCCCGGTACGCCGGGAATGTTGTCCGACGTATCGCCCTTCAGACCGTAAAAATCGGGCACGAGCGCCGGCGTGATGCCGTGATACAGGTCGTCCACGCTCTCGGGCGTCATGATCGCCACGTCGGACAGGCCCTTGCGAGTCGAAACCACGTTGACGTGCTCGGTCACGAGCTGATACATGTCGCGGTCGCCGGTCACCAGCAGCATGTCGCAGCCGGCCTCCTCGCCCAGGCGCGCCATGGTTCCCAGGATATCGTCGCCTTCCCAGCCCTCGGACTGCAAAATGGGCACGTTGAGCGCGGCGAGCAGCTCCTTGATCATGGGGAACTGCGCGTGCAGGTCGGGGTCCATGGGCGGGCGCTGCGCCTTGTACTGCGGCAGCATCTCCATACGCACGCGCGGCTTGCCCTTGTCAAACGCCACGACAACGCCGTCGGGATTAAAGGCATCGATCATCTTGAGGAACATGTTCAGAAAACCGAAGATCGCGTTGGTGGGGCGACCGTCCGGCGCGTTCATGGTCGGCGGCACGGCGTGGAAGGCGCGATGCATGAGCGAGTTGCCGTCGATGACGGCAAAGGTACGGCGCTTTTCAGACATATTGAATACCTCGCTTTGGGCTGGGCACGGTTTGCTCACACCAGTTTACACGCTCCCCGCCCCGCGGCCACCGCACATCAGGCTTCCCTGCCGCCGCGGGCCCGCGCGTGATACGATGGCTCACGGTACATCAACCAGCACGATCGATCCGAAAGGAGCCTGCGTCATGGAGCGTCCCAGCGCATGGAAAAAGTACACGCCACAGCAGATCGAGGAGCTCGAGGAGCTTTGCCGCGGCTATAAGCAGTTTTTGAGTGAGAACAAGACCGAGCGCCTGTGCGTCAAGGCCGGTATCAAGATGGCCGAGGAGGCGGGCTACGTCAATCTGGAGACCGTGATCGCCGAGGGCCGCGCGCTCAAGGCCGGCGACAAGGTGTACGCCGCCAACCACGGCAAGGACCTCATGCTCGTCAACCTGGGCACCGCCCCGCTCGAGCAGGGCTTTAACATCCTGGGCGCCCACGTGGACTCGCCGCGCCTGGACCTCAAGCAGAACCCCGCCTTCGAGGCCGGCGACATGGCTTATCTCGACACGCACTACTATGGCGGCGTCAAGAGCTACCACTGGGTCGCTTCCCCGCTCGCACTCGTGGGCGTCATCTGCAAAAAGGACGGCACCACCGTCGACATCAACATCGGCGACAAGGCCGACGACCCGGTCTTTACCATCTCCGACCTGCTGATCCACCTCTCGAGCGAGCAGATGGCAAAGCCCGCCAAGGACGCCGTCGACGCCGAGATCCTCGACGTGATCGTGGGCGGCCGCCCCGTCAAGTTTGACGAGGACGACAAGGACGCTCCCAAGGAGCCCGTCAAGCAGATGTTCCTGGATATCCTCAAGGAGCAGTACGACGTCGAGGAGGAGGACTTCCTCTCCGCCGAGATCGAGGTCGTGCCCGCCGGCCCCGCCCGTGACATGGGCCTCGACCGCTCCATGATTCTGGGCTATGGCCACGACGACCGTGTCTGCGCCTATCCGTCCATGCTCGCCCAGATCAACGTCGCCAACGTGGAGCGCACGAGCATCACACTCATCGTAGACAAGGAGGAGATCGGTTCCGTGGGTGCCACCGGCATGACGAGCCGCTTCTTCGAGAACACCGTCGCCGAGATCATGACGCTCGCCGGCGAGGATAGCCCGCTGGCCCTGCGCCGCGCGCTCGCCCGCAGCCGCATGCTCTCCTCCGACGTGTCCGCCGGCTTCGACCCGGGCTACGCCGGCAAGTTCGAAACCAAGAACGCAGCCTTTATGGGTCGCGGCCTGTGCTTTAACAAGTACACGGGCAGCCGCGGCAAGGGCGGCTCTAACGACGCCGACGCCGAGTATGTGGCCCTCATCCGCGACATCATGGACGAGGCCGGCGTGGACTTCCAGACCTGCGAGCTCGGTCGCGTCAACGCGGGCGGCGGCGGCACCATCGCATACATCATGGCTAAGTACGGCATGAACGTCATCGACTCTGGCGTTGCCGTCCTGTCCATGCACGCCCTGTGGGAGGTCGCCAACAAGGCCGATATCTACGAGGCCTATCGCGGCTACAAGGCCTTCATCGAGCGCGCGTAACCAACCCTTCATCAGTTGCGGTGAAATACAGACTAAACTGGCCCATAAACGGCCAAAACAGACCGTATTCCACCGCAACTTCCTTTTTGGCAGAGGAGAGTCCATGCTGCAGGTCGTCATTTCGCCCGCCAAGCAGATGCGCGCGGCCCAAGATGCTTTTGAAGTCCTGGGCATCCCGCCCTTTGCGCGCGAGACGGCTCGCCTCCACCGTGCACTGCTAGATATCGAGCGAAATGAAGGCAGCGACAGCCTGCAGGCGCTATGGAACGTGAGTGACAAACTGCTGGGGCCTTGCCTCAACGCCCTGCATGAGTTCGGGCCCATCCTGAAAAACGGCGATCTCGACAATCCCGCACTCGCCTGTCACCTCTCCCCTGCCGTCATGTCCTACCACGGCATTCAATACCAGAGCATGGCGCCCGAGGTGATGGATTCCGCGCAGCTCGCATGGCTGCAAGACCATCTGTGGATCCTATCGGGCCTTTACGGATGCGTACGCCCCTTTCATGCCGTTGAACCGTATCGGCTGGAGATGGGCGCGAAGCTTACCGTCGACGATGCCCGAGACCTCTATGCGTTTTGGGGCGACAAGCTCGCACGGGCCATCGCTCCGGCAGGCTCCAACGCTACGATCGTCAACCTCGCCAGCGCGGAATACGCCAAAGCCGTTCTGCCCCGCCTCACCACCGATGCCACGGTCGTCACATGCCTCTTTGGCGAAGGCATCCGCAACGGCAAGCCCATCCAGCGCTCGACCGCCAGCAAAAAGGCACGCGGCTCCATGGTGCGCTGGATGGCAGAAAACAAGCTCGAGGATGTAAGCGGGCTCACCGTGTTCGACGTTGGTTATCGCCACTTTCCCGAGCTTTCAAATAAAAACACTTTGGTCTTCCTGAACGAACAGACCTTGTAGGATCACCGCTACCTTTGAATGTGCCGCCTAGGCACGGCGTCTATTCCGCCAAGCCGTCGGCTTTGGCAATTTCATTTGTCGAGCCGTCCTGATAGGTAATCTTGACATGCTCAACCTCGGACACCGCAACACCCGTCGGAGGCTCCAGGCGCCATTCCGTCAGCGCGATATCCATAGTCGTAGGCACGTCGCCCTGATTCTTGAGCTTCACCGTCAGCGTTTTGAGCGCCGCATCATACGTCACGCGTTCGATTTCCTCACCAGGAATAGACCCACCGCTCAGCTGAAGCTGGACAAATCCATCGCGCGAATACCAATAGTCGCCCGGCGCGGCAACGGTATTGCCGCCCGTAACCTTCACTGTCATGATCGGCAGGGCATCGTCGGCCTCGAACTCCCATGCAGCGCCGCCGTGACCGCCAAACGTCCAGATACAAAAGGCAATCACCAGCACGGCAAGCACCGCAAAACCAATCGCGACAAGGCCATGGTGCGCACGGCTTTCCTCGGCCGATACATCCCATTGCGTCTCTCGATATAGATGCTTGTCTTCCATGTTCGCCTCCCCACAGGCACGCTCGTTAGGCCAATCGTACCCATTCGAGCTATACTTGAGCCCATTACATAAACGGGGAGCTTGCAGGACAAGACGGCAGGCTGAGACTGGGCGCGCCCGCCCTGACCCGCAAACCTGATATGGGTAATGCCAACGAAGGGAGCCGTGCCAATGAGCACACAGACCGAGCCCAAGCTCGTCACGCAAATCGACTTCGCCCGCGCCGGGCAGATCACGCCGCAGATGAAGGAAGTCGCCGAGCGCGAGCATCGCGACCCCGAGTACATCCGCGAGCGCGTGGCCGACGGCCGCATCGCCATTCCCGCCAACATCGTGCACATCAAAAAAGGCATGCGCGCCTTTGGTGTCGGCGAGGGCCTGTCTACTAAGGTCAACGTCAACCTGGGCATCTCGGGCGATAAAGCCGATGCCGCCGAGGAATGGAAGAAGGTCAAGATCGCCGAGGACTTTGGCGCCGACGCCATCATGGACCTTTCCAACTCGGGCAAGACGCGCCAGTTCCGCCAGCAGCTCATCGACGAGACGCCGCTCATGGTGGGCACCGTCCCCATGTACGACGCCATCGGCTACATGGAAAAGCCGCTGGTCAAGCTTACCAAGGATGACCTGTTCGAGGTCGTGCGCGCGCACGCCGAGGACGGCGTGGACTTTATGACCATCCACTGCGGCATCAACAAGTCGGTCACCAAGACCTTTAAGGAGACCGGCCGCTTGATGAACATCGTGAGCCGCGGCGGCTCGCTGCTGTTTGGCTGGATGGAGGTCACCGGCAACGAAAACCCCTTCTACGAGTACTTTGACGAGCTGCTCGAGATCTGCCACGAGTACGACGTGACGATTTCGCTCGGCGACTCCTGCCGCCCGGGCTGCCTCTACGACTCCAACGACGCCACCGAGACCGCTGAGATGATCGAGCTGGGCAAGCTGTGCAAGCGCGCTTGGGCTGCCGGCGTCCAGGTCATGGTCGAGGGTCCGGGTCACATGGCGCTCGACGAGATCGCCGCCAACATGAAACTGCAGAAGCGCCTGTGCCACAATGCCCCGTTCTATGTGCTCGGGCCGCTGGTGACCGATATCGGCGTGGGTTACGACCACATCACCGCTGCCATCGGCGGCGCCATCTCCGCCAGCTCCGGTGCCGACTTCCTGTGCTACGTGACGCCGGCCGAGCACCTGTGCCTGCCCAACGCCCAGGACGTGCTCGATGGCCTCATGGCCACCAAGATCGCCGCACACGCCGCCGACATCGCCAAGAAGGTACCCCACGCCCGCGACATGGACGACAAGATGGGCCAGGCACGCCGCAAGCTCGACTGGGACTCCATGTGGAAGTGTGCTCTCGACCCGGTCACCGGCAAGAAACGCTACGAAGAATCCCCCGCCGCCACCGAGGGCACCTGCACCATGTGCGGCAAGATGTGCGCCGTCCGCACCGTTAACAAGGTGTTCGAAGGCACGACGATCGACCTCGGCATGGAGGACTAACTCGTCACCGGAGCCACAATCGGTAACATGGTGTTCGTCAATTGTTGACGTGTGAACATTTGCTTACATTTGCGTAAAGATTGCATCGCCCGCCCGGGTTCGACATAGAGTCGGCCCGGGCATCTTTATAATGCTGGCTTAAAGACCCATTTGATTCCGACCGAACAAGGGAGCAAACATGGATCGCAGTAAGGTACCTGCCGTCCTGTCCATCGCAGGATCCGATTCCAGCGGTGGCGCCGGCATTCAGGCCGACATCAAGACCATCACGGCGCACCGCCTGTATGCCGAGACGGCCATCACCGCCATCACCGCACAAAACACGCTCGGTGTCACCGCCGTGCAGAATATCTCCCCTGATATCGTCGCTGCGCAGATCGACGCCGTATTTGACGATATCCGCCCCAGCGCCGTCAAGATCGGCATGGTTTCCTCTGCCGAGATTATCGAGGTTATCGCCGACCGCCTGAGCGCCTGGAACGCGACAAACGTGGTCGTCGACCCCGTCATGGTAGCCACCTCGGGCGCACGGCTGATTGCCGAAGATGCCGCCGAGGCGCTCACCCGCCGCCTGTTCCCACTAGCAACCGTCATCACGCCCAATATTCCCGAGGCCATGGCCCTGCTTGACTACGAGGTCGACTCCGAGCGCACACAGCAAAATGCTGCCATGCTCCTCACCCGCCGCTTTGGTTGCGCATCCCTCGTTAAGGGTGGGCATCTTGTCAACGAGGCCAACGATGTATTGGCCGAACCCGCGCCACTCGATGACGAGGGCAACCATCTGGGCGATCCGCTCACCACGTGGTTCCGCCACAAGCGCATCGAGACCGACAACACACACGGCACCGGCTGCACGCTTTCGTCCGCCATCGCCTGCGCGCTGGCCCAGGGCATGGATCTTGCCGATGCCGTCAACGCCGGCAAGGCCTACCTAACCGGCGCTCTCGCCGCCGGCCTGAACATGGGCAAAGGCTCCGGCCCTGTCAACCACATGTGGCAGTACTAAATAGCCAGTAACCTGCCAAAAAGAGACAGGCTACTTTGCACCAAAAACCGTCGCAACATTCGATGAAAATCGTGCAAACGCGAAAAATCATTAAATGTTGCGACGGTTTGATTTTAGATAGCGGTCGAGCAAAGGACCAGAGCGCCTATTCGTCGGCGAGTTGAATTCCCAACAAACCCGAGAGTGCCAGCGCCTGCTCGGCATTGACCGTCAAGCCACGCAACTCATGGTAATCGCCCGAAACAACGGGCGCTGCAAATGTACAGCGCGACACATCAACGCCGGAAAGCGACGTCTTGAACACATCAACACGCGTCAGGTCACAGCCATCCAGGCGTATCTGACCCAGCTTGGCACCCTGAAACGCAGCCTCTCTCAGACGTGTATCGCATGCTGTCATAGGGCCAATGCGTCCCTCCGAAAGGTTCGCATAGCTCAAATCGCACGATCCAAACGACACGCTCGACAGGCGCGCCTTGAGCAAGTTGAGTCCCGGTGCCGAGCAATCGACGAAGTCGCAGCGATTGAGCCAACAGCCTTCCATGTTGCAGCGGATAAAGCGGCAACCGCGAAACACCACGTCGCGAAACGTCGAGCCGCTCCAGTCAACACCATCGAACTCGCAAGACCGGAACACGACGCCATCGAAGGTCGCGCCGTTCGCAACGTCATAGGCGAGATCCAAATCTTCGAAAGCGGTATTGGAGACGAGCTCATCGCCCTCGGCAAAGAGGTCGATGAGCTCGTCCATGCCCATATGGGAGCCAAGCCGTTCGTTTACCCGGGCAAAGCCACCACAAAGGCGTCTGTCCCCTTTGTGGTGGCTTGAGGCTGCGCTACTCACCGAGCATCTCTTGGAGCTTGGCTGCCACGGCATGTCCCAAGCTCTCGTGGCTCTCGGGCATCATATGCAGATAGTCGATATCGCCCGGCTCGGCAAAGTCGGCGGCATTCAAAAAGTCGCAACCAAACTGCTCAGCCACATGCGCGTAGTACTCACCAAAATGCTCCGAGGCTTCTACGGAATGCTCGTCAAAATCGGTCATATATACGTCGGCGATCTGCGGCTTAATCTTGATAGGCGCCATCAACAGAATCCGTGGGCAGGGCGCGGCATCGGTCCAGGCAAACGCACGGACGGCGCGAATCAACGCCATGGCGCCGCGGGCAATATCGGAGGCCGTCACGCCAAAGACCGTCTTGCAGTCGTTGGTGCCCAGCATGATCACGATCGCATCCAGCGGCTTATGGGCCTCGAGCAGCATCGGAAGCGCGCGAATGCCGTTGAGGTTGGTGTCCAGATGGCACATATCGTCGCGCACCGTCGTGCGACCATTTAGACCTTCCTCAATCACATGCCAGCCCTCACCCAGGTCACGCTGCACCACGCCGCACCAGCGCACATCCTGCGCATAGCGCACTGCGGTGCCGTCGCGCATACCCGCCGGATCATAGCCATAGGTGTTGCTGTCACCAAAGCACAGAACGTTTTTCATCTTGAGCTCCCCACTCAATAAAAAGCCGACAGGAGCAGCCTCTCCCGTCGGCTCGGTATATCGCATCACGAGCACCGTTTACAGGTACTTGCGCCAGTCGTCGTCATCCTCGTCATCCTCGGCAGCGGCCTGAGCCTGCTCGGCGGCACGGGCGGCTGCGGCGCGGGCGGCAACCTGAGCATAGGACTCCTCGTTTCGCTCGGGGAAGTTTGCCAGCACGTGCTCGAATTTGGCGAAGTCCTCGTCCCAGCGCGTAGAGGGCACGGCAAAGAAGACCTGCTTGACCTTGAAGTCGCCCGACGCGAGCTCCTTGCGGAAGAGCTCGGCCACGGCCTCTGCGTCAAAGCCGTTGTTCTCGCAGCCCCAAGCACCCAGTACGAGCTTCTCGCGACCCAGCTCATCGCAGATGGCGAGCACAAAGCGGATACGGTCGCGCAGGGCATCCAGCAGAGCATCGTCGCTCACGCGATACTCCTGGCGGGCGCGTCTAACGTTGGGCGCAGCGGCCACGATCACGTCGGCGTATGCATGCACGTGGTTGCGGTCGAAGCGCACCGCAGGCACCACCAGGGCGCGGTTACGATAGAGCTCGCAGTTGATGTTGCGGCGACGGTTCTCGCCGTACCACTTACGCTGCTTATCGAGAACGTTGTACAGATACGAATCGGCGCACAGCGTGGCCTCCTGGCCCAGATAGCCCTGAATGTAGCCACCGCCCGGGTTGGTGAACGAGGCAAAGGCAAGCACGGCCATGTCGCAGAACTGCGCGTAGCCTCGGCCGTTATCCAGAATGGCCTGCGTGGCAGAGGCGTCGAGCACGGTGACCTCGGGCAGGACCGGAGCGGGCTTTTCGGCGGCAGGCGCGGACTCGCTCTCCGTGGCCTCCTCTGCGGGTGCAGGCTCGGCCGTAATCTCGGTCTCTGCGGATGCAACCTCAGCGGTCTTAGACTCCTCGGCAATCTGTTCCCCGGCAGCGTCAGCCGCTTGAGCCTTGGCCTTCATCGCCGCGACAAATCCGGCAGGCATGCCATCGAACTCGCACACACCGGCAAGCGAGCGCTCGATATCCTTGGCACACGCTTCGGACACAGTTGCCACGTGACGCTCGGCGGCCTTGGCACGGGCCTCGCGCTTGGGATTGGGCCTGCGATTACGGTTCCTGTTGTCGACGTCTGCCATAAGTGGTCACCTTTCTCGGTCTCTGCCGCTATCGGCTTTTCCCATCCATGATACCCCGCCGCACACAAAAAAGACGGCCCCGAAGGACCGCCTTTCGCATCGATTTACGCGTGCGGCAAGCACCGCTGCAATTTGGCACTAGTCGCGACGACCAAGGATGTTCAGGATACGCAGGAACACGTTGATGATGTCCACGAACAGGTTGGATGCCATGAGCACGGCGTTGGGCAGCGTGGGCGGCACCGTCGTTGCCACATAGGTGTCGTAGCCAATAAAGCCGGCGAACACCACAATCACAATCAGGTCGGTGATGGACTGCGAAACGCCCATGAACATCAGCACGATCTCGACCAGAATCGTGGCAAGCAGGATGCCAAAACCAATGCCATACACACGCTGGAAGAACTTGGGGAAGGTCACGCCCAGCGCACCAAAGACAAAGGTGATGGCGGCCGTGGCGATAAAGGCAGTGTTGATGGTGGGCAGGTCGTAGTTGGCAAGGCCAAACGACGCGGTCAGGCCGAAGGTACTCGCAAAGATTACGTAGCCCACAAGGGACAGACCCACGGACTGCTTGCCCGCAGCAGCCGACATCATGACCATGCCGACGATAGTCAAAATAAATGAGCCAAAGACCAGCGGCAAAGCGGCGCCGCTCATCATCATGCGCGCAAACGACATGGTGCTCGTAAAGTAAGCACCGGCGCCCATGGCACAAAAGCCCAAAAAGATCAGAGCAGACATGACAAGGTTGTACGCGCGCGGCGACATCTCCTTGGCACGGCTTGCGCCGGTCTCGATGGGGCCATTCTGATAGCCCTGGATATCGTTCATAATTTCGTCCTTTCAAAAAGCACCGCGACGGCGCCGTAGCTGACAAGTTTCCTGCCATTGTACCCGAACGCCACGCGTTCTTACCTGCGGCGCTCGCTCTCGAGTGTTCGGTCGAACGCCCACACCCACCAACGCATCAGATGAGTCTGCGAGCCATCCGGTCGCTCGCGTGCCTGTTCTTCCAGATACAGTTCGGTCGCATGTCCGCCAAAACGAACCTTATAAGTCGCCGTACGAATGCCGTGAACCTTCAGGCCAAAACCGGTGGACGAGACAATCTCGTCAATCGTAAAGCAGCGACCGTCAACCCAGCAGACGGTAACCGGCACAACCTGTCCGCCCGCGAGAATGCGAGCCACGACGTCCACATACTGCTTGTGCACGCGCCGAGTTTTGCCGTCTGTCTGTCGATATTCCATGCCTCCTATTATCGAACGCATGTTTGCATATTGTAAAGCGAACAGACTGTGGTTTTGGGGTGTTGGGGCGCGCGCACGTGTCCTCATGGTGTGTTAGCAAAAAGAACACCCGCGGTCAACAGGGCTAATATTCATTTTTAGTGCCAAAAAATTCACTGCTCCCATCAGAACTCGGTAAAGAAACCCGCAGGAGGTGATACGATTTATCATGTTTCTGTAACGTGCCTGCAAACTTCGAGAAAGCCCATATATGGACGTAACGTTCTCAACCTTCCTCGGCCAACTTGTGTCGAACCCAGTCCTTGCCGTCACCGTGATCCTCGCGCTCGGTGCCATCTTCGTCAATGGATGGACCGACGCACCCAACGCCATCGCGACCTGCGTCACTACGCGTTGCATGCCCGCCCGCGCCGCTATTCTCATGAGTGCCGCATTCAACTTCTTGGGCGTGCTCATCATGACGCACTTTAACGCGAGCGTCGCCAACACCATCTCCCATATTGTCGACTTTGGCGGAAACAGCACCATGGCGCTCGCCTGTCTGTGCGCGGCGCTGTTCTCCATCGTCGTCTACGGCGCCACAGCGTCGCGTTTTGGCATCCCCACCTCGCAAAGCCACAGCCTTATCGCCGGCCTGACCGGTGCCGCCATCGCCCTCGGCGGTGCGAGCAGCGTCAACGTCCACGAGTGGATGAAGGTCATCTACGGCTTGGCGCTCTCCATCGGTCTGGGCTTTGTCATGGGCTGGGTCCTGTGCAAGCTCGTCTCGATTCTTTTCGCCGCCGCCAACAGACGACGTGCCAATGTCTTCTTTAAATACGCTCAGATCGCGAGCGCTGCGGCCATGAGCTTTATGCACGGCGCGCAGGATGGACAGAAGTTCATCGGCGTGCTCTTTTTAGGCGTGGCCTTTGCCAGCGGCCAGACGAGCGTCGGCGATGCCGGCATCCCCATCTGGATTATGCTGCTATGCTCGGCCACCATGGGCATCGGCACCAGCGTGGGCGGCGAGCGCATCATCAAGTCCGTTGGCCAGAGCATGGTCAAGCTCGAAAAGTACCAGGGCTTCTCCGCCGACCTGGCGGGCGCCGCGAACCTGCTGCTTGCCACCCTTACCGGCATCCCCGTGTCCTCCACGCACATCAAGACCTGCGCCATCATGGGCGTCGGTGCCGTCAAACGCCTCTCGGCCATCAACTTCGGCGTCGTCAAGGACATGATGTTCACCTGGTTCTTCACCTTCCCCGCCTGCGGACTCATCAGCTTTGTCATGGCCAAGCTGTTCATGATGTTCCTCTAGCCACACCGAGCGTCCATCCGGACCGCAAAACTTCGCCCACCCGTCTTCGCCTCGAAAGGACCCACTCATGGCAAAGAAACCCGATTCGTTCTACTTTGACAACTACGTCGCCTGCGCCGACCTTGCCGTCCAGGCCGCCGAGCTGCTTACCAAGATTTTCGAGAACTTCGATCCCGCGAAGATTCACGATATGCTCGACAAGATGCACGCGATCGAGCATGCGGCCGACAGGAAGCACCATGAGCTTGAGGACGCCCTGCTCACGGCCTTTATCACCCCGCTTGAGCGCGAGGACCTGGATCTGATGAGCTGCTCGCTCGACACCGTGCTCGACCGTATCGAGGGCGTCGTGCAGCGCGTCTACTTCACCAACATCCAGAGCATCCATCCCGACGCCATCGTCATCGCCCACAAGGTGACCGACGCCTGCCGCGCCATGAAGGACCTGATGGTCGAGCTGCCCAACTACCGCAAGTCCAAGACGCTGCGCGAGCTCGTCATCCAGATCAACACCATCGAGTCCGAGGCCGACGAGCTCTATATCAACGCCATGCGTAACCTGCACGTTAACGGCAAGGACCCGCTCGAGGTTATCGCCTGGCGTGACGTGTACGCCTT
This sequence comes from uncultured Collinsella sp., assembly GCA_900542715.1. Taxonomy (GTDB): domain Bacteria; phylum Actinomycetota; class Coriobacteriia; order Coriobacteriales; family Coriobacteriaceae; genus Collinsella. The sequence goes on from UQOQ01000012.1 coordinate 25,471, forward strand.
CCTGGAGTACTGCGCCGACTGCTGCGAGAATGTGGCCGATGTCGTGGATTCGATCGTCATGAAGAACAGTTAATTGGGGGCACATGTCCCACCGGTCGCGGGCCCGGCCACTAATAACCTTTTTCACTCCGGCTGCAAGCAGAGTCGTTCAAAAGGTTATTAGTGGCCGGGCCCGCTCCCTTATGCACCACAATTGGGAACTTTGGCTGATAGATTTAGCGCGATGGGGGTTTGGCTGAAGGGACCTATGGTACCCGTTCGGACACTTTGGCCCTTGATGAGCGTTTGGCTGATTGCTGTTTTGGGTACTGTTTGGGTTACTTTGGGTTTGTTTGATTTTTAATTGTTGGAGGGCTTGTATGTCTTATTTGGATCTGGCTCGGTCTCGGTATTCTTGCCGCGAGTTTGAGAAACGTTCTGTTGAGCAAGCTGTTGTGGATGCCATTGTTGAGGCTGGGCGTATTGCTCCTTCTGCTTGTAATAATCATCCAGCCCGTGTGATGGTGTTGGATACGCCTGAGCTGTTGGAGAAGGCTGCTGCTTGTCAGCCTCGGTTTGCTCGTGATGGGTCCATCTTTGGGGCTCCGCTTGTCTTCCTTATTTGCAGCGTTACCGATGATGCTTGGGTGCGCCCTTATGACCAGATGAACTCGAGTGCCATCGATACCTCGATCGTTTGCGATCAGATGATGATGGAGGCCGAGGATCAGGGTCTGGGAACGTGCTGGGTATGCCATTTTAAGCCTGAGGTGGCACAGGAGCAGTTCAATCTGCCCAAGGGCGTCTATCCCTATCACATGCTCGTCTGCGGATATCCTGCCGACCACATCGCCGATCCCGAGCATCGCGAGGCCCGCACCATTCCCCTCTCCGACTTCCTCCTCAAGTAGTTTTTAGACATACCTTAAAATCTACCTTTTACCACGCGCCCTTCGCCGAGTTCTGTCCTATCGCATGCAGAGCTCGGCGTTTTGTTTCCCAACCCGTATACAGCCACAAAAAAAGGAGCCCGCAGGTGCGAGCTCCTCTTAAGGACACTAGATTGTAGCTCTGATGCTAGTCCAGGTCGTCGGCGGCAAAGTTGTCGATCGGGGCGAAGGGATCGGCCACGGGGACAACCGGGTCAGCGACGGGCAGCGGCTCGGCGGGAACAGTCACCGCAGGAGAAGCGGCAGAACCGACCGGCGTGGAGGCCATGAGGTCGGCCGGGAAGGAGTTCTGGGCATCGTCCATGAAGTGCTGGATGAGCTTGAGGTACTCGGCCTTGAACTCCTCGCGGGAAGCCTTGAGACGATCGATTTCCTCGAGCTCGGCCTGCTTCTCGGTCAGAGCCTGGCGGATAACCTCGCGTGCCTTAGCGTCAGCCTCGTTGCGGATACGCTCAGCGTTCTCGTTGGCATCGTTGACGATGGTCTCAGCGGTCTGCTGGGCAGCGATCAGGGCAGCGGAAATCTGGCGCTCCTGAGCGGAGAAGTCAGGGGCGGGAGCAGCCACGGGGGCGGCAGGAACGGCTTGGGCGGTGGCATCCTGAGCCTGGGCAAGCTGAGCCTGCGCATCGGCAAGCTGCTGCTCGGTAGCAGTCAGGCGACCCTTAAGGTCGACGATCTTAGCGAGCATAGCGTCAACCTCGGAGGACAGCGTCTCCAAGAAGACGTCGACCTCGGCGGGATCGTAGCCACGCTTGGCCTCAGAGAAAGTCTGAGCCTGGATGTCTGCAGGGGTAATAGCCATAACAAGTCTCCTTTTTCATCGCCTCGGCGCTACACGCCCGACGTAAGTTACTAAGTCAGTTCTATACGAGTATACCTATAAGAAGCTGCAGAACCAGCCTCTGCACCAACTGCAACGCAATAATCGCAACGACCGGCGAAAAATCGATACCGCCCATCGGCGGGATGAAACGACGGAACAGGTTGAGCCACGGACCGCACACGCTATCGAGCACCGCGGCAATATCCTGAAGCAAACCACCCTGCTTCATGGGAATCCACGTCATAAAGCAGTAGACGACAATGAGCGTGGAATAGAAGTTGAACAGCGTGTTGACCAGCTGGACGATAGTGTAGATGTTGATGGGAATCTCCTCGTCTTGTCTTTACTTAAGGTAGCCGTCGGCACGAAGCTTCTTGAGATCGGAATCTTTGACCTCGCAACCGGCGGGCAGCACCATGAACACGCGGTCGCCTACCTCCTTGACCGTGGCGCCCAGACCGCAGGCAAAGCCGTAAGAGAAGTCCAAGACGCGCTTGGCAACTTCGGTGCGTACGCCCACAAAAATCAGTGCGACAGGCTGCTTGGTGCGAACGCGGCGCACCACGGTCTCCACGTCGTCATAGCTCTCGGGGCGCAGGACATAGGCCGGCAGCTGCGGCGTGGCGTTGATGATATTGCTCGCATAGGCCGAGGCATCGCTCGGTGCAGGCGCGGGTGCAGCGGCGGCACGGGCGCGGGTGTTCTCGGCGTAGCTCGACGGCGTGTCATAGGCACCAGGACGATAACCGCTCGCAACACTGTCCTGCGAGCGCGAAGGCGGGTTATACGTCGTGGCATGACGGGAGTCATCGCCGACAAGCTGACCGGAGCGCGTATACACGGCAACCGACTCAGCTTCACCACGGCGCGTCTGACCAAGCAGGCCGTTGCTCGGCTCGTCTTGGGTGTAGAAGCCCTCGCCCGAAGCACCGCTGTAGCCGTTGCCCTGATAACCATCGTCATAGCCGTCATCGTAGCCGTAGACGTCGTCCTGGCCATAACCCTGGTCGTAACCCTGCTGGCCGCCCAGGTGCATCTTATTTTTAATCTCGTCAAGGAAGCCCATGGTTGTGTCCTCTCGCGGTTTAGTGCAGGCACCCCGATAATCAGTGCGCACTTCAGAGCCTTATTTTACTGCAAACTCCGGGCTAAATACTACCCTGCCCAGGCGAACGAGCGTAGAGCCCTCCTCAAGGGCAGGCTCAAAGTCCTCGCTCATGCCGCAGGAAAGCTCAGGCAGGTTCAAATCGGGATGCGCCGCCTCCAGCTCATCCCTCAGCTCGCGAAGCCCCGCAAAGGTGCAGCGTGCCACATCCTTATTCCCCCGGGGCGCCATAGTCATAAGCCCCTGCACGCAAATTCCCTCGAGCTCCGCAAGCTCACCCGCGGTGGCGCGAATCTCATCGGGCGAAAAGCCTCCCTTCGACTCCTCACCACTCACATTGACCTCGATGAGCACGCGCTGGGGGCCGGCGAGCTCGCCTGCCTCAATCTTGCGGACAGCACGGCTCGAGATCGCCTGTGCCAGATGCAGCGAACCCACCGAGTGAATCAGCTCGGCTGAGCCCAGCACCGCATTGATCTTATTAGTCTGCAGGTTGCCGATCATATCGAAGCGCACCTCGGGCAGCTCCGGATGCTCCGCCAGACCCGTAAGCTTGCGAACCAGCTCCTGCGGGCGGTTCTCGGCAAAATTGCGATACCCCGTCTGGATGGCGGCAACGGTCTCATCGACACCAACGGTCTTGGACACGGCAATGAGGCGCGCGGCGTCGTGGGGGCGGCCCGCGCGATCGAGCGCCGCATAAAAACGTTCCAGAATCTGCTCGCGGCGAGCGCGCATCAAGTCCAAATAGTTATCCATTGCCAATCGCCTCCGCTGACAGCCAAACAAGTAGTCCCATGCTAACGCAAGAGCGCGGCCCCGCATGTGCAAGGCCGCGCTCACTTAGGTATTTACAATCTTTCGACGAACGGGGTCACTTACTCCTCGTCGTCCTCGCCATCGTCCTCGTCCTCAAGATGATCGAGCAGGTAGCGAAGACCCTCGCTGACCTCGTTAGCGGGCACCTTGGCAACGTAGCGAGCGTCGACGGCGGGCCTCATGATAACACCCTCGCCCGAAGGCACGCGCATGCTCTCGAGCTCATCCTCGTCCACACGGGCGATATCGCCGGCGTTCATACGCTGACCAGTCAACAGGAAGGTCAGACGGCAAGCGGCATCGATGGAAATCGAAGCGATGCGATCGAGGTAGCGCGAAACCATGATAGCGCGGCGCAGGTCGTCATAGTTGCTGTCGTCGTCCATAAAGTCGCCCGTATCCATACGGTTAAAGGTGCGGAAGAACTTCTCGTAGGCGGCGTGCACCGGCTCGTCCTCGACGGCCAAGTTGCAGATGATGGACATGTCATTGGTGACGAGCGCAGAAAGCGAAGAGCCCAGCACCTGGTAAACAGCTTCGGCCTCGGCCTCAACCGTACCGACGAGCTCCTGGGGCAGCGAGATGTCGGCCTTGACCATGTGACGCGTGGCGCGGCAGATCTGGCGAACCTTATCGGTCATGCGCTGCAGGTTAAAGTCGACGTAGATGATCGTCTGAAGCAGGCGGAAGTCGGAGGCGACCGGTGACTGCGTGGCGATCAGGTTGTAGCAGACGGCCTCCAGGTTGGCGCAGCGCGCGTCAATCGAAAGCGTGCGCTTCTTGGTCTTGGTGGCGAGCTTGCGGTCGTCGGTCACATAGGCCTTCACGGCATCGTGGAGGGCTAGATCGACGGCCTCATAGATGCTCAGCATCTCGTGACGGGCCTCGATGAGCTGACGGGAAAACAGTTTGCGCATGGTTCACTCCAATCAGTTGGGTGCGGTCATGCCGCCCGCACAGTGAATACGCACCGGACCAGGTCCGATCGGCTTGGGACTAGTCGCACCGATCAGCCAAAGCGGCCGGTGATATAGTCTTCCGTCCGCGAGTCCACCGGGCTGGTGAAGATCGCGTCGGTTTGACCATACTCGATGAGCGTGGCGGGCTCGCCGGCAACTTCCTGCAAGAAGAATGCGGTGTAGTCGCTGATACGAGCTGCCTGCTGCATTGAATGCGTGACGATGATGATCGTCATCTCGGGCGCCAGCTCGGCCATCAGATCCTCGACCTTAGAGACGGATGTGGGATCGATGGCGGAGCAGGGCTCGTCCATCAGAAGGACATCGGGTTGCACCGCAAGCACGCGCGCGATGCACAGACGCTGCTGCTGACCGCCCGAGAGCGCCAAGCCATCCTTGTTGAGCTGATTGGATACCTCTTTCCAGAGGTTGGCGCGCTTGAGCGATTCTTCCACGATGTCATCGAGGTCGCTTTTGCTAGTCACGCCCTGCAGACGAGGGCCAAAGGCGACATTCTCGTAGATGGATTTGGGAAACGGGTTGGGCTGCTGAAAAATCATGCCCACGCGGCGACGGAGGTCGACCGGGTCGACGCCCTCGGCATAGATATCGTTGCCGTCGAGCGTCATGGTGCCCTCGACGCGCGTACCCTCGATAAGATCATTCATGCGGTTGATGCAGCGCAAAAACGTCGACTTGCCGCAGCCCGAAGGGCCAATGAAGGAGGTGATGGCGTTTTTGGCGATGTTGAGGTCGAGCCCCGTCAGCGCATGAAAGTCACCGTACCAAAAGTTGAAATCCTTGGCCGTAATGGCCGCTTGCTCCAGCGTGGGAGCGGACTGATAAACGGACATGGGACTCCTTAACTAGCGACGCTTGCGCGACAGGAAGCGCGCAAACAGGTTGAAGGCCAGAATGATCACCATCAGCAAGAGCGCGGTGCCGTAGGCTGCGTTCATGTTGATGCCGTCGTTGGCAAGCAGGTACAGGTGAACGGTCATGGGGCGGCCGGAATCGAGCGGCGAGATAGGTAGATTGATGGCCTGGCCCATGGTGTAGAGCACCACGGCGGTCTCGCCAATGGCACGGCCGATGGCAAGGACAATGCCCGTGGCAATACGGCCAAAGGCAGAAGGAAGCACGATCTTGGAGACAACCTGCCACTTGGTGGCGCCCAGGCCATACGCGCCCCAACGGATATAGCGCGGGACGGCGCGAATGGCCTCTTCGGTGGTGCGCATGACGATGGGAAGCATCAAGAGCGCAAGCGCCAGAGCGGCCGAGACCATCGAAAGGCCCAGACCCATAGCCTCGACAAACAAGGCGTAGCCAAACAGGCCCATAACGATGGAGGGCACCGAGGCCAAAGCGTCAGCAGCGTAGCGAATGAGCTCGACGATCTTGCCCTGCTTGGCGTACTCGGCCAGATAGACGGCTGCCAGCACAGCGATCGGCGTGCAGATAAGCATGGCGAGCGCCGTCACATAGACGGTCGAGACGATCGTGGGCCAAATACCGCCCTCGGCGTTGACGCCCTGGGGCCAACCGAAGATAAAGTCGAGCGAGATGTGTGGCAGGCCGTTGATGACCACGTAGGCGATGATAGCGACCAGCACCAGCGTGGTGATGTAGGCAGCCGCGCGGAATACGCCGAGCATGATCTTGTTGGACAGGTCCTTGTTGATGCGACCCTTCTTGCCATGGGAAAGGGCACGCTTGATGCGCTCGCGCGACGAGGTCGTATCGACCGTCGTGTCAACGGAATCGGACATAGCCTACCCCCTCTTCTTCTTTGAAATCAGACGGACGACGCCCACCAGCGTGGCGGAGATGATAAACAGGACCACGCCCATGCCGAACAGCGCCGAGCGGTGCAGACCCGAGGAATAGCTCATGTCGAGCGCGATCTGGCTCGTGAGCGTCGAGATGGGGCTCGCAATGCTGTCGGGAATAACCGGGGCGTTACCCACGACCATGAGCACGGCCATGGTCTCTCCGATGGCACGGCCCATACCCAGCACGATGGCATCCACGATACCCAGCTTGGCGGCAGGTAGCACGACCTTATAGATGGTCTGCCACTTAGTAGCACCCATGGCATACGATGCCTCGCGAATACCCATGGGAATGGAATTGAGGGCATCGATGGTGAGCGTGGTGATGGTAGGGACGATCATGATGGCAAGCACGAACCACGCCGTCAGCGCACCAAAACCAAGACCACCGGTCAGTTGCGCGATAAACGGACGGATGATGATCATGCCAAAGAAGCCATAGATGATAGAAGGGATGCCGGCCAACAGGTCAACGGCAGGGCTGATGAGCTTGCGCACGCGCTTGCTGGCGATCTCGACCAGATACACGGCCGTGCCCACGCCTAGGGGCACACCCATGGCGAGCGCACCGACGGTCACCAGACCCGAGCCGGCAAGCAGCGACACGATGCCGTAGTGGCCCTCAGAGGGCGCCCACGTAAAGCTAAAGAAGTCCGCCAGACCGATGTCGGTAAAGACGGGCAGCGCCGAGTACGTGGTAAAGACAAAAATCAGGATGACGGTAACAACCGCCAAGAACGCGCAGGCAAAGAAAATCCACTGCAGCGCCTTCTCCTTGATATAGGTGCTGCGCGATACGAGCGCCAGCTCGCGCTTCTTGGGCGCCTGAGCATTCTGCTCAGTCTGGGAGTTTTCCTGTGCTTCCATGCTACTCACTCCCCTTCTCGTCGTTGGTGACGGGAATAAAGCCCGCCTCGCGAATCTGCTTGTCCATCTTTTCGGACGTCACGTAGTCGATGTAATCCTGCGCCCGCTGCGAAGGCGCACCCTTCACAAAGAAGTAAAGGTCGCGCGAGATGGGATAGCCGCCACTCGCGACCGTCTTCTCGGACGCCTCAACATGATTGACCGAGACGGCCTTGACCGAGGTCTTGGCGTTGAGGCTATCGACGAAGCCCAGCGAAATGTAGCCGATAGCCCCGCGCGAACGAGATACCACGTCGCGCACCTGGCCCGTGCCCGAAAGAACGGCGGAGCGGCGATCGAACGGGGTGCCGTCCATCACGATGGTGCGGAAGGCTTCACGCGTGCCAGACGCCTCATCTCGGTTGATAACCTGAATCCTCAGGTCCTCGCCACCGACTTCTTTCCAGTTGGTGATCTTGCCGGCATAGATATCGCGGAGCTGCTCGGTCGAGAGGTTATCGACGGGGTTGTCTTCGTTCACGATGACCGCGATACCGTCGTGGGCAATGACGATGGGAGTCAGGCCCAGATCCTGTTCGTCGGCATTGAGTCCACGGGAGGAGCTGGCGATATCGGCCGTGCCAGCGCTGACGGCTTCGATGCCAGCGGAAGAGCCCAAACCGGAAACGAGCACGTCGATGCCGGTCTCCTCCTTAAAGCCCTCTGCCGCAATTTCGGCGATAGGAAGGCAGGTCGTGGAGCCGGCCACGGTAATGGAAGAGGTAGAAGATCCCGAAGAACAGGCGCACAGCGTAAGCGTAAGCACAGCGGCGCTCAGGACCGATACGATCTTTCTCATAGCATCACGCCGATCGCAGCATGGCGCCCACAGGTGCCGTCCTCGTTACGGTAGGAATAAAAGCGGTCGTTCTGACGCACAGTCGAAAGCTGGGTATCCACGATATTATCCGCGTCCACACCGGCATCTACCAGCGCCTCACAAATGGCAGCGGAAAGATCGAGCATGCGAGAGGTACTCGCATCGATGCAAGAGAACTCGGCGGCAAAGCGATCCATGAGTTCCTGGGATACCTCATATTCGTCAGCCAAGATATGGGGGCCGATATAGGCGGAAACGTCGCTCGCATCGCAGCCGGCAGCATCGCAAAGCGCCTGGCACGCCTTGGCAGAAATACGTGCAATCGTGCCCCTCCAACCGGAGTGCACCACGGCAAATCCGCCAGGGGCCACCAGCACCACGGGAACGCAGTCGGCAAAGCAGAGCAGCACGGGCACGTCATGGGCCGTACAGACGATGGCATCGCAGCCCTCGGCAATCTGCTCGCGAACAGCCTCAAGATCGTCGGCGCCGTTCGAAGTCACCGTAACGATATGGTCACCATGTACCTGATTGGGCACGAGCAGATTATGCTCGCACTCAGCGGCGCCCATAGCTTCGAGCGCTCGACGACGATTTTCTTGAACAGCAAAGGGGTCATCGCCTACATGCGAGCCCAGGTTGAGCGAGGAGTACGCATCTTCAGAAACGCCACCGGTGCGCTCGGTAAAGGCAAAGCGGACATCGGATGTCGCGCCCTCCACCAACGTAACTCCATCATGGTCGACACGCGAAACGTTGTCCGCACGTGCTGCCATACTAAAGCCTCCTAATAACACAAGTACCGCGGCGTCGCCGCGCAGTCCGCGTTTATACGGCTGTCATACTTCCTTAAAAGGATACCCGCAGCGGTAGGGACCAAACGTAAAGGGAACGTAAGGAGATTGGAGGCTTTCGTTTACAAACGAGAAACAAAACGGGGTGCATCCAAATGGACGCACCCCGTGCAGGTCGTTGAGAAAAACGAACTAGAAGCTACCGCGCTTCAGGAAGTCGGGAAGCTCGAACTGGTCGTTGCCAAAGTTGGGCAGCTCGGTACCACCGACGTTGCGGGTCGGAGCGGCCTGAGCCGGGCTGGCAGCCGGAGCGGTGCGCTGCGGCTCAGCGGAGGCAGCGGCTTTGCTCTGAGACTGCTGAGCAGCAAAGAGCTCATCCTGACGGTTGACGTTGGAGTCGGAGAAGCCCGTAGCGATGACGGTGATACGCACCTGATCGCCCAGGGACTCGTCGACAACGGTACCGAAGATGATGTTGGCCTCGGGGTCGACGGCGTTGGCGACAACGTCGGCGGCGTCGCTGATCTCCTGGATGCCCAGGTCCTTGGAACCGGCGATGGAGAGCAGCACGCGCGTGGCACCATCGATGGAGCTCTCGAGCAGCGGGCTGGAGATAGCCTGCTGGGCAGCGTCGACGGCACGAGTATCCCCAGAAGAGGTACCGATACCCATCATGGCGGTACCGGCCTGCTTCATGATGGTCTTAACATCGGCGAAGTCCAGGTTGATGATACCGGGGACGGTGATGAGGTCGGTGATGCCCTGGGTGCCCTGGGAAAGGACGCCATCGGCAATCGCGAAGGCCTCGAGCATGGTGGTCTTCTTCTCGGCGATGTCGAGCAGCTTATCGTTAGGAATGACGATCATGGTGTCGACGCAATCGGAGAGGGTCTTGATGCCCTCCTCGGCGCTCTTCTTACGCTTGCGGCCCTCGAAGGTGAAGGGCTTGGTCACGACGGCGACGGTCAGTGCGCCGACCTCGTTCATCGCGATATCGGCAACGATGGGAGCAGCGCCGGTACCGGTGCCGCCGCCCTCGCCGCAGGTGATAAACACCATGTCGGCGCCAGCGAGCGCCTCGGCGATGTCGTCGCGGGACTCATCGGCAGCCTTGCGGCCAACCTCGGGATTGGCGCCGGCGCCCAGGCCGCGGGTAAGGTCGGTGCCGATGTGCACCTTGATATCGGCATCAGAGATCGCGAGTGCCTGAGCATCGGTGTTGATGGCAACAAACTCGACGCCGCGGATGCCCTCTTCGATCATTCGATTGACCGCGTTGGTACCGCCGCCGCCGACGCCGACCACCTTAATGACGGCAAGGTAGTTGTTGATCTCTGTCTCGTGCATGTCGGTCCTCCGAACAAAGGTTATAGCCATAGCATGGGTCGACCCCTGCGCACATTAACCTTCAGGTTGAAAGTAAATGCAAAGGTAAACCGTATTATGTTTGCACATTATGAACGTATCAGTCAAATAATTGACCGTGAAAACCAAACAAACCAGATAAACGGCGTGGTATGGCCCCTCAACAAAGCATCAACCAGCGCTACGAGGTCGGAGCATTCCTAAATGTGTAGTTGCCCGGAGAGCGCACATTGATATACGTTACGCCCTCTACCTGCGAAAGCAACTTGGTGACTACGCGTTCCTTCTTGGCGATATCGTCCGAATCGCCCAGCGACACCTCAATGCCGTTATTGAGGTTTGCCGAGATGGCTTCGACCGAAGGCGTGGAAATATCCTTGACTTGTCCCAAGAACTCGCTCGAAAAACCACGCACATAATCCAGGCCGGCCTTAACGGCTTTGGAGTTCACCGCCTGGCCGGAAACCGGAGCGACATCCGCCGAGACATCAGTCAATAACACCGCGCCATAATGCTTGGCGAGCGCCAGCGCGGCATCGATTCCGGTCAAGGTATTTGAGCCCTGCCCTGTCGTGATGACGTTGCCCTGGTCGTCCACTTCGACCGACGTCGACAGCGGGGCGATCCAGGTGTCATCGTCTCCGATAGCCCAGGCAAGGTCGTCGGAGCTGATATACGCAATGGCGATAACTTTACGCTCCGTCGGCGTGATGATAAGCGTATGGGGAAACTGGCGCTGGACGTCCACGCCCGAAACCCACGGGTTCTGCTTGAGATCCTCGGTAATCTGGTCGGGATCGACGTTAAAAAGCGACGTTCCCTCGGGCAAGTCGATCAGCTGGATAGCATCGTGCTTCGTCACATGCTCGCTGCCTTGAATCTGAATATCAGTGGCAGTAAACAGTCCAGAGTTGATCACCACGATGGCAACGACGACGAGCACGGCCAAGACGGCCAGAACGCCGCCCACGATTTTGCCTTTGCCTGTAACGACAGAAGCGGCATCTGATGTTTTATTTGCCATCGCTCCAAGTGAAGATAACGGGTTGAAACCTTTTTTACTCGAAGGCTTCTTGGCGGTAGCCGGCACCGATGTCAGCGAGCGCGGTTTCGATGCGCCCAGCGTGAGACCTGGACGCGCCGCTTTAGTTCCCGTCGAGGGCTTGGGAGCTGCCATGGGACGGGCAGGCTTGGCGCCCATAACAGGCTTTGACGTCACCGAGGGACGCGAGGACTTTTTTGCGGCCGGACGATTACCGAGCTGCGAGCCGACGACCGGACGACTGGTCTGTCGAGCATGCCCGACAGACTTAGAGTGCGCGACGGTATTGCGTTGAGGTTTGGCAGGCGCGCCGGAACGCCCTCCGGCGCGGCGGAAGGTGGGTTTCGATGCTCTAGAAGCCGAGGAATTTAACTTCCGGTCTGAGCTCGATGCCATACGCCTCCCTCACCTTTCCGTGCACATGTCTGATAACCGCGGCAACGTCATCGGCCGAGGCAGTTCCGTTATTAACGATAAAATTAGCGTGAACGGGCGAAACTTCCGCGCCGCCAATCGAAAAACCCTTTAATCCACAATCCTCGATAAGCTTGCCCACACTCGCATCGGGCGGGTTGCGAAAGACAGACCCGCAGGATGCGCGACCCATGGGCTGCGTACGCTTGCGCCTTGTAAGGTACCGCTCCATGCGCTCGCGAATGTCGGCCTTGGGCGCCGGTTTAAGCTTGAGCACGCACTCGAGGATGATCTCATTGCGGGGAAGGCTACATTCGCGGTAGTCCCAAGAGATCTCGGACCCCGCATAATGCTTGATACCGGATGCCGGGTCAAACGTTACGACATCCTCAACCAGCGAGCCAATCCACTCGGTCCGCGTGCCGGCATTCATAGATATCGCACCGCCGACCGAACCAGGAATGCCAACGGCAAACTCAAGGCCCGAGAGGCTACGCGACAGGGCATCGTTGACCAGGCGCGCAAACATCACGCCCGCACCGACCGTCAGCGTACAACCGTCATCGGCAACAACCGTGCGCTGGAACTCACGTCCGAGCGAAATGACGGCACCGCGATAACCGCCATCGGCAACCAGCAGATTGGAGCCCTTGCCGATGATGACCCACGGCACCTGCTCGCGATCGAGCACCGCCACGGCGCGGCGGAGGGCATGATAGCTATGGCACGTCACAAAGAGGTCGGCCTTGCCGCCGATACGATAGCTCGTATGACGCGCAAGGCGCTCGTCCTCGATCACATCCGTGTCGATCATGCCCGAGAGCGCCATGACGGCGTTAAACAGACCCATTAGACTTAAGCGTCTTTCTTGGCAGTCAGATACTCAATGAACTCGGGACCGACGGTCGTAACGTCGCCGGCACCCATGGTGAGCAGCAGGTCGCCCTCGCCCACCATCTGCTCGAGCTCCTGATTGAGCTCAAGACGGCTGGAGCAGTACACGACCTCCTTGCCAGGATGCTTGGCGCGCACGGTATCGGCGAGCATCTTAGAGGTGACACCCGGAATGGGCATCTCGCCAGCCGAGAACACATCAATCAGCAGCAGTTTATCGGCATTGGCAAATGCATCGGCAAAGTCGTCGCACAGGGCCTGCAGGCGCGAATAGCGGTGCGGCTGGAACACGACGTCGACGTGCTTGTAACCCAGCGACGAAGCGGCAGCAAGCGTCGCCTTGATCTCGGTGGGGTGATGGCCGTAATCATCGACCACGGTGATGCCATCGATATCGCCCACGTGGGTAAAGCGACGGCGGACGCCCTCAAAGCTCGAGAGCGCCTTGGCGGCGGCGTCGATGTCAAGGCCCAGGACATGGGCGACGGTGAGCACCGCCGTGGCGTTGAGCATGTTGTGGCGACCGGGATTGCTCTTGATCTCCACAGCGCGCTCAGTGCCGTCCTCAAAGCGAACGATAAAGTCACTCTGGATGCCCTTGACATCCGGGTGCATGCAGACGATGTCGTTGCTCTCGGCAAAGCCGTAGGAAAGCACGTGACGGCCCGTCGACTTGGCGAGCTCGACCAGATGCGGGTCCTCACCACAGACGATGACGGTGCCCTCCTCGCCCACCAGGCTCATGAATTTGGCGAAAGTTGCCTCGATCTCCTCGATACCCGAGTAGTGATCGAGGTGGTCGGCTTCGACGTTGGTCACAATGACCACGTTGGGGTTCAGGAACAGGAAGGAGCTGTCGGACTCGTCGGCCTCGGCGACAAAGTAGTCGCCCGAGCCGTTCTTGCCGTTCGTGTCATAGCCCTCGACGATGCCACCGATCAGGAAGCTCGGATCCAGACCCATGCGGTCGAGCATGGTGGCGCACATCGAAGACGTGGTGGTCTTGCCATGCGTGCCGGCAACAGCGACGGTGGCGTAGCCGTGGCCCAAAGCAGAGAGCATCTTGGCACGGGGCCACACAGGAATACCCAGCTCGCGAGCGCGCACGAGTTCAGGGTTGGACTCCGGAATAGCGGTGGACACAACAACCACGTCGGGCTTGACCTCGTCGATCGTGGCGGCCTCATGGCCCACATGCACCTTCACACCAGCGCGGGTAAGCTGGCGGATATAACGTGACGTCTTAAGGTCGGAGCCGGTAACGGCATAACCGCGCTCGTGCAGAACGAGGGCGATGCCGCTCATGCCGGCGCCGCCGATACCGATAAAGTGGGCGCTCTTAAACTCGGGCGCGGAGGTTGCAGTCTGGGAATCAGCCATGTGCTCGTGTACTCCTTGCGTAAACACTGCCTGTAACCCGTTAACTGTACCGCACCTACCGCATCAGCGCGAGGGCGACCGACGATATCCCGTCTAACTAACGCAAACCCTCTACCGCATCCGCCAGAAGAGCGGCGGCCCTATCCTGAGCCAGACCACGCGCCGCCTGACGCATGGCGTCGCGTGCCGCCGCGTCATCGACCAGGTGCAGTAGCTCATCGACAAAGGCAGAACCGTCGATATCGGCATCGGCGCAGAGCACGCCGGCCCCGGCGTCGACCAGATAACGGGCATTGGTGGTTTGGTGGTCGGCCGTCGCATGCGGGTACGGCACGAGCACCGAAGGCACGGCGAGCGCAGCGATCTCGGCCACGCTCGATGCTCCCGAACGCGATAGCACCAAATCGGCAGCAGCCAGCATGTCGCCCATGTTGTCGATGTAAGGCTGGACGCGGTAACGCTTCGCCTCCTCGGGCGTCAGCGCCAAAGCGCGCTCGGTCTCCTCAAAGCCGTCGGCACCCGTCGAATGCAAAACATAGAGATTATCGCGCGAGAGCAACTCGTTTTTAAGCGAAGCCACGCGCTCATTAAGATGTTGAGCACCAAGTGAGCCGCCAAAAACCAGCAGGAGTGTGGCGTCCTCAGGCACGTCGAGAGCCCTGCGACCGCGAACCCGATCCCCCTCGATCACAGAACGGCGCACGGGGTTGCCGGTCATGAGCACATGGTCAGGATCGCCCTCACGCTCAAACACGGAACGTGCTGCCGGCACCGAGATGCAAACGCGGGCGGCATGCGAACTCATCATCTTGTTAGCAAGGCCCGGAACGGAGTTCTGTTCATGCAGCAGATACGGAATGCCCGAGTCTTTGCACCAGCCCAGAAGCGGGACCTCGACATAGGCGCCAAAACCTATAGCGACATCGGGCTTGCAGGCTTTAGAAAAATGGCTGCCGAGCGCGCGCTTCGCCTTATAGACACGCCACAGCGAGCTCAATGCCGTCCAAGGGCGAGAGCGGTCGAAGCCCGTAACCGTAATCGGCACAAAATCGAACCCTGCCTCGGGAACCAGACGACCCTCGAGCTTATGCGACTGACCCACAAACACAACGTGGTGGCCACGGTCACGTAGCTCCTCGGCCAAGGCAAGTGCGGGGTTGATATGTCCCGCCGTGCCGCCGGCTGCGATAGCAACGGTCATCTTATCGGTCATGGTAGTCCCTTCGTACGCGCGGCCCCTGGTCGTCGGTGCGCAAGCGCGCCGACGGGTCCGAATTCAAGTCGATCCGATTATATCCGCCACCCGTATTGCGCGGCGTCGGTCGTTGCGGGCGACTCTGCGGCACCGAGCGCGGACGAGCATCCGACTCCGAAGCAAAACCGTTCAAGACGGTAAAACCGCCACGCGACGAGCGCTCCCCACGCGTATGGGGAACACCGGCAGTGCTCTCGTCCATAACGGCAAAGCTATCGCGACGACGATCGTATTCATCGCGTCGAGCGCTCTCGTGCGAGACGCGTAAAATAAGCCCGGCGAGCATGAGCGACACGATAATCGACGAGCCGCCATAGCTGATAAACGGCAGCGGCTTACCCGTCATAGGAAACACGTTGAGAATACCCAGCGCGTTGATCAAAAACTGCACCGCGAGGATAACCGCAGAGCCCGAAGCCATGAGCGCCCCGCGACGATCGGCGGCCTGCTCGGCAATTCGAAACGCCGAGTAGATCAGCATCGCAAACACCAAGAAAAACAGCAGCGTCCCCAAAAAGCCAACCTCCTCGCCAATGATGGCCAGGATGTAGTCGTTGTGTGCCTCGGGCAAATACGAGTACTTCATGGTTGAGTTACCGATACCGCGGCCGAACAGTCCGCCCGAAGCAAACGCCATAATGGCGAGCGTTGCCTGATACCCGTCTCCATATTCATCTGCCCAAGGGTTCAAGAGAACCTGAATGCGCACCATACGGTACGGCTCGACGACAAGAGCGATCACGATGATGACGGCGCCAGCAAGAATCGCACCGATAATGAATTTTGGGTCAAGACCGGCAAAGAGCGCCATGCACATGATCGTCAACAGAATAATCAGGATGGTGCCAAAGTCGGGCTGAATAAAAATCAAGACGAGCGATATGCCCAAATATAAGCCCATGCCCTTAAGGAACTCATTGATGTTACCGCCGGGCGAAAACACGCGATCGAGCATGATGGCAGAATAGGCAATGGCAAACGGCTTGAGAAACTCCGATGGCTGAAACTGAATGCCGGCAATGCTCAGCCAACGCGTAGCGCCACGGCTGCCGCTACCAAAGAGGAACACCGCAAGCAGCAAGATCATCATAGCGATAAGGGCAAGTTTAAGCGCCCCTTCGCCAAACCAGCTATCGGGTGCAACGCGCGCGATGAACTCGAGGGCAGCAACGCCGACGACAGTGAACATAAACTGCCGGAACAAAAAGTAGGTCGCGGAGTCGTTCTCGTGAAGCGCCTCGACTGAAGAAGCCGAGTACACCATAAGCAGGCCAAAACAGACCAGCGAGAACAGGCAGGTCAAAAAGACCAGGCGGGGTCGCATGATACGTGCGGGGACGCCGGCGATATAACGTTCGCCGATGCCCTGCGTGCGACGACCGGCGCGCGGCGTGCTGCGCTGCGAGGAAGCACGGTCCGAGTCGGGCCTCCTCATATTCTGTCGGGGGCTCTCCTCTCTCACCGGCAACCCCTATTCCATTTGCGTATTGGACGCAGCTGCAAGCTGGGCCACATAGTCCTTAAACACGCGACCGCGCTCCTCGTAGCCCGAGAACTCATCGAACGAAGAGCAGGCGGGCGACAGTAAGATCACATCGCCGCGGCTCGAGAGCGAACGGGCAACGTCCACGGCATCGCGCAGGTCGTCGGCCTGAGCGATATCGACATCACCGTCGACATCCGCCTCGTCCATAGCGGCGGTAAAGCGCTCGCACGCGTCGCCAAAGCAGACCACCGAGCGAACGTTATCCATCACAACGCGGGCAAAGGAATCGAGCGGCGTGCCCTTATCGTGACCGCCGAGCAGCAAGATCACATCGTCATCGGGAAACGCCGTCAAGGCCTTTTCGACCGCATCGGTGTTCGTTGCCTTGGAATCGTTGACATAGCGCACGCCATCGATCTCGCCACAGGGCTCAACGCGGTGCTCCAGCGGCTGGAACGAGACCAGGCCGCGACACACACCGTCAACATCGGCGCCGACCGTCAGGGCCGCCGTGGCAGCACACAGGGCATTGATTACATTGTGATGGCCCGAAATCTTAAGCTCGGACGTATCGACGAGCGGGGTCTCGACGCCCTTCAGACGAACGACCATCTTGCCATCGCGCACAAATGCGGCGTCCTCGCCCGCAGGCTCGTCAAAAGCAACCTTGCAGATGCGACGGCCCGGAACATAGATGTACTCATCGAACTCGTGGATACCGGCATCCTCGACGTCAACAATCACCAGGTCATCGTCGACCATATTCTCGAAGAGCTTAATCTTGGCGAGCGCATAGTTCTTATGGCTCTTATGCCAGCCCAGATGGTCGGGGGTAATGTTGAGCAGCACCGCCACACGGGGGTGAAGCTCCTGGGTCGTTGCGATCTGATAGCTCGAAAGCTCCGCCACAAACCACTCGTTATGCGCACGGCCATCGATCTCGTTCACCGGAGGCTCGCCAATGTTGCCGACAGCAACGCTCGCCTCGCCCGCTGCCTTAAGCAGGTAATCGGTCAGTGACGTGGTTGTCGTCTTGCCGTTGGTGCCCGTAATGGCAATCCAATTTTGGGGAGACAGACGGTAGGCAAACTCGGGCTCACCCATAATCTGGGCAGCGTGATCACGGCCAGCCTTAAAGAATGCCGAGAACTCCGAGATGCCCGGACACGTCACGCATACATCAAACGCGCCCTCGACCTGCTCGGTTCCGTAGACAAACGATGCCCCGTGCGCCTCGAGCGAGCGCGTGGCATCGTTGGGCTCGGACGTGCCGCCACCGTAAACGGTAACGGCACTCACACGCTCGGGATGTGCAAGCGCCCAGCGAGCGACATCAAGACCGGACTTACCCTGGCCCAAAACGAGCAGGCTAAAGACATCAGCAAGAGGCATGAAAGACCACTATCCCAACTGGAAGAACAACGCGAGGCCCAGGGCTCCGAAGGCCGCGGCGACAATCCAAAAACGGATGACGACCTTGGTCTCGGCCCAGCCCTTCTTTTCGAAATGATGATGAATGGGCGCCATAAGGAAGACGCGCTTGTGCGTAAAGTGGAAATAGACAACCTGGATCATGACCGACAGGGTCTCGACGATAAACAGACCGCCGATGATGAGGGAAACGACTTCGGTGTTGGTCATGATGGAGGTGCAGGCAAAAGCGGCACCCAGGGCAAGCGAGCCGGTATCGCCCATAAAGATGCTCGCCGGATAGCAGTTGAACCACAAAAAGCCCAGGCAGGCGCCGGCGCACGCCGTGCAGAAGATGGACAGGTTCACATCGCCGTGCAAAAACGCCATGGCGGCCATGGCCAGCATGGCGATCATGGAGGTGCCGCCGGCAAGACCGTCCAAGCCGTCGGTGAGGTTTACGGCGTTGGAAAGGCCCGCGATCATCAGCCAGCAAAAGACAAGGTAGAGCCACGGAAAAGAGAGGCCGCAAATGGTGGTCGAGAGCACACCAAGGTCGATCGTCAGGCCACCGGGGAAACGAATCTCGGGGGCGACGCCGCACCAGTTGACAGCAAGCACGGTAAAGGTAACGCAGATGAGGGTAAGGCCAATCATCTTGGCGTGAGGCGTCAGGCCGAGCGAGCGGCCGTGCGTGACAGAAGTCAGGTCGTCGATGAGGCCAAGAACGCCGGTTGCCAGCGTGGCGAGCAGCACAAGCACGAGCTCGGTGGTGAGCTTACCCATCAAAAGGCACGTCAGCGAAACGGCGACCAGGATGATGACGCCGCCCATAGTGGGCGTGCCCTGCTTAATCAGATGGCGCTTGGGGCCATCGGCGCGAACCTGCTGGCCGATGCCCTCGACCTTCAGGAGCTTAATCCACCACGGCATAAGCAGCATCGCGATGACGGCGGCGATGCCCAACCCCAAAAAAGCCTGATACGTTGGATACGAGGGATTGCCGAACATGGGCTAGCACACACCTTCCACAAAGCGGTCGAGCTCAACAAAGCGGGAACCCTTGACCAGTACAACATCATGTTTTTCAAGCGCGCCGCCCATGCGGTCGAGCACCTGCTGATAGTCGGAGAACACCTGAATGCGGTCCTCATCCATACCCATCATGCGCGCGGCCTCGGCCATACGCTGGGCAAGCTCACCGCCGACACATGCGAGCATATCGAGCTTCTTGGCCGCCGCATAGGCGCCCACCAGCTCATGCATGCGAGGAGCCTCGTCGCCCATCTCGCCCATCTCGCCCAGAACCGCCATGCGCGAACCCGTGCACGAAAGCGAACACAGCAGGTCGAGGCCGGCTGCCATCGATTCGGCACTGGCGTTATATGAGTCGTCGATGACGCGAGCGCCGCTCTTGGCGCGCTTGATTTCCTGGCGATGCCCGGTAATCGTAAGACCCCTAAAGGCGGCATCGATCTGCTCGGGCGTCACGCCAAGACGATAGGCAACCGCCGCGGCCTTGACGGCATTGGGAACGGACTGCGCGCCGGGAATGGCAAGCAGTGTGTCGATAGTCTCGCCCAAGCCAAAATCGAGCGTAAAGACCGGGCGCCCCTCGTCATCAATGCGAATGTCGCACGCACGGACCTCATCGTCGTCCGAGACGCCCGCAAGCATCACGTCGACGCCCGCAGGCGCGGCAAAGGTGTCGCGGATGAACGGAGTAAAGTCGTCCTCACCACCCAAAACCAGCAACGGGAGAAGGTCTCCGGCGGCGCACATGCCGCCAACAATCTCGGATTTGGCACGAGCGATATTCTCGCGACTGCCCAGAATACCGATATGGGAGGTGCCGATCTTGGTCACAATGGCAAGGTTGGGATTGGCGGACTGAGACATGCGCTCAATCTCGTGGAAATGGTTCATGCCCATCTCGAGCACCAGAACCTCGGTGTCGGCAGGGGCCGCCAGCACCGTGAGCGGCATACCGATCAGGTTGTTGTAGTTACCCTTGGTTGCCCAAACGCGATAGCGCTTGGCGAGCACCGCGGCGAGCACGTCCTTGGTCGTTGTCTTGCCGATAGAGCCGGTAATGCCAATTACCAGGCAGCCAAGCTCCAAACGATAAGCGTGAGCCAGGCGCAGCAAAAACTCCTCGGGGTCATCGGTATGCAGGATGGCGCAGCCCTTCTCATGGGCCAGCGAAAGCAGCTCGGCATCGGGCTCGCGCGTCATCACTACGGCGCCGGCACCCGACTCGATGGCACGGGAAGCAAAGTCGTTGCCGTCGACCTTTTCACCCGGGAAGGCGACGAATATCGTGCCCTCCTCAACCTGGCGCGAGTCGATAACGCAACCGCGGCATACCCGATCGGCTTCTCCCGTCACGGTTCGGGCCCCTGTTGCGGCCGCGAGATTGTTGACGGCGATCTCTATCATTGCAGCTCCCCTGTAAACCTAATAATGCTATCGGCGTATTGTATCCCAGCGCCGCCTACGCGTGGTGCAGGGCGTGTGAACAACCCGGATTAACCGACTGGCCATTTCATAGATAGTAACCCCCTACTTGGTGCGCGGGACACCCAACACGTCAAGCGCACTGGCCATAATGGACTGGAACGGCACTGCGGCGGCATCGGAGCCTGACGGGGTTCCGTCAAGGGTGATATAGCACAGGACCTTGGGCGACTGCGCCGGGGCAAACCCCATAAAAGACGACATGTAGTTCTCTTTGAGGTAGCCGCCGTTCTCATCGGCGCGCTCGGCCGTACCTGTCTTGCCCGCCACGTCGTAGCCGTCCACCGCGCCGCCAACGCCCGTTCCCTCGGCAACGACCGTCTGCATACACGATGTCACCTGCGAGGCGGCCTCCTCGGAAATCGCGCGATCCCCCTCGCCCCAATCCTTTTCATCGCCCTTGCTCGACTTATAGAAGTGCGGAGTCATCATCACGCCGCCGTTCGCGATGCCGCCCACGGCACGTGCGACCTCAATCGGCGAGACGGACAGCGCCTGGCCAAAGCTCATAGCACCCAAGGTGGCACCATCGTACTGGTCGCGCTCCTTGACGATGCCCAGACTCTCACCCGGAAAATCGACACCGGAGCTATGACCGATACCCCACTTGTCCACATAGGTGGCAAAATCATCGGCACCGATCTTGCGCCCCACCAGGACAAAACCGACATTGGACGAACGGCGCATCATCTCGCGTACGTCCATTGTCATGGTGTAGTCACGCTTGTCGGCATCGGTAACGGTATCGTCGCCCACCTTGATACTCGCGGGAACCTCAAACGATGTGCTCGGGCGCACAACGCCCAAATCAAATCCGGCGCCCGCAACCAGCGTCTTAAAGACCGAGCCGGGCTCGTAGGCATCCGTCACCAGACGAAGGTTCATGTCCTCGGTCTTGGCGTTTTCCAAATTGGTCTGGTCGTAGGTCGGATACGAGCAGGCGGCCAGGATCTCTCCAGTCGTCGGGTCGGTCACCAGGGCCGACCCGTTTTTGGCCTTCGTCTTCTCGACCGCCTCGGCCAAGGCATCTTCCGCGGCGCGCTGAATGTTGACGTCGATCGTCGTCACGATATCCACGCCATCAATCGCGGCAACCTTTTTATAGGCACCGCCCGCGATGTAGCCGCCATCTCTTGCGCGCTCGCGCACAAGAGAGCCATTCGTTCCGGTCAGAAG
Source organism: uncultured Collinsella sp. (assembly GCA_900542715.1). Lineage (GTDB taxonomy): Bacteria > Actinomycetota > Coriobacteriia > Coriobacteriales > Coriobacteriaceae > Collinsella. Next base: position 47,400 of record UQOQ01000012.1, read on the forward strand.
CTCATCGTATTGTTTTTCGAGTCCCGTCAGGCCAGCGTTGTCCACGTTCACGACGCCCAGCACCTGAGAAGCCAGGTTTCCATACGGGTAAACCCGCTTCATCGCCTGCTCAAAGAGCACGCCGGGTAGATTCTTCTTTTCCAGGGCGGCAGCGTCATCCTCGTCGACCTGGCGCTTGATATACACCCAGGAACCATCAGACAGTACCAGCTTGCGACAGGTCTTTTTATCGATACCGGTGGCCTTGACCAGCGCCGAGACCGTCTTGTCGACGTCCTCGACAAGCTGAGGGTTCACGGCGACATTGCGGCATTCGACTGACGACGTCAGCACGTTGCCGTTGCGGTCGTAGATAGTGCCACGTTTGGCATAGAGCGTCTGTGAAAGCAGACGACGCGCGTCCGCGCGCTCGCGCAGCTTGTCAGCATTCACGATCTGGTATTCGGCAAGACGGAAGACGCCCGCGGCAAGGCCAACCCCGATACAGCCCATAACGACATCGCGGCGAGGCAGCGGCGTTCCCGTAACCCATTCAGACGACGACCCCTTGCGCGCGCCCGTATTGCGCACCCGAGGTCCGCCCGAACCACGAAGACGCGACGCAGGGTCGTTGCCATAGGACGGCCCCGCGTTGTAAGATGGCCGACCCGTTCCTTGATAACCAGAACGTCCCCGCGAGGAGGGACGTCCAGACCCGTGGTCCCCGTCGGAACCGCGGCGATAGTCATTTGTCATACTCAGCTACCGTCTTATTTACTGAGCGGCCGCAGTCGAGCTAGCGCCCGCGGCTGCATCCTGCGAAAAGTCAAGCGTAACGCTCTCGCTGGGCTCCACCATGCCATAGGCGCCCGCAAGATCGCGAATACGCGTGTCGGCACCATAGACCGAATGCATGACCTCAAGGTTAGAACTCTCGTCGGTCGCCTTCTCGAGCGTGTTGGTAAGCTCTGCGTTGCCGTTAAGCACCTGGGCCGTAACACCGGCAAGCGCCACGCGCGCGACACCGATCGTCATGAAGACAGCCGCAATGATGCAAACCGTTTTAAGAACGCTCATGAAAACCGGGCTTACCGCCTGGTTTGCCTGACGGCCCGCGCCCGTGTAGACATCAAAACGCGGCGTGCGTTGCTCACGAGGGGCAACGGGCGCCTGCGGTGCCTCGCGGTAGGCGGGCATGGCGTTCATATCATAGGCGAGTGCTGCGTTTGAGGTGTTATAGCCCATGATATGCCGCCTCCCATCCCGAGTACGTTGGTAGTGTGTTTAAGCTTCGTTTATGGTGCGAGCGGGAGGTCCAATTTCGCGCGGTCGCGCCTACAGGCGCTGCGCCACGCGGATTTTGGCTGATCTCGCCCGAGGGTTGCGCGCGACCTCATCGGGTTGGGCAACCAAGGGTTTGCGGGTGATGACCTTGAGTATCGGCACGTTGCCGCACACGCACACCGGAATCTCCGGCGGACACGTGCACCCCTGGCTCATCTCCTTAAAGTGGTTCTTTACGATACGGTCCTCGAGCGAGTGATACGAGATGACGCAGATGCGTCCGCCCGGGTTGAGCCACCTGGTGGCGGCGTCAAGCCCCCTCTCGAGCACATCGAGCTCGTGGTTGACCTCGATGCGAATGGCCTGGAAGCTCTTCTTGGCCGGGTGTCCACCATGCCGACGAGCGGCAGCCGGAATGCCAGCCTTGATGATCTCGACAAATTGACCGGTGGTTTCGATCGGTTCTTGCTCGCGACGGCGCACGATCTCGCGCGCAATCTGCGAGGCGAACTTCTCTTCGCCATAGACGCGTAGAATCCGGGCGAGGTCGTGTTCGTTATAGGTGTTGATGACCTCAGCTGCGTTTAGGGTGTTGTTACCCGGATCCATCCGCATGTCCAATGGGGCATCTTCGTTATACGAAAAGCCCCTGCCAGGGATATCGAGTTGCGGTGACGAAACGCCCAAGTCAAACAGGAAGCCATCGACCCCGGGCACCTCGGCCGAGCAAAGCAGCTCGTCCAAGTCGCCGAAGTTGCCCTTCAGCAGCTGGTGCGGGACGCCGGGAACCTCGCGGTCCAGACGGGCGCCAGCGGCCTCGAGGGCCATGTCGTCCTGATCGACGCCGAGCAAAAGGCCCGTCTCCCCCACCTGCGCGGCCATCTTTACCGAATGACCGGCACCGCCAAGGGTGCAATCGCAGACAACGGAGCCGCTCTTGAGCTGCAGCGACTCAAGCACTTCGCCGAGCATGACAGGTTCATGCCGATATTCTTGTGTCAAGATCCCACGCTCCATCCGTTACTCGTGCCTTGCCCTTACGAGAAGAAGAGGTCAAGCAGAACCTCGTCGTCATCGTCCTCATCGGCCGCGGCGCGGTCCCAAACCTCAAGGTGGTCGTAGTTGCCCACAACCGTGACCTCGCGGTCAAGGTTCGCCTGCTTGCGGAGAGACTCAGAAAGACCGATACGACCGGCGCTGTCCACATCCATCGACGTGGTGCGCTTGTTGATCGCCCTCATGAGCTTCTGGTCGTTGATGTCACGCGGGTTAAAACCCTCGTGGCCCTCACGACCCGCGAAGAGTCCTTCGACCCACTTATCGAAGGCCTCGGCAGAGAACACGTACAGAGCATCGACATCCAGGGCTTTGAACACGCGAACGTGCTCTCCAAGTTCCTCGCGAAGGGGTGCAGGCAGGGACAGACGACCTTTTGCATCGAGATTGCGCTCGTATGCACCAGTCATTCCCATGTGCGCCCTCCCCTCGGTTACTCAGATGGCACGTACGCGGGGAACCACCCCGCCTGTCGACGTCATTAATAATATGGGGAACTGCCCCATTTTTCAACACCTTTCCCCACC
>UQOQ01000013.1:0-47250 GCA_900542715.1 uncultured Collinsella sp.
ACTTTGGCCTGCATGCCCAGCAGGTCGCGTTCTTAATGAAGTTTCGCGATCTGGTGGAGCGCGTGCGCGATGTGTCGGGCGTGTATCTGACGGGGAGGTTGCAGTAATGGGTCGCGTTGTGGATGGACGTGTGAACGGCGCCCCGTTTGCGGGCATTGTGCTCACGGCGGGAAGCGTGCTGCGTGCCGACGATGCCGCCGGCCCTGTGCTCTCCAAAAAGATGGAGGACGCGCCGCTTGCCGGCTGGTACACCATCGATGGCGGTCAGACACCCGAGGACGACATCATCGAGGTCAAGCGCGAGCGTCCGCCGCGTCTGGTCTTGGTCGATGCTGCCGACATGGCGCTGCCCGTCGGGTCCATCCGTTTGCTCGACAAGCGCGATGTGGCCCGCAAGTCGATGTTCACCACGCATTCGCTTCCTTTGTCGATTCTGATCGAGGAAATCGAGCAATCGTGCGATGATATCGTCTTCGTCGGGATTCAGCCGGGCGACACGGAGTTCTACAACCCCATGTCCCCGGAAGTCTTTGACGCCGTCGACGCCGTGTACGACGCCGTGGCCGCCAACGACTTTTCCCACTTTGTCCGCTTGGGGCAAGAGCAATAGGAGCGCTTGTCTCTGCTGATTAGGAAAGAAGTGATTGACATGGCAGATTCCAAGGTGGAGTACCCCGCTCCCGATTGCCTGGCGCCCGCTGCGATCGAGGCCAAGACCGAGGCCGCCGGCGTGACCAAGGCCAACCTGCCGGTCGCAAAGGCCTTTCTGTTGGCAATGTTCGCCGGCGCGTTCATCGCCTTCGGCGGCCTGTTCTTTACGGTGTTCTTGAGCGATAGCACGCTCGGCTGGGGCGCTCAGCGCGTCGTGGGCGGTCTGTGCTTTTGCCTGGGCCTGGTGCTGGTGCTGGTGTGCGGCGCCGAGCTGTTCACCGGCAATTCGCTTATGGTCTGTGCGCTCAAGAGCAAAAAGATCACCCTGGCTCAGATGCTCAAGGCCTGGGTCGTCGTGTGGGTCGGCAATTTTGTCGGCGCCCTGTTCATCGTCTTTTTGGTGTACATGGCCGGCATTTACAAGCTCAACGGCGAGGCGGTCGCCAATTCCATGGTGAGCGTCGCCGCCGGCAAGGTGACGATCGACTGGGTGACGATCTTCTTCCGTGGCATCCTGTGCAACATCTTTGTGTGCCTGGCCGTGTGGATTGGTACCGCCGGCAAGACCGTGGTCGATAAGGTTGTGGGCATTCTGCTGCCGATCGCTGCCTTTGTGGCCTGCGGTTTTGAGCACTGCGTTGCCAATATGTACTTTTTGCCCATGGGTGCCGTGATGCACGCGTGCGGCTATGGCGCCGACGTCGCCGGCGCCGATGCGCTCAACGTCGCGGGCATTGCGTTTAACCTGTCCGCCGCCACGCTGGGTAACATTGTGGGCGGCGCGGTTCTGATCGCGCTCGGCTACTGGTTTATCTACGCCAAGAAGTCCGAGGCGTAAGGTACCGTCTGTTTGACGTTGGGCCTCCCGCGGGGCGTTGCCGTGCGGGAGGCTTTTTTGGCCTGGGGCCCGGTGCCGGGCTGTTGGCCTGTTGTGTTTGGCTGATGAAAGGGGTAAACGAGATGGCATCTGCTGTGGAGCGTGGCGGTCGCGCCGTGGTGACCACATGCGGGGGATGCTATGCCGATTGCGCCTTTGCGGCACGCGTTGAGGACGGCTGCGTGTTGGCCGAGTTGCCGGTGCCGGGGCACCCGTGCGCTGCGCGTGCCCTGTGCGCCCGCGGACGGCATCGCCTGGCAATGCCGTTTGACGAGCGCGACCGCATTGTGCACCCCATGCGTCGGCGAGCTGATGGCTCGGGGTTCGATGCGATTTCGTGGGACGAGGCGTTCGCGCAGATTGCGGCGCGCCTTGGGGGGATTATTGACGAGTGTGGTCCGCGTGCGCTGGGCATGACGCTCGGCGTGCCCTCGTTCGACCGCTACTGGGCCTATCGCTTTATGCATGCGCTGGGCTCGCCCAATGTGTACGGTGCCGACGGTGCCTGCGAGGTAAGCCGACTTACCGGTTGGGAGCATACCCTGGGCTACAGCCCCACCTCCGACTTGGCGCATACCGATTGCATCATGTATTTGGGGCGTTCTATCGTCGATTCGTCGACGATGGGGGCCGTTGATGCGCTCAACGATGCACGCCGGCGCGGGGCGAAGATCATCGTGGTTGACCCCCGGCGCAGCGGCTCGGCCGCGCTTGCCGACCGCTGGCTGCGCGTGCGCCCGGGCTGCGACCTGGCCTTGCTGCTGGGCATTGCGCATGTCTTGATTGCCGAGGACTTGTACGACCACGAGTTTGTTGCCCGCTATACCACGGGCTTTGACGAACTGGCGCAGGCGGCCCGTGCCTGGACGCCCGAGTGGGCTGAGTCGATGTGCGACGTGCCAGCCGCAGAGATTGTCGCCACGGCGCGCGATCTCGCTGCCGCCGCGCCTGCCGCTGTGGTGGATGCGGGCTTTCATGGTGGCATCGGTATCGCGTATGCCAATAGCACCCAGACCGCGCGCGCTATCTGCTTGGTCGATGTGCTGCTGGGCTGTATCGGGCATGCGGGCGGCGCGCTCAATCCGCCCACGCCGCTTGTGTTGGGCGACCTCGATCCCACGCGCTTGGCGACGCCGCCGGTGCCGCGTGGGCCCAAGCTGGGGTCCGAGCGCTATCCACTGGTCGATCCGGTGCGCGGCCTGTGCACGACCATCGGCCAGTCGATACTGGCCGGCGATTTGCGTGGGCTCATCGTCTATGCCAGTAACCCCGGTGCGGGCTATGGCAACGCCGGGGCGTGGCTATCGATTCTGGAACAACTTGACCTGCTCGTGACGATTGATATTCGCTGGTCCGAGACGGCGCGTACTTCTGACTTCGTGCTGCCCGACGTGACGTATCTGGAGGCCGACCGCGGTGTGGGCACAGTCGTGGGCGTCAACGATGCGCGGGTGTTCTACCGCAACGCCGTGCTGCCTGTGCGGCATGACGACACACGTCCCGGTCGGGAGATTTTTGCCGGTCTGGCGCATGCGTGTGGCGCGGGCGAGTACTTCCAGTTTACATCTGACGATCTGGCGGCTGCCCAGGTGGCGCCTTTTGGGATCAATCTGGACGAGCTCAAGGAGCGCGGCTGGGCCGACACGGGTGCTGCGTTGCCGTCGCGTACGGGCGAGCCGGTGATCCCCTTGAACGGCGGCAGGATCGCGCTGGCAAGCGACGTATGGGAACGCGCCGGTCTGGGTCGCGTGCCCAACTGGATCGCTCCCATGGTGGAGCCTGGCCCGGGGATGTTTCGCCTCATTAGCGGCAACCGTCCCTTTGAGTCGCATACCTCGCGAAGGCTTGCAGCCCAAGGTGCCGCTGAGGCTGGGTCGGACCTGGATGCCGTGCAGATGAATGCCGATGCTGCTGCGCACATGGGCATCGCCGACGGCGAGATCGTCGAACTCGTGAGCGATATGGGCCGCGACCGCGTGCGTGTGGAGACGACGCCGTATCTGCATCCGGCGTGCATCTTCACCTCGGCCGCCCCCGGTGGGCGTTCGTTTGGCGCCGATGCCGGTGGCGCTCAAGGCTTGGGCGTGGGCCCGCTCGACCATACGCCGTTGCGTTGGGACCCGTTGACGGGTGCCGCGCTCACCCAGGAAAACGCCGTTCGCGTGGAAAAGATCGTCGCGTGCGGGGATAATGACGAGTAATTGACTCAGCTGATGTATTCGACTGATCCACGTTTCTTTTGAAAGGCCGCACATGAGCGATAGCCAGAACATGTCCGATGAGGTGCGCGCCCGCCTGCGCGCCATTCCTTCCGTCAATGAGCTGCTTGCCGAGTGGCCGGTTGTGAAGGCGGCGGGGGAGACCTGCGACGCGGTGGTCCATGCTGCCGTGACGGCCGAGCTCGACGAGGAGCGCGCCGCCATTCGCGCCGGTGCCGCCCCGCGTTCCAAGCGCGAGCTGGCCTCGGCCATCGAGTGGCGTGCGCATCGCTCCGCGCTGCCGAGCCTGCGCCCCGCCGTCAACGCCACGGGTGTGGTCATCCATACCAATCTGGGCCGTGCCCCGCTCGCGGAGTCGGCGGCAAAGGCAGTGGCCGAGGTTGCGCGCGGGTATAGCACGCTCGAGTACAGCGTCGACACCTGTTCGCGCGGGTCGCGCAAGGAGCACGCCGCGCAACTGATCCGCTCGCTCACCGGTGCCGAGGACGCGCTGGTCGTCAACAACAACGCCGCCGCGGTGCTGTTGGTGCTTGCCACCCATGCCGCGGGCAAAGAGGTCATCGTGAGCCGTGGCGAGCTCGTCGAGATCGGCGGCAGCTTCCGTATCCCCGACGTCATGGAGGCCTCGGGCGCCAAACTCGTCGAGGTCGGGGCCACCAACCGCACGCACCTGTCGGACTACGAGCGCGCCATCACGCCCGATACGGCCATGATCCTCAAGGTCCATCCTTCCAACTATCGCATCGAGGGCTTTCACGAGGAGGTGGGCTCTCGGGAGCTTGCGGCGCTTGCTCACAAGCATGGCCTGCTGTTCTACGAGGACCAGGGCTCGGGCGCGCTGTTGCCCGACGACATCTTGGTGCGCGGCGGCGAAGAAACCACGCCGGCTTCGGTTTCGGCAGGGCTCGATCTGGTGTCGTGCTCGGGCGATAAGCTGCTCGGTGCCGCACAGGCGGGCATTATCATGGGTCGTCGCGATCTGGTCCAGGCCTGTGGGTCGCATCCGCTTATGCGCGCCCTGCGCCCGGGCAAGTTGGCGCTCACGGCGCTCGAGGCCACGCTGCGCATCTACATGGACGGGGCGGACGTGGCCCATCGCGAGGTGCCGGTGCTCAGCATGCTTACGCTGCCGCAGGCCCATTTGGAACGACGTGCCCGCAAGCTGCGCGATCGTATGGTCTCCGGGCTCGATAAGGCCGGTTGCCCGTGCGCCGTTCAGGTGGAGATCGTCGAGGAATCGTCGACGCTCGGTGGCGGCTCGCTGCCTACCGTGGAGCTGCCCACGATGTGCGTTGCCGTGCGTCTTGTTGACGAGCGCCTAACGGTCGATGCGCTCAAGCGCTCTCTTGTCCAGGACTTCGACACGCCGGTCGTCACGCGAACCTCGCACGATCGCATTTTGTTTGACGTCCGTACGCTCGTGGGCGATCGCGATATCGAGACGGCGGCATCGACGCTCGTCGCGTGCGTTGAGAAGGCGATTGTTCGATGAGTGAGGTTCAGGCGCTGGTGGAGTGTCCCGTTATCGTTGGCACGGCGGGCCACGTTGACCACGGTAAGTCGGCACTGATCGAGGCGCTGACCGGCAAGAATCCCGACCGTCTGGAGGTTGAACGCCGTCGCGGTATGACCGTGGAGCTTGGCTTTGGCGAGCTGGCGCTGCCGAGTGGCAAGATCGTCGGCCTGGTCGACGTGCCGGGCCACGCGCATTACCTGCGCGCTATGGTGCAGGGCGCCACGGGTATCGACGTGGCCGTGCTGGTGGTTTCGGCCGTCGAGGGCGTGATGCCGCAGACCCGCGAGCACGTGCATGTGCTGGAGCTGCTGGGCATCACACACATGGTGGTCGCGCTGACGATGTGCGACCTGGCTGATGCCGAGATGACCGAGCTTGCCGAGCTTGATGTCGATGACTTTTTGTCGGACACCGTGTTTGCGGACGCGCCGATCGTGCCTGTGTCGTCCAAGACAGGCGAGGGGATCGAACGACTGCTCGCCGTGCTCGACGAGCAGGTGGGTGCCTGCTGGGATGCCTGTCGCGAGCGTGCCGAGCGGAGCGATGCCGCGCCGCGCCTGCCGATTGACCGCTGCTTTACGATCAAGGGCGTCGGCACCGTCGTGACGGGAACGCTGCACGATGCGCCGGTTGCGGTGGGCGACGAGCTGATGGCTTTGCCTTCGCGTACGGTCTGTCGCGTGCGCGGGATCCAGGTGCATGGCGATACGCCGCGGGCGTTGCCCGGCCAGCGTGTGGCGCTCAACTTGGTGGGCGATGCTGTCGCCGCACTCGATCGCGGTGAGATGCTCGGCGTGGCGGGCCGCTTTGGCCAGACGATGCGCTTTATGATGACGTTTACGTATTTGGGCCGCGAGGGCGCCAAGCCGCGCGTGCTCGAGTCGGGCGCGCGTGTGCATGTGATGGCCGGCACGGCCGAGGTCGTCGGTCGCATCATGCTCATGGAGGGCGAGGCCCCCATGGCGGTGGGCGAGACCCGTACCGTACAGGTGCGCTTGGAGGAGCCGCTGCCGCTGCGAGCCGGAGACCATGCCGTGGTGCTGTCCTATTCGCCCGTGATGCTTATTGGCGGCGGGCGCGTGCTGCTTTCGCGCTGCCGTCGCTCGCGCGAGCTTTCTGCCGGCGAGCGCGCACTGTTTGCGGCGCTCGAGTCCGGCGATATCGCGGGCGGTGTGGGCGCTTGGCTGGCGCTGCAGATGCTGCCGGTTACGGCGGTTGATGTTGCCGTGGCTTTGGATCTTGGTGTCGGCGAGGTCGATGCCGCACTGCGCGGGTTGGTGGCGCAGGGCTCCGTTCGCAAGCTTGCCGCGGGCGATGCGGACCTCTTGGCGGACGCCGCGGTGCTCGACGGCGCGATGGATGCCCTGGCGGCGACCCTGTCAGCCATGCATGCGGCGGCTCCCAAGGAGACGGGCTTTACGCCCGGCGCCGTTGCCCATGCTGCGTGGCCTGCCGCTGATGATACGGTTGCCGCAGCCCTGATTTCCGAGGGCTGCTCGCGCGGCGTGTGTGCCTCCGAGGGCGCCGAGATGTTCGACCCGCACTCCGCTGCCGCCGCGGCGCGTGTGGTGCGCGAGGCCTGCGAACGTATCGTTGCCTTGCTGGATGAAGCCGGCCTCGATGCACCGACGTTGCCCGAGATGGGCGAGCGGTTGCAGCTCGATCGCGACACCATGACGCGTGCCCTGCGCGAGCTTTCGCTCAACCGTTCCATCGTGAAGGTCGAGCGCGACGTTGCCTTGTCCGCCACCGTGGAGTCGCACGCGCGCGAGCTTGTCGCCGCCGCTATCGCCGATGCCGGCGGCGCTGCCACCACGAGCGTGCTGCGCGAGGCCCTGGGTGTGTCGCGCAAACGCGCCATCAGCATCTTGGAGCACCTGGATGCCGTGCGCTTTACGGTGCTCGACAAGGAAGCCGGCGGCCTGAGGTCCCTACGCTAGCTAGCCTGCTCGGTTTGGTAAAATACCGCCGCACTTGGGAACGGATGGGCTCCGGTGGGCTCCGCGGTCCTCAAAACCGTTGCGAGGCGTGCAAAACGTCTTGGATGTGTTCGATTCACATACGTTCCCGCCATACACTACCAGCGCTTTTGTGCTCGCGGTCTTGCTGCGTGCCGCAAAGGCGCTGTTTTGTTTTTGCACGAGCTTTTCGTAGCGCCGCTATTTCGGCGGCGGTATTTAGCTTCGTGCGCCGGGTTTTGAACGTGCCGATGGAGGTGTTTTGCCGTATGACTACCGTAAGACGGGCCGATCTTTCTTGTGTCGTCCAGGCGGGCGGGCTGTCCTCGCGCATGGGCTGCGATAAGGCGCGCATGGCGTTTTGCGGCGAGCCTCTCATCGAGCGCGTGCTGGGTCGGCTGGCGCTAGTTGCCGGCGAGCTGGTCGTGACGACGTCGCGTCCCGGCGAGCTTGCCTATCTTGAGGAGCACGCGTTTGGCGGCCTGGTGCCGCGTGTGGTGGCGGACCTTGAAGGGCCGGCGGGTGCCATGCGCGGCATCGCGAGCTCGTTGGCCGCGGCCCGATTGCCGCTCGTGGCGATCGTTGCCTGCGATATGCCGTTTGTCTCGCCGGAACTCATCGGCGCGCTTGCCGATCGTGTTGAGGCCGAGGCGCTCGATGTGTGCGTGCCGCGCGAGGAGCGGGGGATTGAGCCGCTTTGCGCTGTCTGGCGCCGTGACGCGTGCGCGCCGGTTGCCCAAGAGTTGCTCGCCTGCGACCGCCAACGCATTCGCTGCCTGATCAATCGCGTTCAAGCTGGTTATATGGATGAGCCGCAGATCGTTAAGGCCGCGGGCTCGACGCTCTGCTTCGAGAACGTCAATACGCCCGAGGAGTTTGCGGCGGCCGAGTTGCTTGCCTAGACGATTGGAGTTGCCATGTCTCACGATATTTGTCCCGACACGGGAGAACCTTGCACTTGCGACGGGTCCGAACCCTGTACCTGCGGCTGCGGAGGCTGCGGGCATACCGCGGAAGAGGAAGCGACCGCCGCGGCGTATCGTGAGGCACACCGCGAAGGTCCGTCAGGTGATGCCCTCGACCACGAACGCAAGATCATCGTATCGTTCGACAGCACGTTCGATGTGATGGAATGCGAGCAGCTGTGCCTGGATGCCGGCGTGCCCGGGCGCATTATGCCATTGCCAGGCTCCATTACCGCTGGCTGCGGGCTGTGCTGGGCCATGCCGTTCTCGGGCGATGCGCTCGCCGCATTCCGTGCCGCCACCGAAGGCCGCATAACTCCCGCCGACTACCATCAGCTCGTCCTTTAACCACCAACACCACCACATTGGGGACAGGCCCCTTTGTGGTGGTTTGGAACACGTGGACGAAACAGGTTTGAAACACAGGTTTTGCACGTCAGGCACTCAAAAACGCCTCTACCTGCATCGTAATCAAAACGAAACATCTGCTCGTCTGCTTATGCGAAACTTTCCCGCAACAGTGCGATATTATTCATACACGATAAAGTTCGCGGCGCACAGGGTGCCGCGACCGACACTTTTCGTTTCCCATCATTGGAGGAAGCATGAGCTACACGCAGAAAGTTCTCGACGAGCTCAAGGCCCGCTATCCCGAGCAGCCTGAGTTCATCCAGGCCGCGACCGAGATCCTCGGCACCATCCAGCCGGCGATCGACGCCCATCCCGAGTACGAGGAGGCCGCCCTGCTTGAGCGCCTCGTCGAGCCCGAGCGCATCGTTATGTTCCGTGTCCCCTGGGTCGATGACCAGGGCAAGGTTCAGGTCAACCGCGGCTATCGTGTCGAGTTCAACTCTGCCATTGGACCCTACAAGGGCGGTCTGCGCTTTAACCCGACGGTCACCCTGGGTATGCTCAAGTTCCTGGGCCTGGAGCAGATCCTCAAGAACAGCCTGACCACCCTTCCCATGGGCGGCGGCAAGGGCGGCTCCGACTTTGACCCCAAGGGCAAGTCCAACAACGAGATCATGCACTTCTGCCAGTCCTTCATGACCGAGCTCTATCGCCACATTGGCCCCAACACCGACGTTCCCGCCGGCGACCTGGGCGTTGGCGGCCGCGAGGTTGCCTACATGTTCGGTCAGTACAAGCGCCTGACCAACGAGTGGACCGGCGTCCTCACCGGCAAGGGTCTCTCCTTTGGCGGCTCGCTTGCCCGTACCGAGGCCACCGGCTACGGTCTGGTCTACTTTGTGGACGAGTACCTCAAGAGCCGCGGCGAGTCCTTCGAGGGCAAGAACGTCGTCGTTCACGGCTCCGGTAACGTCGCTATCTACGCGGTCCAGAAGGTCGCCCAGCTCGGCGGCAAGGTCCTGGCTTGCTCCGACACCCACGGCTGGGTCGAGGATCCCGACGGCATCGACTACACCGTGCTCGAGCATGTCTATAACAAGAAGCGCTCTGGCCACGACAAGGGCGTCACGCTCGCTATGTACGTCGACGAGAAGCCCAATGCCACGTGGCACGAGGGCGACGGCCGTGGCGTGTGGCAGCTTCCCTGCGACATCGCGCTGCCCTGCGCTCGCGAGAACACGCTGCTGCTCGAGGATGCCCAGGCGCTCGTCGCCAACGGCTGCAAGGTGGTCGGCGAGGGCGCGAACATGCCCACGACCATCGAGGCCACGACCTACTTCCAGGAGAACGGCATCGCCTTTATGCCCGGTAAGGCTGCCAACGCCGGCGGCGTGCTCGTGTCCGGCCTGGAGATGAGCCAGAACGCCGAGCACCTGTCCTGGACCTTCGAGGAGGTCGACGGCAAGCTCGAGCAGCTCATGCGCGGCATGTTCCACAACGTGGACGACACCGCCAAGGAGTATGGCCAGGAGGGCAACTTCGTCATGGGCGCCAACATCGCCGGCTTCCTGAAGGTTGCCGACGCCATGCTCGCCCAGGGCGTCTGCTAAATCTTCGCTCGATATAGCATCGCAGAAGGCTCCCAGTCATCTTGGCTGGGAGCCTTTTTTGATCCGCATGCGACGGAGGAAAACGGTTCATTTTGTCCCGACACGAGCTATGCCCCCTCGTTTGGTACACTTAAAGGTACTGGACAAGTGAAGAGATGGGGGAGAACGTGCTCAAGTTCGGTACCTACGTCCGTGTTGGAAACGCGGCCGAAGCCTATGAGCTCTTACAGAAGAACCGCAACAACAAGATTGTGGGCGGCGGCATCTGGATGCGTCTGGGTTCGCGTCGCGTCGCGACGGCGATTGACCTTTCGGCCTGCGGACTCGATCAGATCGAGGAGACCGAGACCGAGTTTCGCATCGGTGCCATGTGCACCCTGCGCCAGCTCGAGCGTCATGCCGGGCTCAACGCGCTTGTCAACAATGTCTTTGAGTTCGCCGTCCACGACATCGTGGGTGTGCAGCTGCGCAATACCGCTACGGTGGGCGGCAGCATCTACGGCCGCTTTGGCTTCTCGGACGTGCTCTCGGCTTTCCTGGCGCTCGATTCCTATGTTGAGCTGACGGGCGCCGGTCGCGTGCCGCTCGCGGAGTTCGTGGACATGGGCTACGTACGTGACGTGATCGAGCATGTCGTGGTCGTCAAGCACGATTACCGCGCGAGCTATGAGGCCGTGCGCAAGGCCGCGACCGACTTCCCCTCCTTAAACGTCACCGCCGCCTGGTGGGACAACAGCTGGCACGTCACCGTGGGCGCCCGCCCGCTGCGCGCGACCTTGCTGCAGGGCGAGGCATGTGGCCTTTCCAGCGAGCAGCCTTCCGAGGACGAGCTTCGCGCCCTTGCTGCATCCGTGCGTGCCCTGAGCTACGGAACCAACCTGTGGGGCTCGGTCGAGTACCGCCGTCGCATCTCGGCACCGCTCGCCGTCCAGGCCGTGCGTCGTGCCGCCGGCATCGAGCTTTCTGCCGCGCTTGCCCGCGAGCTCGAGACCGTGCAGATTCCTAAGTTTGCCACGGACGAGTATTCCTGCCGCCGCGTGCCCGGCGTCGATTCTAGCGAGGTGCGCTAATGGCTGCCAAACTCATCGATCTTTCCTTTACGCTCAACGGCCGCAAGGTCAAGGTTCAGATTGCCCCCGACACTATGCTCTTTGCGCTGCTGCGCGAGCAGGGCTGTGCGTCGGTGCGCTGCGCCTGCGAGACCACCAACTGCGGCCTGTGCACGGTGTGGCTCGACGGCGACCCGGTGCTGAGCTGCTCGGTTCCCGCCGCCCGCGTTGAAGGCCACACCATCACCACGCTCGAGGGTCTCAAGGCCGAGTCCGAGGCGCTTGCCCGCGCGATGGCTGCCGAAGGCGCCGAGCAGTGCGGTTTTTGCGCCCCCGGCCTTATCATGAACGTGCTGGCGCTTGCCCGCGCCGCCAAGGAGGACCCGAGCCTCGTCGCCACGCGCGAGGAGCTGTCGCGCCAGCTCGCCGGCAACCTCTGCCGTTGCAGCGGCTACGAGAGCCAGCTGCGCGCCATTGTTCGCTTCCTCAACGAGTCCGGCGTGCAGGTGGGCTTTGAGATGCCCGAACTGCCGGTCAACGACACCAGCTGCGACGGTGTCTCGTACAAGCAGATCACCCATAAGCAGCCCAAGAAGGACTCGAAGGCGCTGCTCGAGGGCCGTCCCGTCTACACGGGCGATATGGTGCCCGCCGGGGCCCTGATCGTCAAACTTAAGCGCAGCCCCTATGCCCGCGCCAAGATCCGCTCCATCGATACGTCGCGCGCCCTGAAGGTGCCCGGCGTCGTGGGCGTCTACACTTACGAGGACGTGCCCAAGCGCCGCTTTACTATCGCCGGTCAGAGCTATCCGCAGCCGAGTCCCTACGACCGTTTGATTCTCGAGAACCTTGTGCGCTACCAAAACGAGGAGGTGGCGATCGTCGCTGCCGAGACCGAGGAGGCTGCCGACAAGGCGCTCAAGCTCATCAAGGTCGACTATGAGGTGCTCGAGCCCCTGCTCGACTTTACCCAGGCACTCGATAACGATATCGTGGTCCACCCCGAGGGCGACGTGACCTTTATGTTCCCGCAGGGCGGCGATGTCCCGCGCAACCTGGTGTGCAGCGGTACCAGCGATTACGGCGATCTGGACGAGGCCTTCGCCCAGAGCGACATCGTCTTTGAGCGCACCTACACCAGCCAGGCCACGCAGACTGCGCCCATGGAGACCTTCCGCGCCTTCGCGACGACCGACGCGTTCGGCCGCATCTCGGTGACCACCTCTACGCAGGTGCCCTTCCACGTGCGTCGCATGGTTGCGCAGTCGCTCGACATTCCGCAGTCGCAGGTGCAGGTCATCAAGCCGCGCATCGGCGGCGGCTTTGGCTCCAAGCAGACGGGCTGCTGCGAGATCTTCGTGGCATTCGTTACCCAGCAGACCGGCCGTCCTAGCTACTGCTGCTACACCCGCGAGGAGACCATCACCGCGGGCAACTCGCGCCACCAGATGCAGATGACCGTTAAGCTGGGTGCCATGAACGACGGCACCATCACGGCCATCGACCTGCACACGCTGTCCAACGCCGGAGCGTACGGCGAGCACGCCACCACGACGATCGGCCTTTCGGGCCACAAGAGCCTGCCGATTTACAACCATGTGAAGGCGAGCCGCTTTAGCTGGGACGCTGTCTACACCAATACCAACCGCGGCGGCGCGTATCGCGGCTACGGTGCCACCCAGGGCCAGTTTGCCGTGGAGAGCGCCGTTAACGAGCTCGCCGACATGCTGCACATGGACCCCGCCGACCTGCGCCTTAAGAACATCGTGCGCGAGGGCGAGACCATGCCGCAGTACTACAACGAGAAGCTCAACGCCTGCGCACTCGACCGCTGCCTGCTGCGCGCGATGGACATTATCGGCTGGCGCGACAAGCCGCTGGCCGTCGACCTGGGCGACCGTGTGCGCGCCCTGGGTTGTGCGCTCACCATGCAGGGCTCGGGCATTTCCAACGTTGATATCGCCGGCATCGACATGCGCCTGGAAGAGGACGGCTTCATTACCATCGGCACCGGCGCCACCGATAACGGCATGGGCGTCGACACGATCTTGGCGCAGATTGCCGCCGAGGAGCTGGGCGTGGAGAGCTCGCTGATCGTGGTGCGCGGCGTGGACACCGACGTGTCGCCGTTCGACGCCGGCTCGTACGCGAGCTCCGGTACCTACGTGACGGGCCTTGCCGCCAAGAACGCCGCGACCGAGCTGCGCGAGAAGATTTGCGCCAAGGCCGCTCAGATGTGGGACGTTGACGCCGCCGACGTGGTCTTCGACGGCCAGTACGTGCGCCTGTCCGACGAGCGTGCCGCGCGCGAGCAGAACCGCTACCTCACGCTGCGCGACTTTGCCAACCTGTGCGTCAAGAACATCGCTGGCGGCGACGCACTGACCTCGCATGCTTCTGCCTGCCTGCCCGTTTCTCCTCCGCCGTTTATGGCCGGCATTGCCGAGGTCGAGGTCGACAAGGCCACCGGCAAGGTGACTGTTGTGGACTACGCGGCGGCCGTCGACTGCGGCACCGTGATCAACGAGGCACTCGCGCGCGTCCAGGCCGAGGGCGGCATTGCCCAGGGTATCGGCCACGCGCTCTACGAGATCGTCGAGCACGACGACCGCGGCCGCCTGCGCACCGGCAACTTTATGAGCTACAAGCTGCCCACGCGCCTGGATATCGGCAGCATTCGCGTGGCCTTTGAGCCGAGCTACGAGCCGACGGGTCCGTTTGGCGCCAAGTCGATCGGCGAGGTCGTCATCAACACGCCGCTCGCCGCCGTTGCCTCGGCCGTGGCGCACGCCACCGGCCATCAGGTCCGCTCGCTGCCGATCACGCCCGAGAAGGCCCTGCTGGGGGAGTAGCGGGTCGGCGAACAAGTCGTAATTGGCGGGGCGGGGCAACTCGTCCCGCCTTTTGCACTCGTGGTGAGGTCGTGAGCCTGTAAAACGTGTGCGTGCGCTTGCCGTTCGTATCTGCTATCATTCCTAGTCTGTGCGCTCATGCGGGCGTGGCGGAATTGGTAGACGCGCCAGATTTAGGTTCTGGTGGGATTCCCGTGAAGGTTCGAGTCCTTTCGCCCGCACCAACGCATCTGCGTCGGCTTCGGCCGTCGCGACTCTTTGTTGCATAAAGGTACCAGCACCTCAGATAAGCTGGGCAGTATGAGGAGGAACGTGTTGAACATCACCGCTTCTGACGTCAAGGACGCCAAGCTCACCGCTACGGTCACCATCCCGGCCGCCGACGTCGACGCCGCGATCAAGAAGGCCTACAAGGATACCGCCAAGAAGTACCGCTTCCCGGGCTTCCGCGCCGGCAAGGCTCCCCGTCCGGTCATCGACTCCGCTCTTGGCGCCGAGGCTACCCTCGCTCAGGCCACCAACGACCTGATCGCCGCCAACGAGCCCGCCGTCCTCAACGAGCTGGACATCGTCCCCACCAAGAACGGTGACTACAAGGAGCTCGACCTCGCCAAGGATCACGAGGACTACACCTACACCGTCGAGTTCTCCCTGCGTCCCGCCGCTGAGCTCTCCTCCTTCGACGCTGTCGAGATCGAGATGCCCCCTGCGGAGGTCACCGAGTCCGAGATCAACAACCAGGTCGAGATGCTCCTCAACTACCGTGCCACCTTCGAGGACGTCGAGGGCCGCGCTGTCGAGTCCGAGGACTACGTTACCGTCGACCTCAAGGCCGTCGAGAACGCCGACAACTTTGCCGCCGAGGGCCGTATGCTCATCGCCGGTAGCGACAGCAACCCCAAGGAGTTCAACGAGGCCCTGATCGGTGCCAACGTTGACGACGTCAAGTCCGTCACCTGGACCGACGAGGCCGAGGAGGGCGAGGAGGCCGAGACCCACACCGTCGAGGTCACCGTCAAGGGCATCAAGGTCCGCAACACCCCCGAGCTCACCGACGAGCTCGTCAAGTCCGACTTTGGCTTCGACAGCATCGACGCTATGCGCGACGCCATCAAGATCGAGATCGAGCAGGACAAGGCTTCCCGCCTTCCGGCCGAGAAGGAGAACCGTTGCGTCTCCGCTCTCGCCGAGCGTCTGCAGCTCGACGAGATGGATGCCGACTACGAGCAGTCCGTCTTTGAGGAGCTTGGCCAGAACTTCCTGTCCAACCTTGCTGCCCGCGGCATGACGCTGGACACCTGGCTGCCCGCTTCCGGCCTGACCATGGAGCAGTTCATCGGCGACCTGCACAAGCAGGCCAACGACGTTGCCCGTGAGTCCCTGGCGCTCGACGCTCTCGCCCGTGAGCTCAAGATTGAGGTCACCGAGGACGACATCAACGCCGAGTTCGAGAAGGCTGGCGTCAAGGACGTCGAGGCTTCCAAGGCCGAGTTCATCGCCGATGGCCGCATGCCTGCCGTCCGCGAGTCCATCCGTCGCTCCAAGGCCGTCGATCACCTGGTCGAGAACGCCAAGGTGACCGAGGTCGACGAGACCGCCAAGGACGCCGAGTAATTCTCGCCACCTTGCCCGCGAGCGCATGTATGTGCCCGTGATGGGGTAAAGTTATAAGCCGGTTATCCGGTTGCTTCGTACGGTGCCAGCCAATGCATAGCATGCGGGCACCGTACGTTTGTCTAGAACCACTATTGGTCCGTAAGAGAAATGGAGATGCGTATGATCGCTAAGTTCGATTCCGCCCTCGTGCCATACGTTATCGAGCAGACGCCGCGCGGCGAGCGCAGCTACGATATCTATTCGCGCCTGCTCAACGACCGCATCATCTTCTTGGGCGAGGAGATCAACTCCGTCAGCGCCAACCTGGTCGTTGCCCAGCTGCTGCATCTTGAGAGCCAGGATGCCGAGAAGGATATCTCGCTCTACATCAATTCGCCCGGCGGCGAGGTTTACTCCGGCCTGGCGATTCTGGACACCATGAACTTCATTAAGCCGCAGGTTTCCACCATCTGTGTGGGCATGGCTGCGTCCATGGCCGCCGTGCTGCTTTCGGCCGGCGCCAAGGGTAAGCGCTTCTGCCTGCCGCACTCCAAGGTCATGATTCACCAGCCCAGCGGTGGTGCCCAGGGTCAGCAGACCGAGATCGAGATCGTGGCCGAGGAGATCAAGAAGACCCGCCGCGAGCTCAACCAGATCCTGTCCGATGCCTCGGGCCAGCCGATCGAGAAGGTCCAGGCCGACACCGAGCGCGACAACTACCTGACCGCTGCCGAGGCCCTCGACTACGGCCTGATCGACCGTATCGTCACCTCGCGCGATCTCGCCGCGAAGGACGCCTAGGATGGCAGGAAACATGCAGGACAACTTTGACGAGAATGGCAACCCCATCCGCTGCTCCTTCTGCGGAAAAGAGCAGGGGCAGGTTCGCCGCCTTGTAAAGGGTCCGACCAACATCTTTATCTGCGACGAGTGCGTTGCCGCCTGCTCCGAGATCCTTGAGGAGTCGCTGGCTTCGGACTTTATGGACGCTGCCCGCAACGGCAAGCTGCCGGGCTTCCTCAACGACCACGGCCAGGCTGCATCCCAGCCCGCCGCGGACTCCGAGACCGAGGGTTTTGAGCTCGAGGACGATCGCCAGGTCATCACGCACGTGCCGACGCCTCACGAGATCTATGACGAGCTTTCGGCCTATGTTATGGGTCAGGAGGACGCCAAGCGCGCCATGTCGGTGGCCGTGTACAACCACTATCGCCGCGTGATTGAGGGCGGCGCTGCGGTGTCTGCCTTTGATGACGACATGGGCTCGCAGTTCGATGACGATATGGACGAGGTAGAGCTCGCCAAGTCCAACATCCTGCTGCTCGGTCCCACCGGTACCGGCAAGACCCTGCTGGCCCAGACGCTCGCGCGCATTCTTGAGGTGCCGTTTGCTATCGCCGATGCCACCGCGCTCACCGAGGCCGGCTATGTGGGCGAGGACGTGGAGAACATCCTACTCAAGCTCATTAATGCTGCCGATGGCGACATTGAGCGCGCACAGGTTGGCATCATCTACGTTGACGAGATCGACAAGATTGCCCGCAAGGCTGAGAACCTCTCCATTACCCGCGATGTTTCGGGCGAGGGTGTTCAGCAGGCGCTGCTTAAGATTCTTGAGGGCACGGTGGCCAGCGTTCCGCCCACCGGCGGCCGCAAGCATCCCCAGCAGGAGCTGCTGCAGATCGACACGACCAACATCCTGTTTATCTGCGGCGGTGCCTTTGTGGGTCTGGATAAGATCATCGCCGATCGCGTTGGCAACAAGGGCGTGGGCTTTAACTCCGAGATCGCCGGCCCCACCTCGGTCGACGAGAACGACCTGCTGCGCCAGGTACTCCCGCAGGACCTCAATGCATTCGGCATGATCCCCGAGTTCGTGGGACGTACGCCCGTCGTTACCCAGACGCAGGCGCTCGACGAGGACGACCTGGTGTCGATCCTGACCGAGCCAAAGAATGCCGTGGTGCGCCAGTACCGTAAGATGTTCCAGCTCGAGGACGTCGATCTTGAGTTTGAGGACGCGGCCCTGCACGAGATCGCCCGCATGGCGCTTGCCCGCAAGACCGGCGCCCGCGGCCTGCGCGCCATCTGCGAAGACGTGCTGCAGCAGACGATGTTCGACCTCCCCAGCGAGGAGGGCGTCGCCAAGGTCATCGTAACCGAAGCTGCCGTAAAGGGCGAAGAACAGCCCCGACGCATCTACGGGTAAACCTGCCAAAAACGTGCTTGCAAATAGCCTCCGGCCACCCGCGGTCGGAGGCTATTTTATATATGCGCAATAACCCCAACTACCTGTGTTATTCTGTGTGTTTGTTTAAGCCTCAGCGAAGTCATATCAGACTGAAGTAATCGATACCTAAGGCGCGTCCGCCTGCTTGGTTTTCGTAGATTCCGCACGAGCCGAAGAGCACTTAATGTGCTCTTCGTGCGAGTCAGGACCTGACCGAGCGAAAACCAAGCAGGCGGACACGCCGGCGGGACAGGGAGAGATATATGGAAGAGATGCCCAAGAATTACGATCCGTCGACCAACGAGCCGGCGATCCTGCAGAAGTGGCTCGACGGCGGCTACTATAAGCGCCGTGAGGGCGTGGGCGACTGCACCGTCACCATTCCGCCTCCCAACGTGACCGGCAAGCTCCACATGGGTCACGCTACCGACGACTCCATCCAGGACGCCATCGTCCGTATGGCTCGCATGCGCGGCAAGTCCACGCGCTGGGTGCTTGGCACCGATCACGCCGGTATCGCCACGCAGACCAAGGTCGACAAGAAGCTCAAGAGCGAGGGCATCAGCCGCCTGGAGATCGGTCGCGACAAGTTTGTCGACGCCTGCTGGGACTGGACCCACGAGTACGGCGGCATCATCGTCGAGCAGATCAAGCGCATGGGCTGCTCCGTCGACTTCGATAACGAGCGCTTTACCATGGACGAGGACTACGCGCAGGCCGTGCGCAAGGTCTTCTGCGATTGGTACCACGACGGCCTGATCTACCGTGGCAAGCGTATCGTCAACTGGTGCCCCAACTGCACCACCGCCATCTCGGACGACGAGGCCGAGTACAAGGACGAGAAGGGCCACCTGTGGCACCTGCGCTACCCGTTGACCGAGCCGGTCAACGGCCAGGACTACATCGTCGTCGCCACCACGCGCCCCGAGACCATGCTCGGCGACACGGGCGTCGCCGTCTCCCCGAAGGATCCCGAGAAGGCCGCCTTTGTGGGCAAGACCGTCAAACTCCCCATCGTCGACCGCGAGATTCCCATCTTTGAGGATTGGCATGTCGACGCCAACTTTGGCTCCGGCTTCGTTAAGGTCACCCCTGCCCACGACCCCAACGATTACGCTATGGGTCAGGCTCACGACCTGCCGCAGATCAATATCTTCGATGAACACGCGGTGGTCGTCGAGGGCTACGGCGAGTTTACCGGCATGACCCGCGAGGAGTGCCGCGAGGCCGTCATCAAGTGGTTTGAGGAGCATGACCTGCTCGACCACGTCGAGGAGCACGACCACTCCGTCATGCACTGCTACCGTTGCGACGCCGCGCTGGAGCCGTGGCTGTCCGAGCAGTGGTTTGTGGCCGTCGACAAACTCAAGGGGCCGGCGCTCGACGCCGTCAACTCCGGCAAGGTCACCTTCCACCCCGCGCGCTGGACGCAGACCTACACCACCTGGATGGAGAACCTTAAGGATTGGTGCATCAGCCGCCAGCTGTGGTGGGGCCACCGCATCCCCGTGTTCTACTGCGAGGACTGCGGCTGGGAGGACGCCCTGACCGAGGACACCGACGTGTGCCCCAAGTGCGGCGGCCATCACGTGCATCAGGATGAGAACGTGCTGGACACCTGGTTCAGCTCGCAGCTGTGGACCTTTGCCACGCAGGGCTGGCCGCAAAAGCCGGAGCTGCTCGAGGGACATCACCCCACGACGGCGCTGGTCACCGCGCGCGACATCATCGCGCTGTGGGTCGCCCGCATGGTTATGAGCTCCCTGTACTTCCTGGACGAGGTGCCGTTTAAGGACGTCGTCATCTACCCGACGATCCTTGCCAAGGACGGTAGCCGCATGTCCAAGTCCAAGGGCAACGGCGTTGACCCCATGGACCTCATTGGCATGTACGGTGCCGACGCCATGCGTTACAACTTGCTCACGCTGTGCACCAACAACCAGGACGTCAAGTTCGACGCGAACATCGACAAGAAGACTAAGAAGCTCATCGACAGCCCGCGCACCGAGCAGGCCAAGTCGTTTGTGACCAAGATCTGGAACGCCAGCCGCTTCCTGCTCATGAACATGGAGGGCTACACGCCCGGCGAGCCCGTCGTGGAGACGCCGGCCGACGCCTGGATGTTCAGCCGCCTGGCCAAGGCCGTGAAGATGGTCACCGAGGGCATTGAGAGCTACACCTTTGGCGATATGGCCCGCGGCGTGCAGCAGTTCTTCTGGAACGAGGTCTGCGACTGGTACGTCGAGGTCACCAAGGCCCGCTTGAAGGGCGAGGACCGTCTGCAAGCTCAGCGCAACCTGATCTTTGTGCTCGACACCTCCATTCGCCTGATGCACCCGCTTATGCCGTTTGTCACCGAGGAGATCTGGGACAACATGCCGGCGAGCGTGCTCGACCTGGACGCCGAGGGCAACGTGGACCGCGCCGAGGCGCTCATGATCGCCAAGTGGCCCGAGCCCGCCGACTACGCTAAGTATGTCGATGAGCCTGCCGAGCGCGCGTTTGAGCTGTGCCGTACCGTCGTTTCCGCCGCCCGCGCCACGCGTTCGCGTTATCGCCTGAGCCCCAAGGCCGAGCTCGACGTGGTCGTGCGCGCCGGTGCCGAGGACATCGAGAAGCTCGAGAGCCTGCGCTCGACCATTGAGCCGCTGGCCAACACCGCTTCGCTGGTCATGGGTACCGACGTTGAGAAGCCGGCTGCGAGCATTGCCGTGGTCGACAGCGGCGTCGAGGTTTTTGTGGTGCTCGAGGGCAAGGTTGATCTTTCGGCCGAGAAGGCGCGCCTGGAGAAGGAGATCGCCACGGCTCAGAAGGAGCTTGCCGGCTGCGAGAAGACCCTTGCCAACGAGGGCTTTGTGGCCAAGGCCGCGCCCGCGGTGGTGCAGAAGAAGAGGGACCGTGCAGCTGAGCTCAAGGAGATCCTGGCGGCGCTGACTGCTCAGGTTGCTGACTTCTCGTAAGGTTCACTCGGGGGCGCGTCCCGATGCTTTGCTCTCCGCTGCGGACAGTCCTGCGCAAGACGGACAGCACATTAAGTGCTGTCCTTTGCGTGCGGAACTTGCGGCGAGCAAAGCATCGGGCCGCTCCTAGTTCGTTTACGTTGTTGTTTGCATCTGGCGTGTTAGGGCCACTGGGTTGTGGCCTTGATCTCGCTGCAAGCGGGTAAAGGCTGATATTGTCAACGTGAGGGGCTCATTCTTTTTGATGGGCCTCTTTTTCTGTTATGGGGGACTTTGGGTTATGGCTAAGCGTTCGGGGTCGTATGTCGTTCCTTTCTCGTTTGAGCTGCTTTCGTTTGATGAGGCTGTGGGACTTGCTGCTGATACGGGGCGGATTTCTGGGGATGCTGGTCCTTTGCTCGAGACGGTTGTCGATATGCTCGATGAACTCGGGCGTCCGGATGAGTATTTCGATTGCATTCAGGTTGCCGGTACTAATGGCAAGACTTCGACCACGCGTTTTTCGGCTGCCATCCTTCGTGGTGAGGGGTTAAAGACCGCGCTGTATACGTCGCCGCAGCTGGTGCGCTATCCCGAGCGCATGGAGGTTGATGGGCGCGTTGTGAGCGACGAGTCGTTTGCCCGTGGTGTTTCTGCTGCTGTTGAGGCGGGACATCGCGTGAATGCCCGTCGTGTGGCGGCGGGGGAGCGCGCCTATTCCATTACGCCGTTTGACCTGCTGACGGCTGCCGCACTTGTCGTGTTTGCCGAGGCCGCGGTGGATGTTGCCGTGCTCGAGGTCGGCATGGGCGGACGCTGGGACGCTACGAGTGCGACCGATCCCGTCGCCGTTGCCATTACGGGCATTGGGCTCGATCACACACGCATTTTGGGCGATACGCTCGAGGCCATTGCGGGGGAGAAGGCTGCGGTTATTAAGCCTGGACGCCTGGTTGTTTTGGGCGAGGGTACGCACGAGGCGAGCGTTCAGCGCGTGATGGATGCACGTTGTCGCGAGTGCGGCATAGTGCCGCTGGTGGTGAACCATGCCACGACCAAGGTGCCGGCACATGTGGGCGACACGGTTGAGTTTAGCTGCACCACGCCGCGTGCGATCTATACGTCTAGCATGGTCAAGCCGGCGTATCAGCCGCAGAATGCCGCGTGCGCGATTATGCTTTGCGAGGGGTATCTGGGTCGCGAGCTCGATCATGACAAGCTCGATGCGTCGCTTATGGGCTGCCCCACGCCGGGTCGCTTTGATGTGCTGGGAACCGATCCGCTCAAGCTGATCGACGCCTGCCATAACCCTCAGAGCTGCGAGAACTTTGTGAGCGCGCTGGACGAGATCGATCCGTGCGTGGAGAATCGCCCCACGCTGCTGTGCGCCGCGCTGGCCGACAAGGACGTGGCCGGCATCGTTGACGTTTTGGTTCCGGCGTTCCCCCGCGTGGTCGTAACCCAGACCGATTCCGATCGCGCCCTGCCAGCAGAGGAGCTTGCCGCACTTGTGGACGCCGATAAGCTCGCGGGCGTATATCCGAGCGTGCCCGAGGCCCTCGCTGCCTTCGATGCCGCGGGCGAGTCCTTCGTAGCCGCCGGCACCATCACCCTAGCCGGTGAAGTAGCCGGTCTGCTGCGCTGACCCGTCCCAAATTAGCTACCCCGTGTTCCGAGTTGACCCGCTAGCCACGAAATGAGCCTATCTACTACTTTTTACCGACTACCCTCGACCACGCCGAAAAATGCAAAATTAAAACTGCAGGTAGAAGGCTTGCCAGTTTTGCGAAAACGCGGGTGTGGTCGACCCATACGGGTTAAACGTAGTAGATAGGCCGTTTTCGTGGTGCAGCGTTTGCAAGATGTGTCAAAGGGGCTGTCCCTTTGACACATTGCTTAGTCTAGGCGGACCGGGTCGTGGGGGTAGGCGTTGAGAATCTCGACGCCGGACTTGGTAACTAGGGCCAAGTCCTCGATGCGGACGCCGGTGCGGCCGGGGAGATAGATGCCCGGTTCGATGGAGAACGTCATGCCCGGCTCCACGACCTGCTCGTTGACCAGCGAGACGTCGCCCGGCTCGTGGTCCTGCAGACCGATCGAGTGGCCCAGGCGATGCGTAAAGTATTTGCCGTAGCCCGCGTCTTCAATCACATCGCGTGCGGCGCGGTCCAGGTCGCACATGCGCACGCCCGGTTCGATGAGAGCCTCGGCGGCCTCGTTGGCGCGGCGCACGATGTCGTAGACGTGCGCGGTCTCCTCGTCCGGCTCGCCCCAAAAGAACGTGCGTGTCATGTCCGAGCAGTAGTTGCGATGGCGTCCGCCAATGTCGAACAGCACCACGTCGCCATGCTTGAGCACGGTATCGTCGGGTTCGTGATGCGGGTCGCCGGCGTTGGCGCCAAAGCTCACGATCGGAGGAAAGCTAAAGCCCTCGCAGCCGTGCTTGCGGTACAGGCCGAGCATTTGGTCGGCGATTTCGCGCTCCGTCACGCCCTCGTGGACGAGTTTGATCGCGTCGGCCATCACGGCGTCGTTGGCTGCCGAGGACACGCGCATGAGCTCCTGCTCCGCGACATCCTTGTGGGTGCGCGCAGCGGTGACGGCAAAGTCGCCCAGGAAGAACTCGCTCGCGGCGTGACGATCCATAAGGGGCAGCAAAAAGCCGGAGCGCATGACGGTGTCGATGCCGAGTGGTTTGTTCGGATCGACCTCGCGAGTGATGGCGTCGGTCACGACGTCGGTATCGGTGTGATAGGCAACGCGGGCGTTGTCATACTCAGGCAGCTGATGCAGCGCGTTGACCAGGATCACGGGCTCGGCATTGCGCGCGAGTAGCACGCCGCAAAAACGCTCGAACATATCGGCATAAAAGCCGGTCAGGTAATAGATCGACCACGGGTCGTTTACGAGCAGCTGTGCGCCGGGGTGCTGAGCCTCGAGCGCATCGAGCACGCGCGCCACACGCTGGTCATCAACATGTGCCATGAAACATCCTTTCGCTAGGGTGCCACCATGGTATCCCAAGCCCGGCACATAGGGACGTTCCTTTTATGCCGGCACTTCGGGACACTCCTTGGCATGGCCAGCCTAGCGAACGTTCGGGCAAAAGTAGTCAAAGAGGCCCGTCCCAAATGGGCTGATTTCAAAAGTATGGCGGATTACGGGGCTGGACCTGTATTACTTGACCATGGGAAAAATCGCGAAATTAAAACCGCAGGTAGACGGCTTATCAAAAATCGAAAATTGCCGATATGGATGGGGGTCTCCGAATCAGCCCCGTAAACCGGGGTAGTTTTGAAATGGCACAAATCCGATAGCAGCCGAGAGGGCATTTTCGCTAGCGAAGGGAAGGGAACGGGCCAGAAAAAAGCCCGTCATAAATTAGCTGCTTAGGCTGGGTCGATGTTCATGCTGGCGATAAGGTTGATGTTGGTGTCTAGGAGGTTCTCTAGCACGACGTCGCCCATGCGGATGGGGGCCTCGACGACCACGCCGCGGATGAGATCCATGGCCTGGGCGTGGAGTTCTAGCGGGATGGCTTCGGCCGTGCGCACGGGGAGCAGGGCTTCGTCGCCGCCGGAGACGGCCACGGTCGTCGTGAGCACGCGCATGGGGCAGGTTAGCTCCTGATGTGCGAACGTATCACCGCGCGGGCAGTTGTTGCCGGTCACGGAGCGAACTTCCACCACGGCGCCATTGGCGTCGCGCTCAACCTCTACGGTTAGGAGGCACTCGGATGGGCATGTCGTGCAGTTGAACTGCAGCGTTTCGGTCACGTTATCGCTCATAGTTTATGCCTCCTCGATGGGATCGACGGATAGGACGATCTCGCTGGCACCCAGGTCGAGCGCTTGTTTGATGACCTTTGCCGGCAGCGGGAAGCTTTCCATGACGCTCGGCTTAAATGCACGGGCCTTGCCTGCGAACAATTCCTCGCCGCCAGCGAGAAAGCGTACGCGGGCGGCGTCGACCGGTCGACGCACGCGGAAGTTGAGTTTAGTGAGTGCCACAGCCGTAATGCGTCCCGGCAGCGCGTAGCCCGCGATGCCGGCAGGGGAGACCGTGAGCTCGCAGCCCGTGCCCGCCGCGCTCGCATCGGCCTCAACACCACAGCCCAGCGCCCATACCGCCGCAGCCGCACCGGCGCGCTCGGACTCGGTCGTTACGTTGTCGGCCAGGTTGTGCACGTGCAGGACGTTGCCGCAGGCAAATATGCCCGGCACGCCCGTCTGCAGACTCTGGTCCACCACGGCGCCGCGCGTGCGTGGGTCAAGCTCTACGCCTGCGGCAACCGAAAGCTCGTTCTCGGGAATCAGGCCCACCGAAAGCAGCAGCGTGTCGCACGGAACAATGCGTTCGGTCCCCGGAATGGGTGCCAGGTGCTCGTCGACCCGACTCACCTCGACGGCCTCCACTCGATCGTGCCCGATCACGCGCGTCACGGTAGTGGACAGGTGTAGCGGAATACCAAAATCGTCCAGGCAGTTCTTCACATTGCGGCGCAGACCGTTGGCGTACGGCATGAGCTCGTACACGCCCTCGACCGAAATCCCCTCGAGCGTGCAGCGACGCGCCATGATAAGCCCGATATCGCCCGAACCCAAAATGACGGCGCGCGAGCCGGGTTTGAGATTCTCGATATTGATGTATCGCTGCGCCAGGCCGGCCGTAAACACGCCGGCGGGGCGGCTGCCGGGAATCTTGATCTCGCTGCGGGTGCGCTCGCGGCAGCCCATGGCAAGGACGACCGCTCGCCCGGTGAGCTGCAGCATACCGGAGGGATTCATGAGCGTGACGGTGTGGAGTGTGGCGTCTTCCGTGGACTCGCCTGAATCAATCCCAAGCACCATGCTGTCCAAGAACAGCGCAATGTTGGTCGCGCGCACCTGGTCGATAAAGCGCTGTGCATACTCGGGGCCGGTTAGCTCCTGCTTAAAGTGAGAAAGGCCAAAGCCGGGGTGGATGCACTGACGGAGGATTCCGCCCAGATGCTGCTCGCGCTCCACGATGGCCACGCGCGCGCCGGCCTTGTGCGCGGCAAGCGCGGCCGCCATGCCGGCAGGTCCGCCGCCGATAACGACCACGTCGAAGGCTTGCGTTGCCACGGCGCTCGCCTCCGCTCGTCCGTCGCGCATATCAAACGTCGCCATCCTAGCGCACCCCCTTCAGCGGTCCCTCGACCAACCAAGATCCGGCATCCTCCAATAGCACCTCGCTGGGGTCGCAGCCCAGCTCTCGGGCAAGAATCGCCACCACACGGCTCTGGCAAAAGCCGCTCTGGCAGCGGCCCATGCCCGCACGGCAGCGGCGCTTGACGCCCTCGACCGAAACCGCGCCTGGGCGGCGTCGAATCGCGGCAACAATCTCGGCCTCGGGCACCGTCTCGCAGCGGCAGACAATCTGCCCCCACGCGGAGTCGGACTCAATGAGCTCCTCCTTGCGCGCAAGCGGCGCACGGTCGAAGTCGTCCGGCGCGCGGCGAATCGGATTCCAATCGGCTCGCTCGCGCAAAGCAACGCCCGCCTCGCGCATCACGTGCTCCATGCGCTCGGCAATGGCCGGTGCGCTCGCCACGCCTGGCGACTGAATGCCCGCCGCCTGGAACAGGCCTGGCACCACGGCCGACTGCCCAATAAAGAAGTCGTTTGTCCCATGAATGACCGGACGCCCGCCGGCAAACGAGCGCACCACGCGGCGCGTGTCCAGATCGGGAACCAGCTTGCGCGCGCCGGCCAACAGCGCGTTCACATCGCTCGTATAGGTCTGTGTGTCGCCGGGCTCGCGCACGGCAGCGGTTGCTGTAATCACGGTGTTCCCGTGCACGGTGCCCGTGACGATAACGCCCTTAGACACTGGCGTCGGAACGGGGTAGAGCGGCATCAGCGTGTGCGGCTCCTTGTCCAGTACCACTATGTTGCCCTGGCGCCAGACCATCTGGAACTCCTCGGCGCCCGCCATATGCGAGATGTCGGCGGCGCCGTTGCCCGCAGCGTTGATCAGATAGCGACAGTGCACGTCTCCGGCGGGCGTTGCCAGCGTAAAGCGCGCGTCGTCGCCCGAGCCCGCGACTTCAATCGCTTCCACCGGCGCAGACCGCATAAACGTCACCCCGTTGGCCACGGCGTTCTCCAGTGCGGCGATGGCAACCTCAAACGGGTCGACAAACCCAGTCGATGGGCACCACAACGCGCACGTTACATCGGCACTGGCGCGCGGCTCTAATTCGTGGATGCGGTCGGGTCCAACGATCGAAAGCTCGGGCACGCCGTTCGCCAGGCCATTCTGGCGCAGCTGCTCCAGATGCGCGCGGTCTTCGTCGTTAAAGCCCAGCACCATCGACCCGGTGCGACAGAACAGAAAGCCCAGCTCCTGCGCCCACGTACCGTACAACTTGCAGCCACGGGCGTTGACCTGCGCCTTTACGGTGCCCGGTGTCGGATCGTAGCCGGCGTGCACCAGGCCGCCATTGGCCTTCGAGGCGCCCAGCGCAATGTCGTTGGCCGCCTCGACCATGCATATGGACAGGTCATAGCGCGCGAGCTGCCGCGCGATGGCGCACCCGGTGATGCCGGCGCCCACAATCGCGATATCAAACGTTTCTGCCACGGTGCCTCCCAGATGAGTTGACAGGCTGTCAATAAGACTATCCTACGGCCTGCACATCCCCAGTGCGGCGGCAATGCGGCGAACAGCCCCGCAACACCCGCCAACGGCAGGCGAGGGGAGGCTCGGCAACGTCGACAACCTCGTCTGCCAACAACTACGGCAACCGTTCGTCTCGATCTGTAACAGTTAGACGAGGATTTGGGTTCTAGATGTTACAGATCAAGACAAACCTTCCGGCGGATCTTGAATGTCTTGATCTGTAACAGTAAGAGGGGTTTTGGGGCCCAAGATGTTACAGATTGAGATTGAAGTCGGGGAGGGATCCCTGCGTCTCGATCCATAACACCTAGACCCTTATTTGCCGAGTAACTGTTACAGATTGAGATGTTTGTGTCCGCGCCAGCCCCGCCCCTAGCCGTGGTCCCATATAAACAAACCCCGTGGTAAACTTGACCGGACTGTAAATATTCCGAAAGGTACACCCCAATGTCCAAGTACATCTCCGAGCTCATGTCGCCGCAGCTTATGGGCGTCATCTATGCCTTTGTTGGCTTTATCATCGCCCTGTACGTGCTGTCGGTCGTCTATGTGTTCATCGACGCTCGCCGCCGCGGCGCCAGCGCCTACGTGGCATGGGGCATCATCGCCCTCATCCCGTTTGTGGGCCTCATCGCCTACCTGGTCCTGCGCCCGCATTCCTACGCGGCCGACCGCGAGGAGCAGGAGCTGGACATGGCCCTGCGCGAGCGCCAGCTTGCCCAGTACGGCACCTGCCCGCAGTGCGGCGCCCCCATCGAGAAGGACTTTGTTGTCTGCCCCGTGTGCGACACCCAGGTTCGCAACGTGTGCCCCAGCTGCCATCGTCCGCTCGACGCGCACTGGAAGGTCTGCCCCTACTGCCGAACTCGCATCCAGTAACGCATCCATCGTCGGGCCGGCCGTAAGCCACGGGCGCCGCACGCGCCACAAGCCGCACGCACCCCGCCCCACACGATGAAGCATGCGTAGAAAATCGCCCGCCGTGCCATTAAGGTGCGGCGGGCGCTTGTATACCAAGGCAACCTGCCTATAATGATGCAAGTCAAAAACGCCGAGCGCATCGCACGCACTTGCATCAGGCATCCGAGAGGAGAAAACATACCCATGAAGGCACTCTACAATGACGGTTCGGTGGCCGAGCTCCCGCAGGACGAGGTCACGCACGTCATCCGCCACTCTGCTGCGCACATCATGGCGCAGGCCATCAAGCGCCTCTATCCCGAGGCCGACTTTGCCTACGGTCCCGCGACCGACAACGGTTTTTACTACGACGTCGACCTGCCCGAGGGCGTCAAGATCAGCGAGGACGACTTCCCCGCGATCGAGGCCGAGATGAAGAAGATCGTCAAGGAGAACCTCAAGTTCACCGTGTACGAGAAGCCCCGCGCCGAGGCCATCGCTCTTATGGAGGAGCGCGGCGAGAAGTACAAGGTCGAGCACATCGGCGACCTGGACGACGACGCCCGCATCACCTTCTACCAGCAGGGCGACTACATCGACATGTGCGTCGGTCCCCACATTTGCTACACCAAGGCCCTCAAGGCCTTTAAGCTCACCGGCGTCTCGGGCGCCTACTGGAAGGGCGACAAGGACAACAAGATGCTCACCCGCATCAACGGCGTCGCCTTTGCCACCAAGGAAGAGCTCGACGAGCACATGCACATGCTGGAGGAGGCCAAGAAGCGCGACCACCGCAAGATCGGCCGCGAGATGGACCTCTTTATGATGCGCGACGAGGCCCCCGGCTTCCCGTTCTTCCTGCCCAACGGCATGATCCTTAAGAACACGCTGCTGGACTACTGGCGCGAGATCCACCATAAGGCCGGCTACGTGGAGATCTCCACGCCGCTCATCATGAACAAGCAGCTGTGGAAGACCTCGGGCCACTGGGACCACTACAAGGACAACATGTACTCCACCGTCATCGACGACGAAGAGTACTGCATTAAGCCCATGAACTGCCCGGGCGGCGTGCTGGTGTACGCATCCAAGCCGCACTCCTATCGCGAGCTGCCCATCCGCGCCGGCGAGATTGGCCTGGTGCATCGCCACGAGCTGCGCGGCGCCCTGCACGGCCTGTTCCGCGTGCGCTGCTTTAACCAGGACGACGCCCACCTGTTCGTGCGTCCCGACCAGCTGACCGATGAGATCGTGGGCGTGGTCAACCTCATCGACTCTGTGTACCAAAAGTTTGGCTTTAAGTACCACGTTGAGCTTTCCACCCGCCCCGAGGACTCTATGGGTTCGGACGAGGACTGGGCTCGCGCCGAGGAGGGCCTGCGTACCGCTCTGGAGAAGCTGGGCATGGACTACGAGGTCAACGAGGGCGACGGCGCCTTCTACGGCCCCAAGATCGACTTCCACCTGGAGGACTCGCTCGGCCGTACTTGGCAGTGCGGCACCGTCCAGCTCGACTTCCAGATGCCGCTCAACTTTGACCTGGAGTACGTGGACGCCGACGGCACCAAGAAGCGTCCCATCATGCTGCATCGCGTGTGCTTTGGCTCCATCGAGCGCTTCATCGGCATTCTGATTGAGCACTTTGCGGGCAAGTTCCCCACCTGGCTGGCCCCCGTGCAGGTCAAGGCGCTTCCCGTCTCCGAGAAGAGCCGCGACTACGCCCACGAGGTGTGCGCCAAGCTGGAGGAGGCCGGCATTCGCGTGGTCTGCGACGATCGCGATGAGAAGATCGGCTACAAGATTCGCGAGGCCCGCAGCATCGACCGCGTGCCCTACATGCTCATCCTGGGCGAGAAGGAGGTCGAGGCCGGCAACATTTCCGTCCGCGATCGTTCCAACGAGACCGTTCAGATGAGCGTTGACGAGTTCGTTGCCAAGGTGCTCGAGGAGATCAAGACTCGCGCCTAGCACAAACAATACAAGAATTAACAAAGGCGACCGTCCAATAGGGCGGTCGCTTTTTTGTTGTCTATAGAAGAAAAGCCGCTGGTTAGAGCGGCTTTTTTGTTGTGCAAAAAGGTACAGGTTTTTGTAGAGGCGTATGGAGATGCACCCATTCGCGGCGCATTTTGTGCAATCTGGGAAAACGCGAGCAGTTTGCATGTATAATGAGCAACATCGAAAGATACAAAAACCTGTACTTTTGCGACTGCGCCTAGCTGCGAGCGAGAAGCCTGTTCTTAACGCCTCTGCATCCGTGTGTGTCGCGGAGACAAGAAAAAGGGGGCGAGAGATGGAACAGACAATGCGGCGCCAGGAGCAGCTGCCCGGTGCCTTTAGTGGCACCGTAACCAAAGGCCAGCACGGCCGCGTCCGCTGGTATCTGGTCCACACCCCCAACGGTAAAGAGCGCGAGACCTGCGAAAAGGTCCGTCGCATTATCCCGCACGAGCTGATGCAGGACGCTTTTGTGATGCAAAAGGAGTTCTGGTTTAAGCGGGACGGCGCCTGGTCGCTCCAAACCAAACCTATGTACAAGGAATACTTCTTCGTCGCCACGCGCGATGCCGCCCTGCTCGACAAGGCTTTGGCCCAGCTGAGTTTTGGCTGCCGCATTGCCGGCAGCAGGGAGCGGGCCTATGCGCCTATGCCGGACGATGCGCAGGACTGGTACCGCAGCGTGCTCGACGACAACGGCGTGGTGCGCAACAGCGTCGCCCGCATAGAAGACGGCGTGCTGCACATAGAGCAGGGACCCTTGGTGGGGCAAGAGGCCCGTGTAAAGAAGATCGACCGTCATAAGCGCTGGTGCCTGGTAGACGTGGGCGAAGGCGACTCCGCTTTTAGGGAACTGCTTCCGTTGGACGTGCCCAGTAAGACGTAAGGGAACGTCGCACTGGCAATTCATTCGCATTTTGAATTCATCGATTGGGGGATCCCTGGGAACAGGGACGTGGATTTGAACTTGACTACTAAAGAAGTGACAGAGCAAAACGCGCCGGTGGGGGCCGCGCTCGTTGCTCAGGCCATGAGCGGCGGCGACGCGAGCATGCGCTACAAGGCCATGCAGGCCGTGAAGGACTGGGACCGCACGCGCCTGGCCTACCGCACCGTCAAGCGCGCCTTCGACATCGTGTTCAGCGGCTGCGTGCTGGCCGTCATCGCCGTGCCCAGCCTGGTGCTCGCCGCCGCCATCCGCCTGGAGAGCGAGGGCAACCCGTTCTACAGCCAGATCCGCGTCGGCCAGACCCACCGCGACGGCAGCCTGTCCACCTTTCGCATGTGGAAGTTCCGCTCCATGTACAGGGACGCCGACGAGCGCCTCGCCGAGCTCAAGGAGCAGAACGAGATCGCCGGCGCCATGTTCAAGATGAAGGACGACCCCCGCGTCACCAAGATCGGCAGGTTCATCCGCAAGCACTCCATCGACGAGTTCCCGCAGTTCCTCAACGTGTTCCTGGGCCAGATGTCCGTCGTCGGCCCGCGCCCGCCGCTGCCCAACGAGGTGGCCGAGTACACCGAGTACGACCTGCAGCGCCTGGCCGTGAAGCCCGGCATCACGGGCCTCTGGCAGGTGACAGAGCGCAACAGCACCGGGTTCGATGGCATGGTTCGCCGCGACCTGGAATATATAGCAAAGAGGGGTGTCCTGTTGGATCTTGAAATCATCTGCCTCACCGTGCTTGAGGTGTTTACCGGGGATGGTGCGTGCTGATGCGCCAAGCTATTCATATCATTTTGCTATCAGGTGGTTCAGGTTCTCGGCTCTGGCCCCTTTCGAATGATGCGCGATCAAAACAGTTTCTTAAAGTGTTGCGCGATGCCAATGGCAACCATGTATCGATGGTGCAGAGAACCTTCGACCAGATTGAACGCGTGGTTCCCGGCGCGGATGTAACTGTGGCAACCTGTGCGACACAGGTTCGTGCTCTCGAGATGCAAGTTAAGGGTCACTATGCTGAGGTCGTGGAGCCTGAGCGTCGTGATACCGCTCCTGCAATCATGCTTGCGTGCGAGCACCTACTGGCAGAGCAGGGTGCGGGTCTTGCCGACCCGGTTATTGTGATGCCCATCGATTCCTATGTCGAGGATACCTACTTCCAAAAGGTTGCAGATGTCGCATCGGCAATCGAGGCGAATACAGCAGACATCGTGCTGCTGGGCGTTGAACCTGTTTACCCGAGCGAGAAGTACGGTTATATCGTTCCCTCTGAATCGCAGGGCTCTCCTCGGATGGTGGAGCGCTTTACCGAGAAACCCAATGAGGTCAAGGCGAGCGAGCTCATAAGTCGCGGGGCTCTTTGGAACTGTGGCGTCTTTGGATTCCGCCTTGGTTATGTTCTCGACATCCTGTCTCAGTATGGATCGTATGCAAGCTATGAGGACCTCCAGTCGCGTTATGCTGAGCTTCCAAAGAATTCGTTCGATTACGAGGTGGTGGAGACCGCGGAATCCGTCGCCGTTATTCCGTATGCTGGATCTTGGAAGGACCTTGGTACTTGGAACACGCTTACCGAGGAGATGGGCGAATCTGTAAGCGGACGGGTTTCCATTGACGAAGACAGTTGCTCTGATGTTCATGCCATCAATGAGCTAGGCATTCCCGTGGTGATCGCAGGGCTCCATGATTCCGTGGTGGTCGCAACGCCAGACGGAGTCCTGGTGTCCGGAAAAGAAGAATCCGCGCACATTAAATCGCTGGTGAAAGAGGCGGCCGAGGACCGTCCTATGCAAGAGACCATGACGTGGGGCTCGTACCGGGTTGTCGACTCAGGTTCCTATCGCGATGGCTCGCGCACGATTGTGAAGGAGATTTTCGTTCGGGCGGGTAGTCAGATTTGTGAGCAAAGCCATGTTAACCGTTCAGAGGTGTGGACCATCGTATCAGGTGAGGGTCTGTTTTCGCTCGCGGGCCGCGAGCGCCCCGTGGTCGCTGGAAGCGTTGTCGAGATTCCTGCCGGTGTTCGTCACGCTTTGCTAGCGCGTACCGACATTAACGCCATAGAAATCCAGCTGGGCGATATTTTGGTCGAGAGCGATAACGTGCGGTATGGCAACCATTGGGGAGAGTCGAATTGAGCCGCTTGAAGTTCATGAATACCGAGGTCGACAACATCACCTTTGATGATGCGGTCGAGCGTTGCTGCGAATTGGCTTCTGGATCGCGACGGGGAAATTACGTCGTCACGCCTAACGTCGATCATATCGTGCAGCTCGAAAAGGACGATGAGCTGCGTGCCGTATACCGTGATGCGGACCTTATCCTGACGGATGGAAAGCCGCTCATCTGGATATCCAAGGGATACGGTAGCCCGATAAAAGAAAAGATTTCCGGATCCGATTTGTTTCCCGCCCTGTGCTCCGAGTGCTCCAAGCGTGGTCTCACGATGTACTTCTTCGGCGCGGCACCTGGTGTTGCTCAGAAGGCGGCGGACAACTTAACAGCTAAGTTCCCGGGATTGCGTGTTGTGGGCACGATGTCTCCTGATTATGGCTTCGAACGCGATTCCAAAAAAGTTGATGAGGCGATTAGCCAAATCAATGAGACTGCACCCGACATTCTCATCGTGGGACTCGGTTGCCCTAAGCAAGAGAAGTTCATTCATCACTATCGGGATCGTATTCATGCGAAGCTGATGCTCGGATTGGGAGCGAGCTTGGATTTCGAGGCGGGTAACGTGACCCGAGCTCCCGAGTGGATGCAGCGGTGCGGGCTTGAGTGGCTTTATCGAATCACGCAGGATCCCGCGCGTTTGGCAAAGCGTTACCTGGTCGATGACCTTAAGATCGTTCCACTCATCTTCAAATACCGTAAGGCTGGGTGCTAGATGAAATCCACTGCCTCTCAAATACGGGTGCTGATGTGCTGCTCCTCTCTAGATGTGAAGGGTGGCATGGTCTCCGTTGTCAAAAACTATCTGTCATA
This sequence comes from uncultured Collinsella sp., assembly GCA_900542715.1. Taxonomy (GTDB): domain Bacteria; phylum Actinomycetota; class Coriobacteriia; order Coriobacteriales; family Coriobacteriaceae; genus Collinsella. The sequence goes on from UQOQ01000013.1 coordinate 34,285, forward strand.
CCCTGACTGGGATGAATTCAACATCGATTTTGTTCCAACCCACGTTCCGGGTAATAAGGTGCGTGTTGCAGCTCACTTTGCGCTGACGCTCCCGAAAATCCGTCATATGTTGAGGAAACACGAAGTCGACCTGGTTCATCTTCATGTTGCCGAACGGGGCAGTTTTTGGCGGAAGGCAATGATCGCGGAAGAGGCAAAGAAGAGCGGTATCCCCGTTGTGTTTCATCATCATGCAGCGGAGTTCGAACCGTTTTTTGCGGGCCTAAGTCCAGACGCGCAGGAAAAGGTCGAGAAGGTGTGCAACGATGTCGACGTGAACCTTGTGCTCTCCGACTCGATCAAGCGCTCCATGGAACAGCATTTTCCTAATGCTCGCTTCAAGGTCCTCTACAATGCTGTTCCCACGTACGGGAGGAATCTCTACAACCCTGACGCAGATACCATTGTATTTATGGGCAGGCTTGGTGAGCGCAAGGGGGCATTCGATCTGATCAAGGCGTTTAGCACCGTAGCCTCTCGAATCGACAGCAAATACCATGTCGCCCTTTGCGGCGACGGTGATATCGATGCAGCTCGCAGCCAGATCGATGAACTTGGGCTTTCTGATCGCATCGCGTGCCTGGGCTGGGTCGATTCGAAGCAGCGCGAGCGCATCTTGAACGATGCCGTCTTGAACGTCCTGCCGTCATACAATGAGGGGCTTCCCATGAGCATCCTTGAGGCGATGGCGCATGGTATTCCCACAATCAGCACGAACATCGCGGCTATTCCCGAAGTGGTTCAATCGGGGGTTAACGGTATGTTGATTGAGCCAGGTGATATCGATGCGCTTGGCGATGCCCTTACTTCTCTTTTGGACGATGCGGACGATCGGAAGCAGATGAGCGAAGCCGCTTTCGAGCTTATCGAATCCACCTATTCTCTCGACGCTCATATGAAGCAGGTTAAGGAGTTGTATCGCCTATGCTAGGTTTCATTCGAAACGCCTTTAAAGCCCTTTACCTAAAGCGACTTATCAAACATGGGCTCGTTGTCGGTAGCGATTTTCAGATGGAAAAGGGTTGCAACATCGATGCCAACTTCCCATGGCTGATTGAAATCGGCAATAACGTCACCTTTGCATCCAATGTCTGCCTTCTTGCCCACGATGGCAGTACAAAGAAGCTCGTTGGATACTCGAAGGTCGGCAAAGTTTCAGTCGGTGACAACGTGTTTATCGGTTTCGGTAGCATCGTGATGCCGAACGTTCGTATCGGTGATGGATGCGTGGTGGGTGCCAATTCTGTCGTTACGCGCAGTCTGCCCAATGGTGTCGTTGCGGCTGGGTCTCCCGCTAAGGTCTTGATGACTGTGGAGGAGTTTGAAGAGCGGACGAAAAAGGTTACCAAATCCGGGGGAGGGGTCTATGGGTCAGAGTTTCTTCGTGCATCGATTACGTACGATCGAATGCAGCAAATGCGCGAAGAGCTCGACGGCGGTATGGGCTTGATTCTATAAAAACGATTGCTGTGGCTGCATTGATGGTATTCGCAGCGTTTAACAATCCACTAATCATAGGTCGTTATCATTCGGCTTAAAAACGAAATGAGGGAAGGGAATCTAATGCCCAAAAAGTCAGTTGCTATCATGACGTATCATCGTGCTTATAACTACGGAGCCGCGCTGCAAGCGTATGCGACTGTCCAGTATCTTAAGGATGCTGGTTTTGAGCCGATTATTATTGACTATTGCCCCAACAATATATTGGGTTATGGCACGTTCAGAAATCAGTTTAACGACGTGTCGAATATGAATTCGGCCTTTCCAATTCGGGTTGCTAAAGCATTCCTCAAGTCTCTGGGGAATCGTAAGAGGATTTCTACATTCGACAGGTTCATCGATAGTGAAATGCCTCTTACGAACAAAAGATACTTTTCGTGCCAGGAATTGAAGGATGATCTCCCGGAGGCTGATTTCTATTGTTCGGGTAGCGATCAGGTTTGGAATAACTACTATACAAAGAAGTTCGATCCTTCGTATTTCCTTGCATTTGCACCTAGCGGTTCTACATGCATTTCGATTGCTTCGAGTTTTGGTAAATCATCCTTTAATGAGGAAGATTCAGCTTTCATTAACAATCAGCTCTCGAAATATACCTACTTGTCCGTAAGAGAGACGTCAGGAATCAAATTGCTTCGGGAAATGGGCTATTCAGACGTCGATTTGATGCTCGATCCGACGCTTCTTGTTTCGCCGGATACGTGGAGCCGCTTTGCTAAGGATACTGACGAAGAGAGCTATGTTCTTTTGTATCAGCTCCATGGAGATAGCGACACGGCGAATTGTGCTCGTGCATATGCAAAGCAACACGGCTTGAAGATCAAGTCGATTATTACGATGCCCTATCAGACTAAGCCCGGTTGCCAAAACATCATCGCTCCAGATGTCCATGAATGGGTTGGGCTCTTTAAGGGCGCAAACTGTGTGTTCACTGACTCCTTCCATGGAACCGTGTTTTCCCTCGTCTTTAATAAGCCGGTTGCCGTAACGCTTCCTTCTCACTTTAGTACCAGGGTTACAACTCTGTTGAATGCTGTCGGTGCCAACGATCTTATTTGTTCTGATGTACAGGAATGGTCTTCCCGTGTGCGGAATATCGATTTCACTGATATTCAGCGTGAGCTTGCAAGTCTGTGTGCCGAAAAGCAGGCTTTGCTGAGGGATCGTCTGAGCCACATTGGCTAGCGTGATTCGCAATACGAATATGAACACGATGACAAGTATTATTCAGAGAGCTTTGAACACCCCGCTTCTTCCTAAGTCGGGGTTTAGGTTCCTGTTGTTCATTCTCTACAACCTGCTTTATGTTGCCTACATGCTGGGGTATGCGTCACAGGCCCTATATATGGCTACTTTGCTGCTCTTTTGTGCTGCCAACGGCATTATCTTTGTATATAGAGGCACCGCTAAAATACGCGGATTTCAGTATGCCGGTTACATACTTTTCTTTATCGTCGTTTTTGGAGCCATCTCAATTCCAATTCAGATTATGCATGATGGGTTACGAGGGTTCCTGTTCTCTGCGCTTGGACGCCTTGGTTTGCCGATTATCAATGCCCTGCTATTTGCTAATTCGGTCGATGAAGAGGATTGGAACTATTACTTCAACATCCTCTTGGTCAGATTCTGCTGTCATTTTCTTTTTATGAATGCTGACAATCTGTCCTTAAGTAGCATTCTCTCAATAAACTGGTCTGATTCCGAGGCGGCGACCGAATCCTCTCTTGCTCATGACTTTCTAATCATGGAGATGCTCTTTCTGGCGATGAAGCAGAAAGGAAAGGCCTTTATTTGCTTTCTTTTCTGTATGCTTTCGATGAAGCGCCTTAGTTTCATTCTCGCCCCGGTTGCATTTGTCTTGTCGAGTCGCGTGCCTAAGGGTGATGTGAAACGCGTCTATCGTCTGCTCGTTATGGTTGCGATAGTTCTGAGCCCATTCGTTCTGATGTGGCTTTACAGGTATGACGTGATGGGATGGCTGTATAGCTCCTTTGGAATTGACCTTAACGCTGAGATGACTGGCCGTCCAACCATCTATCATCTTGCCATGTCGGGTATGTCTGGCGACTTTAATGGCTATGGTTCGATTAATTACTATCTAGCCGGGTACGCTTCATCGCATTTCGGTACTGTGTGGAACGGTATTCTTCACAACGACACTATCGGCATCTACTTGGAAACGGGATTTCTGGGAATCGCATCTTTCGCCTTCGGCATTGTGGAATTCTCAAAGAAGAACTATTGGCATTTCTTTATGATGCTGTATCTCGTCTTCGTTGCCATTACATCGCATATTCTTGATTATTTCAGTGTTTGGGTAACCTTCTATCTTGCGGTTATGTGCATGAACGTTTCTCAAGAGAAGGCTATGGATAGCTCAGAGACCGTTGACATTCCTGAGGGTGCGGAAAATCGAAAACCCTATTTAAGCAAGCGATAAGGAGGCCGATGAGCTCATGAAGCATAGCGTCGGAATCATTACAGTCATATATAGCACCAATTGCGGAAGCGTGCTTCAAGCGCTTGCGATGCAGGATGCGTACAGCAAGCTTGGATGCAATGTGTCATTCATCTCTACGATCAATAAGCTCTCAGCGCTTTCGTACAAGAAGGAATTCAAGGACGTTATAAAGGCTTTGGTGTCTAGGTCAAGTCCAGGCGCCGTTATTAAAAAGTATCGAGATTCCCGGCAGTTCATTCGTGAACATTTTCACATCGTCGATCCTAGTGGAGCTGAACGCTTTGATTTGCTTTCCATTGGCAGCGATACCGTTTGGGATGTAACGTCGCCATATTTCTTGGAGTCCCAGGATGTCTTCTGGGGATTGCCATGGGATGGTTCTAAGATCGTTACCTATGCAGCCTCAATCGCGAATTCGCCCTATGAAACGTTGGATTCGCTGAAGTATCCATGTGAGTCCATAAAGAAGTACGCGAACATCAGCGTTAGGGATGACTATTCCTTCGAGTACATCACTTCTCGGACGGATCGGGTACCGTGCAAGGTGTGCGACCCCACGCTCTTGAAGGATCGAAGTTTTTATCAGGGATTCTGTAGGTCAATGGAAGAAGCGGGCACCTATCTTCTACTGTATCTGTTCGATACGCCTTCAGCTGCGGTGGTCGACGAGATCAAACAGTATGCAGCCGATAACAGCTTGAAAATAGTGTCACTTGGTCGCCGTATGCCGTTCGCTGATATGCATTATGAATCGACCGTCGTTTCTTTTCTTTCCTGCTTTAATGGCGCATCAGCTGTTGTCACCAACACCTTCCACGGTACGGTGTTCTCGTTGATTTTCCATAAGCGGTTTGTCGTTCTTGACTATCAAAAGAAAAAGATTGAGAACTTGCTGCATGACCTTGCGTTGGATCAGCGAATTGTCGGTGCGGGAATCGAAGCCGTTCTCAACGAGGATATTGATTACACCTCGGTTGAAAGTAAATTCAGCGAGTTGAGAGCCAGCTCTATTGGCTATCTCGAGAAATGTGTTCAGGATTAGCTCTATGGCAGTAGGCACAAAAAAGAACTTTATCTATAACTCAGCGTATTCGATTCTGAATATGGGATTGCCGCTTGTGACGGCACCATATCTTGCTCGAATCATCGGCGCTGAGGGTACTGGAATCTACGCGTATTCGTTTTCCATCGCGCAATTCGTGATTCTTATTGCCAAGCTCGGGCTTACCAATTATGGAACGCGGGAAATCGCCAAAGTACGTGGCAATCAGGATGCGTTGAGTCAGCTGTTCTCGCGTCTTTTTGGACTTCAGTGCTGCTCGACGGTTTTGATTTCGATTTGTTATGCCATTTACGCATTCTGCTTTTCCTCTGAACATTTCATCATGGCCTTGGTGTTTCTGATTTGGGTGGTCGGCACCTTTTCAGATATCGATTGGTTTTGGTTTGGCCTCGAGGACTTTCGGCGTGTTTCCATCAGGAATATTACGGTCAAGCTGCTGAGCGTCGCCGGGATTTTCCTGTTCGTGAAAACGAAGAGCGACACGCCGCTGTACGCATTGATCATGGTGAGCGGATATGTGTGCGGCTATCTTACGAACTGGATAGGACTGAGGAAGCGCGTACGAATCCTTCCTCAGTATCTGTTGGACTTCAAAGAGCACCTCTTTCCCTGCTCGTTGTTGCTAATCCCAACGCTTGCTTTGAATGTATATCGGTCGTTGAACAGAGTGATGCTGGGTGCGATGAGCACCATGGTTCAGACGGGTATTTTTGATAATGGAGAGAAAATCGTCTACTGCCTGTCAGGCCTGATTGCTTCTTTTGGTTCAGTCATGATGCCGAAGATGTCGAAATTGGTGGCTGAGGGGGACTCGGCGAAAATCGAGCACTATATCTCCCTCTCCCTAAGGCTCATGGCAATAATGACCTCGATGATGGCGTTTTGCTTGTTCGCAGTTGCAGACAGTTTGATTGACCTCTTGTTTGGTGCTGAGTTCAGCCAAAGCGCCAACATCTTGCGTCTGTCCGGTTTTGCTCTAATTGCCATGGGGTTAGGCAATGTCATCAGAATGCAGTACATCATTCCGAGCAAAATTGATGACATCTATGTGAAGTCCACTCTTATCAGCAGTATTTTGAACGTGCTTATCAATGTATTGCTGATTCCTCGTTTGGCTGCGTTGGGTGCGGCTATAGCGTCCCTAGTGGCTGAAAGCTTCGTTCCGCTTTATCAATATTTCCGTTTGAGGTCACGATTCGATTACTCAAAGGCAGTGCTTGCCAGCGTGCCGTACTACCTGATTGGACTTGCAAGCGCACTTCCGGCATTACTAGTCCAACGGGTATTTGGTATCTCTGTTTTGACGTTGATCCTTCAGCTTTTTGTCGGTTCGATTCTGTTCATTCCTTTGACGGTGCTTTGGGCGCATGTATTTGACAAAACGCTATTCGAATTTGGCCTTTCAATCGTAAGGAGAAAAAAGAATGTCCGTTAAGGAGCAGCTGCAATCAATTGATGCCCTGCGTAGGGTTGTGAAGGCACATAAGGTTCGCAGGGAGATGCGTACCGATGCGAATCGATTCGTCGCCAACTACGCGGAGTCGATGTCGGATCACGCGTGTGTTGATTATCACGTGCTTCTGATCGTTCACAGCTTGGAAAAGGGCATGTGCTCTCAGGGCCTTCGTCCCTTCGGCAAGAAGAAGGTGCGAGAGCTGATTGATTATTTGAAGACGTATTCCGAGAACCAGAAGGTATCGACGGCGTATGAGATGGGCGTCAGCATTCTTTTGGTTTGGAAAGACCTGTTTGATAAGCATGGCTGGCAGCAGGAAGACGGCTATAAAGCCGTGAACGAGTTCCTGAAGACGATTCCGGCCTCTTTCGAACCGGTCCCTGTCGGCGCTCATGAATACACGCTTCAAGATGCGACGGCGCATCGCATTGATGATTTCACGACCGTTATCAAAGATCGTCATTCTGTTCGTGAATTTAAGCGCGTGCCCTTGAAGCGCGACGATGTTCTTGATTGCGTGGAAGCGGCTCGGTATGCGCCTACCGCCTGCAACAGGCAGATGATTAAGATTCTCGAGGTTACCGATCAGGCAAAGGCGTCCAAGCTCAAAGATGCGATTATGGGCCTTGGTGGGTTTGACAAGGACGCCGTCACGCTCTTTGTCGTGACGTTCGATCTCAACGCGTTCACCTTTTACGGAGAGCGTAATCAGGGCTATTTAAATGCGGGCCTTGTTGCCATGAGGTTCGCCGACGCTCTCCACTTCAAGGGAATCGGGTCGTGTTTCCTACAGTGGGGGAATACCGGTGCCGAGGAGGCGGCTATTTCCAAGCTGCTGAACCTTAAGGACAGCGAGCGCATCGCGGTTGTCTTGGGTGCCGGTTACTACCCGGATTGCACGATGGTTCCGTATAGTCACCGCAAGGAAATCAGTGAGATTTTCATAGAGGTATAAGCTCTTCGCATCTTGTAATCAATTAGGGTTATGGACTCATCGACGGGGGAATGACGGTGAACGACGTATCTATCGAAAACGAATTTGATCGCTGGCTGGAAGTGATGGACGGTAATGAGGATCGGGAGGCTCTGAATGCCCTCGCGTCTAATCCTCAGCTTCTAAAGGACGCGTTCGCTCGCGACCTCCATTTCGGTACTGGTGGCTTGCGCGCTAAGATTGGTATGGGCCCAAACCGGTTGAATGTGTGGACGGTGGGTAAGGCTACTCAGGGTCTCGCCAATTGGCTCAACTCGCAGGTTGATGAGCCGCTGGTTGTTATTGCACGGGATTCGCGCCACGGCGGCCCGGAATTCGTTCGTCGTGCCGCTGAGGTGCTCGCTGCAAACGGAATTCGCTCCGTGGTATTCGGGCATCCCTCTCCCACGCCAGTTCTGTCGTTCGCTGTCCGAGACCTCGGCTGCTCGGCGGGCATTGTCGTTACCGCCTCGCATAATCCGGCTGAGTACAACGGATTCAAGGTCTACGGACCCGATGGCTGCCAGGCGACAACAGAGATGTGCCGGCAAATTCAGGCTGCCATCGATTCGGTTGATATTTTTGACGATGTTTGCGCGGAGCCTTTCGATGCGGCAATTGAATCTGGTTTGACTGCGTGGGCCAGTGGAGATGTCTTAGACCGTTATGTCAGCTCTACGCTCTCGTGCTCGCAGGGCATTGATTGCAGTGACCTATCAGTCGCGTATACTCCGCTCAACGGTGCCGGCCTTGTGTGTGTGCAGCGCGTGCTTGGCAATATGGGTATGGGAGCATTTCATGTCGTTGCGGAACAGGCCGAGCCGAACGGTGACTTCCCAACGTGTCCTAAGCCTAACCCCGAGGTTCCGCAGACCATGGAGGCTGTTATTGATCTCGCGAGCCGAGAGAGATGCGACCTTGCCTTGGCGACGGATCCTGATGCTGACCGAGTGGGAGTTGTTGTTCGCCATGGCGGTGAATATATAACGCTATCGGGTAATCAGGTTGGCGTGTTATTGCTGGACTGGCTTGCTCGACGGGCCGCTTCGAGGGAGGGGCTTGACCGAAAAGTTGCTGTCACCACGATTGTTTCAACGCCCATGGCAGATGATGTGGCAAATGGGTATGGCTTAGAGCTCAGACGCACGTTGACGGGTTTTAAGTTCACCGGTGAGCAGATCGGACTCCTTGAGCAGGATGGTCGACGGGGCGATTTCCTGTTCGGTCTTGAAGAGAGCCTTGGGTATCTGTCTGGAACTCACGTGCGCGATAAAGACGGCATCGAAGCGTGTATGCTCGTGTGCGAGATGGCCGCGGACCTAAAGGCCGATGGGCTTGATCTGGTCGATGCCATGGCACGCTTGTATGACCGCTACGGCTGGTGGTCTGGCAAGCAGTTAACGAGAGCTTTCGAGGGTGTCGACGGTGCCGAGCGAATGGCTGCGCTTATGGACAGATTTCGCGCGGGAGCTCCTACCGAGATCGCCAACTTGATAGTTGACCATGTGATTGACTACAAAGCGGGTGCGCCTATGCCAATAGTGAATTCGCTACCTGACGAGCCCGTTCAAACACTGCCGCCGAGCAACGTGCTTGAGTGGAGACTCTCGAACGGGTCTCGTGTACTTGTTCGTCCGAGTGGTACTGAGCCTAAGCTCAAGGTGTATCTCTTTGCGAAGGGCTTGACGAAAGAATCTGCTGATAACCTATTGGATGCTTTATGTAGCTCTATGAATGCATTGCTTGATTGCTGAGATGGGGACGCGGACAAATAGCTGGACCGAACCGGTCCGGTTAGGAGTTCGCAGATGACGAGCTACACTGAAGAGGAAAAGCGCAAGGCCGTCGAGATGGTCGAGGAATGCGGAGGGTCCGTCATGCGCACGACCCTCAAGTCGGGGTACCCCTCTCGGCTGACTTTCTACCAATGGCTCAACGAGCGGGACGCATCGCACGAGAGGAAGGCGGGCGGACCCTGGAGCCACTGCGACCCGGCGCTGAGGGTCCGGGCGGTCGCGTTCGTGCAGCCGGGCATGACGGGCGGGGACTTCGCTGAGATGCTCGGCGAATCCAGCGCGGCGGTTGCCTGTAATCGGGTCGGAGCCGCAGAGAACCCGAGCCGGGCGGCGGCTGACAGGAGCCGCCTGAGCTTGCTTTGCGTATTTGTTTATTTGAGTAATGTACGATATCGGAAACAGTATTGTCGATATTGCTTATGGGCACTGAGACCAACGCGGGCATCGGTGCCCTTTCGTTACTCAAATTCATTTCGGTCATATCGGCCGTGGCCCTATTCCAGATTATCGAATGGTTCGGTGTGCTCCTGTTCATTATTGTGCATCTAAACTTTGGGCAATTCGGTTCAATCAATGGGGCTATATAAATCAGCGCATACACATGTCTGATTCAATGCTTCGCCGCTCTTTTCTCCTCTCGGGTGGACTGATTGGGCATACCCCAAGTCGTGCTTCGACAGTTTGATTTATAGGCTACCGTTTGACGAAAAGTATTAGGCCAATGACCTCTGCAAAAGTGTCAGGGAGTACCATTACCTCAGGCGTTCACTGCCTGGTGCATGACGTTGTCATCCGTTCGTTGACCTTGTTATTTGGTCGACTGTTTATTGGGGGGCTGTCATGCTGTTGGCCAATATTGCTATTCACTTCTTTAAAGATATTAGCTCTTCCCTTTTGCATTGATTTTGGTCATGTAAGGGGCATTGTTAAAGGCGTTATCTACTGCTGTGCTGATGCGCCCGCACGTTGTTGTCCTGTAGGAGCCGGGCAATTGGGTTCTGTATTTGCTCGTGCACGCAGTTTTGGTGCGAACTGTACGTTCTTCTCTAATAAGGATGTCGTATATGAGTGATTCCATAGAAGACAGCAATCAAGAAGAGCTCGAATGGCTTCTATTTGAGCTTGATGAAGCTCGCGAGGACCAGAGAGTGTCTTTGGATCATATCGTTCAGGTCCTTGTTGCTTGTATTGCTGCGCTCGCCATTTTGTATTCTGTTGCGGCCGGATTTGGCGCTTCTGAAAATTCGATTCCCTGGAAGAATGAGGGAATCGCTACGATTGCAGCCTGTGTGATTCTTGTAGCGGGATTTTACGGCTCTAGCATTGGTCAGGAACGCATGTTTCGCTATCACTATATGGAAATGATTGAAGAGAGGATTTCTGAGATAGTGCCAACAGGCAATAGGACTATTGCGCTGGGCTGGAACCGGTTTTCCTCTCGCTTAATCACTGCCAACATTCATCACCTAACTAATAGGGGTGCGCGTAGGCACTATGTGCATTTTGCACTTGCGCTTGTATCGCTTGTCATCGGGTGCGTTTTGCTTTCTTTGCTATTGCTGCTTACCGTGCATAATAAATGGGTCAGGCTTCTACTGCCGCTGGTTGTTATGTCCGCTCTTATATATCTTTTGTACTGCTATTTCATAGCTACTGACTTTAGTCGGCTGACGTTTAATGAGATATTAAGCCTTAATGTAAATGGTGTCCCTAAGGAATTTCGAGCGAGTAGTGGTGGAGTGTCTGAGGATAATAGGCCGGGTCACTACTTCTCGCAATTTAGAGGTAAATTCCTTCGTCTGTTGTACACGCGTCCTCGCGATTCAATGAAAAGCTTCTTTTATTTAGGCGGGGCTTTGTTGGGTACCGCCCTGGGAGGAGGCTATTATCTTGGAGAGTGGTTCTTCCGATTCTTCTTGCTTGTGTTTGTCGTTGACATCTGTGGCTACCAAGCGCGTTATCTCATCAATGATATTAGGGGCATTGCGGAGGATAAGACAAACCCGCAGAGTGAGGGCAGAAATAGGCTTCCATTGCTTGGCGGCGGTAATGAGCGGCATACTATAATTGTTGCCATGCTTGTTGTAGTTGCTAAAGCGATTGCTGCATTCTTGGTTTGTGTGACTATATGGGCAGAAGGTGCTACGTTATATGGCGACCCGGTTCCCGGTGACCATTACCTTGCCTTTATTCTGGGCTTTGCATACGTTTTGGTCTTCATTATTGCCTGCTTCTATGAGAGAGCTAGGGCTAAAGGTGAGCGACTCTGGAACGAATATGTGTTGCGTCATGATGGTTTGCCGTCCTTGAGCGGGATGAATCTATTTAAATCTGCGAGATACTTCGGCTACATTGATCCTAAAGAGGAATCGAGCTCGCATGACGTCTTTAAGATGTGCTTTGGTACTCTTGGGATTGTTCTTTATGGATATCCGTTACGTTTTTGCGTTGGTCTTCTTGCTTTTGACCCGTATTTATTCGGACTCGTGTCCGGTGGAATTTCGGAGTTTCCTTATAGGGTAGGCATGCTGCTTTTCTTGATTGTTGCCTGCGCCTTGTATGGCTGTGCTTTTGTTTATATTACCTGGAGCTATGAGGCGTCTGCGGCCAAGAGGGCTTCTGCTATGAGCTGCCTGCAAGCAAAGAAAGATGTTAAAGGGGTTATTTGGCCATCTATCAAGCAACCTCATGAAGTTGAATTCAAAAAGCCCCATATCGCGTATCTTGGTTATCGACTGGGGTCGAGAGCGTGTTGCCTTTACCCGCTGCGGGCGCGGTGGAGCTTGATTGAACCTTGGAACTGGACAGCATTGCTGGCGATCCTTCTTTTGCACTGGTTCTCCATTTGGCTTCTTCCTTGCTATTATTCTTTTTTCTCCTTGGGATTAAGTTTTGTACTGTTTACTTTGGCTGATTGTGTGCCCAACAAGGGTGTTCTTAGCATGGTTTTCACTGTTTCAATTGTTTTGATTATTGTTGAGTGCGTTGCATTGGTCGCCTCGCTTGTCTGTTCTGATTTTTACCTATCTGTTATCGAATTCCTCATGCGCAACTATTTGCCCTATGGGTTTATCGAGACTGCCCAAGATGGATCGCTGTTCGTCGGAGAATGGTTTGCTCAACTATGCTTAAGGCCCTTGATCTGGATTTCCCAGTCTCCGTATAACGCTCTTGCAATGAGTGTCGTAGCGGTCATTGCCCAAACGTTTCTGGCAATCTATGCGCTATTTAGGAACATGAACTACTACGACATGAACGCACCGTTTCTTGAGAACTTCTTCAACACCGTTAAGGGTGCGGCGCTGAAGCTGTGCACGGCAATCTTGGGTGAACACGCGATGCAGGTGCTGCGCAAGAAGAAGGGGAGTGGCGATGAGGTGCAACCCTCCACGAGTAGCGACTGAGAATAGGCCGAGAATGGGCGACTTGCTGTTTCGCGCGCATCGAACGGTCCAGGCCAGTTCAGTTGTAAGACGTTGGCGATATAAACTATTGAATCGAGCGCTGTAGCGACCGATTTCTCGTCCGCACAATTGGTCCGCGCCGCTTGTTATTCTATGGATCTACTCGATCATTAGGAGGTTCTATGGATGCAAATAAGATGGACGCCGAGGTCATTGATCGATCGCGTCGAAAATGTTGGTGTAAGGGTGACGCCCTAGCGCCCGTTTAACGAAG
>UQOQ01000014.1:0-46853 GCA_900542715.1 uncultured Collinsella sp.
CGAGCGCCAGGTCGCCGTAGACCTCGTCGGTGGAGACGTGGTGGTAGCGGACGCCGTATTTGCGGACGGCCTCCAGCAGGCGGAAGGTGCCCTCGACGTTGGTGCGCAGGAACGGCTCCGGGTCGGCGATGGAGTTGTCGTTGTGGCTCTCCGCGGCGTAGTGCACGATGGCGTCGTGGCCCGGCACCAACCTATCGAGCAGCTCCGCGTCGCAGATGTCGCCCACGACGAGCTCCACGCGGTCGGAGGGCAGCCCGGCGATGTTCTCGGGGTTGCCGGCGTAGGTCAGCTTGTCCAGGACGGTGACGTGGACCTCGGGATGATTGTCCACCACGTAGTGCACGAAGTTGCTGCCGATGAAGCCGCAGCCGCCCGTGACGATGATGTTCCTGGGGGAGAAGGTCTCCTCTGCCATGTTCGAATCTCCTTGTTCCTAGTACTCGCGCGGGCTGTTGACGATCTCGCCGGCGGCGACCTTCTTGAGGTGCTGCCCGTAGACCGACTTGCCGTAGGCCTCGGCGGCCTGCTTGAGCCCCTCGGTGGTGATCCAGTCGTTCTCCCAGGCGATCTCCTCGGGCACGGACACGGGAAGGTCCTGGGAGTGCTCCACGGCGCGGACGAACTCCGCGGCCTCGTGGAGTGACTCCATGGTGCCGGTGTCCAGCCACGCGTAGCCGCGGCCGAGGGTGACGACGGACAGCGTCCCCTCCCCCAGGTACATCCGGTTGAGGTCGGTGATCTCCAGCTCGCCGCGGGCCGACGGCTTCACCTTGTGTGCCTTGGCGGCCACGTCGCCCGGGTAGAAGTACAGGCCGGTGACGGCGTAGGAGCTCTTGGGGCGCTCGGGCTTCTCCTCGATGGAGACGGCCCTCCCCTCGCGGTCGAACTCCACGACGCCGAAGCGCTCGGGGTCGTCCACGTGGTAGCCGAAGACCGTGGCGCGGCCCGACTTCGCGTTCTCGACGGCCTTTTTCAGGTGGCGCGAAAGGCCATTGCCGTAGAAGATGTTGTCGCCGAGCACTAGGGCGCACGGCTCGCCGGCGATGAACTCCTCGCCGATGGTGAAGGCCTGCGCGAGGCCGTCGGGGCTGGGCTGTTCGGCGTAGGAGAGGTTCACGCCGTAACGTGACCCGTCCCCGAGCAGGCGCTCGAAGTTGGGCAGGTCGGTCGGCGTGGAGATGACCAGGATGTCGCGGATGCCCGCCAGCATGAGGGTGGATAGCGGGTAGTAGATCATGGGCTTGTCGTAGACCGGCAGCAGCTGCTTGGAGGTCACGAGCGTGAGCGGGTACAGGCGCGTGCCGGACCCGCCGGCGAGGATGATGCCTTTCAAAGTTATCTATCTCCTCTATTCATTAAAACTAAAAGGTCATAGTTTTATTCGGTCTATCGACGGCCGAAAACCGCCTTAAGACGTCTAAACGAGCTATGAACTACATCCCCATTGAGAATTAGGAAACAAGAGTAAAGAAGCAGGTAACCGAAAATCGCAATATGCACTGGAGCCCACAAGGTAAAAGAAATGAATACGAATGTTAAAACAACCTCCTGTAGGGGATTATGTGTCGGGAAGGCATGTAAGCACTTATTCAAATAACGCTCCGAACAGAATGACCTTAAAACAATGCACGCAACCGCGCCAATCAGAACCGCTTCGATTGACCCGAAGCAATAAACGCCTATCAATGAGAAAATGGCACTTCCCACAACCGTTGTCAGATTCACCGCAAGGAGAAGTTTCTCTTTGCGCAAGACCTTGAAATACGTTGTGCAGCAAATATCCATCTTGGTATTGAAAACGCAGATCGGCAAGAGAAGTGCGAAATAGCCCATACTCGCAGCGTATTGCGGAAGCCAGATAGAAAGGAGCATCACCATTGGGAAATAGAACAAGTAGATTGCTGGGAAAAACACCTCCATCGCGTCTCTAATTCCCTGATAGAAAGAGCGCCTCTCATCTTCCGATCCCTGCCTTAACGCAGGAAAGAGAACCATACTTGCTTGAGAAACAAATGAAGTGAAAAAATTGACGATGGAAAGAGAAAAAGAAACGTTTCCGAAAGCCTCGATTCCCCAAGCACAATCAACCAAAGCCCTAGCAATTCCTAAAATGAGTATGTTGGCAACATTAGCCAGCATGAGGCCAAAGCCGATTTTGATGCTCGAGGCGGCAAGCCTTATCGAATTCTTGAGATCAAGTAATCCGGCTTTAAAAAATTCTCTGCTATGCCAGCAACAGTACACTAATGCGCAAAACCGCGATAAACAGTAGAGAATGATGTAAGGTCTGAAATCCGAAAGACGAAGGACGACAAAGATAATAAGCGGAACCAAGAAAACAAGTCGATCGAGCATGGTCGAAAACGAAAAGAGCCTAGTCTCATTCATAGCTTGAAAAACATAGCCAAGATATAGTTGAAGATTTGATATTACGGTATACAGTGAAAAGGCATAGATTACGAAAGCCCTCTCCTCTTCGGGCGTAATCATTATAGATAATATGCAGAATGCGATTCCGACTAAAACTTGCAGCAACACTGCAACCCTAAACTGGGAATTGATGGCTACTTTATTAATTTCATTTCTCGTTTTTCCACCCTCAACTAGATAAACGCCGTCGTTCAGACCAAAGTGGAAAAACCCTGAATATCCAGCATAGAAAATAAACAGTTGCCAATATCCATAGCTTGTTACCCCAAGAACTTTGGGGACGAGTAGGGACATAACAAAACTTACAACAAGAGAAATACCCTGTGCGGAAAAGGCAACGAGTGCATTCGTCACAAGCTTCTTATAGTTCATCCGTTAATAAAACCCCCAAAGAAACCAGCTAGTAATGAGAGGTCTCATTACTAGCTGCCTACATATCGCCTTTCAGGCCAGAACTTTCCTCGGTACGAGCAAATCTCATTAGAAAGAGCACCGAAACTGCCATGAAGATGACAGTTAAGAGAGATGTTGGATTCATGTATTGATGGAAAAGAAAGTCTGCAATCGGAAGATATGCCACCGAAATGCCGACCCAAGAATAAATCAACAGCAGAATGATCCGCCAACGAACGGAAATCTTCACGCCAGAGTTACGTAAAACATTGTACATAGAACCAAATAACAAGCCCTGAAAGGCCAAAACAATGCACATCCCAATTGGACCGAAATCATGAAGGTAATAACGGAAAGCTGTGTAAAGGTTGCCAATGTTGACATTATTGACAAACCTGTACTCAAGCTGGAATGTGTAAGTCCAATCGGAAATTCCGAATGTCTTGCCTAAAAATAGCCAGAGACCTTGAAACGTTTCAGAGCCGAACAGATCGGCTGGGGCAGTGGATAACTCCGGCTTGGCAATAAATTGGTCTAGTCCGATTATCGACCCACCCAAATAAGTCATGAGAGAATCAAAGGGAGTCTTGACGGTCACCCTACCCACGGCGTCTGCGCCGAAAACAAAAATAGCGAGACCGAAAACCACAGCCGCAAGAATGAGCATCACCGCACCGAAATTAATGCGTACCGCATTGACACTCACGCAATTTCGAAGAATCCAGAACATGATGACGCCGGCAAACAGCATAACGATAATCTGACCGCGAGAAGACTGCCCCAGCGAGGCTAAGCAATATATAACGGGTGGAACTAAATACGCCCATCGTTTCTCCTCGGAAACAAGAAGCTCGTTCACGAATGCGAACACGTACACATAGCCAACAGCCATAAATAGGCGGAAGCCATAGTTGATCGGCGTTGATATTCCAGAGCTGAAATTATCATCAAAAGAAGTATGCCATCTGTACGCTTGCATGGTCTCCGACCAAGAACCCCTCATTCCGACGCTGTCAACGATGGCATGGATATAGAGGTAAGAAATAACGGCGCCGAAAAGACAAATGATAGCTGTTACATTATTTGGGACATCAATATGCAGGGACCATTTCTGCGACTGAGTATTTAAATTAACAGTTTTTCTTTGTCGATGGTCGCATGCCAATGTTGCCGGGCCTACGAAGCTTATAAGGCCAACGCAAACTGTAAGCACGGTCACAAGGTTAATCCCGGTGTTCCATGCCCAACAATCATAAATCGACGCACCAGTGCATAACAAAAAAGCGAAGCACGCAAGGGAAGAAGGGCATAATAAGTCGCCATCATTAAAATAATAGACGAAGAAAGTGACAATAGCGACAAGTAAGAACAGAATAATAGACTCAGCCATATTACCTACAGCCTGTTCAAAACGGCTTTTATTGCAAAGGCGCGAGCCATACTTCGCGTTGGGAAGGGGCAATGGAGAAGCTTCATCCCGATTTTTATGCGCAAATACAACGACGTTGGCATCTTCGCATACGTCCTAACAAGATTGGCTTCGTCTCGTCCCATGACATTCTCGTATCCATCTAGTAGATAAGCCGCAACCCGAGTTTGGCAATGTGTGCTCTTCTTGATGATGCGCTTCCAACGTGTCGCGACAGACTTAAATGACTCCGTTGACTCTAAATTACGCTGGCCAACTTGATTGTCTCCAGAAATTCGTCTTTTGATATAAGCATCGCCCAAATCCGCTACAACAGCACCAGAAACCATGGCAATCAAATGAATCCAGCTATCATGGATTCTTGGATATGTACGAGGCTCATAAGTGATAATCTGCTCCCTAAGTTGGGAGTTAAACACCATAGTGCAGCCGGACGCCCAATTAACAGTTAAAGCAGCAATTAACCATTGGCTGCATCCAATCCAGGAAGAGTACTCCCTTGAGCCACCGCTAAGGTCACAATTGACATTCTCAATATCCGAATAGTAAAGCGCAGGCTCGTCATGAACCTGCGCTTCAATCTGACGAATAGCATGTATCAGCTTTTCCGGGAGCCAGACGTCATCTTGATCTGAAAAGGCATAATAATTGAAGCCAAGCGCTTTATCGTCGTAGACCATATCCATGAAGTTTTTAGCCAAGCCTTTATTTACCTTGTTAACTTCAAACAGAACATTGTCGTACTTCGAAGCATACGATTCACATATAGAAGGAGTTGAGTCATTTGATCCGTCATCGCAGATACGAAGGGTCACATGAACGTCCTTCTGCGCGAGGATACTGTCTATCTGCTCATCGATAAACTTCTCACCGTTGTAGCTGGCCATCATGACTAGCACGGTGGGCTTGTCGTCTTTAAACGCATCATTCATGCTCTGCCCACCCCGCGAACATGGCAGAGTACATTTCGTGAAGAGTATGGCTTGGTTGCCAGCCAAGATTCATGAGCTTGGAACAATCAAGATCAAGGACCGCGCCAGGCCTGAACGTCTTTGCCCTCTCGGCATCTTGCCCGAACACAACAGTGCTCTTGCCCAATCCAAAATCTTCAACTACCATCTGCGCCATCTCTAGAATGCTACAGAACGTAGCAGGATTTGCAGCGTTGTAGGCCTCTCCGCTATTCCCATGGACGAGCAGGAATAAGATGGCGGTAACAGCATCGTCAACTGAAAGATAGGAGTTCCGCTTCGATCCATCAGAGAGCAAAACGATATCCTGACCTGAAACGACACTCCGGCCGAACTCAGCGAACACCCGGCCGTCATCTCGAGGAACACCGACGCCAAAAGTCTGTGCAAGGCGCACTACACTAATCGGAACTCCCAGCTCAGAAGAAGCTGAAGCGAACAAGCATTCCGAAAGGCGCTTGGCCTCAGGATAGCTCGACCGGGGATTCATCGTGTCCAAAGCCCCATTCATCCGCTCGTCAACGCGGCCCTCAACCGATCCGTATACCTCCATAGTCGAAAGACAGACACATTGGCGGAAGGAAGAGGTCGAAAGCAGGTTTATGACTGCATGGGCGGAATCCACTATGTCGGAGATAACCTCAATCGGACTGTGGAGGAAAGCCGTACTCGAAGTCGGACAAGCCGCGTGAATGAAATAATCGCCCTTGACTGCATCAGAAAATGAATCACCAATTTTCCAAGGGACATAATAAATCGAGTCTGAACGACCAAACATCATCTCCGCTTTAATCACGTTTCTTACGGGAAGAATCAGTTTGATTGATCCGTGGAAATTGTTTGTCCGTTCAATAAGGGTCCTAACGACTTGTGAGCCAATCAGCCCCGTCGCTCCTGTAATGACTACAGTCGACCCATCTATCTTACCCCAGGGCATCGCCTGATTTGCCGCGATATCATGCGCCGTGCGCTGCGCCTCGCTCATCGCCATATCTGCTCATACTCCTTTAAGTCTACGAAACCCTTGAACGTGAGAAAGTCTCGCGGCGTCGTTATTTTTATATTCTCTTCAGGACCATCGACAACAAAAATTTCATGACCGTATTCGCTCATCATTGAAATGGAATCGATGAAGTCGCGTCGCCCTTCTTCGAGTGCTCTCAAATGTGCGCCGTACAGCTCATTAAATATGAATCCTTGTGGCGCCCTCGCTAATCGACACTTTGCCCTGTCAGTGACGCCGACAACTTTTCCACCATCGACGGTCACGATCGTTTCAGTGGCGGGAGCAACAGTAGCCGTAGGACCGCAATTTCTTGCAGACTCAGCACAAGCAATAATAGTTTCGCAATCGATAAGGGGTCTCACGCCATCGTGAATGAGAATGACAGTATCTTCATCGGCAAGTTTATTTCTCTTTATATAGGAAAGGCCGTTAAAGATAGACTCCTGTCCGGTTTCACCTCCGGGAATCGAGGCGAGCACTTTGTGGTAGCCCCTTTGCGCTAAAAGATCCCTGAGGTAGTCGAGCCAGCCCTCGACGCAGACAATGACTATCCCGTCAACGCAGGGTGCTTCCTCGAACTTGTCAATCACATGACAGATTATCGCTTCACCGCCGAGTTCGAGGAATTGCTTCGGCTTGTCAGCACCACTCATTCTCGATCCAACACCGCCTGCAAAAATAACAGCATACGTTTTACTCATCGTCATCATCACCAAAATCAAGCTCAATGAGACAATGAACCTCGCGTTTGTCCTCAGGAGGCACTTCTTTCCAATCCCCGTACAATTTGGTCAGATATCTGTCGTAATCGCGAGGGACGGGCCAAGAATGATCGCCGAAAGGAAGATATTCGGGCGGGAAATACGAATCTCGACGGATCAGCTCTCCAAAGTAGTACTTACCGCCTGAAGGTATCGTCAGGAATCTAGAAGCCTCGTTTTTACAGAGACCGTTTGCCTTATATGAAAGAAGCGACCAAGAATGCGCGCTTGAAAACGAGAAGATTCTTCCAACAAAAAAGCGCTTACGGTATCCAGCCATTGCTTCGGCATTTTTACCAAACACGCTCTCAATGTAGGCTCTCTGTTCATAGAGTCGCACACAGGAAGCGATATATCGCAAACCTTGGCATAAAACGCCATGACAAAGTCTTATAGCGCCATTATCAGGTGCGTTTTCAAGTAAAAAAATATCAACAAATATACCGTTCGGCTCGTTTGGAGCATGTGCGATTTCGCGAAGTTTCGTACCGCGTTTATATATTCGAATTGCGTTAATCACCGCATCACTAAATGAATCGGGGGCATAAATAAAGTATTTTTCCTCGAATCGTTCCTGAAAAACTGGAGCGAAAACTTCCCATTCTTTGCGCGTTATATTTAAATCAATGTCATCGTCCCAGGGAACGAAACCACGGTGCCTCGCAGCCCCTAGAACTGAACCACCGCCCAATGTGATTGAAAGACCCAATTCATCCGCAAGGGAGATAACGTCGTCGGCAATATCGGTCATTTCTTTATGCAGCCGCTGCAGCTCTTCACCAGTAATCTCGTGTAAAGGGATAGAAGATTGCCCTGCACGTTTTATATAATCATTTAATCTCATTACGCAAAACCAATCGTATAGGTATTTCTAACCAGCCTTTGGCACAAGTACTTTCGCAGGCACGCCGATGGCCGTGGAGTCTTCAGGGACATCGCAGAGGACAACGGCTCCCGCGCCAATCTTTGCCCCTTTATGGACGGTAATGTTGCCGAGCAGCACTGCGTTGGCGCCAATCATGACATCGTCCTCAATGATGGGAGCCCCCCCCTCGAGAGCTCCGACGGTGACGTGCTGATAGAGCATGCAGTTCTTTCCAATCACGGCTTTCTCGGAGATGACACATCCCACACCGTTGTGCTGGAACAAGCAGCCTTCACCTATCTCGGCATGGCTTCCGATATGGCATGCAAAGAGAAGCTGCGACAGATGCCTGAAAACTTCAGCCAACGGACGAACAAACTTTGGCCCTTTGGTGCAGGCGTGAGCAGCTTTGTATAGTTTGAAGCATTCATTCATGCTGCTATCCTCTCAGCACGTCCGCAATTCGCTCGCTAGCATGTCCATCTCCGTAAGGGTTGGAGGCGTGACTCATGGCCTCATACTCGGCCTGATCGCTGAGCAAACGGCTGAACTCGCGGTAGATGACGTCCTCCTCGGTGCCGACGAGCTTCAGCGTGCCGGCCGCCACGCCCTCGGGGCGCTCCGTGGTGTCGCGCATGACGAGCACCGGCTTGCCCAGACTCGGGGCCTCCTCCTGGATACCGCCGGAATCGGTGAGGATGAGGTGGCTCGCGGCCATGAAGTTGTGGAAATCGAGCACCTCGAGCGGGTCGATGATGTGCAGGCGGTCGAAGCCGTCGAGCTCCTCGTGGGCGGCCTTGCGGACGAGCGGGTTCATGTGGATGGGGTAGATTGCCTTTGTGTCCGGATGCTCCTCCATCACGCGGCGGATGGCGCGGAACATGCGGTGCATGGGCTCACCCAAGTTCTCGCGGCGATGCGCCGTGATGAGGATGAGGCGGGAGCCCTCAGCCCAATCGAGCTCGGGGTGGGAGTAGCCCTCGCGCACGGTAGTGCGCAGTGCGTCGATGCCGGTGTTGCCGGTGACCCAGATCCCGGACTCGAGCTTGCCCTCGCCGAGCAGGTTCTGCTTGCTCGCCTCCGTGGGCGCGAAGTAGTACTCA
The DNA here is from genome assembly GCA_900542715.1 of uncultured Collinsella sp. Lineage (GTDB taxonomy): Bacteria > Actinomycetota > Coriobacteriia > Coriobacteriales > Coriobacteriaceae > Collinsella. The sequence continues at coordinate 8,959 of UQOQ01000014.1, forward strand.
CTCACGATGTCGACCGCCTGGCGGTTGAACTCCTCCGGCCAGGGGCTGTAGATGTCGTGCGTGCGCAGGCCGGCCTCCACATGCCCCACGGGGATCTGCAGGTAGAAACACGCGAGCGCCGCGGCGAAGCTGGTCGTGGTGTCGCCGTGGACCAGGACCACGTCGGGCGTCTCGTCCTCGAGGACGGCCTTGAGCTTGAGCAGCACGTCGCACGTCACGTCGAACAGCGTCTGGCCCGGCTTCATGATCGCCAGGTCGTGGTCGGGCTTCACGTCGAAGACGCGCAGAACCTGGTCGAGCATCTCGCGGTGCTGCCCGGTCACGGTCACGACGGTCTCGAACTCATCCGCACGCGCCTTCAGCTCGTTGGCGAGCGGGCACATCTTGATTGCCTCCGGGCGGGTGCCGAAGACGAGCATTACTTTCTTCTTAGACATTGGCCTTGCTCCTCTTTGACTCCTTGCGGAGAAGCATGTAGAAACGGGTGTTACCGACTAGATAGCGCTTCACCAGGCGCTTGGGCTCCTGCATCATGCGGAAGAGCCACTCCAGGTTCGCGCGCTGCATCCACATCGGGGCACGCGGGATGTTGCCGGAGACGACGTCGAACGAGCCTCCCACGCCCACGAAAGCGCCCTTGGCGCCCAGCTCGCGGAAACGCTCGATAAGGCGCTCCTTCTTGGGCGAGGTGATGCCCACGAACACGATGTCGGGCTCGGCCTGGTCGACCTCTGCGACCACGGCGTCGAACTCGTCGTCGCCGAAGTAGCCGTCACGGTAGCCGGCGAGGACAATGTTGGGATACCTCTCGGACAGTACCCCTGCGGTCTTTGCGACCACCTCGGCCTTGGCGCCCAGCAGGTAGACCCTGTGTCCCTCGCGCTCAGCCAGCCCGCACAGCTCCCACATGAGGTCGATTCCGGCCACGCGCCCGGGCAGGTCCACGCCCAGCTTCTTAGCGGCCATGACCATGGACGCTCCATCGGCGTTCACGATCTCGCAGCGGCACACGCACGCGTCCATCTCGGGATCGTCGCGCATCTGCAGCAGCTTGTCGGCGTTCACGCCGATCAGGTGGGCGAAGCGCCCCTCCTTGATGAGGGCGTCGGTCGCCTCGACGGTCTGCTCCATCGTCCAGGGGTCGACGGGCGTACCGAGCACTTCGACGCGCTTTGGCAGACCAGCGTTAAAACTAGCGTCCTCGTATTTCTCTTGGGTATCTTTAGAAAGCACCATTTCCGCTGACAACCTCAATCACTGTGAGTAGGATTATTTTTAAATCGAACAAAGCGCCCCGCTTGGCGATATATTCCAAGTCGCGACGGACCATACCGTCGAATCCCGTCGAATTGCGTTCGGTGACCTGCCACCAGCCGGTGATCCCCGGCTTGACGGCCAGACGCTGCAGGTCGTACTCGGTGTACTCCGCCACCTCATTCGGCAGCGGCGGCCTGGGGCCAACCACGGACATCTGACCCAGAAACACATTCAGGAACTGCGGGAACTCATCGATGGAGTGCTTGCGAATGAACTTCCCGATCTTGGTGACGCGGGGATCCTCCTTCATCTTGAACATGGCGCCGGCGATCTCGTTCTGCTCCTTGAGCTCGGCGAGGCGCTCGTCGGCGTCCTTGTACATGGATCGGAACTTCCACATGCGGAACGTGGTCAGGCTGCCGTCGGAGCGGGTCTGGCCCACGCGAATCTGGCTGTAGAAGGGGCTGCCCTCGCTCTCCAACCGGATGGCCGCGGCGAGAATTAGGCTGGGGATTGCGATGGCGACGAGCGCGGCACCGCTGAAAACGATGTCGAACGCGCGCTTCACGGCCCTATAGGCCAGGCGAGAACGGTCCCAGTCCATGATGGACTGCATGGCCTTGTAGCGGCCGGCGCCCTCGCGTCGGTCCATGGCCTGAGCAATGAGCGCTGCCCCCGCAGGCGCATCCGTTGCAAATTGAGTTTTATCCGACATGTTTTCTTCCAAGACTTCGTCCCCGGGTCGGGGATCCTCCCTGTTCTGAGTAGCGACCGTCTGCAACTAGGCGATTGCCTTTTTTAGGTTGCGCATGTCGCGCTGCTCGCTTGAAAGCACGGCGAGGCCCACGCGAGTGGTTACGCGTCGGCCGCACAGGTCGAGCTCCAAATAAGCAGTGCTCTTGCGTCTGTTTATGGTTTTGATAAGGCCTTCATGGCCCAGCAGCGGGCCAGCCGTCACTATGACCTGGTCGCCGTCTTTTAGGGCCTCGCTCATGGGCACAACGCGGTCTCCCCTGTGCGTAAAGCTGCCAATAAGCTGGACCTCTTCTTTTGCCAGTGGCACAAACCGACCGTCCTGGGAAAGCACCCGGGCAAAGTCGTCCATGCGCAGCAGATACTGTTGCACGGTTCGGGGTTCTGCCGTATCGCAGATAAGATAACCGGGAAAGAGCGGCTTGGTCGTATAGACCCATTCGCCGTGTACCTTGATCTCGGTTTGAAATTGGGGATAAAAGAGCTCTTGCATGGCGCTCGCCGGCACCATACGCTCGATGCGCTCGAGCACTACGTCTTCGCGACCGTTAATGACCTGGATCACATACCACACGAGCACCACCCCCTTGCTGTCTTTCGTATGGCTCACGTGATTTGGATATGGCTTCGCCAGGGCGCTTGTGCGCGAAGGCGCTGCATATTCAAACCCTGAGCCCAGTTAGACAAGCACGTGGCTCTGCCCCACCGTGAACGGTATGTATAAGCGCAGTTGCTAGAAACGCGGACGTGAATCGCAAAATGACCGCGTCTCCAGCTGGCTGCGTGCGAACCAGTCAAGCGGGTACAAAACTGGACCGCACGCAAACAGCTGTAGGACTGCTGTGGTTTGCCAAAATAACCAATTACACTGCCGAAAGCGAACTTATAAATAGCGCAAAACAAGTGCAAAATCGCGCATGGCAATCGATATTGGAGCTCGTGGTGTTTCTGGCACCGCCGTTACGGCCGGATGCTGATCGACCCTGCGCTACGTGGCCTATTGGAGCCGTGAGCACAGTTGAACTCATGTAACGTTAGGTATCCTAGCACAAGCTGTTAACGAAACTGATTTGGGCTGCGTTGGACAACATATCGTTCATTTAACGTGCTAAAGGGGGTTGTTTTGGGATGTTGTTCACGTTGATGCAGGTTATTGGGGCGTTGGCAATAATTGGGAGCGTTCCTGAAGCCCAACTGGAGCAGCGAGCTACACTGGTAATTGCGTTTAGATAACAAACTATGTACAGACATGGGAAATAAATTGTGCAACTTTTTGTTGGTGCGAGTGGGGTTTGTGGCGCGTGGTGTTTTGGCATGAAAAAAGGCCTTCGGAATTCCGAAGGCCTTTGCATTCACGATGGTGGAGACGAGGGGGATCGAACCCCTGACCTCTTGACTGCCAGTCAAGCGCTCTCCCAGCTGAGCTACGCCCCCGTGACGAGGAGATACTATAGGGGAAGTTGGCGCGACGTGCAAGGACTTTTTTGGGTCAGGCTTTAAGTGCCTATTGATATAGGTAAGCGATGGCGGTGCCGGTATGGACTTGGATCGTGGCTTTTGACCTGACGACGTTGCTGATGCCCGTGTCGGCTAGTAGACCTAACGAAGCTTGATCTAGCTCCCACTCTAGGCCGTGTTCGCTTACCTCGGTGTTGGGGGCAATGGCGATGATGGAGAATGTCTTGCCCTCGGCGCCCTCAATGGTCCAGGATTCGCCTTCGTGCAGAATGCGAGCTGTGGTCGCGTCCTCGGCAATCCAGACGGGGGCGTCTTTGTAGTTGGCTAGTAAGCCTAGGACGCTTAGGGCCATATCCGGACGGCCGCCCGTAGCGCAAGTCGCAACCACTTCGGCACCCGGCCAGCGACGGCGGACGGAATCGAGCGCCAACGCCAGATCGGTATAGTCCTTGTAGGGGTCGTGGCGCTCAACTTCAAAGTCCTCAGCGGCATCAACAAGAGCGCGACCGGCTTCGCTTACCGTGTCGGCATCCCCTACATATACGTCGCAGCCCAGCCCCGCGCCCAGCAGCGCGTCGAGGCCGCGGTCCACGGCGACAACGTGGTCGCACTCCCCTGCTAGCCTACGCAACAGATCCGCGCTCGCCACCACGGGCGAGCCGCAGACCACTAATACCTTACAAACCACAGCCCTCGCCTATCCCTCAAAAGTAAGCACACGGGCAAGGTCAAGCTCCTCGTAGCTGTCGATAAAGATATCGCAGTTGCCACGCACTTCGTCGCGCTTCATGCGGCCGTGCGGGTCATAGATGCCCACGCGCTTAAAGCCAGCGACCCCAGAGCTCTTTAGGCCAAAAACGGCATCCTCAAACACCCACGTGCGCTCAAACTTGTGCCCATGGCGCTCCTCCAGGCGCCGCAACGCCAGCTCGTACACGTCGGGGAACTGCTTGGAGCGTCCCGCCTCGCCCGTGGTGGTCACAAACTCCATGTAGGCATCGAGCCCGGCACCCGCAAGCGCAGACTTAACCAGCTCGGCCGGTGTGGACGTAGCAACGCACATGGCAATGGCCGCCGCCTTCGCCTGCTCCAAAAATACCAGGAGCCCCTCGCGCGGCGGCACCTTGGAGTAGCCATCGATCAGGATGTCGCTCAGCTCGCGATACAGCTCTTCGCCATTCGCGCCAATGCCCCACGTGTCGTGGTAGGCCTGGCACTCGTCCTCGAGCGACAAATGCTCAAACTGGGCAAAATCGTCGACCGTCACGTCAACTCCGTGGCGGTGCAATAACTCGGGCTGCGCATAGGCCCAAACGGGGGTGCTATTAACCAGTGTGCCGTCGCAATCGAAAATAAAAGCAACGTTGGGGGCGGCGGTCTGGGACATAAACGAACCTTTCGATGTCAAATGGTAAACAACCTGCTAAAAACGTTTTACCAAACGTCAACCTAACAATCTTGAAACCCTAATTGGTAAAACTGTCAAGAGTTTTACCACGGCAATTCTGCCAGTGGTCTAAACATGGCGCTTACCGATTAAACGCCGCCCTAAAACCACTTTCCTTCATAAAAGTAACGTACAGGTGTTATCGTAGTTTCTGCCGAAAGTTCCACCGAGCACGCGAGGTGGAACGAATCATAGAACTATCGCCGTCCCTTCGATTCGTGCAGCCTTGGACCTTTCGCATCTAGTCACCAAGGCAACACGCTGCCGCGTCATGATGGGATCAAACGTGAGCGATACAAAGCTAAAGCCAGCAACCAAAAAGCCCGCTACCCGTAAAGCCGCCCCGCACGCGCCGGAACTCTCTAAGGACGATGTCTATCTGTTTGGCATTGGCATGTGGGAGCGCAGCTGGGAAAAGATGGGCGCGCACCCCGACACGCAGAACCGTACGCGCGGCTGGCGCTTTTGCGTTTGGGCGCCCGACGTAAAGAGCGTCCATGTCATTGGCGAATTTAACGATTGGAATGAGGAAGCCAACCCGCTGGTGCCCGTGCATACGAGCGCTATTTGGGAAGGCTTTATTCCTGGCGCCGAGCAGGGCCAGCTCTATAAATATCTCATCGAGACAAACGAGGGAGAAAAGCTCTATAAGGCCGATCCGTATGCCTTTAAGGCCGAGTGCCCTCCGGGTACCGCCAGCGTGCTGTGGACCCTCGACGGCTATAAGTGGAACGACGCCGCGTGGCTCAAGCGCCGCGCCGGTCACAACCACATGTCGCAGCCGCTCAACATCTACGAGGTGCATATTGGCTCGTGGAAGCGCCACGGCGACGCGCCGCAGGGCGAGCCGGACGAGTTCGGCAACTACCCCGGTCCCATGGACCCCTTCCCCGCGCAGCGCGGCGAGTTCTACACCTACGACGACCTGTCGGTGGAGCTCGTGGACTACGTGCGCGACATGGGTTACACGCATATCGAGGTCATGCCGCTCATGGAGCATCCCTTCGATGGCTCCTGGGGCTACCAGACGACCGGCTACTACGCCGCCACGTCGCGCTACGGCAACCCGCAGCAGCTCATGCACTTTATCGATGCGTGCCACGAGGCAGACATCGGCGTGATCATGGACTGGGTGCCCGGCGGGTTTTGCGCCGACTCCCACGGCCTTGCCACTTTTAACGGCCACATGCTGTTTGAGCACGAGATTCACCCCAACTGGGGCACGCACAAGTTCGACTTCGCCCGTGGCGAGGTCCGTTCCTTCCTGGTCTCCAATGTGCTGTATTGGCTCGAGAACTTCCACGTGGACGGCATTCGCATGGACGGCGTGTCCAGCATGCTGTACCTCAACTTTGGCATCGACGATCCGGGCCAAAAGAAGTTCAACAAGTACGGTACCGAGGAGGACCTGGACGCCAGCGCGTTTATACGCCAGGTCAACTGCGCCGTGGAGGCCCACTACCCTGACGTGATGATGATGGCCGAGGAGTCCACCGCGTGGCCGCTCGTGACCTACCCGCCGCAGGACGGCGGCCTGGGCTTCCACTACAAGTGGGACATGGGCTGGATGAACGACACCCTGCACTACATGCAGACCGATTTTCCGTGGCGCCCCGGCAACCACGGGCTGCTCACGTTCTCCATCATGTACGCCTTTACCGAGAACTTTATTTGCCCGCTGAGCCACGACGAGGTCGTGCACGGCAAGTGCTCGCTGATCGGCCGCATGCCGGGCGACTGGTGGCGCCAGTTTGCCGGCCTACGCACGCTGGCTTTCTATCAAATGACACACCCCGGTGCCAAGCTCAACTTTATGGGCAACGAGATCGGCCAGTTTATTGAATGGCGCTACTACGAGTCTATCCAGTGGTTCCTGACCGAGGAGTACGAGACCCACCGTCATCATCAGGCGTTTATCAAGGCGCTCAACCACCTGTATACCGACGAGCCCGCCCTGTACGAGCGTGGCTACACCGACGACGGCTTTACCTGGATCGACGCGGACAACTCCAAGCAGTCCATCGTGAGCTTTGTGCGTCAGGGCGAGGACGTCGACGACGACCTGGTGATTCTGATCAACTTTGACCCGGCGAGCTACGAGAGCTTCCGCGTGGGCGTGCCGCGCGAGGGTGATTGGGAGGTCATCTTTGATTCCGACCGCCCCGAGTTTGGCGGCAGCGGATACGCCGGCGAAGAGCCCTACACCTGCTCGAGCGAACCCTATCCCTGGAACGGGCAGATGGACTCCATTGAGATAAAGGTGCCCGGCCTGGCTGGCGTGGTGCTTAAGCGCCGCGGTCCCAGCAGCTACAAGCCGCCGGTGGTTGAGGCTCCCAAGGCTGCGCCCAAGAAGCGCACGTCCTCGGTGAAGCCCAAGGCCGCAGCTGCTAAGAAGGCTCCAGCTAAGGCGAAGGCTACCACGACCAAGGCCAAGGCTGCCGCAAAGCCCGCTGCTAAGGCCGCAGCCAAGAAACCGGCTGCCAAAAAGGCCGCTACCAAGGCCAAGTCTGCTTCTGTTAAGCCGTCTGCCAAGAACGCGTAACAAAGCCGTTACATCTGTAATTACCCGCCCCGACGGGGCGTAGGATACAAGTCATAACCGTTCCGGGAGAACCATCCCCGGGGGAAAGGAACGTATGAATAAGATCTTCGACAACAAGCAGGAGTTTACCGAGCTCTATCGCGATGCCGTCATGAGCATCAGCGGCAAGAGCGTCGAGGCCGCGAGCGACCTCGACCGCTTTAACGCCCTGGTCAAGCTCGTGGCCGAGAAGGCACGCACCGTTGCCACCAAGAGTGACGCTCGCGCCACCGCTGAGGGCAAAAAGCGCGTGTACTACTTCTCGATCGAGTTTTTGATCGGTCGCCTGCTCGACAACTACCTGCTCAACTTTGGCGTGCGCGACATGGTCGCCGAGGCGCTCGACGACATGGGCTTTGACCTGTCCGTCATCGAGAACCAGGAGCCCGATCCGGCGCTGGGCAACGGTGGCCTGGGTCGTCTGGCCGCGTGCTTCCTGGATTCCATGGCAGCCGAGGGCATTGCCGGCTACGGCAACGGCATGCGCTACCGTTACGGCCTGTTTAAGCAGGAGATCGTCAACGGCAGCCAGGTTGAGGCCACCGACGAGTGGCTCACCCACGGCTATCCCTGGGAGGTCCGTCGTCAGGACAAGGCCGTGACCATTAAGTTTGGCGGCCACGTTGAGGGCTTTGAGGAGAACGGCCGCACGTTCTACCGCACGGTGGACACGCAGGACATCCTGGCTGTCCCTTATGACATCCCCGTTGTGGGCTATGCCGGCGAGACCGTCAACAAGCTGCGCGTCTGGGCCGCCGAGCCGGTCGAGGAGCACTTCGATCTGGAGGCCTTCAACCGCGGCGACTACGCCTTGGCCGATGCCGAGCGCGCCGAGGCCGAGGCCATCAGCGCCATCCTCTACCCCAACGATGCCGGCGAGCACGGCCGTCTGCTGCGCCTGAAGCAGGAATACCTGTTTGTCTCGGCCGGTATCTACAGCCTGCTCGACACCTTTGAGAAGGAGCACGGCGAGAACTGGGAGCTGCTGCCGCAGTTTGTGGCCATCCACACCAACGACACGCACCCCGCCATGTGCGGCCCCGAGCTCATGCGTATCCTCATCGACGAGAAGAAGCTCGAGTGGGATGACGCCTGGAACATCGTGACGCAGGTCGTGAGCTATACCAACCACACCATCCTGCCCGAGGCCCTGGAAAAGTGGCCCATCGGCACGTTCTCCAAGCTCCTGCCCCGCGTGTACCAGATCATCGACGAGATCAGCCGTCGTTGGCACGAGTCGTTCGACACCACGCAGGAGGGCTGGCAGGAGCGTCTGCGCCAGACCGCCATTCTGTGGGACGGCGAGATTCGCATGGCCAACCTGTCCGTGATCTGCAGCCATAGCGTCAACGGCGTGGCCAAGATCCACTCCGACATCATCAAGAACATCGTGCTCAAGGATTTCTATGCCCTGACGCCCGAGAAGTTCAACAACAAGACCAACGGCATCTCGCACCGTCGCTTCTTTGCCGAGGCCAACCCCACCTACGCCAAGCTCGTAACCGAGGCCATTGGCGACGGCTGGCTCAAGGACGCCTTTGAGTTAGAGAAGCTCAAGGAGTTTAAGGACGACACCGAGTTCCTGAAGGCCGTGGGTGCCTCCAAGCGCGCCAACAAGGAGCGCCTGGCCGCCTACGTTAAGGCCGAGACCGGTCTGGTCATTGACCCCAACACCGTCTTCGATGTTCAGGTTAAGCGCTTCCACGCCTACAAGCGCCAGCTCATGAACATCATGAAGGTGATGGACATCTACAACCGTCGCATCGCCGATCCCAACTTCCACGTGACGCCGACGACCTTCATATTTAGCGGCAAGGCTGCCTCGAGCTACACCTTTGCCAAGGAGACCATCCGCCTCATTAACTCCGTGGCCGACGTCATCAACAACGACGCCCGCGTCAACGAGGTCATGAAGGTCTGCTTCATCCCCAACTTCCGCGTGAGCAACGCCCAGCTCATCTACCCCGCCGCCGAGATCTCGGAGCAGATCTCCACGGCCGGCAAGGAGGCCTCGGGCACGTCCAACATGAAGCTCATGATGAACGGTGCCATTACGCTGGGCACCCTCGACGGCGCCAACATCGAGATCGCCGACCTGGCCGGCCGCGAGAACGAGGCCATCTTTGGCCTGACCGCCCCCGAGGTCGAGCAGCTCTGGGCGTCGAACAGCTACTTTGCGTGGGATACGCTCAACAACGATCGCGAGCGTCTGGGCCGCGTGATGGACGAGCTCAAGGACAACACCTTTGCGGGTCTTTCGGGCAACTTCGAGAGCATCTACAACGAGCTCATGAACAACAACGACCCCGACCTGGTCATGGCCGACTTCCGCAGCTACGTGGATGCATGGGAGAAGCTCACCGGCAGCTATGGCGACCAGGAGACCTGGAACCGCAAGGCCCTGCTCAACACCGCCTCCTCCGGCTGGTTCTCGAGCGACCGCACCATTCGCGAGTACCGCGACGAGATCTGGCACGCATAAAGGCGCGCGAGCTCCCTTTGCCGCACGGCATTATTCGACGGGCGTGGCAGAGCGCCGCGTCCGTCGCTAATGGGTTTAGGAACATCGATGACAGAAGGAGAAATCGATGAGTAAGAAAGAATGCATCGCGATGCTCCTCGCAGGAGGACAGGGCAGCCGATTGGGGGCACTCACCCAAAAGATCGCCAAGCCGGCGGTTAGCTTTGGTGGCAAGTTCCGCATTATCGACTTTTCGCTGTCCAACTGCTCCAACTCGGGCATCGACACGGTAGGCGTTCTGACGCAGTACCGTCCCTACCTGCTGCATGCCTACGTGGGCTCCGGCGAGGCGTGGGATCTGGACAGCCGTGACGGCGGCGTGTCGATCCTGCCGCCGTACGAGACGCAGACCGGCGGCGCCTGGTATGCGGGCACGGCCGACGCCATTACGCAGAACCTCGACTACATCAAGGCCAACGACCCCAAGTACGTCCTGATTCTTTCGGGCGATCACCTGTATCGCATGGACTACCGCAAGATGCTCAAGACGCACATTGAGAACAACGCCGACCTCACGGTAAGCGTTATGCCCGTGCCGTGGGAGGAGGCCAGCCGCTTTGGCATCCTGACCACCGACCCTGAGGACGGTCGCATCACCAAGTTCACCGAGAAGCCCGAGAAGCCCGATTCGAACCTCGCGTCCATGGGCATCTACATCTTCTCGGCCGACGTGCTGATCGAGGCGCTCGAGGAAGACGCTCTGGACCAGCGCTCGAGCCACGACTTTGGCAAGGACATCATCCCCAAGCTGCTCGGCGAGAACAAGCGCCTGTACAGCTACGAGTTCCACGGCTTTTGGAAGGATGTTGGCACCATCGCCAGCTTCCACGAAACCTCGATGGACCTGCTGGGCAACAACCCCGAGTTCGATCTGTTCGACAAGAACTTCCCCATCATGTCCAACATCACTACGCGTCCGCCGCACTACATTGGACCGGACGGCCGCCTGGACGACTGCCTGGTCTCCAACGGCTGCAAGATCTACGGCACCGCTCGCCACTCGATTCTTTCGACCGATGTCATCATCGAGGAGCGCGCCGTGGTCGAGGACTCCGTGCTGCTGCCGGGTGCGCACGTTAAGAGCGGCGCGCACATCTGCCGCGCTATTTTGGGCGAGAACTCCACGGTCGAAGAGGGCGTGAAGCTCGGCTCTGTCGATACCACCAAGGATACGGCCGTCGTTGGAAATGACGTCGTTATCGGGAAGGGGGAATGATCCGATGATCAATCGCAAGGCCATCGGTTACATCACCGCTAACTACTCTTCGACCTACGGCAGCGTCCTGCTCAAGGATCGTCCCATCGCGTCCGTTCCGTTTTTGGGCCGCTACCGCCTGATCGACTTTCCTCTGTCCAACATGATGAATGCCGGCATCAAGACCGTCGGTGTCGTCATGCCGGGTAACTACCGCTCGCTGATCGACCACGTGGGCTCGGGCAAGGACTGGGGCCTCGACCGCAAGAAGGGTGGCCTGTTCATGGTGCCCGGCAACGCGTATGGCACCACCAAGGGCGGCATGCGCTTCCTGCTGCGCGACATCATCTCCAACAAGACGCTGTTCCAGCGCTCGGAGAATCCCTATGTCGTGATGATGGGCACCAACATCATCTTTAACATGGACCTCAACACCATCATTGAGGCGCACGAGAACTCCGGTGCCCAGATGACCGTGGTGTACTGCAAGGCCACGCGCAATGTCGAAGACGAGACCAAACTCGAGATTAACGAGAACGGCCGCCTGACGGGCGTGAGCGCCGGCGTCGCGTACGGCGACAACGCCTCCATGGACTGCTGCATCGTCAACCGCGAGACGCTCCTCGAGATCATCGACCACTACCAGGCCGCCGACTATCTGGACCTGCTCGAGGCACTCCAGGGCGACTTTGGCAACATCGACGTGTGCAGCTACGAGTACAAGGGCGAGGTCGTGGGCGTGTTTAGCGAGAAGTCGCTGTATCGCCGCAGCATGGACCTGCTCGACCAGACCGTGGCCGACCAGCTCTTTGACCCCGAGCGCCCGATCCTGACCAAGGCTCACGACGTGCCGCCTTCGCGCTATGCAACCGGTAGCCACGCGTGCAACTCGATCATCTCGGCCGGCTGCATCATCAAGGGCACCGTGCGCAACTCGATCCTGTCGCGCGGCGTCGTGGTCGAGGAAGGCGCTTCGGTGACCAACTCGATCATCAACCAGAGCTGCATCATCAAGAGCGGCGCCCGCGTCGAGAACGCCATTCTGGACAAGAACAACGTGGTCCCCACCAACACCGAGCTTCGCGGCACACCCGAGAACATCCTGGTGCTGGGCAAGGCTCCGTTAACTTCCGACACCACCATCGTACGTTAACGTTGGCACCGCAACATCGCTCGTAACATGTAGAATAGCCGCCCGGTTTGTGCCAGGCGGCTATTCTCGAATTGCAACATGGGAGACAATATGGCAGATTCCAGCAAAAAGATGCAGATCGTGTTTGCCTCGGCCGAGTGCGCACCGTTTGTTAAGACCGGTGGCCTGGGCGACGTGGCGGGCTCGCTGCCTGCGGCGCTCGTGCGCGCCGGCGCCGAGGTTATCGTGATGGTGCCCAAGTACGCCACCATCAAGGACGAGTACAAGGCGCAGATGGAGCACTTCTCCGACTTTTACGTGAGCCTGGGCTGGCGCAATGAGTACTGTGGACTCGAGAAGCTCGAGCACGACGGCGTCACCTATATGTTCATCGACAACGAGCGCTACTTTGCGCGCGACTATCCGTACGGCTTCTTTGACGACGGCGAGCGTTTTGCGTTCTTCTCCAAGGCCATCACCGAGAGCCTGCAGCACCTGCCGGCCGGCTTTGAGTGCGACATCCTGCATTGCAACGACTGGCAGACGGCACTGGCACCAGTGTTCTTACGCGAGTTCTACCAGGGCCTGCCGCTGTACGACCGCGTCAAGACCGTGTTCTCGATCCACAACGTGGCGTTCCAGGGCCAGTTTAGCGACACCGTGATGGAGGACATCCTGGGTGTGGCGCATATTCCGGCGGCCGCCTCGCAGCTGCGCTGCGACGCCTGCAGCATCAACTACATGCTGGGCGCGCTGCACTATGCCGACGCCATCACAACGGTGAGCCCCACCTATGCGGGCGAGATCCAGACACCCGAGTTTGGCGAGGGCCTGGACGGCGTGCTGCGCGAGCGTTCCTACGCGCTGCAGGGCATTTTGAATGGCATTGACGTGGCGGGCTTTGACCCGGCAACCGACAAGCGCATTGCCGCCAACTACACGATTGACGATCGTTCCGGCAAGGCCGTGTGCAAGGCCAAGCTGCAGGAAGAGCTAGGCCTCGAGGTTCGCGACGACCGTCCGCTCATGGTGATGGTCACGCGCCTGACGCGCCAGAAGGGCATGGACCTGGTCATGTACGCGCTCGACCGCATCCTGTCCGGCGGCGTTCAGGTGGCCGTGCTGGGCACAGGCGACCGCGACTACGAGGACGGCCTGCGCTACTTCCAGGACAAGTACCCTGGCACCATGGCCGCGCGCATCGAATTCGATCCGGCACTGTCGCAGCGTATGTACGCCGCCGCCGACATGTTCCTGATGCCTTCGAAGTTTGAGCCCTGCGGTCTGTCGCAGATCATCGCCATGCGCTACGGCACCCTGCCCATCGTGCGCGAGACCGGTGGCTTGAAGGACACCGTGATCCCGTATAACGAGTTTACCGGCGAGGGTACGGGCTTCTCGTTTAGCAACTTTAATGGCGACGAGATGGGCGACGCGGTCTTCCGCGCAGCGCGCCTGTTCTGGGATAACCGTGAGGCATGGAACCAGCTGGTCACGCAGGCCATGAGCCAGGACTTTAGCTGGACGCGTTCGGCCGATAAGTATCTGGACCTGTACTTCTTTATGCACCCGGAGATTGAGAGGCCGGCGGCTGTTGTCGACGAGACTGAAGCTGTTGCTGGGCCGGTGGCCGCTGAGGAGCCCAAGGCCGAAGAGAAGCCGGTTGAGGCTGAGCCCGCAAAGGCCGAGCCTAAGGTGAAGGCTGAGGTTGCTCTTGAGGCAGAGGACGAGGTCAAGCCCGCTGCAAAGCCCGCAGCTAAGAAGACCACGACCCGTAAGACGACCGCTAAGAAGGTTACGACGGTCAAGGCCGCCGCGACTAAAACAACGGCTGCCAAGACAACGACCACGCGCAAGCGCACGACCGCCGCTGGCAAGAAGGCCGCCGCGACCAAGGCAGCCGAAAAGCCGGCAGCCAAGGTCGAGGAGACGCCTGCAGAGTCCAAGGCGGAGGCAACCGTCGAGGCCAAGCCCGCTGCCAAGACCACCACGCGAAAGCGCACGACGACGGCCAAGAAGACCACGGCAAAGGCTGCCGCTCCTAAGGCAGAGGCTATGCCCGCCGCCGTCAAAGAGGAGACCAAGCCCGAGGCAAAGCCCAAGCCGGCACCGAAGGCCGCTAAGGTCAAGACCGCTCCGAAGGCTACGGCAAAGGTCGAACCCGCCAAGGAGGCCCCGGTCTCCCCCGCCGCTTCGACCGAGGAAAAGGCTCCGACCAAGAAGACCTCCGTCCGCAAGGCAACGGCCACCCGCAAGCGTCGCTAGCCCACAGACGATCCAAAACCTCATCAAACCCTAAGCAAGGGGCGCTCCAACCGGGCGCCCCTTCTCTGTAGGTAGTGGTAAAACGATTTTCTAGGACAACCGTTCGCCGATGGTAAACGGATGTTGTTTATACAGCCTGTGTACAACAGATATACTTACATCCTGTGCGTAAAGCCCATGGCCAGCAGGCCATGATTCTATTGAACTGGACCGTACTATGAGATTGATACACAACAGCCGCCTGCCGCAGTTTCGCACTCCGTTTGGCGCTGTGACCACTGGCGCTTCCGTTTCGCTCTCGGTGATCTTGGAGGATGCCGACCCCAACCAGGCAACGCTCACCCTGCGCACTTGGGTCGATGAGATCGGCGAGTCTCGGTATCCCATGACGCATGAAGGCGACGGCATATTTACCGTAGAGCTTGAGTGCACCGAGCCCTGTCTTATCTGGTACAGCTTTATCTGCAATATCGAGGGCCAGCCCGAGGTCCGCTTGGGCGCGCCGCAGGGCCGCACCGGCGGCGAGGGCGTAACCTACGACTACGCCGAGGTTCCGTCCTTCCAGATTACCGTCTATAAGCACCGCGAGAACCGCCCCGCCTGGTACGAGCGCGGCATGGTGTACCAGATCTTCCCCGACCGCTATGCACGCGACGAAAACTGGCGCGAACGCACGCTTGCCGAAGTTGAAAAACCGCGCAAAGGAATCCAGCGCCGCATGGTCGAGGACTGGAACGAACCGCCCGAGTACGAGCGTGCCGAAGACGGCTCCATCAAGACCTGGGATTTTTACGGCGGCTCGCTCAAGGGTATCCAAAATGACCTGCCCCGCATTGCCGAGCTAGGCTTTACGGCCATCTACCTCAACCCCATCTTTGAGGCCGCGAGCAACCACCGCTACGACACGGCCGACTACACCAAGATCGACCCGATCCTGGGCACCGAGCAGGACTTTACCGAGCTGTGCCAGGCAGCCGAGAAGCTGGGCATCTCCATCATCCTGGACGGCGTCTTCAACCACACGGGCGACGATTCGATCTATTTCAACCGCTACGGCAACTATCCCGGCGTGGGCGCCTGGCAGAGCGAGGATTCACCGTGGCGCGATGCGTTTTACTTCCATGAGGACGGCTCGTATGACTGCTGGTGGGGCGTGGGCAACATGCCCGCCATCAATGAGAGCTCCAAACTGGTGCGCGAGCGGCTCCTGGGCAAGGACGGCGTGATCCGAAAATGGCTGCGCGCCGGCGCCCATGGCTGGCGTCTGGACGTGGCCGATGAGCTTTCCGATGACTTCCTGGCCGAGATCAAAAAGGCCGTGCTCGCCGAGAAACCCGATGCGCTGCTGCTCGGCGAAGTCTGGGAGGACGCCTCCAACAAGATCAGCTATGGCCACCTGCGCCGCTATCTGCAGGGCTCTGAGCTCGACTCTGCCATGGACTACCCCTTCCGCGATATGGTCATCGGCTTTTTGATGGGCTACAAGAATGCCTATCAAGCTGCTGAGGATATCGAAACCCTGCGCGAGAACTACCCGCGCGAGGCGCTGGCCTGCGCACTCAATCTGCTTTCGAGCCACGACCGCCCGCGCATTATCTCGGTGCTCGGCGGTGGCCCCGACGAGTCGCAGCTGCCCGAGAGCGAGCGCAGCAAATGGCGCCTGGACGAGAACTCGATGGGCCTGGCCAAGAGCCGTTTTTGGTTGGCAACGCTCATGCAGATGACCTTCCCAGGAGTGCCCTCGATCTATTACGGCGATGAGTACGGCCTGGAGGGCCTCACCGATCCGGGCAACCGCCGTACCCTGCCGACCAAGGACCAGCTCCACGACTTCGATACGCTGGCCATTGTTAAGAACGCGTCTGCTGTGCGCCGCGCGCTACCCTTTATGGTCAATGGCGAGATCAAGGCCTTCGCGCTCAACGACGACGTCTTGGCCTACACCCGCACGGGCAAAGACGGCGAGGCCGCGACGGTTATCATCAACCGCAGCCTGCGCAATTCGCACTGCGTGACGATTCCGGCGCTCGGCGAATGCGCAAGCGACGTGATCAGCGGCCACGAGTGCGAAATCCACAACGGTACGGTTACGCTCGACCTGTACCCGCTGGGCTCTTCGATCATCTATCACCATGCCGAGAAGCGCCTGCAGGAGCCGCTCGATCACGGCGCGGGCGTCGTGTGCCACATCACCTCGGTGCCGACCGATGACGGCAAGCCCGGCACAATCGGTGTGCCCACGCGACGTTTTATCGACCACCTGGCCGCCATGGGCATGCGCTACTGGCAGGTTCTGCCCGTCAACCCGACGGACTTCTTCCGTTCCCCTTACGCTGGGCCTTCGGCCTTTGCAGGCAATATCGACCTGCTGCCCGAGAGCCACGAGGAGTTGGCCGCCGACTTTGCTACCTGGAAGGCCCACGGAGGCGAAGATGCCGATCCGTTGTACACGGCGTTTAAACATCGCAACGCCGACTGGCTCGAGAAGTACTGCGTCTACATGGCGGTAAAGAAGCACTTTGAGGGACTGTCGCGCCACGATTGGCCGGCAGATGTCGCGCGCTACAACGAGTATCTAATTGATGACAAGCGCTTCCACGACGAGGCCGAGCTGCAGGCGTACATGCAGTATCGCTTTGACCTTGCCTGGTGCGAGCTCATGAACTATGCGCACAAGAAGGGCATCGAGGTCATCGGCGATATCCCCATGTATGTCTCGGACGATTCGGCCGACGCGTGGAGCGAGCCCGAGAACTTCTGGCTGTCCGACACCGGCAAGGCGATTGAGATTTCGGGCGCGCCGCCCGACAACTTTGCGCCCGAGGGCCAGGTGTGGGGAAACCCCACCTTCCGCTGGGATCACATGAAGAAGAACGGCTATAGCTGGTGGATGGATCGCCTGCGTCGTGCGTTCGCGCTCTACGACCGTGTGCGCCTGGACCACTTCCTGGGCTTCCACAGCTACTTTAGCATCCCCGCCGGCAAGGCCTGTGCCGACGGCCGCTGGCTTCCGGGACCGGGCAAGGACCTGTTCCAGACCGCCTACGACGAGCTGGGTCCGCTTAACTTTATCGCCGAGGACCTAGGCTATTTGACGCCCGGTGTTCACGCGATGGCTTCGACCTGCGGCTTCCCCGGCATGGACGTGCTAGAGTTTAGCGATTACGACGTTCGCTGCGGAATTCATCCCACACCAGACAAGATCCTGTATACCTCGACACACGACACCTCGACGCTTGCCGGATGGTGCACACGCTCCTTTGCAGGCGGCGACGAGCCGAGCGGCATTGCATTGGCTGGCGAGCTCATGGGCAATGCCCTGGCAAGCGATGCTCCGCTCGTGATGATGCCGCTGCAGGACGTGCTGGGACTGGGCGACGATGCACGCATGAACGTGCCGGGCGTGGCCACGGGCAACTGGACTTGGCAAGCTGACGAGGCCGACGTTGCGGCAGCCGAGGGCAAAACTGCGAAGCTCCTGCGCAGCACCCATAGATTCTGGGGCGAAGCGTGATAAAACCCCCGATATAGGGTACAGTTACAGCTGTTTGAATTTATGCGGGCAGAGCGATCTGCCCGCTTTGTGCTGAAAAGGAAGTATTATGGCGCGCTACGATTACAAGTGCTCGAGCTGCGGCAACGTGTTTGAGGTTGAGCACCCCATGTCCGAGACACCCGAGGTCGTATGCCCCAGCTGCGGCGCCCCGGCATCCAAGACGTTCTCAGCCAGCGGCATTAAGTTCGACGGAAGCGGTTTCTACAACACCGACCAGCGAAGCGGCGGCTCCAGCACCAACGCCACAAGCGGCTGCTGCGCCAACTGCCCGCATAACCACTAGTGACAAGCGGCCCCGCGATCAACTCCGATCGCGGGGCCGCTTCTTTGCGCTATGGGTCGATAATTATTTTTAAAAAATAGTATATTTTAAAATCCGCCCATACCGGCAGAATAGGGATCGTCACAGGTACCATCGCTATACCAATGAGTAGACCCGATATAGTTACCAGCTGCATCATATTGATCTAATTGACGAATGACATACTTACCACCACTATTATTGGAAGAAGAAATACTGCTAGAAGATCCACCAGAATTATTATTAGAATAGTTACTACCGCTAGAATAACTATTCTGCTGAGAAGTCTGCTGTTGAGCTTGTGCTGTTACTTCCTCTTGAGCCTTCGCTTCAGCTTCAGCTTCAGCTTTTGCCTTGTTTAAATCATCAATACGAGTTTGATAATGACTAATCTGTTCATTGATTTGATCGATGAATTTTTTAGAATCCTTTTTGGCATCTTCAAAAATCAGCTTCTGATTATCTTTGTTAGAAATATCATTAAGAAGACCATTGAGGCTATTAATATGCTGCTGGAGAGAGTCAGTATCTTCAGTAGAATTCACATCAAAATTAGCATGATCAACTAGAGAAGTATTCCACTCATTATTTTGAGCATTACGGCAGTCTTTAATGATGGAATCGTATTTATTAAGCAACTTCGTCCAATCAGGGGAAGTACCATCAGCATACTTAAATTTGTCATCAGAGATCTCTTTATTCAACATCTCTTTATTGTTTTGAGCATTTCTAATGGTATCAAGACGTTGCTCAAATGTTAGTAGCCTAGGATCAACTTTAAAGGCAACAACACTATCGCTAGCCTTTGTATACAAAACTTCAACCTGCTGATTATGTTCACTACATGCTTGTTTGTAATTGTAACCAGCATAACCACCGACGCAACCAGCAATAAGCAGAGCAACGATACCAGAACCAATAATTACCCGCTTTTTAATCGAAGAATTCTCAACATCTTCATTTTCCTGAGTATTATCTTCAGGATTATCAATCTTGTCATTGTTAAGATCGATCATTTTAACCTCTCAATATTAAATCTGCGATCGGTTTATGCATCGGAAACTTACCGAGCCCAACCGCTTACTTTCACACCCGATTTATTAATCCCCGTCCCAGAAAAATCCTGAGTTGCGGTGAAATAAGGACTGTTTGGCGGGCAGAAGCCGCTATTCAATCCCTATTTCACCGCAACTTCTTTACTGCTTGCGAATCAACCTGGCACAGAAGTGGCCGTCGTAGGAGTCGGCGTTTATGGGGACGCTTTGGAAAAGTCCGCGGTCGTTTTGGCGAACGGAGACGAGCTTCTTGGCTTGTGCGAACTCGGGCAGCTGCAGAATCTGGGCTTCTGAGAGCGGTGCCACGGTAAAGCCGGCGCCCTCGGGAGAAGCCAGGAAAGCATCCACGACCTGCGTGTTCTCTTCATCAAAAACCGAGCAGGTGGCATAGATAAGCTCACCGCCGGCAGCCACGCGCGCGGCTGCTTCCTTGAGCATCGTCAGCTGCAGGCGAGGCAGCTCAGTCGTAACGTCGTTCTCGGTCAGGCGCCACGGAATCTCGGGATGACGGCGCATGGTGCCGGTGCCAGAGCACGGCGCATCGATAAACACCGTGTCGAACAGGGCAGGCTCGCCAAGCATGGCATCAAACGATGTGAGCACCTCATCAAGCTCGCAAGCATCACCCGAAACCGTACGAACGCCCTGAATACCGGCCTTATGCAGGCGAGCGAGATTCAGATCACACTTGCGATCATGCAGATCGAGCGCCGTATGCTGACGCTCATAGCCCGCACGCTTGGCCTGGCACATCATCACATAGGTCTTGGTGCCACGACCGGCACCAAGCTCAAGGCAGCTACCAGGGCGCGTGGCAGCTGTGGCGATAAGTTGCGCGTTGAGATCAGATGCCACCGCGGCAGCACGCTCAAACACACCCGAAGCAACGGTAACCTGGGCATCAACCGGGGCATGGCAGCCCGGGAAGACAGGCGCAACGAGCTGCGAAATATACGGATCGAGCTTAGTCGCAAAGGCGTTCTCATGCAGGGCCAGCGGCGCGGGGGCCAGATTGCCGGCAAAGTTAAGCGCACCCTCTGGCGTGTCAAACGATGCCATAATGCGAGCGCACAGCCAGCGAGGAAGACCCATCAGGCGCGACAGACGAACCAAGCGTCGCTCAGACTCATCCACATCGGACGCAGTAGCAAAGTCCTCAACATTGTCCGCAACCTTATGCAGCACCGCGTTAGCCAGGCCCGCGGCAGACTTAGCACCGCAGCGAACCAGCTCAACACCCTGACTTACGGCAACGCGGCCAGGCGTATGCAGATAGAGCATCTCGAAGGCCGAGATACGAAGCGCCATTCGAACACGCGGTGCAACCTTTTTGGGTTTATCGAGAAACTGGTCGAGCAGCTCATCCAAAATGCCCTGTGTGGCGGCAACGCCCAGCGCCAAGCGGGCGGCAAATGCAGAATCGCGCTGGTCGATGGCCTTGGCCGTAGCGCGAGCAGAGAGCACGTCACGCGCATACATGCCGCGGCGATCGGCTTCCATCAGCACATCGAGCGCAAGCTTGCGCGCGGGAGACAGCTTGCTCATGACAATACACCCCAGATAAGATCGGCACCCTGTAGGCCAGCAGCCCAAGCAGAAGCAGACATAGCACGCTTGCCGTCAGGCTTAACCTCGAGCAGCTCAACCGAGCCATCGGAAAGGCCAAGGTAAACACGCTTAGCCTGAACGAGAACCTGACCCTCGCCGAGCGACACCTCAGCCGCCGCAGCATCGAGCACACGCACGGTCTTGCCGGCAATCAAGCAACGAGCAGGCGCGGTATCGGACGAGGCCAGCACATGACGCACGCAATCGAGCGCCGCCATTTGCGGATCCAAGCGCATCTCCTGCTTAGAAATCTTGGCAGCATGGGTAACGAGCGCCTCATCCTGTTCAGTCCACACGGCGGTGCCATCGGCAAGAGAAGGAAGCGTATCGGCAAGCAGTTTGCCGCCGAGCTCAGCGAGCTCCATAGTCAGCGCCTCGGCATGCTTACCGGCAACCGACGTGGAAGCCTGAGCACAATAAGCACCAGTATCCACGCCATGCCCAATGCGCATGATAGAAACGCCAGCAATCTCATCACCAGCAAGAATCGCACGCTGAATGGGAGCAGCGCCACGCCAACGAGGCAGTAGCGAAGCATGAACATTCACAATACCAAGCGGCGCCATATGCAGCACCTGATCAGGCAAAATGCAACCATAGGCAGCCACACAGAAAATATCGGCATCGGCAGCCTCGAGCTGATCGATGACGTCCGGCGTCATACGATTAGCCTCAATGACCGGCAACCCCAGCTCCAGTGCCTTAGCCTTAACAGGAGACGGCTCAAGCTTCTTACCACGCCCACGAACAGCATCAGGACGAGTAACAACAAGCGCAATTTCATTCCCAGCTTCGACAAGCGAAGTCAGCGAGGGCACAGCAAAATCGGGCGTACCCATAAACACAATTCGCATAAAGATCGTCTCCTCTCAACCAAAGCCGAGACGGCTACAAAGAGCAGCGGAAAGCCAAGTCACCAGCCCATCCGCAATAACATTTCAACAAGAACAAATATACCCAAAACCAAAGAAAGAGCCGCAATAAAAGCAGCTCTTCCAACAAAGCAATTATCAGGGAAGACGCCCCTCCCTGGCCCGACGGCACCCGGGCGAGGCAAGCAGCGTCAACGTAGTCCCCGGGGCGCCCGCCTATATCGTCCCGCGCGCAGTTTCGCAGCGCAGCGAGAATGTTTGAGCACGGGATGATATGGGCGGGCGCCCCGGGGACGGTGGGACCTACTCCGTCTCGCCCGGTCGAGCGCCGCGGGCCAGGGCGTCCTGGTACTCCTTGACGGCCTTGATCCTCTGCATCGGCTTCAGTCGCTCGAACATGGTGTTGCCGTGCAGGTGATCGATCTCGTGCTGCAGGCACACGCAGAACAGGTCGCCCGAAGCCTCATAGCGAATCAGGTTGGCATCCAAGTCGTACGCCTCGACGACGACATGGTCGGGACGCTCGATCTCGCAGCTAATGCCAGGGATGGACAGGCAGCCCTCGCTAAACGGTACCAGATGGTCGCTCTGCTCAACAATGACAGGGTTGATGAGCACGTATGGGTCGTAGTCGTTCTTGTCGCTGTAGTCGCAGTCAATGGTGACGAGCTGAAGAAGCTCGCCGATCTGCGGAGCAGCCAGGCCGCAGCCGCCGTTCTCGAACATCATCTTCTTCATCTTCTCGGCAAGCGCCTCGATCGCCGGGGTGATCTCCTCGATGACGGCGCACTCCTGGCGCAAACGAGGGTCGGGCGACAGTACGATTCCGTTGGCTTCCATGGCCATCCTTTCGGGTTGTTACATCAAATCATAGGCGTCGACGTCAACGCTCACGCTCACGCCGCGCACAGAGCCCACCTCTTTAAGGCAGGCGTCGATATCATCAGAGACATGGTACCCCACGGGCGACTTCACAAGCAGATGGAAGCGGTAACGGTCCTTGGCTCTCTCGATTACACACGAAGCCGGGCCCAGCACCTGCGGCATGGCACTCCCCGCCCTCAAAAAGTCGGGCGCGGCGGCATGCCAGCGGCGCTTAAGAAGCTTTGCAATGCGCCCAATGTAGTCCTGCGCGTCATCCGCGTTCGTCGACCACACCAAAATGTTGACCAGGCGCACAAAGGGCGGATACAGCGCGTCGCGCCGCTGGTCAAGGTCGTAGTCGGTAAAGATAGAACGGTCGTGCTCGGCGACGGCGCGAATGACCGGATCCTCGGGCAGATAGGTCTGGATGATGACCTCGCCGGGACGATCGCCGCGGCCGGCGCGCCCCGCCACCTGCTCCAGCAGATCGTAGGCGAGCTCCCCTGCGCGGAAGTCCGGCAGCTTGAGGGCGAAGTCGGCATTGACCACGCCCACGAGCGTGACCTCGGGAAAGTCGAGACCCTTGGCGATCATTTGGGTGCCCAGCAACACGGCGCAATCGGCCGCATCGAACTGCTCGAGCAGCTTTTTGTGCGCATCCTTGCCGCGCGTGGAATCGGCATCCATGCGGATGATGGCGACGTCCTCGGGCAGCATCTGGTGCAGTGCGTCCTCGATCTGCTGCGTGCCCAGCCCCATTTTTGCCAGGTAGCGACTGCCACATTTGGGGCAACGACTCGTGGGCGCGGGATACGGCTGCACGCGCCAGGAGGATCCGCATGTGTGACATTGCAGCGTGTGCGTGCGCTCGTGATACGTAAGCGCGGTGGAGCAGTGGTTGCAGGTGGGAACGCAGCCGCACTCGCGACACATCAGGAACGGCGCAAAGCCACGGCGGTTATGCAGCAGCACGGCCTTCTCGCGGCGCTCGACCACACGCTCCAAGCCCTCCATCAAGGGTTTTGAGAACATGGAGCGGCTGCCGTGAGAAAACTCACGGCGCAGGTCGGCAATGCGGACCGTGGGAAGCACGGCGTGTCCCGGGCGCTCGGGCATCTCGACACGCGTCCAAGTGGCACCGTTATACGTGCCACGACGGCACCGGTCGAGGGCCTCGGCAGAAGGCGTGGCGGAGCCCAACACGAGCGGGCAGCGATAGCGCCGCGCCATCTCGGCCGCCACCTCGCGCGCGTGGTAGCGCGGACTGGAGCCCTGCTTGTAACTTGTCTCGTGTTCCTCGTCGATGATGATGAGGCCCAAGTCGCTGAGCGGGCAAAAGAGAGCCGAGCGGGCGCCGACCACCACGCGGGCCGCACCGCTGGCGACCATATCCCACTGGTCCAGACGCTCGCCAGCCGAAAGACGCGAGTGGAAAACCGCGACCGTCTCGCCAAAGCGCGAGCGGAAGCGGCCGACGGTCTGGGCTGTCAGCGAAATCTCGGGTACCAGCACGCAGGCAGAGCGGCCAGCCGCGAGCACGCGCTCGATGGCGGATAGATAGACCTCGGTTTTGCCGGAGCCGGTGACGCCGTCAACCAGCACCACGTCGCCATGGGCGTCAAGGCGGGCGCGCTCGATCTGCGCGAGCGCTTGCTGCTGACCGTTCGTAAGCGCGACCGGCGGTTTGCCGCTTGCAGAGGACAGCGTAGTCTGCTCGCTGCAACCGCGCCAGGCACGGCGCTCCTCCACCACTACGACGCCGCGTTTTTCGAGCGCTTTGATGGTCGCCGACATGCTGTTGTAGAGCAGGTTGAGATCGCGCGTCGTGACCGGTCCGCACTGGAGTGCCTCAATGAGCTGACGCTGGCGGACCGCGGTCTTGGGCGGCGTGTAGTCGAAACCCTCGGGCGTGAGCATGACCCAACGGTTTTGGATGGGTTTGACGGCGGGGCGCTCAACGGTCCACACGCCGTCATCGCCCTTGACCACGCGCGGGCTTCCACCCGGGGGCAAGAACAGGCGCAGGCACTCGGAAAGCGTCGCGACGTACTCGCGGCTCATCCAGCGCGCAATGCGCGCAGCTTCGGCGGTAAAGAGCGGCTTGCTGAGGATAGCCTCGATAGGCTTGATGCGCGAAGGGTCGAGGGCGTCGATACCTTGCAGATAGGCCAGCTCTGGCGCAATGTCGACGATATAGCCTGCGGCCGCACGGTTGCCAAAATGGACCAGGATCGTCGATCCGACCTGGGCCTCGTCGGCAAGGGAGTCGGGAATGCCGTAGGCAAACGGCTCGGAGAGCGCACGGGTAGGAATGTCCAGGACCACGCTCGCGTAGGCGAGGACGGGCTCGGATACGGGCTCGGGCTGCGCCGGGGCGGCGACGGGGGCCGCGGACTTCGGAGCTTCCTCCGATTCCGGCGAACCAAACAGTGACAGTTGCTCGGCCATGGTCTCTGTACCTCCCATCCCATACGTCTTTAGAAACAAGAGCCCCGCTCGGGTGAACGGGGCTCGGATACATGCGTTTACGCGTCTACTATAGCGCCATCGTGCGGGCGCGGTCGATGCGTGCCAGGCAGTCGTCGCGGCCGACGAGCGCCATGGTCTCGCCCAGCGGAGGGCTCACCATGTTGCCGCAAACGGCGACGCGCACGGCCTGGAACACCACGCGCTTCTTGAGGTCCATCTGCTCGGGAAGCGGCTCAAGCGCGGCGTCGATGTTCGCGGCTGCCCACTCGTCCACGCCCTCGAGCGCGGCCTTGGCGGCGTCCAGGATGGCACCCATGCCTTCCTTGGCCAGGCCCTTGTTGACGGATTTCTCGTCATACTCGAGCGTCTCGGCCGTAGCAAAGATGGGAGCGGCGACGGTCACGGCGTCGGCCGGCATCTTGGTGCGCGGCTTGACGATGGCGGCAAGCGCATCGATCCAATCCTCGCCGTACTCGACGTTGCCCTCGATGAGACCCGCCTCGTGCAGCTCGGGGACCATGATCTCGTCGGCAAACTGGGCATCGGACATGCCGTTGATGTACTCGGCGTTGACCCAGTCGAGTTTCTTTGGGTCGAAGGTCGCCGGGTTCTTGGAGATGCGGTCGAGCGAGAACTTGCTGGCCAGGACATCGCGCGGGATGATTGTGGTCTCGCCGTCGAGCGACCAGCCGAGCAGCGCCAGGTAGTTGACGAAGGCGTCGGAAAGGTAGCCGGCGTCGCGGTACTCCTCCACCGAGGTGGCGCCATGGCGCTTGGAGAGCTTCTTGCCGTCGGCGCCCAGGATCATGGAGATGTGGGCGAACGTGGGCACGGGCGCGCCGAGGGCCTCGTAGACCATGACCTGACGCGGGGTGTTGGACAGGTGGTCGTCGCCGCGGATGACATGGGTGATCTTCATCATGGCGTCGTCGACGACGGTCGCAAAGTTGTACGTGGGCGTGCCATCGGAGCGGAAGATCACAAAGTCGTCGAGCTCCTTGGCGTCGAAGGTCACCTCGCCGTGGACGGCATCGTGGATGACGACGTCGCCGCGGTCCTCGGGCACCTTGATGCGTAGGACGTAGGACTCGCCGGCCTCGATGCGACGGCGGGCCTCCTCGGGATCAAGATCGCGGCAACGGCGCTGATAGCCCTGGAAGGGATCCTTGCGCTCCTGCGCGGACTTGCGATCGGCGTCGAGCTGCTCCTTGGTGCAGAAGCAGGGATAGGCCTTACCCTCATCCCAAAGCTTCTGGGCAGCCTGCTTGTACAGGTCCAGGCGTCCGGTCTGGGCGTAGGGGCCAAAGTCTCCGCCCACCTCGGGACCCTCGTCCCAGTCCAGGCCCAGCCAACGCATGGCGCGCAGGATGATCTGCGTGTTCTCGTCGGTGGAACGGGTGGGATCGGTGTCGTCGATGCGCAGGATGAACGTGCCGCCGTTAGCACGGGCGAAAGCCCAGTTATAGATAGCGGTGCGGGCGCCGCCGATGTGCAGCTTGCCCGTCGGTGAGGGTGCAAAGCGGACGCGAACGTCTGATGCCATGGAAATCTCCTCGATTGCAGGATGGATGTCTAACCGCATCAGTATAAAGCATCAAAGCAACCTCCGCACAAAGGGCACCGACCCAGTCATTGGGGACAGACTTAAATGACCATTCGTTGGGGACGTTCTTCGAAGCTAACTGAACAGGAGTGTCCCAAACTGCCGTCACTTGGGGACGTTCCTAAACTGCCGGCAGAAAAGGACCGTCCCCAAGTGCCGACACATAAGGAACGTCCCCAGGTGCCGTAAGAGTGTTCCTATTGGCTGGTCATTTAAGTCTGTCCCCAATGAGTAGGTGCGGAAAGGGTGTGAATGTTTGATTTACGCGCTATGATGTGCCCTTGCATAGAGAGCCCGGCGGAATGGTAACGGTCGCTGGGACACGTTTTTGAAAGGACAATCATGTCAGAAGAACTTCGTTCCATCCCACCCCAACACGGGTCCTTTGTTTTTACGTCGGAGTCGGTGACCGAAGGTCATCCCGATAAGATCGCTGATCAGATCAGTGACGCCGTCCTCGACGCAATCCTCGCCAAAGAAATAGAGCTGCAGGAGCAGGGCTATATTGCGCCCAACGGTGTGCCCGCCAACGTGGAGAACGTCCGCTGCGCCTGCGAGACCCTCGTGACCACCGGCACGGTCATCGTCGCCGGCGAGATTCGCACCCAGGCCTACGTCGACGTACAGGAAATCGCCCGCGGCGTCATCCGCCGCATTGGCTACAACCGCGCCAAGTTCGGTTTTGACTGCGACACCTGCGGCGTTATGAGCCTCATCCACGAGCAGTCGCCCGATATCGCCCAGGGCGTTGACGAGTCCTTCGAGACCCAGACCGGCGCCACCACCGACCCGATCGACCTGATCGGCGCCGGCGACCAGGGCATGATGTTCGGTTATGCCTCCAACGAGACCAAGACCCTCATGCCCATGCCGCACTACCTGGCAAGCCGCCTGGCCGAGCGCCTGGCTGCCGTGCGCCATGACGGAACCCTGCCCTACCTGCGCCCCGACGGCAAGACCCAGGTCACAGTGCGCTACGAGGAAGGCAAGCCCGTGGAGGTCACGACCATCGTCATCTCCACGCAGCACGCCGCCGAGATTGAGGACATGAGCAAGATCAAGGCCGACCTCATCGAACACGTCATCACCCCGGTCATGGCCGCCGAGAACATGCCGTGGGACAACGCGGACATCTACGTGAACCCCACCGGTCGCTTTGTCGTGGGCGGCCCCATGGGCGACACGGGCCTCACCGGCCGCAAGATCATCGTCGACACCTACGGCGGCTACGGCCGTCACGGCGGCGGCGCCTTTAGCGGCAAGGACTGCACCAAGGTTGACCGCTCCGCCGCGTATGCCGCGCGCTGGGTCGCCAAGAACGTGGTCGCCGCCGGCCTGGCCGACCGCTGCGAAGTCGAGCTTGCCTACGCTATCGGCGTGTCCAAGCCGTTGTCGATCATGGTCGACACCTTCGGTACCGCGCAAGTTGCCGAGGACAAGATCGTCGAGGCCGTAGAGAAGACCTTCGACCTGCGCCCGGGCGCAATCATCCGCGACCTAGACCTACGTCGCCCCATCTACGAAAAGACGGCAGCCTACGGTCACTTCGGCCGCGAAGACGCCGACTTCACCTGGGAGAATACCGACCGAGTCGAAGAACTCAAAGCAGCCTGTGGCCTGTAGGCTTACGAGAAAAGCCACAGCCAAATAGAAACACGCCAAAAAGAGGTACCGGAACAACCGGTACCTCTTTTTTATTAACCGGTGGCGAAGATGAGTCGACATGGGACGCAGAATAGGTTCCCAGCTGATGAATTTTGCAGCAAGCGTGCCCCTACCATGTATCCTAAGTTCTGAGGGCTTTGGTATTTGGTCGGTCGCGAGTTCCGCACGAGCCGGAGGCCACTTAATGTGGCCTCCGTGCGAGCCAGGACTGTAGAGCAGGCGACCAAATACCAAAGCCCTCGGAACGACGGGATAGAACAGGAGCACCCATGGCAGGCAAGCCACAAACACTAGCTACGACCTCGGCATTCGAGATCTTGGGCCCCGTCATGGTCGGCCCGAGCTCATCGCACACCGCCGGCGCCCTGCGCTGCGCCCAAGTTGCCGCCAGCCTGCTGGAAGGCCGCATCACCAAAGTCAACTTTGGCCTGTGGAACTCCTTCGCCCACACCTACCGCGGCCACGGCACCGACCGCGCTCTCGTCGCGGGCATTCTGGGCCTCGACACCGATGACGAGAACATCAAGCAGGCCTTTGACCTCGCACGTGAGCAGGGCCTCGAATATCACTTTGACATCAAGGGCGACGACGCCTCCATCCACCCCAACACCGTCGACATCGATATGGTCGACGCCACGGGCGCCACGGCGCAGGTCCGCGGCGAGAGCTTGGGCGGCGGCAAGATGCGCATCAGCCGCATTAACGGCGTCGGCGTCGACATCTCGGGCATGTATTCCACGCTCTTCGTGGCGCACCAGGACGTCCCCGGCGTGCTCGCCGCGCTCACCAACCTGCTCGCCTACGCCCATGTGAACATCGCCTTCTGCCGCACCTACCGCACCGAAGTGGGCGGCCAGGCCTACTCCGTCTTTGAGACCGACGGCGCCCCCGACGACACCGTCGTCCCCATGCTCCGCAAGCTCGACAATGTCGATTACGCGACCTTTATCGAGCTCCCCGGTTCTGCCTCGTCGCTCTCCCCCGGCGTCTCGGCAAAGGAAATCTTCGACGACGGCGAGCAGCTGCTCGATGCGTGCGAGGAACTGGGGCTCAACATCGGCGCCGTCATGGCCGTGCGCGAGGCACGTCTGACCGGCGAGGCACACGCTATCGCCGCCATGCGCCGCGTACTCGACGTCATGCGCGAAGAGACCACAGCCCCCATTTCCAATCCACAGCGCTCGCTCGGCGGCCTCATCGGCGGCGAGGCAAAGCTTGTCGATGCCACCAGCCGAAACGATCTGAGCATAAGCCTGATGGGCGCCGTCCAGACCGACGCCGTGGCCCGCGCCATGGCCGTGCTCGAGCGCTCCGCCACCATGGGCGTGATCGTCGCAGCTCCGACGGCAGGATCCGCGGGTGTTGTGCCCGGCTGCGTGCTGGCGCTCGCAGACCATCTGCAGCTGGACGACGAGCAGGTCATGGATGCCCTTTATTGCGCCGCCGCCATCGGCCTCAACCTCACCACGAGCGCCTGCGTTGCCGGCGCCGAGGGCGGCTGCCAGGCTGAGGTAGGAAGTGCGGCCGCCATGGCTGCCGCCGCGCTGGTGCAGATGCTCGGCGGCACACCCGAGCAGGCGCTCGATGCCAGTTCCATCGCGCTGAGTAATCTGCTGGGCTTGGTCTGCGACCCGGTGGGCGGCCTCGTGGAGGTGCCGTGCCAAAACCGCAATGCCATCGGTGTGGCAGCCGCCTTTAGCTCCGCACAGCTTGCCCTCGCCGGCATTAAGAGCCTGGTGCCGTTTGACCAGATGGCGCACGTCGTGCTCTCGGTGGGCCACGCGTTGCCGGCCACGCTGCGCGAGACGGCAAAGGGCGGCATCGCGCAGGCTCCGGCCGCACTTTCGGCCTGTGCAAAATGCGGTGTGTGCGGATAGCGACAAAGAACGACTCGAAGGTGGGACAAATGTCCCACCTCTTTTGAATGCCACCGTTTCCATACCACAATCAACTAGGTAATCGCTATAATGCAAGCCCAGTAAAAACACGATGAGCCGCAAGGCGAAATCCGAAGGATATGCATACGATGTCGCAAAACGATCGAACTCAACTGATTCCCGATCCGCAGCAGCCGAGCAGGCACACCGGCGGCGTTCAGTCGCCGCGTCCTATCGCGCCGAGCCACGGTCAGCAGCGTGGTGCGGCAAACGCTTCGCAACGCCCGAACCAGCAGCGCCAGCAACGTCAGCAGCGCCAGGCAAACGGCAATACGCCCAAGCAGCCCCCCACGCACGGTCGAGGCGATCGCGGCCCCGCGCGCAAACCCACCGGGAACAATAAGTCGGGCAAAAAGTCGACGCTCTTTGTCCTCCTGGGTCTTATCGTCATTGTCTATATCGTAGGCGTCGTAGCATTTTCGCAGGTAGTCTACCCCAACACCACCATCGCCGGCGTCGACGTCTCGTTCTCAAACGCTTCGTCTGCCGCCACCAAGGTCAACTCGGCTTGGAAGCACTATAAGCTCACCGTGACAGGCGATGACTTTAGCTGGACCTATCAGCCCGAGTCCGATGAGCCCATTGTCGACGGCGAAGCTGCCGCAAAAGAGATTATCAGCCGCAACGAAGCCATTGTATGGCCGGTTCGCCTTGTAGAATCCTTAAGCGGCAAGACCAAAACAACCGCTAGCTCCAACGAAGTCGATCTTGATCAAGACGTCGACCTGTCCATGCTCTCCGACACCTTTGACCAAAAGCGGTTTGAGAAGGATCTGGGCGCCGCCATCGACGAGTTTAACGAGGGGCGTTCGGGCGCGTTCGAGGCCAATAGCTCCTATGACGAGCAGGCCGGCAAGTTTACCGTCGAGAAGGCGCGCTCCAACGAAAAACTCAACCGCGAGCATGTCATTAAGTATGCCGAGCTCGAGCTTGCCTCGCTGGCCGAGACCGTAGATCTTTCCAAGCTCGGCAACGATGCCTATGAGCTGCTCAACGGAACGCTGACTGATGATCAGATTCAGTCTGCATGCGATGCCGCCAACAACTTCTTGGGCGTCAACGTGACCCTCAAGCTCAACGGCGAGGATGCCGGCAAGGTTGATGGCAGCTCCGTGTTGCAGTGGATCAGCTTTGCCGATCCGGCCAACCCCACGCTCGATACGTCGCAGATCAGCAGCTGGGCAGCCGAGCTCGCCAACGGCTTTAATACCGTGGGCTCCACTCGCTGGTGGACGCGCGCCGATGGCAAGCAGTGCGCCGTCGAAGGCGGCGACTTTGGTTGGTCCATCGACAGCAGCTCGCTCGCCAAGCAGGTCGAGGACGCCATCAACAACAAGCAGACC
The DNA here is from genome assembly GCA_900542715.1 of uncultured Collinsella sp. Classification (GTDB taxonomy): domain Bacteria; phylum Actinomycetota; class Coriobacteriia; order Coriobacteriales; family Coriobacteriaceae; genus Collinsella. The sequence continues at coordinate 40,841 of UQOQ01000014.1, forward strand.
GGCGAAATCGAGATCAAGTACTCCCAGAAGGCCGACACATTTACCGCCAAGGGCGAGCCCGACTGGAAGGCCTATATCGACGTCGACCTGTCCGAGCAGCATGCGCGCTACTACGACGAGAGCGGCAACATCGTGTGGGAGGCCAACTTTATTTCTGGCAAACCGGGCGAAGACGCCACCCCCGAGGGCGTATGGCAGATCAACAGCAACGATGGCGCCAGCAAACTCATCGGTGCCAAGGACCCCGAGACCGGCAAGCCCAAATACGAGAGCCCGGTAAGCTACTGGATGCCGTTCGAGGGCAATATGGTCGGATTCCACGACGCCACCTGGCAAAACGATTCGAGTTTCGATAACGCCGAATCGTACAAGTGGTGCGGTAGCCACGGTTGTATCAACCTGCGTCTGGCCGATGCCAAGTCGCTCCACGAGCGCATCAAAGTCGGCCTCTGCGTGGTCGTGCACTCGTAACGCAGCTAACGTCTACAACAAGTAAACAGCACGGCGACAAAACTTACAGTACCGTCATCCGCAACTTCTATACGCCCGCCTATCGCGACGGGCGTATATACTTATCGGAGCCACATCGATAAAGGAGACGCTATGTCCAAGGTCCCCACGATCAATCCGGGTCCTGACGATTCCGATCGCATGCCCCAAGATGCCACCGAGACCCTGCCGATTATCAGCGCTGCAGACACCAAGCAGCCCCAAACGAGTCTCGACGATTCGACCGATATCTCCGATGAAGAAGCCTATGCAAAGCTCAAGGCAAAGCGTGCCGAGCGTCGGCGCAAAAAGCTCATCCGACGCGGTATCGCCGTCGGTGTCGTTGTTGCCATCGCGCTCATTGCCATCATCGCAACGCTGGTCATCAACGCGCAACCCGCAGGCACCAACGGACCGGTGACCGACATGGTCACCGAAGGCACGTTTACCACCACAGTCGAAGCCAAGGGGCAGCTTAAGCCCATCTCGGCATCGGTCGTCTCCCCTTCTGTCGACGGTACGGTGGAACAGATCAACGTTCAGGCAGGACAGAGCGTCAACGAGGGCGACGTGCTCATGACCATTAAGAACGACGCGCTCGATAGCGCTGTTTCCGAGGCGCAGCGCGCGGTCGCGGCCGCCCAGGAAGACCTGAACAATGCAAAGGCGGCACTCGCGGCCGCACAGGCCGCACCGACAACGGACAGTGACGGATCGACCGGTCCATCGGACGCAAACGCCAACGCAAATGCCGTCTCGACCGCCCAGCGCAACCTCGCCTCGGCCCAGGCAACGCTCGAGCAGGCAACGGCAAAGGCGGCCGAGCGCACCGTAAAGGCCCCCAGCTCGGGCAACATCGTCGAGCTCAACGCCAAAGTCGGTGCCACGGTAACCGGAGGCATGATCATGGGCGAAGGCGACACGAGCGGCGGCAAGCAGTGCATGCAAATCGCCGACCTGTCCAAGATGAAGGTGACGGTTCAGGTGGGCGAAAAGGATATCGCCAAAATTGCCGTGGGCCAAAGCGCCAACGTGACCTATCCCGCGTTTCCCGATATCGTGAGCCAGGGCACCGTCACGGCTATCGCCTCGGTGGCAAACTCTGACTCCGGCTCCGGTAGCGGCGGCAGCGTGACCTTTAACGTCGACATCCTCATCGAAGCACCCGACAGTCGCCTTAAGCCGGGTATGACTGCCGAGGTCTCGGTAGTGACCGAGAAGCTCGACGACGTGGTTATGGTGCCGACCATGGCGCTGATGACCGAAGATGGCGAGCACTATTACGTCAATCTGGCCACCGATTCGGAAGGCAAGAAGACGCGCCGCGTGAAGGTGACCGTCGTGACGCAAAACGACAACGAGGCTGTAGTCGGTAAGACGCAGGTCAAGCGCGACGACCAGGGCAACGAGATCAACCCAGACGTCCCGGTTACCAAGTTACGCGACGGCGACACCATCGTGACGGATACCGGCGCAGGCATGACGGCAGACGGCGGCGACAATATGTCTGCCGACGAGGGCAAGTAATGCGTCCCGTCATCGACATCCGCAACGTGCACCGCATCTTTGAGAGCGAGGCCGGTTGCGCCCACATCCTGCACAACGTGAGCCTGGCGGTGAACCCCGGTGAGTTCGTCGCCATCACCGGCCCCTCGGGCTCGGGCAAGTCGACGCTCATGAACATCCTGGGCTGCCTGGACAAGCCGACGGCGGGTGATTATTTCCTGCAAGGGCTCAACGTCGCCGAGCTCGACGATGATGAGCTCACCGAGGTGCGCGCGCTGAGCATCGGCTTTGTCTTTCAGAGTTTTAACTTGCTGCCGCGTCTGACGGTGATCGAAAACGTCATGCTGCCGCTGTCCTACACCAATGTGCCGCGTAGCCAGCGCGAGATGCGCGCCGTGCACGCGCTGCAAGCCGTCACACTGCCGGTCGACCATTGGGACCACCGCATATCGGAACTCTCGGGCGGACAGATGCAGCGCGTCGCCATCGCGCGCGCCCTCGTCAACGACCCGCCCATCATTTTGGCCGACGAGCCAACGGGAAATCTAGACTCGACAACCGGGGCGCTCGTCATGGAAACCTTCCACAAGCTCCAGGAACGCGGCAAGACCATCGTTCTCATTACGCACGACCCCGGCATCGCCGCCGAGGCCGATCGTGCCGTGACCATTCGCGACGGGCGAATCCATGACGGCGCATATGTCGCGCATACACCGAATACGTTACGCGGGGCCGTCAACAACCTGCCCGCGATTTCTGCAACCAGCAATCAGCCGAAAGGAGCGAAGGCATGAGCACCCGCGATCTTGTCCAAGAAGCCCTTCACTCGCTCGAGGCCAACAAGGGACGCAGCCTGCTCACCATCCTTGGCATCGTCATTGGCATCGCCTCGGTCATCGCCATGACTTCGCTCATCGGCGGCATCCAAAACAGCCTGGTCAACAGCCTGGGCCTCAATGCAGCCCGCATGGTAGAGATCTATTCGTCCCAAGAACTCACCGATTCGGATGTGGAAAAGCTTCGCAAACTGGTGCCGCAGATTGAGCAGATCGGCATCGTCGATAGCGCCTATTCCGAGTACAAGGTCGGGGATAAAAGCTATACCGTCATGGCACACGGCGTCGATAGCGACATGCTCGATGCCGTGGGCGCCAGCAAGCTCGTTGCGGGACGTGTCTATTCACAGGCAGAGTCTCAATCAGGCTCGCGCGTGGCGCTCATCAGCCGCGGCGGCGCCGATCAGCTTTACGGCAACGAACAGGACGCACTGGGGAAAACCATCAAGGTGTCCAACGGCGAGGTGCAGATTGTAGGCGTGATTGATGGCGGCAGCGACTCCATGGGCTCGCTCACGCTGTATATGCCACGCGAAACCATCTCCGGCCTGTTTGGCGACGAGAATCCTTCATTCCCCAGCGTGACGGCACTTGCCGCCGAGGGCACAGACATGGACGAGCTCTGCAAGACCATCGAGTCTAAGGTGCGCGCGATGAAGGGCATCTCGGAGGATGATGAGTACGACAGCGTATCGGCGACCTCCATGAAAAGCGCCATCGATGCACTCAACTCGTTTATGGGCGCCTTCTCGCTCATCATGGGCGCTGTCGCCAGTATCTCACTGCTTGTCGGCGGAATCGGCATTATGAATATGATGCTCACCAACGTGACTGAGCGCATCCGCGAGATCGGTATTCGCCGTGCCTTGGGCGCCAGTCGTCGCGATATCACCGCGCAGTTTTTGGCCGAGTCCTCGGCGCTGTGCGTCACCGGTGGCCTACTGGGTGTCCTGATTGGCTATCTGCTGGCCTGGGGCCTTGCGATGTTTGCTGCAGGATCAGGGGTTCTCAGCGAGCTCGGTGCCAGCGGGCAAATCACACCGAGCTTTTCAATCGCCACGGTGCTGCTGGCCTTCGGCGTCTCCGTCGGCATCGGCGTAATCTTTGGCTTCTACCCCGCTCGCCGCGCGGCAAAGCTCAACCCGGTGGAGTGCCTACGCTACCAGTAAGCCACCACCAGCTACCAGTAAGCCACCACCAACAAGTTGCGGTGAATCAGGGACTGAATATGCTATCTAGCAGCTAAAACAGACACTATTTCACCGCAACTTATTGAAGGGTGTTTGCGCCAGTTCTGGGCGTCGTCCTCGAGCTATTGATGGATGACGGGCTTGTACGGGTCGAGCTTGCTCGGGGCGCTCCTCCTCGCGGGCGAGAGGGCGCGCAGGCGCGGCGAGCGCCTAGCGCGCGAACTCCCGTAAGAGCACGTCTTCCACTTCCCGAAGCGAAAGGGCCCCGCCTCCCTCGGCGGGACGGGTGACCACGATGCAGCGCGCTCCCACGTCGCGCGCGGAGGCGAGCTTCTCGGCCGTGCCGCCTACGGTTCCCGAGTCCTTGGTCACAAGCCACTGGGCGCCCACCTGCCGAAGCATCGCCTCGTTGAGCTCGCGGGTGAAGGGCCCCTGCATGCCGATGACGTGCGACGGCGAAAACCCCGCGTCGATGCACTTCGTTATAGCACTGGGCAGCGGGAGCACGCGCACGAAGAAGCGCTCCGCGAAATCGGCGACGCGCGTGTAGGGAGCAAGCTCCTTGCTCCCCGTCGTGAGAAGAGCGCGACCCGGGTTCTCGGAGAGAAAGCGCGCCGCGCAGGCGATCGACGCGACCGACACGACGCCTTTGGGCAGCGCCTCGACCGGGCGCGCAAGGCGCAGGCATCGTGCACCCACGGCGAGCGAAGCGGCCCGGATGTTACCGCTTGCGAGCGTAGCGAAGGGGTGCGTGGCGTCGACGACGATGCGCGCGCCGGAAAGCTCGCGCTCCATGTCGGCCTCGTCGAGCCTGCCCGCATGCACCTCGATGCCCGGAAGCTCGCCCAAAAGTTCGCCTCCGTACTCTGTTGCCGCGTAGGCACGGGCGGGGATGCCCGCCCCGCTCGCCCATTCGCACAGAAGGCGGCCCTCGGTGGTGCCGGCGAAGATGCGCAGCGCCGGCGCGGATGCGGGAGCCGTCACTTCGGGCCGCCTGTGCGCGTGATCTGGTAGAGCAGCGCGTTCATAATGGCAGCCGCCACGGTCGAGCCGCCCTTGCGGCCCCTCGCGACGATGGCCGGCACGCGTCGCGCGAGTAGCTCCTCTTTCGCCTCGACCACGTTCACAAACCCGACCGGCACCCCAACGACGAGCGCGGGCGCGATCTTCCCCACGTCCATGAGCTCGGCGAGGCGCAGAAGTGCTGTGGGAGCGTTGCCGACGGCCACGATGAGCGGACCCTCGATGCCGCAAGCTTTGTCCATGCTCGCAACGGCGCGAGTCGTGCCCGCGGCGCGCGCAGCCGCGGCGACATCAGGGTCGGCCATGAAGCACACGGCCTTGCAGCCGAGCTTCGCGAGCGCGGGCTTGCTTATGCCTGCGAGCGCCATGTTCGTGTCGGTGAGCACCGTGGCCCCTGCGCGCAGTGCGTCGAGCGCACAGTGCGCGGCGTCATGGGTGAACACGAGAGAATCGGCGTACGAGAAGTCGGCAGTGGTGTGGATGACGCGCTTCACGACGGGCTCTTCGAGCGGCGGGAACGTGCAGCCGCCGAGCTCTTCGGTGATAATCTCGAAGCTGCGCCGCTCGATGTCGCCGGGCGCCATCTCCTTGGAATCCATCTAGTACTCCACTCCTTCCCTTGCACATATCCCCTGCTCGTAGGGATGTTTCTCGCACCGCATCTCGGTTATGTAGTCGGCCTTCTCCACGATCTTGCGGGAAGGCGCGCGCCCGGTGAGCGCTACTTCGACGCCGCGCGCGGACATATCGAGCGCGCGGTCCACGAGCGCCTCGTCGACAAGCCCCTTCGAAAGCGCGTCGAGCGCCTCGTCGAGCACGAGCAGTCCCTCTTGCGCGCCCTCGAGCTCGGCGAGCGCGGAAGCGAGGTTCCCATCGTGCAGCTCGCACGTCGCGGCAAGTTCTTCCGACGTCATCGACCAGGTAAACTTGTCCGACGCCTTCCCCGCGAACACGGGCACGCCGAAATGC
>UQOQ01000015.1:0-45697 GCA_900542715.1 uncultured Collinsella sp.
CAGAGCGAACAAATTGGCATGAAAAGAGGACGGCATAGACCTTCTGGTCATGCCGTCCTCTTTGAATGACAAGTTGTCGCTCTGGTGCCCGCGCAGCGTCGAGCAGTTGCGGCGTTTGGTAAAACGCCGCAACAAACTAGCTCAGCATTGCATCCATCATCTCGGAGTTGACGGAGTCATCGGCAGACCACTCGCCGTCGTCGTTGCAGGTGTACTTGAAGATAACCGTGGTCTTCCTGGGCTCGGTGGCCTTGGTCACATCGACCATAACCTGACCGGCCATCTTGTACAGCTCGTCATCGGAAGGAACCGTGTCAAGCGCAGCGACCTTCTCCTGATACTGAGTGGAGAAGTCCTCGACGATCTTGTTCATAGACTTGCAGGTGATAGAGACCTCGGCGGTCGCGACACCCTTGTCCTCGTCGACCGTCACGTCGCCGATCTTGTAGTCAAAGCCCTCGAGATAGGTCTTGGCGTACTCCTTGGGATCGATACCCAGCTGCTCGAACTCGTCGCCCGAAGCCTCCTCCAGACCAGAGAGGAAGTCGTCGCCACCGTTCTTGACCTCGTCAAACTGCGTCGTAAGATCCTCGGTGATGAGTTCCTCGACCGAAGGACCTCCACAGCCGGAAAGCACGACCACGCATGCAACCAAGACGGCCATGAGGGGCGCAAGCAGCAGCTTCTTTTTCATGTTGTTCCTCCCAATGAGCGGCACCGCGCTTCCCAGACGCGGCGCACGTTGTAAAAAGTAAGCCCATACTATCAACTTATTAACACCCTCGACGGCACGAAGGCGCGGTCGGTTCGTTTTAGCGTCCGAACGGTTTGCGAGCCCGCCCAACGTGCAATAAAACGCTTCCCCGCGGTGCAATAAAAAAGGTGGCCGGACAACCCGACCACCCTTGCACATCCTTATGATGCCGCAGTTTACTTGCGGACGACCTTAACGATGGCGTCACCGGCGGCGACAGCGGAGTCGGCCTCGACGGCGAGCTCGACATCGGCAAACTCGGCGGTGTTGGACACGGCCACGACGACGCAGTCCTTGTAGCCGGCGGCGGCGATCTTGGCGCGGTCGATCTTGAGCATGGGCTGGCCGGCCTTCACGACGTCGTCGGCCTTGACGAAGCCCTCGAAGCCATCGCCGTTCATGTTGACGGTATCGACGCCAACGTGCACCAGAACCTCGATGCCGCTATCGGACTGTAGGCCCACGGCGTGACCCATGGTGACGGTCACCTTGCCGTCGCAGGGAGCGTAGACCAGATCGTCCTCGGGCCACACGGCACAGCCCTTGCCCAGGACCTCGCCACCAAAGACGGGATCGGGCACGTCGGCCATCTTGATGACCTTGCCCTTGACGGGCGAGCACAGCACGTCGGCGCCGGCAGAAGCAGAGATGGAGGCCGGAGCAGCGGCAGCCGCGGGCTCAGCCTTCTTCTTGAACATGTCAAACAGACCCATACGATTTCTCCTCTTGATTAAGCGCAACGTTTTGCGCATGCCTATGGTGATTATAGTGCCAAATGGCCAAAATACTAAGGTGAGGGTTCGAATCGCAAGCCCTTCCAAGCCCTTCCCAAAACCTTTTCCCCAGTGGCGCTCATATTGTCGATTAATCCAGGCCCTCGGCACCGTTGGACTTGATGATCTTCTGGTAGGCGTAGAAGCTGTCCTTGCGGCGGCGCTCGTAGGTACCGGTGCCGTCGTCGTACTTATCGACGTGGATGAAGCCATAGCGCTTGCGCATCTCGCCGGTGCCGGCGGACACCAGGTCGATGGGACCCCACCAGGTGTAGGCGATCAGGTCGACGCCGTCGGCAATGGCCTCGCCCATGGCCTTGATGTGGCTCTGCAAGTAGGCGATGCGGTACGGGTCGTGGATGGAACCGTCCTCCTCGACCTCATCGTAGGCGCCCATGCCATTCTCGACCACCATCAGCGGAATCTCGTAGCGGGCGTAAATCTCGTTGAGGGCGATGCGCAGACCCAGCGGATCGATCTGCCAGCCCCAGTCGGTGGACTCCAGATAGGGATTCTTGCCGCCAAAGGTCATGTTGCCCTCGGTCATCTCGTGATCCTTGTGGGTGCCCACGGTGCCGGACATGTAGTAGCTAAAGGTGTAGAAGTCGACCTTGCCGTCGGCGATATCCTGCAGGTCACCGTCCTCCATCACAAGCTCGACATCGTTCTCGGCCCAGAAGCGCTTGGCATAGAACGGATACTTGCCGCGCACCTGCACGTCGGAGCAGTACCAGTTCATGGTATTCATCTCCTGCTGCGTGGCGAACACGTCGGCCGGATCGCACGTGGCGGCATAGGAGAGGATGAAGCAGTCCATGTTGCCCATCTTAAACTGCGGGTAATGCTCGTGGGCATAGCGCACGACGCGGCCGCTGGCGACAAACTGGTGATGCAGCGCCTGCATACGAGCCTGCGGCGTAGCATGGACCGCCGAAGCCGGGCCCTCAAAGCCCTGAATCATGCTGGTCTCAAAGAGGTTGCCCATGTCCTGAGTGCCGCAGTTGATCTCGTTGAAGGTGAGCCAGAACTTGACCTTGTCCTGATAGCGGTCGAAGACGGTCTGGCAGTACTTCTCAAAGAAGCCGATGAGCTCGCGGCTCGCCCAGCCGTTGTATTTCTCGACCAGGTGATAGGGCATCTCGTAGTGCGACAGGGTCACGAGCGGCTCGATATTGTGAGCGCGCAGGCAGTCGAAGACGCGGTCGTAGAAGGCGAGGCCGGCCTCGTTGGGCTCGGCGTCGTCGCCGTTGGGGAAGATGCGGCTCCAAGAGATGGACATGCGGAACATGGTAAAGCCCATCTCGGCGAACAGCGCGATGTCCTCCTCGTAGTGATGGTAAAAGTCGATACCGTCATGGTTGGGGTAGAAGCGATTAGGGTCGATGTCGATCGTAATCTGGCGCGGCTCCTTGTAGCTGCCGCCCAAGAAGTGGTCGTCGACCGACGGACCGCGGCCGTCCACGTTCCAAGCGCCCTCAAACTGATTGGCGGCGGTAGCGCCACCCCAATAGAAACCCTCGGGGAATCCCATAAGTGTCTCCTCGCTCATGCGTGTTGCTGATGAAACGAGTATGCCGCCGAGTCGCTCCAGGCCAGGGCGAAGGCGCCGATTTGGACACTTCTTTTCGCAGACGCGCGCTGCAACAGCGCTGCAGCTGAAACTTTTTGACACCGAAGGAGCGAAGACGATCCGCCCCGCGCTTACCGGCGGTATGCCGCGGGGGTACAGCCATACTTGTCGTGAAACTTACGGTAGAAGAAGCTCATGTTTTCATAGCCCACCGCATGCGCAGCCGCCCCGGCCGTGGCGCCACCGCGCAGAAGCTCGGCCGCACGCACCAGGCGTCGCTCCTGCACAAGTTGCCTAAAGGTCTTGCCCACATGTCGCTTGAGGAGCGCCGTCGCATAATTAGGGCTCAAGCCAAACTCCGCCGCCATCCCCTCGAGGGAGCATGCAGCGAATTCGCGATCGATATAGCCAAGCATTCCCGTCACCAGGGCAGTGGGCCCCGCCGCGCCGTCCGCCGCGCCGCGCACCAGCTCGCGCTCGTAGCAATCCATGAGCTCGGCCAAAAACAGCTGAAACAGACGCAGGACGATCTCGGAACCGTTGGGGCTCGGGTCGTACAGCTCGCAGAGCATCTCCTGCATGTAGCGCCGAATCCGACGGCTCTCGCCGCAATGAAAACGGACATGGCCCCGATGGTCCGTCTCGCTGTTGAGCGCGTTGAACAAAAACCGCGAGACCGCGCTCTCGCGCGAGAGGCTCGACTCGAGACTCCGGCGCAAAAAAGAGCGTGAAACGGTCATGCTCAGCATGATGTCGTCCTCGCCGAGCGCCGCCACGGCATGAGGGCAAAGGGCGTCGAGCAAAAGCACCTCGTTGCGGCGCAACTCGAGCCTCTCCCCCGCCACCGTCTGCGGGCAGCGCCCGCGATACACATAGCTCATCTCCACGTAATCATGCACGTGCTCGGGAACTGCATTAAAGCGCGAGTTTTTCCTTATCGTCAGGCCACGCGGCATGCCGGGCTGGGCATAGGCAAACCCTGGCTGCCCAATCTTGCGCACTGGGCATCCGTCGATTTCGACATGCTCGGTCATAATCGACCAATCAAATGCCATGCCGTCTTTATAAGCGATCTCACTGGTGCTCAGTTCGCTGAGCCTACGCTCGAGCTCGTCGATCTCCATGGCTTGCCAATCGTTGATTTGGTCATAGTTCGTCGTGATTCAGATATTAGCAGAACGCGCCGACGCGTCCATAATCTGTGCTATGCAGCAGACCGATCGAGCCAAGGAGGATCCATGACCGCGTACTATCAGCAGGTGCTCGAGGGCACATACGACAACCACGTGCTTCCGTTTTTGTGGATGAAGGGCGAGAGCCATAAGACCATTGCCGAGTATCTGGAAAAGATCGCCGGCGCCGACATCCACGAGGTCTGTCTCGAAAGCCGCCCACACCCCGATTTTTGCGGCGAGGGCTGGTGGCGCGACTTGCGCTTTGTCATTGACGAGTGCAAGCAGCTGGGCCTTAAGCTCTGGATCTTGGACGATGCGCACTTCCCCACGGGCTTTGCCAACGGCGCCGTCGAGGAGGCCGTGCCCGAGCTCCGCAAGATCGTGCTCACGCACCGCACGTTCGACATCGTGGGCCCCACGTCCGCCGCGAGCATCGCGCTCGCCAACATGCTCGACAAAACGGAGCGCTTCTACGGCGTGACATTTATGCAGGACGGCAGCCCCGTCGACGTCGCTTACCGAGTAATCGACGATGCAGACGGCAACCCCAGCCGCCTGGTCTTCGATGCACCTGCGGGCCTCACGCAGGCATGCGTGATGTTCACGAGCGGCAAGACCTCCTACAACGAGGACTACATCAATATGGTCGACCGCGCCTCGGTGGCGCAGCTCATCGATGCTGTCTACGAGCCGCATTTTGAGCATCTGGGCGATGAGTTTGGCAAGACGATCCTGGGCTTTTTCTCCGATGAGCCCGGATTTGCCAACGAGAAGGGCACCACGGGCCCCGATGGCATCTCGGACACGCTCATCGGCAAGGCCACCGCGCCCCTACCCTGGTCGGCCGAGCTTGAGCGTCGCCTACGCGCTGCACTGGGCGAGCGCTACCTGGCCGAGCTCCCGCACCTGTGGGACCGCGAGCCGGCCGGCGCGCACGTACGCCACGTCTATATGGACATCGCGAGCACCCTCTATAAGGAGTGCTTCTGCGACCAGCTCGGAGACTGGTGCCGCGCGCGCGGCGTGCAGTACATCGGCCACGTTATCGAGGACAAGGACTGCCACGCGCGCCTGGGCGTGGGCGCCGGGCACTACTTCCGCGCCGTGGGCGGTCAGGACATGGCGGGCGTCGACATCGTGATCAACCAGCTGGTACCCGGCATGGACCGCGGCCTTCACAGCTACGGACGCGGCGTATGGGACCTCGAGTTCTATAACTACGTGCTGCCCAAGCTGGGCTCCTCGGCAGCACACCTCGACCCCAAAAAGCAGGGGCGCTGCATGGCCGAGGTCTTTGGCGCATTTGGATGGCACGAAGGCCTGCGCGAGATGAAGTGGATCGCCGATCATTTTTTGGTGCGCGGCGTCAATTGGTTTGTGCCGCATGCCTTTAGCATGGCCGCCTTCCCCGACTGGGACTGCCCGCCGCATTTCTATGCGCATGGCCAAAACCCCCAGTTTGCACACTTTGGGCAGCTCATGAGCTACATGAACCGTACGGCGAGTCTGCTGAGCGGCGGGCGTGCAACGACCCCGGCGGCGCTTCTCTACCATGCGGACGCCGAGTGGGCAGGCGAGGCGAACTTTATGCAGCATGCCGCCTCCGAGCTTATGCGCGCGCAGGTCGACTTTGACATCGTGCCAGCAGAGGCATTTGAGGACGCAGGGCGCTATGCCGTTGAAATTGCCGCAGACGGTAGCGGCTTTAGCGTGAACGGCCAGGCATACCGCTGCCTGGTGATGCCCGGAGCCGAGTTTGTCGGCGGAGCCGTGCTCGACTTTGCCGCGCGCGCCGCAGCCGCGGGCGTTGCCGTGTACGCGCTGGATAAGTTGCCGAACAAGCGCTACGACGGCGACACTGCAGGCCGCGAGGGCTTTGCCTCCCTGGATGCAACCGCGCTCGCCGGCATCAAACTCCTGGCGACCACCGGGCTCGCAGGCACACTTGCCAATACCGGCATGCAGACCGTGGTTTGCGCCGAGCCCCAGCCCTGGCTGCGCGCACTGCGCTACGAGCGGGCGGGCGAGAGCTATCTGATGCTCGTCAACGAGCATCCCAAGCAGGGTATCTCCACTCAGGTTGCGCTTGCCGACGGCACACCCGTTGCAGGCGCGCGCCTCGACCTGCTCAACGGCACCGAGCCCGCCGCCTTTGACGGCACGCTCGAGTTGGCTCCCTACGAGAGCTGCATCGTGGTCCTTGGGGCTACAGGTTCCGCCGGCGCGGCAACCGTTGGAGACGAAGCCGCATGCATCGACGGGCCCTGGGCGGTTGCCTTCTCTGCCCCTGGCACCGATGCCTTTGGCGAGCCTGTTGAGCTTGCAGACCTGCACGACCTTTCCTCGGCCGAGTTCCCCGGCAAGGCCGGCACATTCCGCTACCAGGCCTCCTTTGTCCTGGGCGAAGCGGTCACCAGCACCGTCATCGACCTTGGCGAGGTCTTTGAGACCGCAACCGTCGCCCTCGACGGCAAATCCCTCGGCACCCGTATCTGTCCGCCTTACCGCTTTGAGGTCGGCGCGCTTTTGGCCGGTGAGCACGCGCTTACGATCGACATCATCAACACCCTCGATCACGCCGTCCCCGACATATTCGGCATGACCGAGCCCTCCGAGCCCAGCGGCCTCTTGGGGCCCGTACGTGTGCTCGGGTAACGCCCCGGGCGCAAACGGCCCAACAAGGACAGTGCCCCCATGTTGAGCCCGCACGGCGTCGAGCGGTCCGTCGTTCATAGACCGGCGGACCAAAACTCCCAGCCAAGCCGAACGTTTTATTTATCGTTATGATTGGTTTATCGCGACGCAAACGCATAGGAGCCATATGGATATCAGGCGAAAGATCACGCAGGGCAAAAGCCTCACCCCCACCGAGCAACAACTTGGGCAAACGGCCCTCGCCATGGGCGAGGATGTGCGCGGGCTTTCCATTAAGGAATTTGCCGCGTGCGCCAACGTTTCGGTCGCGAGCGTGCACCGCTTTTGCAAAAAGCTCGGCCTCGAGGGATTCAAAGACCTCAAGGTCGAGCTCATCCGCCAGGCGACCGAGGCGGGCAATCGGCGCGACGTGGACATCAACTTTCCCTTCGATGCCACCTCCACCCCCGCACAGGTAATGGAGCGCATGGAGGGGCTCTACCAGACCACCTTGGCCGAAACGCAGGAACTGCTCGACCCCGCACAGCTCGACTACGCCGCCAAGCTCGTCATGCGCGCCGACACCGTGGACATCTACACGGGCTCGCATAACCTGTATCCAGCGGGAATGTTCCGCGATCGCTTGCTTTCCGCCGGTAAAAGCGCGACGTGCTACGGCAGCGTCGAGGCGCAGGTGCGTACGGCGCTCGCCTCGGGCCCCGACCATGTGGCGATTGTCATCTCCTACAGCGGCCTTGCCCCCAACCTCAGGGAGATCTTGCCGATCCTCAGCAGTCGACGCGTCCCGGTCATCGTCATCGGCACACCGTACTGCGCCCGCATTCACCCCGGCTTTGCCGCCTATCTCATGGTGAGCGACCACGAGAGTATGACGCACCGCATCACGCAGTTCGCCAGCCACATCGCCGTGCAATACGTGCTCGATTCGCTCTACAGCAGCTACTTTGCCAAAGATTACGCCCGCTGTTCCGAGTTCCTCGAGCGGTCGTTTCCCTACACCCGCCTGCCCGGGCTCAAGTAACGACGAGCGTGGATTTTTGGACACTCAGATAACGAGCGTGGATAATCTCCCACTTTGAGCCCGCACACAGGCCAAAACCGGGAGATTATCCACGCTCATTTTGGGTCCCCTGGGAAACGCATGAGGAGGGCGGATAGACAGCCGTTATTTGCGAGGCGTCAGCGACGTAAAGAGCCCGTGTTGGTTGCAGTAAAGATATATCCTGCCGCGCCCGGTAATATGGAAGCGCGGCTGCACCGATTGCTCTGGATAGAGCTTCTTAAAGCAGACGCCGTCCATAGTCGCATATGCCACAAAGCTAATGTAGTGATCCTTGGTCATGGGATGATCGAGCGTGACGTACCAATCGTCCTCGATGCGCTCGATGGAAAAGGCGTGGTCCGCGTCCGGCTCTTCGGCCTCCTGGGGAAACATCGTGGAGCCACAGCAGCTAAAGCTGCCTTCTCCGAGCGCGTGCACAACGTTTCCGCAGATAGGGCAAACGTAAAAGACGCCTTTGAGCATATTGCCTGCACGGTTGGCGTTGGCCCGAATGTCACCAGCCAAAAGCTCAGCCACGCTTATGCCGAGTCTCTGGGCCAAAGGCTCAACGAGGGAAATGTCGGGAAGGCCGCGGCCGGATTCCCACTTGCTGACGGCTTTATCGGTCACACCAAGGCTTTCCGCCAGGGCGCGCTGGGTGAGGCCGCGCTCTTCGCGCAGCTGCTTAATGGCATGCGCTGCCAAAAAAGTATGGGAGGCATTGGTTTGCCGTGTCTGGTTCATGGGCTGTCCAATCAAATTGAAGAAATGGAGTGAACCGGTTCGACAGTCAGTATCCATTTGAAGGCCAGGCTCGACAACCTACGCTGCGTAGACATGCGCCAATCGAACGAGCGCGGATTTTGGACGCTCATCCTAAGTAGTCATTTAAGAACGTCCCCAATGACTACATCAGGAGTGTCCCCAGATGCCGCATCGCCAGCAACGGGAGTGCCGATGTCTTGGCAACGACAGCGAGCGGGCCGCATTTGAGACAAGGTGACGTGAAACGAAAGGGCGCTGACCTTCTGGTCGCGCCCTTGAAGTTGAACGTCAGATTGTCCAAATGCGGCCCGCGCAGCGTCGGCCGGTTACGGCGTTTGGTAAAACGCCGTAACCTACTTAACTCCGTACTGCTCGTAGTAGGCGTCGATAGCGGCCTTGAGCTCGTCATCGATGACGACCTTGCCGTCGATCTCGTGGTTGTAGAGGGTCTCGACGACCTCGGCCATGGAGACGATGCTCGCGACGGGGAAACCGTACTTGGCCTCGATCTCCTTCTGCGCGGTGGTCACGCCACCCTTGCCGACCTCCATGCGGTTGAGGGAAACGATAAGGCCCTTGATCTCGACATCGGCAGCAGCCTTGACCTTGGGGTAGGTCTCGTCGATGGACTTGCCGGAGGTGGTGACATCCTCGACCATAATCACGCGGTCGCCGTCCTGGGGCTCATAGCCCAAAAGGTTGCCCTTGTCGGCACCGTGGTCCTTGGCCTCCTTGCGGTCACAGCAGTACTTGACCTCCTTGCCGTACAGCTCGTGGTAGGCAATGGCGGTCACGACGGCCAGCGGAATGCCCTTGTAGGCCGGTCCAAACAGCACGTCGAAGTCGTCGCCAAAGTTATCGTGAATGGCCTGGGCGTAATACTCGCCCAGCTTCTTGAGCTGATAGCCCGTCACGTAAGCGCCGGCGTTCATAAAGAACGGGGACTGACGGCCGCTCTTGAGCGTAAAGCTGCCGAACTTAAGAACATCGGACTCGACCATAAACTTGATGAACTCTTGCTTGTAAGCCTCCATGCGGGCTCCTCTCGTAATCGCGTACGTGTCTTCCAGTTTAGCGCAGGCAAGGCGCGTTGCGGGCGCGCTTTGGGGCCTCAGCATTCTGTAAAGGCTTTGTCAGGGGCAATGGTTTTCCAAACAAAGGGGTTGACACGGCAAACCCCCTCATCAAAAATACGGGCGGATTAAAACGGGTACGAGATACCCAAAGCGCGCCGCGCCCGGCCTTAAGGGGGTGTGCCATGGAAGGCAGCCATAGTCGAAAAACCTGCATGTCGCCCTCGGCACGCCGCGAGGATTCCGCGCACGCATAAGCGCCACTAACCGATCGTCAAAACCACCACAAAGGTGCCTGTCCCTTTGTGGTGGTTTGAAAGCATGACGTGAGCGACATCTAGGTTTTTTGAAGCAAATACGACACGTACGCTAACTCCCTTCAACAAGGAGGACCCTATGCTGATGCTCAAAACCGCCACGGTACTCGAAGCCATCTCCAAGCGCCGCCGCACGGCGCGCCCCGCCGCTCGCGCCGGCATGTCCAAGAACATCATATTCGCCGCCACCCATAGCGCCGAGGACGCCCTCGTGCTGCTCGACGCCACGGCCGACGGACTCACTGCCGAGCATGCCGCCGAGCGCCTGAACGCCGTCGGCCCCAACACCATCGAGGCGCCGACCAAGACGCTTGTGCGCCGCATCGCCGACGCATTCGTTGACCCCTTCGCCGGCATCCTCGCCGCGCTCGCGCTGGTCTCGCTCTACATCGACGTGCTCGCCGTGCCCGAGCCGCAGCGCGACCCCTCCACGGTCATCGTCATCGGCATCATGTTGCTGGTATCGGGCGGCATGAAGTTTATCCAGGAAGCCCGCAGCGGCAATGCGGCCGAGGCCCTCAAGGACCTGGTCTCTAACACCTGCTGCGCCCTGCGCGACGACGAGCGCCTCGAAATCCCCTTCGACGAGCTCGTCCCCGGCGATGTGATCCGTCTCTCTGCCGGCGATATGGTGCCGGCCGATGCCCGCATCATCACCGCGCGCGACCTGTTTGTGATCGAGTCCGCGCTCACGGGCGAGAGCGAGGCCGTCGAGAAGACCTCTGCCGCAGCTGTTATTGAGGGCGCCGACAGCTCCGCGTTGCCGCTGTCTGCCTGCAAGAACATCGTCTTTACCGGCACCTCCGTGCAAAACGGCACCGCCATGGCACTCGTCGTTGCCACCGGCTCGGACACATACCTGGGCGGCATCGCCAAGATGCTCAACGGGCGCGGCGAGAAGAGCGCGTTTGACCGCGGCGTCTCGAGCGTCTCCATGCTGCTCGTGCGCCTCATGCTCGTTATGGCGCCGGCGGTCTTTGCCATCAACGCCGCCACCAAGGGCAACGTCATCGATGCGCTGTTGTTCGCCACGAGCGTGGCCGTGGGCATCACGCCGCAGATGCTTCCCGTCATCGTGACCACGAGCCTGTCGCAGGGCGCCAAGGACCTCGCCCGTCGCCAGGTTATCGTCAAGGAACTGCCGGCGATCCAAAACCTCGGCGCGATGGACGTCCTGTGCTGCGACAAGACCGGCACCCTCACCGAGGACCGCATCGTGCTCGAGCGCTACCTCAACACCGACGGCAACGAGGATGCACGCGTGCTGCGCCATGCGTTTTTGAACAGCTTCTTCCAGACCGGCCTCAAAAACCTTATCGACCTGGCCGTCATCGACCGTGCCGATGTGACGCCCTCGACCGTCGTGCCCGATTCCATGCTGGGCCAGAGCCTGCGCGACCGCTATACCAAGGTCGACGAGGTGCCCTTCGATTTCTCGCGCCGTCGCCTGAGCGTAGTTGTCGCCGACGCCCAAGGCAAAACCCAGATGGTTACCAAGGGCGCTGCCGAGGAAATGCTCGAGATCTGCTCCTTTGTCGAGGTCGATGGCATCGCTCAGCCGCTCACCGACGAGAGGCTCGCCCAGATTCGAAAGCAGGTCGCCGGACTTAACGCCGAGGGCCTGCGCGTGATTGCCGTGGCGCAGAAGACCAATCCGCGCTGCGTGGGCGAGTTTGGCATCGCCGACGAGTGCGACATGGTGCTGATGGGCTTTTTGGCCTTCCTCGATCCGCCCAAGGCGAGTGCCGCGGGCGCCGTCGCCACCCTCGAGGCCAAGGGCGTGGCGGTCAAGGTCCTGACCGGCGACAACGATCGCGTCGCCGCCACCGTCTGCGAGCAGATCGGTATCGACGCGAGCAATGTCTTGCTGGGCTCCGAGATCGATGCGCTCGATGACGCCGAGCTTGCCGAGCGCGCCGAGCACACCCACCTCTTCGCCAAGCTCTCGCCGCTGCAGAAGGCGCGTCTGGTGCGCGTCATGCGCGAGCTGCTCGGCCACACCGTGGGCTTTATGGGCGACGGCATCAACGACGCCGCCGCCATGCGCGCGAGCGACTGCGGCATCTCGGTCGATTCGGCCGTCGACATCGCCAAGGAATCCGCCGATATCATCTTGCTTCAGAAGGACCTGGGTGTGCTCGAGCGCGGCATCATCGAAGGCCGCCGCACCTACGGCAACCTGCTCAAGTACCTCAAGACCACGGTGAGCTCCAACTTTGGCAACGTACTGTCCGTGACCGTCGCGAGCCTGTTCCTGCCGTTTTTGCCCATGAGCGCCCTGCAGCTGGTGTTGCTGTCGCTGGTCTACGAGATCGTGTGTATCGCGCTGCCGTGGGACACCGTCGATGACGCCTGGACCGCCCGTCCGCGCGCCTGGGACGCCGCGTCCATTAAGGGCTTTATGCTCGAGTTGGGTCCCGTGAGCTCGCTGTTTGACATCGTAACCTTCGCCGCGCTCTTCTTTGTGGTGTGCCCTGCCACCGTAGGCGCAAGCTGGTCCGAGCTCGCCGGGACGGGCAACGCCGCAGGCATGGCGGCCTTTGTGGCGCTCTTCCAGAGCGGCTGGTTTGTCGAGTCCATGTGGTCGCAGACGCTCGTGATCCACATGCTGCGCTCCCCGCGCCTGCCGAGCCCGCGCGACCACGCCGCGCCCGCGCTGTGCGTTCTCACCGTACTGGGCCTGGCGCTCGTCACCTGGCTGCCGGCAAGCCCCATCGCCGATGCGCTCGGCCTCTTGCCGCTGCCGGCGAGCTTCTTCGCGCTGCTCATCGGCATCGTCACCGCCTACATCGCGCTCACTCAGCTGGCAAAGCGCCGCTACATTGCCCGCCACGGCGAGCTGCTGTGACGCCCGAATCGTGGCGCGCGACCCATCAGGCGGTCAAAAAGTCCCGTCTCAAGTTAAACCACTCATTTAAGTACGTCCCCAATGAGTGCGGCGGAATGGCTCCCCTTGACAGCTTAAAGCCGTCATGCAGGAACCATTCCGTCGCAGCCTTATGAAAGGGACTGGGTTGTAAATGTTGGAGAAGAGCCGTTAGCGCTCGGGTGTCAGGATCACCAGAGCGTCGTGCTCAAAGGGATGCTGCGCCACGCGCACGGTGCCGTCACCGTTGTCACGGACGGGCAGTTTTGCGATGCGCTTGTCCTCCATGTCGAGGACCGTCGCCGTCCAGCCACGCGCGCCGTCGAGCTTAAACTTGAGCGCCGTGGTGCGCGGCAGGTACGTGACGACGCGATCGCCAACGCGCGCCACACGGATGGCCTCGCGCGCGTCATCGAGCAGCTCCTGCGCCGGAACCACGGCAAGCGCATCGTCACCGGCAGTAGCGCCTAGGCTGGCAAGCACATGCTCGATCGCGCCAAAGTCCCACACACCCGCAAACTGCAGGCACTCTTGCCAGCGGAAGGGCATGTCAAAGCCCTCGCCCAGGACCGAACCCTGGCTGCGCGATGTCTGCCAGTTCCAAACGCCGTGCGCGCCATAGGTCACGCCGGCACTGGCGCCGGCAAGAATCGACGACCATACGCTCGCGCGGCAATCCTGCGCGGTAAAACGCCAGTAGACGTTGCGCGACGCACCCATCTGCTCGTAGCAAGGCTCGGAGTTGACCATCGGCTTTTTGGGATAGTTGGCGATAAAGTCCTGCGGCAGACGCCATGCCTCGGGCTGGCCCTCGTAGTTGTGGCCGGGCTGGAACATGTAAAAGTCCAGACGGCCCAGATACTGCGCCGGAATGGTACGATTGCCGCGGTTGATATGCATGGTGCGCAGTGCCTCGGGCGCGCGCTTGACGACCTCGTCGAGCGCGTCCTCGTAATAGACGATCGCCTCGTCACCGGCAAAGTCGGTATCGCCCGTCACTACGTAGACGGGGTCGAACTCGCCCAGGTTCTCGACGACGCGGGCAACGTGGGCACGGACCTCCTCACGCGGCATAACCTCGGCGCCGCAACGCTCGGCGATCTTGGCACCCCAGGTACCGGGCACGTAGTTGCACCACATAAGCACGAGCGCCGGGCGAATGCCGTGCTCCACGGCCGCCTGGCACATGCGGCGGGCGCGGTCCCAGTATTCCTGGTTGGGCGCGCTCCAGTCAAAGTGCACGCCGTCCTCGCTCGCGTAGGGCCAGATGCCCAGGTCGGGCAGGCAGCGGTCCCACTGCGGCAGGGTATTGACCTGCAGCACGTTCATGCCCTGCTCGGCGCGGCGGGTCAGATAGTAGTCCCAGTCCGCCTCGGTGATACTCGTGAATGCGCTCCAGCACGTGTCGGCAAACCAAAAGAACGGCTTGCCGTCGCAGAGAAACCCGTCCTCACGACCGTTGACGGTCAGCTTTCCCAAACTCATCTGCGTGTCCTTTCGTTTGATAAAGGATTTGCGAACCGCCGGGGGCTTTCGCGATAACCCCGCGCGAAAGCCTCCGCCGCTTGGCAAACCCTCGCGGGCGAAGCTCACCCGCCCCATCAGTCTACCTTGCAAGAAGGGCCCCGCCGGGCTTACGCCTGACGGGGCCCTGTCGTGTAGGTGAGGTCATATGTGACCGAATGGCTTGGCCTTAGGCCTCCATCTCGGCGAGCTCCTCCTTGGAGAAGCCGGAGACAAAGACGACGGCAGCGGCGATGACAAAGGAGATTGCCATACCAACGATAGCCCAGACGGTGTTCATCTGGCCACCCTGCAGGTAGTTGGTGAAGACCAGGAAGTTGGAAGCACCGCCTGCGAGGTAGTAGGTGACGCCCATGAGGCCGGAGAACACAGCGCCGATGGCACCGCCGATGAACATGCCGAACATGGTACGACGGAAGCGCATGAGGATACCGAAGAGCGCGGGCTCGGTGACGCCGCCGGCGATAGCGGAGATGACGTAGCCGATGGCAAGGGACTTCTCGTCGGGGTTCTTCATCTTGAGGAAGGCACCGAAGGCGCAGCCCCAGACAGCGGCCATAGCGCAGTTGGTGGAAACGAAGACGAAGGGATCGTAGCCGGCAGCGATGATCTGAACCTGAGCGAGCAGGATGACGGGCATGTGCATGCCGCAGACCACGAAGAGCTGCCAGAAGGCGCCGAGGACGGCCATGACGATCAGGATACCGATGCCGCCAAGGTCAGCAAGGCCGAAGAGCGCGTTAGCGATCAGCGTACCGATCTCGTTGCCGATGGGGGCGAGGACGATGAAGGCGATGGGGATGGTAACGATCATGGTGCAGAACGGCGTGAAGACCGTGGAGAGCACGTCGGGCATGACCTTCTTAAAGAACTTCTCGACGAAGTAGAGGACAGGCACCGAAAGGATAATCGGCAGGACGGACTGCTGATAGTTGGCAGCGGCGATCTGGATGCCGTAGACGGAGATGATGCCGCCACCCTCCTGAGTCGCGACACTCACGACGGACGGGGCCATGAGAGCGCCGCCGAGGAGCATGCCCAGAACCGGAGAGGCGCCGAGCTTCTTAGCGGCGGCATAGCCCAGGTAGATGGGGATAAAGGTAAACGTTGCCTCGTACAGCGTGGTGTAGAGGAACGTATAGGTCGGGTCGTCGGCCGAGAGCACACCGAGCATGGTGGGGCCGAGGACGGCCGCGATGGTGCGGAACAGACCGCCAGCCATGAGCAGCGGGATGAGCTGGGTCATGGAGCCGGACAGATAGTCGAGGATGATGTTAGGCAGGTTCTTGAGCTCGAACTTCTCCTTGGGAGCATCGAGGTTCTCGTCAACGGCCTCACCCTGCTTGACGCCGGAAATGGCGACGAACTCGGCGAGTACCTTGGGCACGTTCTGGCCGATGATGACCTGGAGCTGGCTGCCGGCGAACTGGCAACCCAGAACACCCTTCACCTTCTTGATCTTCTCCACGTCGGCCTTGCTGTTATCCTTGAGCGTCAGACGCAGGCGCGTCATGCAGTTGGTGGCGACGGTAACGTTCTCCGCGCCGCCCACGAGCTCGAGGACATCGGTGGCAATCTGTTTGTTATCTACTGCCATGGGACCCCTCCCCATATCTTCGTGTGCCTACCCGCTTGGGCGTAGGCACGCCTTTGGCCCGGCGACTATAACCCCTTACGGTTGCCGAACCCTTGGATACGCTTTTGTAAACAAGGTGTTTACTGAACGTTTACGGGCTTTAGTTTACACGGAGCGCCGAATTTATGGCAATTTTGCCGTCTACAGTCCGGTGAACGGTAGGAAATCGGGGGTGAGCGTATCTGAGCGGCAGTAAATCGTCTCTTTGCCTATGTATTGATATATGGCTATTTACGTGGGATTTTACTTTGAGTTGCCTCTTGATAGCCTGTTAGCCCATCAAGAAAACCCCAGATAGAAACTAGTAAACATATGTTTAGTAGTTCACTGCGTGTTCAATTATGCCGTTTACCGAGTTCATCTGCTTGTTCTACAAATCTGCATTAAACTAAACATGTTTAGTTTGTATTGCCGCACACGTTTAGCTCTCGCGGCACAAGGGAGGCAGCTCATGGAACTCAAATCGTGTACCTACGCAACCGTCACCACCTTGGGCGACTTTGGCCCCTGGATCAGCAAGGTCGTACTCGACCTGCCCTGCACCGTGCGCGCCAACGATATCGACGCAAGCACCTTCCATATATATGTAGAGCGTCACGAGCGCTCGGGCGAGGTTCTGATGCGCAAGGAGCGCGGCGCCGACCATGCCGCGCCCTCGGTGGGCTACATCGACGTTCTCCGCGCATATCCGTGCGACGAGAACGGACGTAAGCTCGCCGTGGGCACTCATGTGGCGCTCGAGGTCGCCGAGCAGCGCCTGACCAAAAAGATCGAAGGCGGCGTCATGGGCTCGCGCATGCTCGATAACCAGCTGCGCATCACGCAGCTCGCGGCCCTTCCCGGCAACGACGGTGACGATCCCACCTGCGGCCTGATCTTTAACACCTGCCGTGGCGACATCTGCCCCGCGCTCAAAGGCTGGAGCAACGCAACGCAAAAGACCGCCGTCGACGGCATCGCGCTCGAATACGGCTTCTTTGAGCCCAGCTTTAAGGCCGAAGACTCGGCATGCTTCAACCCCTTTGCGCCCGAGGCCACAGTCGTGCCCCAAAAGGCACCGCTCGTGGTGTATCTGCACGGTGCCGGCGAGGGCAAGGGCGCCACGCAGGGCGAAGGCGCCACGCGCGCCTATATCGGCAACCGCGTGACGGCCATTAGCCAGGCGCAGATCCAGCGCTACTTTGGCGGCTTTGCCTGGGTGCTCGTGCCGCAGTCGCCCACGTTTTGGATGGACAACGGCGTCGAGCAGCTTGGTCACTCCAACCAGAGCATCTACTCCCCCGTGCTCAAGGCACTTATCGATGAGTTTGTCGCCGAGCATGCCGACCGCATCGACACCGACCGCATCGTGGTCGCCGGCCTTTCCAACGGCGGCTTTATGACCCTGCGCCTGTGCGCCGACTACCCCGATTTCTTCGCCGCGGGCCTTCCCTGCTGCGCCCCGTGGTACAACGCCACGGACGAGGACGTGGCCGCGCTCGCCAAGACGCCGCTGTGGTTTACACACTCAAAGGGCGACGAGCTCGTGCACCCGCAACAGACCGTGCTGCCGCTGTTCGCGCGCCTGCGCAATGCCGATGCCAACGTGCACCTCACCTACTTTAGTCATGTCGAGGACCTGACCGGCGTGTATCGCGAGGCCGACGGCTCGGCCAAGAAGACGTTCAACCATGGCGTGTGGATTCACCAATTCAACGACCTGTGTTATCAAGACTTCGACGGGGGCAACGTACTCATCGACGGCGAGCCGGTGGGCTGCTGGGAGTGGTCGGCCGGGGTCGACCGCTAAGCCCTCCCATCGCGGGGACCGGGGTTTAGTCTTGCAAACGTCCTCGGGCATGCATGGGCTGGCGCTTTGCGCTTCGCGCTGCGCCTGCCCATGCCCCCTGCGGAATGTTTGCAAGACTAAACCCCGGTCCCCGCTGCGTTGACGTTGCTGTGACCCTGGCCGGGCGCTTCCGGCGGGCCGACGGGTCGGTGGCGATGGGGGCGTGGGTCCCGTCTTGCCTTGCGCGTAACTGGCTGAAATTATTTTGGTTGGAGCTTTGCTTATGTCTCAAAATTTGACTCGGGTGATTGTTACTACCGATATGGAAGTCGATGATATGAACTCACTTGTTCATTTGGCTCTGTATCTTAATTTGCTTGATGTGCAGGCTGTGGTGTATACGGCTTCGCAGTATCACTTTCTTGGGGATGGAGTTCATACGCTCGGCGAGGTGAATTCGCATTGGCGGACCAAGGGTGTGCGCTCCTATACCTGGGATGTTGTGCCTCATGAGCCCGATCCGCTGGCCGGCGAGCTTCGCGAGTATCGGCCTTTTCCCGAGCATTGGATCGAAAGTCTTTGGAGCAACGAATACGCCCAGGCTTGGCCGCAGCTGCAGGCCAATGCCGTTGCCGCCGGCGAGCCGTCCTTCCCCACGCCCGCACAGATGATTGAGCGTACGTTTGTGGGAAATGTTGCTTTTGAGGGTGATGTGACTGAGGAGACGCCCGGTTCGCGCGTCATCGCCGATGCCATCATGGACGACGACCCCCGCACGCTGTGGCTGCTCAGCTGGGGTGGTATGAATACTATCGTTCGTGCCCTCATGAGTATTGCCGAGCGTTATCACGACACACCCGAGTGGCCCGCCGTACAGCAGCGGGTCTATCAGAAGGTGCGCGTGATGGGCGTTGCCGATGGCGTGGGACAGGACAACTCGTGGCTCGACCATGGGCGCGAGCTCTTTCCCGAGCTCGTCTTTTGGCGTGTGCCCTATATGTATGGCGGCTATGTCGACGCCAAGACGGCTCAGCCCGATACGCTGCCGCTGTTTAAGGCTCCTTGGCCTGAGCAGAATCTCACGCAGGACAACGGCCCCCTCATGGCGCGCTACATGCTCTATGGCGATGGCAAGGTCTACGAAAACGAGCCTGAGCGCTTTCAGTTTGGCAAGCATGCCCGTCTGGATTGGGGCCTGGAAGGCATGCCCGCGGTGCAGTTTGAGCGCGGCGACTTTATGGCCGAGGGTGACAGCATGACCTATATTCCGCTGCTGCCGTTTGGCCTGCGCGGTATCGACGACCGCGGCTTCGACACACTGCTCGGCCGCATGTTTCTTGATGGGCATCCCGATGCGAACGCGCCCGCCGGTCTTGCCGCCCTCGGCACGCCTGCAGACGACAATCTCAATCCCTATCTGCGTGCCTATCAGGAAGACTTTGCCGCCCGCGCGCAATGGTGCGCCCATGATCCGGCCATCTGCTCGCATCCGGCACATGTTGTCGAGGTCACGGCCGACCGCAGCGCCGCAGCCGGCGAGCGCATCGACCTTGCGGCGACCATCGTCGACCCCGACGACCGCGGCTTCGACGCACATTGGGATATCGCCGTGGACCCGTCGAGCTATGCAGGCGTCCAGGATCTGTCGATGTGGCAAGAATGCACGGTAGACACCGCTTTCATCGTGCCCGCCGACGCACGACCCGGCGACCGCTTTGTGCTCACCCTCACCGTGCTGACGCACGCCGAGCGCCCCTGCACCCGCTACGCCCAGGTCGCCGTGACTGTGGCGTAGCAAGGACAGCGCCAATATTCAACAAAGAGCGTCCCCAGGTACCAAACGAGCGAGGATTTTTGGACACCCAAATGACGAGAGTGGATAATCTCCCACTTTGAGCCTGCACACAGGCCAAAAACGGGAGATTATCCACTCTCACTCTACGGGTACTCATTGGGGACGTACTTAAATGACTAGTCAGACAAGAACGTCCAAGTGCCAAAAAAGGGGCGCCGTCGGAATATCCCGGCGGTGTCCCTTGCGCTGAACTGTCCCCCAGAGGAGAAAATACCTGTAGGAAGCGTTACTCCTCGTCAAGCTCGGCCTGGTCGGCCTCGGTGATGCCAAAGAAGAAGGCGAGCACGGCGGAGACGATAAAGGCCACGGCAAAGCAGATGCCAAAGTTGATGAGGTTGCCCATACCCGGGGTGAGGTAGCCCAGGAACACCAGGAAGTTGGAGTTGGCGCCCGGCATACCCAGCGTCACGCCCAGAATGCCGGCGAGCAGACCAGAGATGGCGCCGCCGATAACCATGCAGGGAATCATACGCTTAAAGCGCATGATGCAGCCAAACAACGCGGGCTCGGTCACGCCACCGAGGATAGCCGAGATGACATAACCAAAGGTCAGGGCCTTCTCCTCCTTGTTGCGGATGCGCAGCGCGGCACCAAACACGGCACCCCACACGGCAATCATGGCAAAGTTGGACGCAACAAAGATGAACTTGTCCTCGCCCAGCGCCATAAAGGTAGCGAGCGCCGGCATGATCACGGCGATGTGCATACCAGTCAGAACAAACAGCTGCCACAGACCGCCGACGATTGCCATGGCGATGTAGAAGCCGATACCGGTGCCCGCCATACCAAAGAGGACGGCGGAGAGCAGGTTACCGAGCTCGTTGCCGATAGGACCAAGCACGATAAGCTCGATGGGCACCATAACGACCATCGTAAAGAACGGCGTAAAGACGGTAGACAGAACGTCCGGCACAATCTTCTTAAAAAACTTCTCGACCCAGTAGAGCGCGGCGCAGGAAAGCAGGATCGGCAGAACCGTCTGCTGGTAGTTCTGCAGCGGAGCGCTGATGCCATAGACCGTGAGCGAGGTCTCGCCGCTCTGGGCAAGCGCCACGATGTCGGGGCAGATGAGGATACCGCCGCAGAACATGCCGAGCACCGGACTCGCACCGATCTTCTTGGCCGCGCTGTAGCCCAGATAGACCGGCAGCAGGTACATGGCCGCGTCAAACAGGTAGGTGTAGAACAGCAGGTAGGTGGGATCGGTCTCGGGCACCAGGTTAAAGACCTGCGGACCGATGAGCGTGCCGATACACTTGAACAGGCCACCGGCCATCAAGATGGGGATCAACGCCACCATGGAGCCGGACAGGTAGTTGAGGATGTTGTTGCCGATCACCTTGGGCGTGAGCTTTTGCTTAGGTGCATCGAGGTTCTCGTCGATTGCGGCGCTCTTGGCAAAGCCGCCCATTGCACACACCTCGTCATAGACCTTGGGCACGTTCTGGCCGATGATGACCTGGTACTGACCGCCCGACTCCTGGGCACCGATGACACCCTTGATCTTTTTGACCTTGTTGGTATCGGGAATACCGTTGTCCTTGAGCGTGAAGCGCAGACGCGTCATGCAGTGCGTCACGCCCGAGACGTTCTCCTTGCCGCCGACGGCTGCAAGCACGTCCTCGGCAATCTTCTTGTTGTCGGCCATAATGACCTCCTTTTCTCGCGGGACCCGCCCGCCGGCACCTCTACGGCGCCCTCAACAACCCGTCGCCCGGCTGCCGCGATTTGTAAGGGGTATGGGGAGCTTCGCGGCGGCCTCAGGCCGGTTTACCTGCAGCGATAACCGACGCTGCTGCGGTATATCTACACCCGGGGGTGCGAGATACGATGAATGTGCATGAGCACGTATAGCTTCTCGGAGTCGCTGATCTGGCATCCAAAATGTTCCTCGATAAGCACGCAGGCGTAGTCGAGAACCTCAGCCGAACGGCCCATCTCGCCGCGCACGGTTCCGTAAAGCTCCGCGCCGTCGGTGTTCATGGGCTCACCGGTACGAATGCGCCCAAACAAATAGTGGATATGGGTAGCGAAGCGTGCAAACTCAAAGCCGTGACGGTCGACCTCGATTCCGTAGGTCTTCTCGATCCTTGCGATGATGGCGCCAATGAGACGTTCATCGTCGCGGGCCTCGGCGTCGGTTTCGGCCTCCTTCTCGGGCGCCAGACGCACGTTGAGCAGGCACATGGCGATCCCCACGCCCTCGCTCTCTGCAAGCTCCACATTGAGGCCATCGAAGATACGCCTGAGGGCAAAAACGCCCACCTTGTACTCGATGGGATACATCTGCGCCACGTCATAGGCGAGCGGCATCTGCACGGTAATGCCGCGCTTGGCGCGCTGCAGGGCAAAAGTAATGTGGTCTGCAAGGGCGAGCACGGCGTTGTGACTAAGTTCGTAGGGGAGCTCCAGGTCGGCGGCCTGAATGATTTCGGCAGAGACCGCGAGCACGCGGGGCGATAGCTCTTCGAGAAGCGCCAGGTAATGTTCGTCCACGTTGTAGAAGGTGCGCTCGATAGCGGCGAGCGGCAGGTCACCCGTCTCCTTGTCGATAGCGAAGGCGATGCCCTTGCCAAACGCAACGACGCTTCGACCCTTTGAGTCGGTGCACATAACTGCGTTGTTGTTGATTCGCTTGACGACCTTCACAGTTCTTCCCTTCGGCAACGGCGTTCTACGGCGGCGCATGGCGTGCATGCGCGGGCGCAAATCGACGAGCCGCCCGATCATGCCTCGAAGGGAGTCGCACTCAAGCTGAGCTCTGACTGTTATTTAAGCGTCATTGAATCGCTTTAATAACGGAATTGTGGCCGCGCCTGGCGAACGGTCGGCATTAATCGGTGAACGGTCGATTCCCTGCGCGGCCGACGCCGCCTCCCGTTTAGAGGTAGCCCCCAGGCAAGGAGTGTCCCCAGGTGCCGGCACAAAAGGAACGTCCCCAAGTGCCAACCCCATGACTAGTCGTTTACCACTCATTTAAGTACGTCCCCAATGAGTAGGAAAAATGGGCCATGTGTCCCAGTTGTGGAGACTCCTTGAGCCGTCTGGGTATCGTGAAAGGCTGCGCACTCCCCCATCATCAAAGGTGACACACGCTACCAGTTGATGGGAGGCAGCCATGGGCTTCTTTGACAAGATGTTCGAGAAGAAAGAGTGCGCGATTTGCGGTACCGAGCTGGGACTTCTAGGTAAGACAAAAATCAATGAAGGCTACCTGTGCAAAGAGTGCGCCGGCAAGCTCTCCCCCTACTTTCACGGCTATCGCTCCAGCACCGCGGACGATATCCGCGAGCAGCTCGCCTACCGCGAGGCCAATGCCGAGCGTCTGGCGTCGTTCAACCCCACGCGCACGCTTTCTGCCGGGCGCACCAACATCATGCTCGACGAGGACGCGGGCCTGCTGATCATTACCTCGCAGAGCCGCTGGCGCGACGCCAATCCCGACATCATCGAGTTCTCGCAGGTACTCGGCTGCGATATGGATATCGACGAGCATCGCACCGAAATCTATCGCGAGACCGAGGACGGCGAGCGCGAGAGCTACAACCCGCCGCGCTACGACCTGGATTACGACTTTAATCTGACCATCCACGTCAACACGCCGTACTTTACCGAGATCAACCTGCGCGTGAACGACTCCACCATCGATCAGCGCGGTTCCATCGAATACCGCGAGGCCAAGCGCCAGGCAACCGAGGTCCGCGACGCGCTAGTGCAGCTGCGACAGGAGACACGCGACAGCGTCGTGGCCGCCAAGGCCCCCAAGACCGCAGTGACCTGCCCCTTCTGCGGAGCCACCACCATTCCCGATGCCAGCGGGCGCTGCGAATACTGCGGCGGCGCCATCGGCGCATAGCCTCCGGCACGGAAAGGACCGATCATGGCCTTCGAGAGCGTCAACTATCAGTGCCCCGCATGCGGCGGCCCCCTTCACTTTGCCAGTGCCGAGCAAAAGCTCGTCTGCGACTACTGCGATTCGCGCTTTGAAGTCGAAGAAGTCGAGGCCCTCTACCGCGAGCACCAGGACAAGGCAGATGCCAAAGCCGATGCCGCGGCAGCGGCCCCCAAGCCTGCTGTCGATGATGCCGTGCAGGAGCTGGCTCAAAACGCCGGCTACATCTGCTCGTCGTGCGGCGCCGAGCTGGTGTCCGACGGCACCGTCGCCGTCACCACCTGCCCGTACTGCGGCAACTCCGCCGTAGCGCCCGGTCAGCTTTCGGGCGACTTCTCACCCGACCTGGTAATTCCGTTTAAACTCGGACGCGACGACATCACAGCCGCACTCAAGGAACACTACAAGGGCAAGATCTTGCTGCCCAAGAGCTTTGTCACCGGCAACCACATCGACGAGGTCCAAGGTGTCTACGTGCCGTTTTGGCTCTACGGCGCCCGCGTTGACGGCGAAGTGTATTTTGACGCGACCAACGAGACCGTGACCGAGAAATCCGATCGCACCGTCACGACCACCGACCACTACGATGCCTATCGCAAGGGCAATATCTCGTTTAAGCGCGTGCCCGTCGACGGATCGTCCAAGATGCCCGACGGCCACATGGACGCCATCGAGCCGTTTGACTACGACGCGTTGCGCCCGTTCTCGGTCGCCTATATGCCCGGCTACATCGCCAACCGTTACGATGAGGATTGCGAGACGTGCAAGGCGCGCGCCGAGCGCCGCATGGAGGAGAGCACGATCTCGGCCCTGCGCGAGACCGTCGTCGACGAATACGACGATGCCACGGTCGAAAGCAAGCAGCTCGACTACACCTGGGAAGACAGCGACTACGCCCTGTTCCCCGTCTGGATGCTCTCCACCTCGTGGAACGGCAAGAGCTACCTGTTTGCCATGAACGGCCAGACCGGCCGCTTGGTCGGCGAGCTCCCCTGCTCCAAGCCCAAGCTCGCCATTGCCTCGGTGCTGTTCTTTGTGATCGGATTTGTCCTCTCCCAGATTCTCTTTATGGGCGAGAACGCCTTCGATCCGGATTACCTCGCCTTTGATATCGAGGGCATCCTCATCAACATCATCGCGCCGCTGATCATCGTGATTATCGGAGACGTGCTACTGGTAGGCCAGCTCAAGACGGCCAACGAGGCCACCCACGCCGACAAGTACTGCGGCGAGCTCGACCTGACCGAGAAGCACGACACCTTCAGCCACACCGAGACCACCGTTGTCATGAAAGACGACAAGGACGACTAAGCAATCCAACCAATACCACCCGGTCTTTGACGAGAAAGGAAGATCACCATGGGACTCTTGAAAGCTGGATTGGGAGCTGCCGGCGGCGTCATGGCCGACCAGTGGAAGGAATTTATCTACTGCGAATCGATGCCTGCTGACGTCTTGGCCTGCAAGGGCAGCAAACGCACCGGTGGCCGCAGCTCCAACACGCGCGGCGAGGACAACGTCATCTCCAACGGCTCGGTCATCGCCGTCAACGACGGCCAGGGCATGCTCGTGGTGCAAAACGGCAAGATCATCGAAGTCGCACTGGAGCCCGGTGAGTTCGTCTTCGATACCGGCAGCGAGCCGAGCGTCTTTAGCGGCAACCTGGGCGATTCCATCAAGGAGACCTTCGCCAATATCGGCAGCCGCTTTACCTTTGGCGGCGACGCGGGCAAGGACCAGCGCGTCTACTTCATCAACACCAAGGAGATCATCGGCAACAAGTACGGCACCGCCTCGCCCGTGCCCTTCCGCGTGGTCGATAACAACATTGGCCTGGACGTTGACATCTCCGTGCGCTGCAACGGCGAGTACTCGTACCGCATCACCAACCCGCTGCTGTTCTACACCAACGTGTGCGGCAACGTGACCGATAGCTACACGCGCGACAAGATCGACAGCCAGCTTAAGTCCGAGCTGCTCACCGCCCTGCAGCCCGCCTTTGCCAAGATCTCGGAAATGGGCATCCGCTACAGCGCCATCCCCGGTCACACCACCGAGCTCGCCCGCGCGCTCAACGAGGTCCTCTCTGCCGACTGGCGCGACCTGCGTGGTGTCGAGATCGTGAGCTTTGGCGTCAACTCCATCGCAGCCTCGCAAGAAGACGAGCAGATGATCAAGGACCTGCAGAAGGCCGCAGTCATGCGCGATCCCACCATGGCGGCAGCCAACATTGCCAGCGCCCAGAGCGACGCAATGCGCGCGGCAGCCGCCAATCCCAACGGCGCGATGGCAGGCTTTATGGGCATGGGCATGGCAGGTGGCATGGGCGGCATGAACGCCAGCCAGCTGTTCGCCGCCGGCCAGGCACAGCAGCAGGCCGCCCCGCAGCCGGCTCCGGCACCCGCTCCCGCACCGGCTCCTGCCGCTGCCCCCGCGGCCGGCACATGGACCTGCAGCTGCGGCGCCACCAACACCGGCAAGTTCTGCTCCGAGTGCGGCAGTCCCGCACCCGCCCCGGCACCGGCCAAGTGGTTCTGCCCCAACTGCGGCAGCGAAAACGGCGGCAAGTTCTGCAGCAACTGCGGAACGCCCAGGCCCTAGCCCCTCTATCTGGTAATTGGCGGGGGATCCGCCACCCCCGCATTTGCTTCTATGGGTTTCGTTCGATAAAGGAGGACACCATGAAGACAACGTTCAAAAAGTCCGTACTCGCATTTCTGACATGCGTCCTTGCGCTCGTCTTTGCCCTGACGGGCTGCAGCGGCGGCGGCAAAGACCCCAAGGCCAACTTCGTCGGCAGCTGGGAACTCTCGGGTGGAACCCTGGAGGGCGAAGAACTGACCGATGAGTACATGAAGATGCTCGAGGATTGGGGTGTGCACTGCGTCCTGATTCTCGATGAGGACGGTACAGGTGCCCTCGACCTGTTCCTTGAAGTCGTCGACCTTAAATGGGAGGCAAAGGACGCCACCACCGTAACCATCACCGCCGAAGACGAGTCGCATGACATGAAGCTCAAGGACGGCAAGCTCATCCTCGAAGAGGATGACGGCAATCTTGTCTTTACCAAGTCCGACAAGGACCTGTCCGGCACGGTGAAGAAGGATCGCGAGGCGGCCGAGAAGGAAGAAGAGATCGACGAGGCCGTCGAAGACGACGACGTCCAGAAGATTGAAATCTCCCCCGCCGTCACCGTTGCCGATGACGACCTGTGCACCATCACCATCACCGAGAAGTTCAAGGACGAGTGGGGCGACATCGGTTTTGTCGTCAACATCACCAACAAGAGCGACAAGGACCTGACCTTCTACGCCCCCAGCGGCAAGACCAACGTCAACGGCACCATGAAGGAACCCTGGTTCTCGGCTCACCTGATGCCCGGCACCAACGCCACCGAGGAATTCACGTTCTCGAGCGGCGAGCTTGACAGCCTTGACGACCTGGTCAACACGACCATCGGCATCGACGCCTACCTGACCGATTCCTACGAGGACGTCGCCTCCTACAGCGCAACCATCGCGTAGCGGTAGACCACGACAGCCGCGGATTGGCGGACACATCCGCGCACACCAGACGGGGCCGCAGGAGATGATCCTGCGGCCCCGTCGCTTGTATGCCGATGCGTAACGAGCGCTAGCGCTCCATGTTGGGAACGATGCTGCCCTCGGTCACCGCATGCACGGCCAGGCGCATGATGTTGTCGTAGCCGGTCTTGCTCAGGATCTCCGAGATGCGGCGCTTGATGGTGCCCTCGC
Source organism: uncultured Collinsella sp. (assembly GCA_900542715.1). Classification (GTDB taxonomy): domain Bacteria; phylum Actinomycetota; class Coriobacteriia; order Coriobacteriales; family Coriobacteriaceae; genus Collinsella. Next base: position 27,421 of record UQOQ01000015.1, read on the forward strand.
TCATAAACAGCTCGGCCGCAATCTCGCGGCGGCTTTTACCCTCGCAGGCAAGGCGCAAGATCGACAGCTCGACATCGTCGAGGGCCGCCGTGCCCGAGAAGATGCTCTCGGGCGGCTTGGGAAACGTGCAGTAACCCGCCAGCGTGGAGCGCATCACGGCGAACAGCTCGTCGATACCGACGTTCTTGTACACAAAGCTATCGACGCCCGCCTCGCGAGCCTGATCGACAAAGGTGATCTCGGGCATGCCTGTCATGATAATGATGCGACACTCGGGCAGCTGTTCCTTGATGCGTGCCGCCGCCACGATGCCGTTTGAATCGTGTTCGGTGCACACGTCCATCAGTATCATGTCCGGGCGCTCCTTGAGCGCGACACCCAAGGCCTCGGAGGCATCGGCGATCGCGGCAACGACGGTCATATCGGGCTGGTCGCCAACGGAGCGCGCCAGGCTCTCGCGCAGGATGGCCTGATCTTCGACAATTAACACGCGGATCATGAGCTTCTCCTTTGGGACGTGTCGTTGGCGTTAAGCGGAATGGATACCGTAAGCGTAAAGGGCGGGGTGGCGTGGACCTCTAGACTGCCACCCAGATCTTGCGCGACATGCCTCATACCTGGGATACCCGTTCCCTCGCGATACGATACGGGGGCCGGGGACCCGTCGTTAGAAATCGTCATGTGCGCGACGGCGTCAGCATCCGTCCTCTCCTGCCACAAGCGCACATGGACCCGATGCGCCTGCGCATGCTTGGTGGCGTTGGTCGAGGCCTCGCGGATAATCTGCAAAAAGGCGGCGGCGACACGCGCGTCCTCAGGCAGCGCACCCTCAACATCGATCTGCACGCTCACCAGGCCAAAAGCATGGACGATATCGCCCAGTTGCTCTGCCGGTTCGGTGTCGCCCCCGCTGCGCAAATCGGCAGCGATTGAGCGCAGCAGCGGGTCGATCTGCTCGAGCGACTCGTCGTCCAAGCGCCCCTCCTCCAAATAGCGATGAAGGATTGATAGGCGTTGGCCGATCACATCGTGAACGCGGGCGCGCATGCGCAGATAGGCCGCATTGTCGGCAACTTTTTTGACTTCTTCGATCTGGGCCTGGAGCTCTTGGCCCGCAAGCTCAAGCAGGTGGTTGGCCTGCGCCAGGCGGTCATGCGCATGCGCATACTCTGTCACGTCCAGACCGATTATGCGCTCGAACGAACGGCCCAAGACCATAACGTCATCGCACACAAACAGGCGAATCTCGGCGGGAGAAACCTCGACCACCGCACGCGCCTCACCAAAGCGGTCCAGGTTGATCCGCACGCGGTTCTTACCGCCTTCGGGCATTTGCATGCTGAGCTTGCGCAGGTCGTTCCATGTACCGCTCATATCGCCTAGGTCGGTGGGCATATGAAGCTCCACCAGGTTTTTGCGCATGCAGCGGTTCATAAGCAGTGGACGGCCCCTCGAGTCCAGATACAGGATGCCCACGGGAATCACGTTGATGGTTTCGATCGTCGAGAACGCGGTGATATCCTCCTGGCGGTTACGGACGTCCATCAAGAGCGCCGCGACGGAACGGAACAGGAAGAACGCTCCCTCTGCGATAAGGACAACGGCCCACACCGAGCCCATGGCAAAAACCACCGGCGGTGTCACGGCGCCAACAAGCAGCAGCTCGGCCAGCATGACAGGGCGACGATAGTGCACCATGAGGACCACGCCATAGGCAAAGATCGCGGCATTGAGCCACAGCACTCCGCCCATTGCCCTGGCGCAAACGTCAAGCGGCGCCACCAGATACGAGCCAGACGACGCGAATAAGATGAGCGCCGAAATCATCAGGTGAAGCACGAGGCTCGTCTCATAGGCGCAAATCACCTTACGGTTATAGGACGAGCGGCGCGATGCGATGAGCGGGACGTGGATCATCTGCAGACACGCAGCCAGGGCAAAGACAACATCGAGCGCAACGATTTGGGGAAGGATGAACGAAATCTGCATCGTCACTCACCCGCCCTCGGCATCAAGACGATCATGCGCAGCTGGCCGGGCTCGCCCTCAAGGCGGTATGCCACGTTGCGCCCTTGCAGAGCGCTTTCGAGCTCTTGCGCAGCGGGCGTCTGCGAAAGATCTTCATCATCGTTGGAAAAAAGCGTGGCGCGCAGCTCGACACTGCACCGGTCATGGTCGCCCAAGTGATACATAAGCGCCGGATGGTCGGTGGTGTAGGCAAAAAACGCAAAGTCATACACGCAGTCGTACAGGGCGCTTACCGTACTGGCGTGCATCGGGCGCCGTATGGCGATAATCGAGGCGCAATCGACATCGATGGTGCGCAGGTCACTTGCAAGCTCGTTGGCGATGAGCTGAATGCGGTCGCGGTCAAAACCGCTCTCCCCGTGCTGTGCCAACGTGAGCGACCCCTTGCGTTTGCAATAGGCGACGAGCATCTTGGCGCGCTGCAGCATGCGGTAACGCTCGTGCGAAGATGCCTCATCGGTCAACGGCGGCAGCGAGCTCAACAGGTCGTACATCCCTTCGAGCGCACGGGCAAGCGCTTGGTCCACGTCTTGGACCAGTAAGGTCTCGGCCTCTTGGTCTGCCAAATGTGTCTTAAGGTCGTAGTCGGCGGCAAGCAGCTCATTTTGGCGTTGCAGCTCCATGCGACGATGCGCCAGTTCGCGATTGAGTTCGTTGAGCTCCGAGACGTCCTGGGCAAGGAGAGCCGATCCACCCAGCAGCGGAAAGGCACGATACATTACATCGGGATCGGACGCCACGGCAAAGGCGTGAGCGTGCCCGTGCTCTTGGACCCGCAACTCCTCACGCACGCCTACCGGCATTGGCTTTGACACCGGCGTGACATAGACTTCCTGCAGGTCACGCGTTAGAACTTTGAGGTCAAGCGGCAAGGTGCCGAAAATACCGGCGATATCGTGGTACGACGGGATGACACCGCAATCGAGACAGATTTCCATCGCCACCACGCACAGGACGCAGTAGACAAGTGAAAAATTAAGCCTCCATGCCCAGGGCACACGCAGCGCATATGAAATGGCAAAGAACGCGCCGCCCAATAGGACAAGCGCGGCCGTGCCCGAGAAACGCTGAATACGAAAAGACGAGGACCGTCCTACCAAGATAAAAAAGGCAACGAAGTTAAAGGCTGTCCATACCAGAACGGTACCGTAGCCCCAACCATATGTGTAATCGTTGCTCCAGGTTCCACTCGATCGATCGAAATGGAAGACCTGCTGATGAACATCGTTAGTAAGCACAAAGCTGATAAGCAGGACAGCCATGACCCACAAAACGGTGCGGTACCGACGCCCCATACGATGCTGTTCCAAACCCGCGAGGCGCAGACCGCACAGCTGGTAGATCAGCGGAATGAGCGTCATGGGCACGTAGTACAGGTACCACAGCACGGTGGCATAGAACGGCGTGAACGACTTATATTTGAGGATGACCTCGATCATCCACAGGGCACAAATGGCGGCGATGGCAACAAGGCGGCGGCGCAAGACGTAGTCCAAGCAGCGTAGGTACGCCAACACACCCCAGATTGAAAATGCAATTGCGGCGACAAGCAGCGGGAGAGAGCTCGAGTGGACGAGCGCATCCACGACCTCTTCGGACACCTCGCTATAGGCGGGCACGGTGTTGGAAAGCTTGGGGTCGGAGGCGAACAGTGCCGGCAAGACTGCCAAAAGCATAAGGAACAGCGCGGTAATGGCGCCGGCGATAACAAAGACGCGGTGGCGATACACGCCATGCGATATGCCAACAAGGAATCGCGGCATGGCGAAGAGCCTGCCGCCCCTGGGATCCGCCACGGGTGCGGATCGGGCGGCCGCGTGGCCGATATGTCGCTCGCAGGTACCCATAGTGCTTTTAGTGTACCGACAGGCGGGCCCAAAAAGCGGGCCACATGTCCCAAAATCCGCCGACGGCGAGGGACGTCGCCAGCGACTAGTCGTTTAAGAACGTCCCCAATGACTAAGACAAAACGAGCGAGGATTTTTGGACGCCCAAATGGCGAGAGTGGATAATCTCCCACTTTGAGCCCACAAACAGGCTAAAAACGGGAGATTATCCACTCTCATTCTGCGGGCGCTCATTTAAGTACGTCCCCAATGAGTGCTTTCACTTCTTTTAACAAAACGCCCGGCGGGCATTAACTGCTCGCCGGGCGTTTTGGTTAGGAGGCTATGGTTGTTGGGAAGCCTTAGGCCAGGTCCTCGCCGTTCGTCTCGATGACGTGTTTGTACCAGTCGAAGCTCTTCTTTTTGGAACGCTTGAGGGTGCCGTTGCCCGCATCATCGCGGTCGACATAGATAAAGCCGTAGCGCTTGGACATCTCGCCCGTGCCGGCAGACACCAGGTCGATTGGGCCCCAGGTGGTGTAGCCCAGCAGGTCAACGCCGTCCTCGGTCACCGCATCGCGCATCGCGGCGATATGCTGGCGCAGGTAGTCGATACGGTAGTCGTCGTTGATGGAGCCATCCTCCTCGACAACATCCTTGGCGCCCAGGCCGTTCTCGACCACAAACAGCGGCTTCTGATAACGGTCGTACAGGTCGTTGAGGGTGATGCGGAAGCCCAGCGGATCGATGGCCCAGCCCCACTGGCTCTCCTGCAGGTAGGGGTTCTTGGCGCCGGCGAAGGCGTTGCCCTGGGTGCGCTCGACATCGGGGTTATCGGCACCGGCGGAGCAACGGGTGCTGTAATAGCTAAAGCTGATGAAGTCGACGGTGTTGGCGGCCAGGATCTCGCGGTCCTCATCCGTCATGCCCACATCGATGCCCAAACGCTCGAGCTTCTTGACGGCATAGGCCGGGTAGTAGCCGCGGCTCTGAACGTCGACGAAGAAATAGTTGCTCTGGTTGTCAATCTGCGCTTGGCGCACATCGCCCGGACGGCAGCTGTAGGGGTAGTAGCTACCTGCGGCAAGCATGCAACCGATCTTGACCTCAGGGTCGATCTCGTGAGCGATCTTGGTTGCCCAAGCGCTGGCGACGAGCTCGTTGTGGGCGGCCAGGTACTCGACGGCCTCCTTGTTCTCGCCCTCCTCAAAGACCAGACCGGCACCCATAAACGGCAGGTGCAAGATCATATTGATCTCGTTGAAGGTAAGCCAGTACTTCACCAGACCCTTGTAGCGGGTGAAGATCGTGGTCGCGAGGTTCTTGTAGAAGTCGATGAGCTTGCGGTTGCGCCAGCCGCCGTACTCCTTGATGAGGTGAATCGGGCAGTCGAAGTGCGTGATGGTCACGAGCGGCTCAATGCCGTGCGCCTGACACTCGCGGAACACGTCCTCGTAGAAGGCCAAGCCGGCCTCGTTGGGCTCAGTCTCGTCACCGTTGGGGAAGATGCGGGTCCACGCCAGGCTCATGCGGAAGGTCTTAAAGCCCATCTCGGCAAAGAGGGCGATGTCCTCCTTGTAATGGTGATAGAAATCGATGCCAGTCTGCGCGGGGTAGTAATAGCCGTCCTCGAAGTCGAGCATCTTGCGCTGGCCGGAGACCACCGCATAGCGCTCGGGGCCGTGCGGTGCCACATCCACGTTGGCTAGGCCGCGGCCATCCACGTCGTAAGCGCCCTCGCACTGGTTGGCAGCCGTCGCGCCGCCCCACAGGAAGTCTTTACGGAAAGCCATGCATCAATCCTTTCGCACGCTGTTGTCATAGGCTCAGTATCCCTGCAAACAACGCGTCGCTCAACGGCAACGGCGCAGGCCGACACTTCTTTTCGCACACGGCGGCCCGGCAGCCGCCCCTGCCTGACACTTTCTGATACCGCCGCCCCAAACCACCACAAAGGGGACAGGCACCTTTGTGGTGGTTTGGGGACGGTTTGTCTCGATCTGTAACAGGTAGGCAGCCAAAACCGGGCTTGGTGTTACAGATCGAGATTTTCGGGCAGCCCCCCGCAGTTTGTCTAAATCTGTAACAGGTAGAGACGATTTAGCCCGCTAGATGTTACAAATCGAGACGGAAGATGCTAGTCACAGGCGATGTCGAGGTTCTTGCCGACGAGGCCCACGTAGCCGCCCTCGGCAGCCTTGGGACTATCTGCGTGGCAGAGAACCCACTTGTCGGCCTTCCAGTAGCAGTAGCTGTCACCGGCGGCAGGCATGTCGGCTGCGGCCTCGGGGCGCGGGCCATTGGTGCCCGCCGGCAGCGCCACCATCACCTGGAAGCCGCCGTCGTCGACCATGCAGGGCGTGTAGTGGAGCGTGGTGTTGAAGACTTCGACGACCGTACCCGCCGGCACGCGGAACGCCTTGACGCACGCGGTGTCGAGCTTGCCGCCCTCAATCTCCCAGCGATGCGCCACGAGCAGGATAAAGTCGCGGGCGCCCAGGTTAAACTCGCTGGCGCGGTGATACTCCAGGCAGTTGAGGCGTGTGTTGTGCCCGTTGCACCAGCCGAGCTGGAAGGAGCGGCCGCCAAACATGAGAAAGCCCAGTTTATCGGCACCCTTGACGCTCTCGAGCTCCGGCGCGCTTGCTACGTACTTGCTGCCTTCGGGGATGGGCGTGGCAGAGAGCGCCTCGAGCACGAGCAACGTGAGCTCGGACGGAACGTCATCCCAAACGTTGCCATAGGATTTGAACTCGGGATCGTTGACAGAATAGATGTGCATGTTCGCTCCTGTTCGTAAATGTGACTATACGAACATTCTAGAACAAACATGAGCGATTTTGAACGCTCGTCCCGACCACTCAACAAAAAGGCGCCCCCGCATAAGCGAAGGCGCCCAATGCGCGCGCTTTGGGCGATAAAGCCCTTACGCCTGCTGGTAGTGCAGGTGCTTCTCGTCGATATTGGCCAGGTCGCGGTCGAGATAACGGCGCGCGAGCCAGTTTGCCATGGGGAGGTTCTGGTCCAGATAGTTACCGCACTCCTCGGGAGCGGCGCCGGGGATATCGCCCTCAAAGCCCGCGACAAACTCGAACAGCTCGCGCACGAGCGGCAAGATCTCCTCGCTCGTCAGCTCACCAAAGACAACCAGGTAAAAGCCCGTGCGGCAGCCCATGGGGCCAAAGTAGACAATGCGGCTCGACCACTCGGCATGATTGCGGAGGAACGTGGCACCCAGATGCTCGATGGTGTGGCACTCCGCCGTGTTCATAACTGGCTCCTTGTTGGGCGTGGTCAGGCGCAGGTCAAAGGTGGTGACGGCGGCGCCGGTCGCCGGATCGTGGTCGATGCGGCTCACATACACGCCGGGCTCGAGCAGCAGATGGTCAACGGAAAAACTCGCGATGCGCTCCATGGCAGATCCTCTCGGTAGTCAATTTGGGACGGGGCTCTTTTAGCTGGTTCGAATGATCGCACCAATCATACCAGTCAAAAAAGCCCCATCCCAAATGAGCTGCCCGGGAATAGCCTGCGGGCGCCGCGCAGCCGCCTAGGCAGTGTAGGCAATGGTCGCGTCGACGGCGTGACGCCAGCCGGCGATTTTTTTGGCTCGCTCGTCGGCGGGCATGGCAGGCTCCACGATGCCGCGGGCGCCGTAGACGTCAACGACGTCGCGCGTGTACATGCCCAGCGCAATGCCGCAGGCCCAGGCCGCGCCCAGACCGCTCATCTCGTCATTGCTCGCAATGCGGATGGGCGAGCCGACCAGGTCGCTCTCAAACTGCATCAGGTACGCGTCGCGCGTGGGGCCGCCGTCAACACGAAGCTCGGCCAGCGCTGCGCCCGAATCCTCGACCATCGCATCAATGACGTCGAAGATCTGATAGGCGATCGACTCGTCGGCGGCCTTTACGAACTCCGCACGACCCGTGGTGCGCGTCATGCCAAAGACGCAGCCCTCGGCATCGCTCGCCCAGTGCGGCGCGCCCAAGCCGGTAAACGCCGGCACAAAGTAGACGTGGCTCGCCGGATTGGCGGCGTAGCACAGGTCGGTGACTTCCTCGGGATTGTTGATGAGCTCCAGATCGTCGCGTAGCCATGCCTTGACGGCGCCGGCGTAGCTCACGTTGCCCTCGAGCACGTACTCGGTCACGCCGTCCATACGCCATGCGAGCGAGCTCGAAAGCCCATGCGAGCTGGCAACGAACTCGTCGCCGACGTGCATCATGACCGAGCTGCCGGTGCCATAGGTCGCCTTGGCCATGCCGCGGCCATGGCAGCCCTGGGCAAACAAGGCGGCATGACTGTCGCCGAGCACACCGTGAATGGGCACGGGCGCCGGCAAAAAGCCGCCCAGATCCGTCGTGCCGAACATGCCATCGGAGTCGGTCACCTGCGGCAGGCAGGCTACGTCGACGCCAAAGGCCTCGCACAGAGGCTCGCTCCAGCAGCCACGGCGCAGGTCGAAGAGCTGCGTGCGGCTGGCATTGGACCAGTCGCAGCGAAACTCTGCGCCGCCCGTGAGCGTCCAGACCACCCAGGCATCGATGGTGCCCAGGCACAGCTCGCCCGCCGCCGCGGCCTCGGCAGCCGCGGGAACGTTCGCGAGGATCCAGGCCATCTTGCCCGCCGGGTAGTAGGGCGATAGCACCAGGCCCGTCGTGTCACGCACCAGCTCGGCCACGCCTTCGCGCGCGGCCAGCTCGTCGCACAACTCGCGGGCGCGGGCGCACTGCCAAACCACGGCGTCGCACAGCGGCTCGCCCGTCGTGTGCCTCCAGGCAACAGTGGTCTCGCGCTGGTTGGAGATGCCGATGCCGGCAATGTCGGCCGGATCGACCCCGGTCTCCTCCACCACGGCACGCGCCACGGCCAGCACGTTGGCAGCGATCTCGGCAGGATCATGGCTCACCCAGCCGGCCTCGTTGACAATCTGGCGATGCGGGCGGTCGGCGCGATGGATCAAATGGCCGCCCTCGTCCACCAGCAGCGCCTTGGTGCCCTGCGTGGATTGATCGATTCCGATGATGTAGCGGCCCATGGCCACCCCTTTCAAAATGAATGTGACAAAGGGACGGTCCCTTTGTCACATTCCAGTTACTCTGCGGGCAGGAACTCGGCGACCGTCTTGGCGATTCCCTCGCCCGTCAGGCCGTAGTGCGAAAAGACCTCGGGACTCGTGCCGGTGATGACCGGCGCGTCGGGCAGGCTCAAGCACTTGACCGGACGCGGGCAATGCTCGCTCACCACCTGCGCGACCATGGAACCCAGGCCGCCGAAGGGGCTGTGCTCCTCGACCGTCACGACGGCGCGCGTGGCACCGGCAGCCTCGATCACGGCCTCGGTGTCGAGCGGCTTGACGCAATACATGTCGAGCACCGTTGCCGAAATGCCCTGCTCGGCCAGCAGATCGGCAGCATCCACGGCATGGCGGACCATCTCGCCGGTGGCGACGAGCGTCACATCGGTGCCGCGACGCACCCAAGTGGCGCGGTCCATCTGGAACGGACACTCGTCCTCGGTGTACACGTCCTCCACCGGGTTGCGGCCCACGCGGATGTAGGCCGGCTTGTTATCGTTGACCAGGGCGCGCACGAGCTCGGCGGTCTGGAAGCGGTCGCTCGGCAGATACACGCGCATGTTGGGAATCGCGCTCATAGCGGCGATATCCTGCGCAGAGTGGTGGCTCATACCCAGGGCGCCATAGGACACGCCGCCCGAGATGCCGATGAGCTTGACGTTGGTGTTGGAGTACGAAACGTCGACCTTGCACTGCTCATACGAACGCGTGGTCACAAAGGACGCCGGCGAGGCGGCCCAGGCCTTCTTGCCGCACGAGGCCATGCCGGCGGCGATGCTCACCAGGTCCTGCTCGGCAATGCCGACCTCAATGGACTGCTGGGGATACTGATCGAAGAACGGCGTGAGCGACGCGGAGCCGCGGGAATCGGAACACAGGACGACGATGTCTTTATCGGTTGCGGCGGCCTCGAGCAGCGTGTCGCAGATAACCTTGCGGTTGGCGATCTTGTTAGCCATTGATGGCCTCCTTGTGGGCAGCGAAATCGGCGATGATCTGGGCATATTCCTCGTCGTTGGGCAGGTGATGATGCCAGGCGGCCTTGTCCTCCATAACCGGCGAGCCGTAGCCCTTCACCGTGTTGAGGATGATGACCGTGGGCTTGCCGCAGGTCTCGGCGGCCAGCGTCAGTGCGGCGTCGATGGCCTGGACGTCGTTGCCCGGAATGGAGAGCACGTTCCAGCCGAAGGCGGCCCAGCGCTCCTCCTGCGAGTCCTGCTTCATAACGTCCTCGGTGCTGCCGCTGATCTGCAGGCGGTTGCGGTCCACGAGCGCGCACAGGTTATCGAGCTGGTAGTTGCCGCCGCTCATGGCGCCCTCCCAGACTGAGCCCTCGGCAAGCTCGCCGTCGCCCATGATGGTGTAGACGCGGTAGTCGCGGCCGTCCATCTTGCCGGCAAGCGCCATGCCCACGGCCACGGGCAGACCGTGACCCAGCGAGCCCGAGTTCATCTCGATGCCCTTGAGCTTGTTGTTGGGGTGACCGATGTAGGGGCTGCCGAACTTGGAGAAGCGGGCCTTGACGTCGTCGAGGTCAAGATAGCCCTCGTGGCAGAGCACCGCGTAGTAGGCTTCCATGGCGTGGCCCTTGGAAAGCACGAAGCGGTCGCGGTTGGGATCGTCGACGGTCTCGGGCGAAATGTTGAGGTGGTTGGCGTAGAGGGTCATGAGGGCGTCGATCACCGACATGTCGCCGCCGATGTGGCCGCCGGCGCCAGCCATGATGATATCGACGCAATCGCGGCGAAGGTCCCAACGCAGGGACTCAAGCTCTTCGATAGTTGCCATTTCTACTCTCCTCGCAGGTAGGCTTTAACGTCTTCTTCGATGGGGTCGTACAGGTCGGGGGCGATGCCGATATACTTGCACGCCTCGTAGAGCACCGGCACCACGTTGGCATGAATGGCGACGCAGTGGTGGATGTAGGGACCCTCAACGATCTTGGCCTCGAGGCGCTTGAGGTTGTCGACCTCGACCCACAGGTAGGTGCCCATGCCGGCCGGGCCGTCGATGCCGCGGGCGTTGCCCAGTAGCAGCGAGTACTCGCCGTTGTCACCGTCAAAGCGGGCAAGGGTGAGGTCGCCGTGCTTGGCCTCGGCCGTCAGCGCGCCGGGGTGATCGAAAGCCAGCGGGTAGGTGAGCTTGGGCTTGACGGCCGCGCAGCTGCAGGGCCAGGGGCCGCAATGCTGCAGCAGCTCGCCGTTCTCGTTATCGGGATGGCGCACGGTCCAGTCGGCGAACATGCCGCGGTGACGGCCCAGGTCGGCGGCCTCGACCATCAGCGCGGTGATGGCGCCGTGGATATCGGTCTCGCATACGATAGGAATGCCCATCTCGTTGAGGATGGCGTTGGCGGCGCAGGGCATAATGCCCAGCTCGTCCTGCAGAGCGTTCCAGCACTGAATGGCACCGGCGTTGCAGCCATACTTCTCGACCAAGCGCTTCATGGCGATGGCAAGACCGGCGACCGCGGGAACCTTGTCCTCGGGGATGCAGATCTCAAAGCTGTCGTTGATGTGGGCAAGCATGGCGGCCATGGCCTGCTCGTCGGCCTGGGCGTCGCGCACAGCCTGGACAAGTTCGGTCATGGGGATAGGCGAAAGCTGGATGTTGAACTTCTCGAGCAGCTCGCCCTCGTTGCACATGGTCGACCAGAAGTCGAACGGACGGGTGGCCATCTGCAGGATGCGGGTGTGCTTGAAGGTCTTGACCACGTTGCAAACGGCCAAAAAGTCCCAAACGCCGCGCTCGAACTCGGGGTCGGTCAGGCGGCAGTTGGTCATGTAGGTGAAGGGAACCTGGAAGCGGCGCAGGACCTTGCCGGTGGCGAACAGGCCGCACTGGCTATCGCGCAGGCGTGTGCCGTCGGGCTCGGGGCGCTCGTCGCGCGGACCCCACAGCAGTACGGGTAGACCGAGCTCGCGGGCAAGGCGAGCGCAAACGTACTCGGTGCCAAAGTTGGCGTGGCACAGCATAATGCCATCGACGCCCTCGGCGCGGAATTTCTTGACGATGGGCTCGATATGGCTGTCGTCGAACAGCAGGCCCTCTTCATTGATGTCGTCGATATCCACGATGTCGACGCCGATCTCGCGCAGGCGATCAGCCGTCAGGCCGCGATACTTGATTGCGTCCGGCGCGCTAAAGATACTGCGGCGCGTGGGCACAAAGCCGAGCTTGATCTTGTCCATGTACGTCCTCCCCTAATCACATGTTCAGTAAACAGACGCATGTTTCGTTTTGTTCTGTTTACTAAATGTTTTACTCTACTGTTTAGAAGTTTAACGCGAAATACCCGTAGACGGTAGAGAAATCAGCCTAAACGGTATGTAAACAAACTGAACATACAAGGGCATCAAAAAGAGGGCCCAAAGGACCCTCTCTTAGTAGCGTTATGTATGGCTGCCTTAGCGAGCTTTGCCTCCCTACGGCCCAGCGTTGCCTTTGCCTAGATCTCACGCACGCTTTGGCGCTCGACAAAATAGGTCGACACGGCCGTCTTGCAGGTATAGCTCTTGGGATTGCGGATGTTGCCCACCAGGCGGCGCACCGCGATCTCGCCCACCTCGTGCTTGGGAACGTGCACCGTGGTGAGCGGCGGATTGGAGAAGGCGCCCAAAGACAGATCGTCAAAGCCGATGATTGAGACATCCTCGGGGACACGTATGCCGTGCTCGTTCAGCGCGCGCATGGCGCCTACGGCGAGCACGTCGTTTTCGGCAAAGAAAGCCGTCGGCAGGTCGTCGCGCGAGACGCTGTCGAGCCATGCGCCCATGTCGCGATAAGCACCTTCGAGCGTGGTGCCCAATGTGACGCGCCATGTCGGGTTGGCCTCAAGGTCCGCATCCTCAAGCGCTTGGCGATAGCCGCGCTCGCGATCCTTAAAGTTGCGGATGCGAAGGTCGCCTGCCAGATAGCCGATTTGCTTGTGACCCTTCTCGATAAGGTAGTCCACGGCGCGCAGCACCGAGTCGGTGTTGGCAATGACTACGGCATCGAAGTACTGACGATCGCTCCAGCCATCGAGCACGATCAAGTGGGCGGCAGCGTTGGCGAACAAGGCATAGTCTTCCTCACCCAGCTCGGTACCCATCAGCACGATGGCGGCCGACGGGTCGGCGATCAGGCCCTCGACCTGCGGGCGCACGGCGTCCAGGTCGCTAAAGTCGAGCGAGACAAAGCTCGTGCTCATGCCGTGGCGACGCGCCTGGCGCTCCACGCCCTCGATGACCGCGGGGTGGAAGGTGCTCTCGTCCAGGATGGCGCCCGTCTTGCGCGCGAGCACAAACTGGATGCTCTCGAGCTGCGTCGACTGCTGATAGCCGAGCGACTGCGCGCACTCCAGGATGACCTTGGCGGTCTCCTCGCTCACGCTGCGCTTGCGGTTAAGCGCGTTGGACACGGTCGCAGGCGAAAAACCGGTGATGCGGCTGATTTCGCGAACACTTGCTTTGGCCATTGTTCCCCCTAGTAGCGGTCGCGGTCGAGCATCGTGGCCTGACCGCCCCGTGACTCGACAACTAAACGACCGCAAATTCAATCTAAACAGAATAGTAAATGTTTAATAGCTAGTTTAGCCTGTTGTCAAGCGAAGCGACGCGACTATTCCCCCAACGGGCACATTTGCTCGGTAGCTAAAAAAGCCCCGTCCCAAATTGACTACTTGGGGCGGGGCGTGAAAAACATTTAGCCCAGGACGCGGGCCATACGCGCCTTGAACTCGGACAGGAAGCGTGGGGCGTCCACGGTGAGCGCCACGAGCGCGCTCTTATCTGGATCGGACAGACGGTGCTCGTCGCAGATGGTGCGGCCGCGATACTCGCCCAGCAGGTCGACACGCAGGTTACAGCCGAGCGCACCCACGAGCGTGGGATCAATCGCCACGGCAACCGCCAGCGGATCGTGCAGCGCGCAGCCGCCCAGGTAGGGCGCGTTCATTTCGTACGAACCGATATAGTGCTCGACCATGCTCGCAAACGCGCAGCCAGCCATAGTGCCCGAGCCCGTCCAGCCGGCAACGTCGCGACGTGTGAGCACCACGCGGTGCGTCACATCCAGGCCCACCATGGTGAGCTTGCGGCCCGAGCGCAACACAGCGTCGGCAGCCTCGGGGTCGCCCGCCATGTTGGCCTCGGCGCCCGCGCTCACGTTGCCGGGCACGGTAAGGGCGCCGCCCATCACGACCACGCGGCCGATAGACATCATCGCCGCCGCATCGCGCTCCAGGGCAAGCGCCAGATTGGTGAGCGGGCCGGTCGCAACGTAGACCAGATCGGGACCATAGGTACGCGCGGCATCAATCAGGTAATCGACCGCCGCATTGCCGTCGGCCGACGTCGCGCCCACCGGCTCGTACGGCGAGGCGGGCACGCTTGCGCCGCCGATGCCGTTCTTGCCGTGGATAAGCGTGGTGGACGCCGGCGGCGTGTAGGGTTCGGTCGCCTTCATGGGACGATCGGCGCCCAGGTACACCGGCACCTCGGGACGACCCAACAGGTCGAGCACCGCCAAGCAGTTGTGCGCCGACTGCTCGACGCGCACGTTGCCAAAGCACGTGGTGATGCCGACGAGCTCCACCTCGGGGCTCGCGATGGCGTAGGCAAGCGCCATCGCATCATCCACACCCATATCCAGATCAAGGATCAGCTTCTTGGTTGCCATTGTTCTACTCCGCTTCTCCGTCTACATCCAAACCGTCTAAACCAAACTTGTGCTCGACTTCCGCACGCGTGGGAATTGATTGCTGAGCGCCCAGGCGCGACACCGTCACCGCCGAGGCGCGAGCACCCGCCGCCATGCACTCAAAGAGCGGCAGGCCCTCCAGACGAGCCGCCGCCAACGCGCCGATAAACGTATCGCCGGCGGCCGTGGTATCGACTACCGTGCTCGAAAGCGCCGGCATGCGCAGCAGCTCACCGTCATCGCCGAGCGTAACCGAGCCGGCACCGCCCAACGTGATGACCGCAGCTCCGGCACCCCTAGCGAGCAGGACGTTGAGCGCCGCGACGCAGCTTGCATCGTCCGCGGGCAAGATTCCCGTCAGCACCTGGCACTCGGTCTCGTTGGGACAGACCAGGTCGACCGCAGGCCAGACCTCCGCAGGCAGCTCGCAGGCGGGCGCTGGATTAAAGACCGTATAGAACCCCAGCTCGTGAGCGCAAACAAGCGCCTCGGCCGTCGCCGCAAGGTCACATTCGCCCTGGGCGATAAAGACGCTTCCGGCAGCCGGGGCAATCTCGCTGGCGTCGCCGTCGAGCTCATGGGCCACCAGACGCCTCAGCGCGCAGGCAACGTCCGCGCCCGCAAGCGCATGGTTGGCGCCCGATGACAGTATGATGCGGTTGTCGCCCTCGCAGCGAATGATGGTCGCCGTTCCCGTCTCCACGTCATCGCGATGCACTACAAAGTCACAGTCCACGCCGGCGTCTTGGAGCCCCGTCACGAGCGACGCGCCGAACGCGTCGCGACCGACCGCGCCGATCATGCACGTGTGCGCACCCATGCGCGCGGCGGCAACGGCCTGGTTAGCGCCCTTGCCACCGGCGTTGGTGATAAACCCGCTGCCGCCGACGGTCTCGCCCGCACGCGGTATGCGCTCGCACGCCACCGAAAGGTCCATGTTCATACTGCCGAACACCGCAACGATGCCGCGATCTGCCATGGAAACCTCCTCACCTGCGGGCCTTATGCCCACCGTCGGCCGTCGATCGTGCACTCTCGCACCCCCTATAACTTTAGTTCACTTTGATGTGGACGCGCGCTTGAGCTTGCGCCAGCAGCAAGCATTCACAGGAGCAGGCAGTTACAATGAAGGCGTGCTGATTATTCTCGTCATTGGATGATGTTTTATGGAACAACTCTCGCAATCGGGCTCGCGCGGTCGACGCCGCACGGGCAACGAGCCGGCACCGCACGAACGCGTGAAGGGTGAACGCCGTGCCAACGAACCGCGACGCACCGCGAGCCCCCATCGTGCTTCTGCCAACAACGCGGGCCGCGCCAACACTCCCGCCGCGGAGCAGACGCCTGCTCGCCCCAAGTCCCGCTACATCCCTGCACTCGACGGTCTGCGTACGCTCGCCGTCGTCGCGGTGGTGCTCTATCACCTTAACCTCACGTGGGCGCAGGGCGGTCTGCTCGGCGTCACGATCTTCTTTGTGCTTTCGGGCTATCTGATCACACGCCTGCTACTCAACGAAGTCGCTAAGACCGGCCGCATCGACCTCAAGAGCTTCTGGATTCGCCGCATCCGTCGCCTGGTCCCCGCCGTGGTAACGGTAGTGTTCGTGACCTGCGCGCTGTGCACCATCTTTAACCACGTGATGCTCACCAAGATGCGTCCCGACATTCTGCCGTCGCTGCTGTTCTTTAACAACTGGTGGCAGATTATGCAGGACGTCTCGTACTTCAACGCCCTGGGCGATCCCTCGCCGCTTACGCACTTTTGGTCGCTCGCCATCGAGGAACAATTCTACCTGGTTTGGCCACCGCTGCTGTTTGCCATGGTGTCCATGCATGTGAGCAAACCCAACACGCGCCGTATGGTCCTGGGACTCGCAGCGGTATCCGCCCTTGCCATGATGGTGCTCTACAACCCTGCCGCCGACCCCAGCCGCGTGTACTACGGCACCGACACCCGCGTCTTCTCGCTGCTGCTGGGCGCCTGGATGGCCTTTATCCCCGATCGCGACCTGGCGCCGGTGCGTCTCGCTCATCGTTTGGGGCTCAATCGCCTGGCTGGCGCCGCCAAGCACGGCAAGAACGCCGAGGGCAAGCCTGGCGAGAAGGCCGACAACGCAGCCGAGACCGTCCCGGCACAGCCGAGCGCCCTCGTGCGCTTTTGGTCCTCGCCCGCATCCATCGATGTGTTGGGCGTCGTGGGTCTGGTTGGCCTTGCCGCCATGGTCGCGCTCACCAACGGCTACACCGCGTTCCAGTATCGCGGCGGCACGCTGCTATGCTCCATCCTCACGCTCATGGTCATCGCGGCCTGCGTGCAGCCCCAGGGAATGGTTGCCCGCGCACTGTCCGCCGAGCCGCTCGTGTGGGTTGGCAAGCGCTCGTACAGCATCTACCTGTGGCACTATCCGCTACTGTTGCTCATGAACCCGGTCGCCAACATCAACGATACGCCGTGGTGGCAGTACATTTTGCAGGTGTTGTTGGTGGTCGCCGTAGCCGAATGTTCATATCGCTTTATCGAGACGCCGTTTAGAAAGGGCGCCTTTGGGCGCACCGTATCCGAGTTCCGCGACGGCACCACCGCGCCCGCCAACTGGGTGCGCGCGCACGTCCCTGTCTGCGCAGCCTGCGCTGTCGTGTTGGTCGTTGCACTGGGCGGCCTGATCTTTGTGCCGGAGACCTCCGCACTGAGCGGTGAGGGCGCCGAAGTCCTCAACAAGGAAGCCAAAAACACCGCGCCCACAGACCAACAGGCGGCCGACGACACCGACAAGGACAACGACGGCTTCCCCGATGGCTCCTACGACCTGTTGATGATCGGTGACTCCGTGTCGCTGCGCGCCGTTGATTCCTTTGACGGCGTGTTCCCGCACAGCCATATCGATGCCGAAAAGGGCCGCCAGTTTGATGCGGGCCGCGCGACATTTGAGGGCTATCTCCAACAGAACCTTGCCGGCAAGATCGTGGTCTTTGCACTGGGCACCAACGGCTTGGTAACCGACGACCAGATCGACGCCATCATGACCGATGCAGGAGATAAGCGTATTGTGGTGTTTGTGAACACGCGCAGCCCGCAGCCGTGGGTTGGCTCTACCAACCAGGCCATCGCCAACGCTGCTACGCGCTACAAGAACGTGCGCGTTATCGACTGGTACGGATACAGTGCCAATCGCAACGACCTGTTCGATGGCGATGGCACGCACCTGTCGACCACTGGCGTGACTGAGTACCTCAACTTGATCCACGATGCAGTCAAGAAGGACCTGCCCGTGCATCCCGAGGATCACGTCAACGATCTGCAGCCGGCGGCCGTCAAGTCTGCCACCGACGCGCTCGTCAATGCGCTCGCTCTCAAGCCGCACAAGCTGGGCACCGACAAGTAACCTGCAGCGCAAACTTCCCACATCCGGAGGGGTGCGCCACGGCAGGCACCCCCTCCGACAGTTAGGGACGTTCCTTATGTGCCGGCACCCAGGGACACTCCTGACACAGCCGAGGAACGCCCTCCTTGCGACCAAATTCTGGGCGCCTCGCCACCCCGAACGTTGTTTCCAAGCCCACACCCGCAGCAAACAACCCAAAATCACTCTTTTCGAGCCGGCTCCAGGTAGCGCGCAGAGATGTGGTGTAAGAGGCGGGGAATGCCCCGCCTCCGCCCTTT
>UQOQ01000016.1:0-45547 GCA_900542715.1 uncultured Collinsella sp.
AACCCGCGACCCCAACCTTGGCAAGGTTGTGCTCTACCAACTGAGCCATGTCCGCTTGCGGGTTATTAATTTACGCGAGTTGTCCAAAAGACGCAAGTACTTTTTTCAAAAAACTTGTCTGCCGCATGTTCTTAGTAGCTAAACGCGCTAAAGCGATTGGCTAGGCACACGATTCTAGCGCTCCGCTAAACAGCTTCACCATCTGCACGCGCGTGCCGGCGCCGTCCGTACGACGAGCAACCTCCACGTTATCGACGAGCATACGCATAAGCTTGATACCACGGCCGCGCTCCTCTGATGCGACCGGTTCGCTCGTTTCATCGATAGAATAGCCGGCACCTCGATCAAGCACCTCAACCACAACGCGATCGCTATAGGCCTGAACCGTCAGGACGCAGCCGATACCGCCCGCATGGTCATAGGCATTACCCAGCGCCTCCCCCGACGCCAATGCGACATCGTAGCGCTCGTCACGGCGCAACGGAAGCGATTCAAGGAGTTCGGCGATGCGATGTCGGTAGTATGGAAGATTCTCGATACCCTGACGGACCTCGACGCTCTTACTCCAGCGAGGCAGCTCCCCCACCGGAATGGCGGGAATAGACTCCCGTGCCGGCCCCGCGACATGAAGGATATCGACAAGCCGAGCAATCTCCAAAAAGCGAACAACTCCACCTGATGCATTGACGAGCGAAAGCAGGCCTTCTCGCCTCATGAGCTCACGAGCGCGCGTAAGCAGGAATGCCAAGCCCGTCGAATCGATAAAGCTAACAGCCTGACAGTTGATGACGACACGACGCACGCCGCGGCCAATCAAAGCATCCAACCGCCGACGCAGCGCAGGCACCGTGGCGATGTCGATATCGCCTGGTGGCGTCAAAACCGCTATGTCATTCCACTCATTCATACGACCAGGTTCCCCAAAAAAGCCCACTCGATGCATTCGTTTCCCCAACCGTACGGATTCAGCCCGCCCAGCGTCGTCTATGAACGACCCCGTAAAAACTCAAGGGACACCAATGCAATGTCATCGTCCAGCGCCGATTCGGTAAATCGGTCAAGCTCGCCCAAGACCTTGCCGCAAATGCCCGACACGCCCTCACCCGAGACAGAGAGCAGAAGGTCGCGAAGGCGCTGCTCGCCAAAGAAAGCACCCGAGCGGTCACGTGCTTCGATTGTTCCGTCGGTGTACATAAATAGCATGTCACCAGGAGCGAACGTAAACACGCCTGTCTCGTACACCATGCTCTCAAAGGCACCGATTACCCCCGATTGGCATCCAAGCAGCTCGACCTCTCCCCCACGAGCCTCGTCGCCACCCAGCGGCATCGACTCTGGCCTGATGACCATGGTCGGAGGATGGCCCGCCGAACAATACGTTGCGCGTCCGGCTTTAAGGTCAATCTTGGCGATAAAGGCCGTCACGAACGTCTCGACCCTCGAAAAGCCCATGAGCATGCTGTTAAGGGAGCGTGCCATGCGGGCCGGTCCAGCGCCCTCCCAGGCATATGCCGTCAGGGCCGTCTTGACGAGCGCGGACATCGATGCAGCCTCAATGCCTTTGCCAGACACATCGCCCAGAATCATGACGGCGCAATCGTCGGGAAGACGGATGAGCGTATAGAAATCGCCGCCGACCAACGCCGAATTCGTGGCCGACAGGTACACCGAATCGGCGGCGATTCCCGGAACATCCCCCAGTGAATTTCTCATGCCAATCTGGAGCGTCTGAGCGATATGGCGCTCCTCACGCTTTTGAGATTCGCCTTCATAGATCAGTTCAAAGTCATGAGCCAAGTGCACCAAGTAGTCATATTCAAGGTCATCAATCGGCTCTTGGCTACCATCACGAAGCAGCAGCGCGCGCGTCGTCGGGCCCTTCGCAACAGAAGCAGGAACAATCGCGTCGTTACTGTGCTTGCCATCGCCCTTAGAGCGCGGACGCCCCGCCTCGATGCCGGCGTCGACGTAGAGACCCTGGCAAGGCAAGCCATGCGCCCTAAGCCAGCCTCCCATAGGCATCGATTCGTCAACGCGAGTTATACGGACGTGTTTAAGGTCCTCGGCACTCGTGCCGCCCAAAACAGATGCCTCAAAGCCATCAGGGCCAGCCCCCAGACGTGCTGCTGGCGCCGTCGTGGAAAAGAAAAGCTTCTCGGGATCGTCCGGCAAAGCAACGCGGCTGCCGCCTTCAAAATCTATGACGTAGGAATCCAGACTGGCGTCATACTCAACAGGGCAAAAATGGCAGTTGAGCATATTGCAGATCTCGGACGATACCGCCTGGGTAGCCGCGACGGAATCGTCTAGAAAGGCAAACAACTCATCACGCAAGACATTGAGCGAGCGGCCAAGCTCGGCCGTGCGACGAGAGCGAAGACTCGATGCCATGCCGACCAGCTGGATAGACAGGTAATCGCAAATGACCTCGAGTACATTAACGTCATAGGCGAGCGGTGCCTGGGGGCGTTTCCAACCAACTTCCAGCACGCCAAGGATCTGCGTACCGTAAAAAACGGGAAGACAGATTTCACTGCGGTACGGAGGCATATCCTGCATGCGCAACAGGTGCTTAGAACGATTATCCAGGTCCATGAACATACCGGAGGCGGCCTTATCGCCCTCAAGGTCCTGTTGAATCGACAAGCGACAGGCACGCGACTCGCGAAGAACATACGTCGGAATGCCAGCGCCATACGGCAAAAACTCGGGCAGGTAGCTGTCGAGCAGCTCCTTGGAAACACCGCGAAGCTTAAAGCCGCCGCTCTCAGAAAAATAGATAGCAGCACCCGAAGCATCGAGCGTTCCTACAAGCTGGTTCAAAACGGTATCAAGCAGGCTGGGTAACTCATCGGAGCCCACAGTGCTCATAATGACCGAGAGCGTGCCAGAGAGACGCTTGTTCGCCACTCTAAGCTCCGATAACGCACGCTTGAGTTGCCGGTCGTGAGAATACTGTTCCTCAATACTGTGAAGCGCCACCAGGACACGTGGTGCGCGGCGCCCAAAGATGCGTGGAGGCGTTACGGAGCCCGCACGAACCAAGACGGGAATGAAAGAGCCGTCACTCAGTTTGAGCATCAGTTGGTTCTCTGAGCCATCAGTTTCAAATGGCAGACGATGTTCCGTCGCACGCTCAAAAGCGGACGAGTACAGGACGTCTTTAACATCTCCACCGATGACGTCGGCGCGTTCCTCGCACATCAAACCAAGTAAGCGATTATTCACATGCAGAATGGTTCCGTCGAGCTCGCAGATGATGACAGCATCGCTCGTGATCTCGACTAGTTGGGCAACGTCTGCCCACTCGTTGCGTTCAAGCGTTTCCATCGTGGACCCCACCGTCTATCGGTAACAAAAAAGCCTCCGAAGAGGCTTCTCAAATGCGATGGTGTCGGAGGCGGGACTTGAACCCGCATGACCAAAAAGCGGTCACTAGCACCTCAAGCTAGCGCGTCTGCCAATTCCGCCACTCCGACATGCTATGTTGTTGATTCACGGTTCGTTTTGTTGGACCCGCGCGTTCAACGAGGAAGATAATAACCTATGATTCGAGAACTGTGCAAGCACTTTTTTCAAAAAAGTTTACGAATTTATAATTGCGCAGGTAGATCCGCATGTCCGGCCCCGAATCGGTGCTGCCTCCCGGCGCGTCCTCGGGCATGAGCGATATTTTGCTGCGCACTTCGTGCTGCAAAATATCGCTCCCCCTGCGGAATGCGCCGGGAGGCAGCACCGATTCGGGGCCTACCAACACATACTCCAGGCACAGTTCTCAAACATGTTCTGGGGCTGATGCAAATTTGGTGGCTCGGCAAAGCCGAGCCCTTATATGGGGAGGCCGGAGCTAAAGCTCCGGCCTCGCTCAATTTCCTATTAGATTAAGTGAGCGATCAAGGAATCTCACCCCTCTACAGTGGTAACACAGGGCCCGTGCTGGACTTAGTTTTCAGAACATTCCGCAGACCAGGAAACCCCCTTATCCGCAGCTCCGAAGGAGCAGGATAAGGGGGTTTCCATGGTCGAGGACGTTCTGAAAACTAAGTCCAGCACGGGCCCGGACGATAACAACCGGCTACAGGTCGATGTGCGATTCCTTGATCGGGAACGGCTCCGCGAAGTGGCAGGCGCAGCAGTGACCCGGTGCGACTTCCTTAAACTCGGGAAGCTTCTCGGAGCAGATGCCCTGCGCGATTGGGCAGCGCGTGTGGAAACGGCATCCGGTCGGCGGATCCAGCGGCGACGGCGGATCGCCGGCGAGGATGATACGCTTGCGGGTCTTCTGGATATCCGGATCGGGCACCGGCACAGCAGATAGCAGCGACTGCGTGTACGGATGGTGAGGCTCGCTATAGAGCGTCTTCCAGTCCGAAACCTCGACCATCTTGCCCAGATACATAACGGCAACGCGATCGGAGATGTGCTGCACGACGGACAGGTCGTGGGCGATAAACAGATACGCCGTACCAAACTTGTCCTGAAGTTCCTTGAGCAGGTTCAGAACCTGAGCCTGAATGGACACGTCCAGAGCGGAAACCGGCTCGTCGCAGATAATCAGCTTGGGCTTCAGCGCAAAAGCGCGGGCAATGCCGACGCGCTGACGCTGGCCGCCCGAGAACTCGTGCGGATAGCGGTTGATGTGCTCGGGGTTCAGTCCGACGACGTCGAGAAGCTCGCGGACACGCTCGATACGCTCTTCCTTGGTACCCACGCCGTGAATGGTCATGGGCTCGGAGACGATCTCGCCGATGGTCATACGAGGGTTCAGCGATGCATAAGGATCCTGGAAGATAAACTGCATCTCACGACGCATATCCTTGATCTCGTGCTTGCTCATCTCGGCAACATCTTTGCCCTGGAAGAACACCTTACCGGCAGTCGGCTTGGTCAGACGCATGATGGTGCGACCCGTGGTGGACTTACCGCAACCAGACTCGCCGACCAGGCCAAAGGTCTCGCCCGGATAAATCTCGAACGAAATGTCATTCACAGCAGAGACGACACGCTTGGAAAAACGCTTGGCGAACATGCCGGACTCTGCAGGGAACTCCTTAGAGAGGTGCTCAACCTTCAGCAGCGGAGTACGCTCATTATTGTCTGCCATTTACGCCTCGCCTCCCTTCTTGGAATCCTTGCGCGTACGGGACGTCTCAGGAGCGTTCTTGAGGAACTCGGGGTCACCGGAGTAGTGGCACGCAGAGTAATGGCCAGACTCGGTAACAACGCGCTCGGGGCGCTGCTTGCGGCACTTGTCCGTCGCATAGGGGCAACGAGGAGAGAAGACGCAGCCCTCAGGCAAGTTCATGAGCGAAGGCGGGTTGCCGTGAATCGGCGTAAGAGGCTTCTTCTCCTCGATGGCCTGCTCCGGAATGGAACGAATAAGACCCCAGGTGTAGGGATGGCGGCTCTCGTAGAAGATTTCCTCAGCAGTACCGAACTCGACGGGACGGCCGGCGTACATAACCATGATCTTATCGGCCATATCGGCGACGACGCCCAAGTCATGGGTAATCATGATAATGGCGTTGCCGTTCTTCTGCTGCATCTCCTGCATGAGCTCGATAATCTGAGCCTGAATGGTAACGTCCAGAGCCGTCGTGGGCTCGTCGGCAATCAGGATATCGGGATCGCAGGCAAGCGCCATGGCAATCATGACGCGCTGACGCATGCCACCAGAGAACTGGTGCGGATACTCGTTGACGCGCTTCTCGGGCTCGGGAATGCCAACGAGGTCCAAAAGCTCGGTGGCGCGCTTGAGCGCCTCCTGCTTGGAGTAGCCACGGTGCAGACGAAGTCCCTCGCCCACCTGCTTGCCGATCTTATAGACCGGGTTCAGGGAGGTCATAGGATCCTGGAAGATCATTGCGATATCGTTACCGCGAACGTGCTGCATCTCTTCCTCGGTCATCTCGAGGATAGAACGACCGCGATAGCGAACGTCGCCACCCTCAATCTTTCCCGGAGGCATCGAGATAAGGCCCATGATGGTCATGGCGGTCACAGACTTACCGGAGCCGGACTCGCCGACGACGCCCAGGGTCTCGCCACGATCGAGCGTGTAGGAGACACCGTCGACAGCGCGAACGACGCCATCCTCGGTGTGGAAATACATCTTAAGGTCATCGACCTCGAGCAGATGCTGGCCCTCGGGAACCGGCTGGTCCTTCAGGTCCACATAGTTCTTGTTCTTCTTCATCCTTATGCGTCCTTCATCTTGACGTCGAGGGCGTCGCGCAGACCGTCACCCAGCAGGGTGAAGGCGAGCACCGTCGAGAGAATTGCCAAACCGGGCATGATCATCATCCAGGGAGCAGTCAGAAGATACTGCTGACCGTCCTGAATCATGGAGCCCCACGAAGGCGTAGGCGGAATAACGCCCATGCCGAGGAAGGACAGAGCGGACTCGGTCAGAATGGCGCCACCGATGTTCATGGTCGCGTAGACCACGATGGAAGCAACGGAGTTCGGGAAGATATGGCGCATCACGATACGCGCATCGGATGCACCCATCGCGCGAGCGGCGTCAACATAATCGTTCTCTTTGACCGTTAGGATCGCAGATCGGAAGACACGGGCAATCGAGGGCCAGCCGAGAATACCGATGGCGATGAAAACATTCTGAAGACCACGGCCGATAACGGCGATCATGGCGACAACGAACAGCACGTACGGGAACGCCAGGAAGATATCCGCGAAGCGCATGATGATCGTATCCCAGATGCCGCCATAGAAACCGGCCAGGGCGCCCATGATCAGACCGATCACCGTGGAGATGGCGGTGGCCATAATACCGACGGAAAGCGAAACGCGCGCGCCGTAGATAACTCGGACGAGAATGTCGCGGCCAAGGGCGTCGGTACCAAACGGGTGCTCGGCACACGGAGCCAGCAGCGAAGTCTCGGCCATGGTCGTCGAGTCAGAAGCCGTCGGCGACCCGAGCCAGGGCTTAGCCCACAGGTCTGCGGTCAAGGCAACCAAAACGACGATGATAATCCAGCAGATACCGATAACGGCGAGCTTATTCTTGCGAAGACGCTTGAAAGCGTCGCCCCACAGCGTGCGGGACTTGGCGGGAGCAGATGCGGCCTTGGTGGCGGTAGCCTGCTCCTGAGACTGAGAATCAGTTTCCTGCATGAGACGTACCTCCCTTAGGCCTTATCCGACGGACCGCCGAGGCGGATACGCGGGTCGAGGAATGCATAGCTAATGTCGACGAGAAGGTTGATCACCATAACGACGACAACGATGAGCGTAACGCCGCCCATAACGATGGGCCAGTCGCGCATGCTAATGGCGCGGTAGACCTCAGAGCCGATACCGGGCCAGTTAAAGACCGTCTCGGTCAGGATGGCGCCCGAAAGCATGCCGCCGAAGTCGACACCAATATAGGTAACAACGGGGATGAGTGCATTCTTAAGCGCATGCTTGACGATGATCGCGCGATTGGAGAGACCCTTGGCCTTTGCCGTGCGGATGTAATCCTGATTCATGACGTCGAGTAGCTGCGAGCGCATGATGCGGGCAGCATAGGCGGTCGAAACCGAAGCCAGCGTGATGGTCGGAAGCACATAGTGCATCCAATCCTGATACTGAGAGCTGGAGCCGCCGGCACCCGAAATCGGCATGGAGAAAGCGCCGCCGGTGGCATCCTTAAGGATGACGCCAAAGAACAGCTGCAGCAGCATGCCGAGCCAGAAGGCAGGAACAGCAACGAGGATCGACGTGGTGAGCGTTACCAAAATATCCCAGAAGGAATAGCGCTTTACCGCCGAAATGATACCCGCACCGATACCCATGATTGCCTCGAGCACAATGGCGCACGCGGCGAGTTTAACCGTATACGGATACTTCTGGGCAAAGATTTCCGCAACCGGCAGCTTGCGCTGATACGAATTGCCCAGATCGCCATGAAGCAGACCATTCATGTAATTCAAGTATTGGTCCACAAGCGACGTTGGAACGGGATCGCCGTTCTCGTCAAGGATCGCGTTGCCGTCCTCGTCCGCCTGGACCAGGTGATAGCGCACGCGAAGTTGAAGCTCTACCTCGGGGGACAGAGCCTTGTCTCCACCGATCAGCTTGATCGGGTCTCCCGGCACAATATTCTGGAGGGCGAACAGAATCAACGTAACGCCCAAAAATACCGGGATGAACTGAAGCACACGTTTAACGATGTACTTACCCATACCACTCCCCTATCTAGGGATTAACCTAAATGGGATGCCGATCGCCAGACCGGCATCCCAAAATTACCATCAGCCAGTTTACCCCAGGTTAGGGAGAACTGTATGTTTCCCATGAGGTCTACGTAAATACTTGACCCTCATGGAAGCTGCAAAACTCTTAGGCGAGCTCAGCGGTACCCAGATCGGCGTGCTTCTGCGGATCGACATAGAGGTACTTGACGCGATCGGAGCCGACGATGGTGTGCGTGTAGAACATCACCGGGATAACCGGGCAGTCAGCGGCGACCATAGCGTCAGCCTCCTGCATCTTGGCGATGCGCTCGTCGTCGTCAACCGTGGCACGGGCCTCATCGACCTTGGCATCGAACTCGGGGTTGTTGTAACCAGAGCGGTTGTCGCCACCGAGGGAGTCGGAGTGGAACAGCGGGTACAGGAAGTTGTCCATGATCGGGTAATCGGCGATCCAGCCCAGACGGCCGAACTGATAGTTGAAGTTCTGATACTGCTCGAGCAGGGCAGACCACTCGGGAGTATCGGAGACGGCGGTGACGCCCACCTTGGCGAGGTCGCCGATGATGGACTCCATGATCTCCTTGTGGCCACCGTCCTGGTTGTAGGACAGGGTCACATTGATGCCACGATCGCCGTTAGCGCCAGCGGGAGCGACCTTGTCGAGGTACTCGTTAGCCTTGTCGACGTCATAGGCGCAGAACTCCCATGCGCCCTCCTTGTAGCCGGCGATTCCCGGAGGAACGATGCCGTCAGCGGGGGTACGGGTGCCCTTGAAGATGGTCTTGCAGATGGCCTCACGGTTGATAGCCAGGGAGATGCCCCTGCGCAGGTCAGCGTTGTTGAACGGCTCGGCCGTGGTGTTGCACGTCAGATAGTACGTGGAAGGCTCGGAGCCGAGCAGCATGCGCTCGCCATCACCCATGGTGTAGCCATCCTTGGACTCGCCGCGGTCCTTCTTGGCGGCGTCGATCTGAGCAACGGGAACGTCGCAGACATCGAGGTTGCCGGCCTGGAACTCCTTGTAAGCGGTCTCCACGTCCTTGATGACCTGGAAGTGGATGGCGTCGATCTTGGCCTTGTCGCCATAGTAATCGTCAAACTTCTTGAGGTTGATCTCCTGACCATCCTCCCACTTGCCGTCCATCATGAACGGGCCGTTACCGACCGGGGCAAGGTAGAAGCTCTTGACATCGGACTCGGCGCACTCGGGAACCGGGGACAGAGCCGGGTGAGAGGCGACGAACGGGAAGTCGGCGTAGGCGGAAGTCAGCTTGACGACGAGGGTCTCGTCATCCGGGCAGGTAACGCCGGACAGCTCGGTAGCGTTACCGGCAAGCAGGTCGTCATAGCCCTCGACCATGGAAAGGTGGTAGGAGACCTCGGAAGGACCATACTCGGTAGCGATGGCTGACTTAGTGTTGACCAGGCGCTCCCAGCCGAGCTTGAAGGACTTGGAGGTAACGTCGTCACCGTTGTGGAACTTAGCCTTCTTGATCTTGAAGGTGAACTCGGTGGCGTCGTCGTTAGCCTCAAAGGACTCGCAAGCCAGCGGAACGATCTCGCCCTTCTCGTTATCGTACTCCGTCAGAGCGTCGAAGAGCTGGTACTCGACCTGAGTGCCCTGATCCTCCTGGACGTTGTAGGGGTCGATGCAGACCGGGTTGTTGATGTAGAAGTTCAGCGTCGAACCGGAGTCAGATCCGGAAGCGTCGCCGCCCTTCTTGCCGCACGCGGCAAGAAAAGCCATGGAGCTCGCAGCGAGGGTGCCGCCAACAAAGGCGCGACGACCCATAACGGGCTGGTGGAACATAGAATCAGCCATGCCATCCTCCTTATGAGATAGGACAAAGTGAATTCGGCCGGGCAACGTCGAGACAGCCCGTTCGAACCATTCAAACGCGGTCCGCCGTTATGGCTGGTTATGCAGTGCGGACCAACGTTTCGCAATACAGTAGCGCATTTTATGCACAATTTGGCGCTGATTCCGGTTAACGGTCGAGAATTTCTTTAGTTGGGCGAAGTATGTGGGGATATTTTGACCCTGTTACAAGTCTGTAAACAAAAAGGGTCCCGCACTTACGGAACCCTTTACAAGCATATGTACGGCTCGTGCTTAGTAGCCCACGATGCCCTGCGGGAAGAAGAACATGCACAGCACAACGCACACGGCAAACACGACAGCCATGATAACGGTCAGGCGGTCAAGGTTCTGCTCCATAACGCCCGTGGCAGAGGTGGAGTTATACAGAGAACTGGCGATCATATCCGAAACGCCGGTACCCTTACCGGAGTGCATCAGGACGAGAATCGTCAGCGCCACGGCGGAGACAGCCCAAACAACAAACAGAAGAATCTGGAACGGACCCATAGATAAGCTCCTTAATAGAACAATTCAAACTCCAGTACTGTACCACAACCCCCAACACTCCCCCACCCGCCATTTAGGGACGGGGTAGAAATGGCAGAAATACCAAAAAAGGGGTCGTCCGGTTGTGGACAACCCCCTTACTAGAAAACGGTATTTGTTTTCTATTAGGCCTCGGTGGCGAGCACGCGACCCGTCATCTCGGCGGAAGGCTCAAGACCAGCCATGGTGAGCATGGTCGGAGCGATATCGGAGAGACGGCCGTCCTCGATACCGGTGAGCTGGGCCTTCTCATCAACGATGATGAACGGCACGCGGTTGGTAGTGTGAGCCGTGAACGGATGCTTGGAACCATCGGAAGCGACGTCAAACATGTGGTCGGCGTTACCGTGGTCGGCGGTGATCAGCGCAAAGCCGCCCTTGGCGAGAATCGCCGGGACAACCTTGGACAGAGCATCGTCAACAGCCTCGACGGCCTTAACGGCGGCGTCGAATACACCGGTGTGACCAACCATGTCGCAGTTCGCGAAGTTCACGATGTAGAAATCAGCGCGATCCTCGTTGATAGCGGCGACAAGCTTCTCGGTAACCTCGGGAGCGCTCATCTCGGGCTGCAGATCGTAGGTAGCGACCTTGGGGGAAGCGACGAGCACGCGCTCCTCGCCCTCCTTGGGCTCCTCGATGCCGCCGTTGAGGAAGAACGTCACGTGGGCGTACTTCTCGGTCTCGGCGGTGTGCAGCTGCTTCAGGCCATTGGCGGCGATAACGTCGGCCAGAACGTTCTCGGGGAACGTCTTGGGGAAGGCGACCTCGACGTCAAACGTCGGATCGTACTCGGTCATCGTCACAAAGTGCGAAAGCTTAATCTGCTCGCGCTCAAAGCCGTCGAACTCCTTGTCCGTGAACACGCGAGTCATCTGACGAGCGCGGTCGGGACGGAAGTTGAAGAAGATGGCCGCGTCGCCCTCGTGAATGCCCTCGTTGTGGGCAGCGAAGGGCTCGACGAACTCGTCGCCGCGCGGATCCTTCTCGTAGTAGGCCTTGATACCGGCAACGGGGTCGGTATCGGCATCGGACGCGTTGACCATGACGTCGTAGGCACGCTGGATGCGCTCCCAGCGGTTGTCGCGGTCCATGGCCCAATAGCGGCCCGAAACGGTGGCAACGCGAGCGTCGCAACCGGTCTCCTCGGAGATCTTAGCCAGAAAAGCGCAGAACTCGCTCATGTAGCCGGCACCGGACTGCGGGTCGACGTCGCGGCCATCCATGAAGGCGTGGACGCGAACGGTCTTGACGCCATGCTGGGCAGCCATCTTGACCAGAGCCTCGACGTGGTTCATGTGAGAATGAACACCGCCAGGGCTCATAAGGCCCATAAGGTGGAGAGTCTTGCCGTCAGCCTTGACGTCGTCCATAGCCTTGACGAAGACCTCGTTCTTGGCGATGGAGCCGTCCTTGATGGCGTTGTTGATGCGCGAAAGCTCCTGGAACACGATGCGGCCGGCACCGATGTTGAGGTGACCCACCTCGGAGTTGCCCATCTGGCCGTCGGGAAGGCCCACGTCCTCGCCCGAAGCACCGAGCGTGGTGTGAGGATACTTCTCGTACAGGCTATCAAGGAAGGGCGTCTTGGCAGCGGCGACGGCGTTCTCGCCATCAGCCGGAGCAAGGCCGCAGCCATCCATGATGATCAGGAGTGCAGGAAGATGACGCTGTGCCATATGTCCTACTCGCCTGCCTTGACGACCATAGAGGCGAAGTCGGCAGCCTTGAGCGAAGCGCCGCCCACGAGGGCGCCGTCAACGTCGGGCTTGGCGACGAGCTCGGCAATGTTGCCGGGCTTAGCGGAACCACCGTACAGGACGCGGATACCGTCGGCGAGCTCCTCGCCAAACATCTCCTTGAGGGTCTCACGGATAGCGCCGCAGACCTCCTGAGCGTCCTCGGCGGTAGCGGTCTTGCCGGTGCCGATGGCCCAGATGGGCTCGTAGGCGACGACGACCTGCTTGGGGCAGGTGATCTCAAGACCAGCAAGGCCAGCCTTGACCTGGTTCACGACGTGCTCGACATAGGTGCCAGCCTCGCGGACCTCGAGGGACTCGCCGCAGCAGAAGACGGGAACAAGACCGGCGGCAACGAGGGCCTTGGCCTTCTTGTTCTGGTCCTCGTCGGTCTCGTGGAAGTAGTCGCGACGCTCGGAGTG
Organism: uncultured Collinsella sp.; assembly: GCA_900542715.1. Lineage (GTDB taxonomy): Bacteria > Actinomycetota > Coriobacteriia > Coriobacteriales > Coriobacteriaceae > Collinsella. The sequence continues at coordinate 12,767 of UQOQ01000016.1, forward strand.
ACCGATGATGCAGTAGGTGCAGCCAGCGGACTTGAGCATGTCGCAAGAGGACTCACCGGTGAAGGCACCCTTGGCCTCCCAGTACACGTTCTGTGCACCGAGGGCGATGGGGGCAGCCTGAATGCGGTCATGAACCGTGGTGATGTCAATGGTCGGAGGGCAGACGAGCACCTCGACGCCAGCCGGAACCTCGGGCAGAGCCTGAGCCAGCTCGTCGGCGAGCTTGGCGGCCTCGGCGACGTCGTTGTTCATCTTCCAGTTACCAGCGATAAGAAGGGTGCGATTAGGCATCGAGAAGCGCCTCCACTCCGGGCAGGGCCTTACCCTCGACGAGCTCCATGGAAGCGCCACCACCGGTGGAGATCCAGCTCATCTTTTCGGCCAGGTTGAACTTGTTGACAGCCGCGACAGAGTCACCACCGCCGATGATCGAGGTGCAGTCGGCCTCGGCGACGGCCTCGGCGATAGCCTGGGTGCCGTGAGCGAAGTTGTCGAACTCGAAGACGCCCATGGGGCCGTTCCAGAACACGGTCTTGGCGCCCTTGACGGCCTCGGCGTAGAGCTCCTCGGTCTTGGGGCCGATGTCCATGCCCTCACGATCGTCGGGGATAGCGTCGGAAGCGACAACCTCGGGGACAGCGTCCTCGCCAAAGTGATCGGCAACGCGGTTGTCGATGGGGAGCAGGATCTTGACGCCCTTTTCCTCGGCCTTCTTGAGCATCTCGCCGGCGCGCTCGACCCAGTCCTCTTCCTTGAGGGACTGACCGACGGTCAGGCCCTGAGCCAGGAAGAAGGTGTAGGCCATGCCGCCACCGATGATCAGGGTGTCAGCGGAGTCGATGAGGTGATCGAGAACGCCGATCTTGGAGGAAACCTTGGAACCGCCGACGATAGCGACGAAGGGGCGCTCGGGCTCGGCGAAGATGCCGGTCAGCGTGTCGACCTCCTTCTCGAGCAGGAAGCCGGCGACGGCAGGCAGGTAAGCGGCGGGGCCCACGACGGAACCCTGGGCGCGGTGAGCGGTGCCGAAGGCATCGAGAACGAAGACGTCACCATAGGAAGCGAGCTTCTTGGCGATCTCGGGATCGTTCTTCTTCTCACGCTTGTCGAAACGGACGTTCTCGAGAACGAGGACCTTGCCAGGCTCGACGGCGGCGACAGCCTCAGCAGCCTTCTCGCCGTAGGTGTCGGCGACAAAGGCAACATCGAGACCAGAGAGCTCAGCGAGCTTCTTGGCGACGGGCTCGAGGGACAGCTCAGGCTGGAAGCCGGTGCCCTCGGGACGGCCGAGGTGGCTCATGAGGATGACGCGAGCGTTGTGCTCAACGAGGTAGTTGATGGTGGGCAGGGCAGCCTTGATGCGGGTGGTGTCGCCAACGACGCCATCCTTGATAGGCACGTTGAAGTCAACGCGGACGAGAACGCGCTTGCCGTCGACATCGATGTCGCGGACGGTCTTCTTGGTAAAGGCCATGTTTGCTTCTACCTTTCGTACGTGTCTGCCTCCCATTACGGCAGACGATTTCCTATAAAAAGGGCGCGACCCTAGGGTGTAAGCCCTATAAGGCCGCGCCCTTCTTTAGACGCTCAACGAGCTATTCGCTAAAAGCTAAATTAAGCAACGAACTTCTCGAAGTACTTGATGGTGCGGACCATCTGAGAGGTGTAAGAGTTCTCGTTGTCGTACCAAGAGGTGACCTGAACGAGGGTCTGGCCGTTGCCGAGATCAGAGCACATGGTCTGAGTGGCGTCGAAGATGGAGCCGTGGGTCTCGCCGATGATGTCGGTGGAGACGATGTCGTCCTCGTTGTAACCGAAGGTCTCGGAGATGGTGGCAGCGTAGGCCTTCATAGCGGCGTTGACCTCGTCGACGGTGACCTTCTTGTCAACGACAGCGTAGAGGTTGGTGATGGAGCCGGTCGGCGTCGGGACGCGCTGGGCGGCACCGATGAGCTTACCGTTGAGCTCGGGGAGAACCAGGCCGATAGCCTTGGCAGCACCGGTAGTGTTGGGGACGATGTTGACGGCGCAGGCGCGGCTACGACGCTTGTTGCCCTTGCGCTGCGGGCCATCGAGCGGCATCTGGTCGCCAGTCCAGGCGTGAATGGTGGTCATGATGCCGGACACGATGGGAGCGAAGTCGTTCAGACCCTTGGCCATCGGGGCGAGGCAGTTGGTGGTGCAGGAAGCGGCGGAGATGATGTTGTCCTCAGCGGTCAGCGTCTCGTGGTTGACGTTGTACACGATGGTGGGCAGATCGCTGCCGGCCGGAGCGGAGATGACGACCTTCTTGGCGCCAGCGTTGATGTGGGCCTGAGCCTTAGCCTTGCTGGTGTAGAAGCCGGTGCACTCGAGAACGACGTCGACGTCGAGGTCGCCCCAAGGCAGGTTGTTGGCGTCGGCCTCCTTGTAGATCTTGATCTCCTTGCCGTCAACGGTGATGGAATCCTCGCCAGCAACGACCTCGTGATCGCGAGCGTAGTTGCCCTGCGTGGAGTCGTACTTCAGCAGGTAAGCGAGCATATCGGGAGAGGTGAGGTCGTTGATAGCGACGATCTCGGAGCCCTCATGACCGAACATCTGACGGAAAGCCAGACGACCGATGCGACCGAAGCCGTTAATAGCAACCTTTACTGCCATTGTGTCTCCTTTCGTAAGGCCCCCGCAAGCTACAGCGCCCGCCGTTGAGGCCCACAAACTAACCACTCGCCTAATATACCTTTTTTTGGACTTGAATTTCACGAGAATAGTCGAAATTGAAAATCAAATTTACGTTAAAACGTTTTAAAGAATAAAATAGCAGCTAAATCCGTATATAAGTCGATACTATAAACTACCTGTTTGCTTCAATGAGCTTTTCAAGCCTCAAAACTCGATGGTAGAGGGCCGACTTCGACAAGGGAGGGTCAGCCATCTCCCCTAAATCACGCAGCGACAGATCGGGATAGCGCTCGCGCAGGTCGCAAAAGACCGCCAAGGCATCCGGAAGCGCATCGCGAAGGCCGCGCTGCTCGAGCTCATCGATAAGCGCAAGCTGATGCTGGGCAGCACCGGCGCTTCTGGTCTGGTTGGCGAGCTCGGCGTTCACGCGACGGTTCACATCGTTCTTAACCAACTTGACCGCGCGCGCCTCCTCAATCTCGGCAACGCTGCGCTTGGCACCAATCAGCTTTAATAGATGCTCGATTTCCTCGGCGCTCTTAATGTACACGGCATATGACCCCCGCCGCGCATTAACACGAGCATGGACCCCAATCTGCCCCAACAGGTCGCAAAGCCCCTTGGCATATTGCTCACCCTGCACCGCGATCTCCAAATGGAAATCGCCGCGTGGATCGGCCACGAAGCCGCCCGCGATGAGCGCGCCGCGGATGTAGGCAAGCCTGCAGCAGGGACGGGCAACGATGTGTCGGGGAACACCAGCGACGAGCCCTCCTCTGCGGTCTAGAATGCCCAGCAGCACCAGAGCCTTGTCCAAGTCGGGTTGATCGGGCAGGGTAATGAGATAGTTACGGACCTTATGCAAGACCGATTTACGAACGGTGAATTCCGTTTTGAGCTTAAGGATGCGATGCGTCAGCGTGATCATCGTGCGCGCGACGGCTCCCGTCTCGGTCGCGACCGTCAAACGATACCGCCCGGAGCCGGCCAACGAAAGCGTACCGCTCACACGCGTCAGGGCGGCAAGCGTCGACAAATCGCAGTATTCACATTCGGGTTCGCAGCGCGCAAGCTCGTCGCGCACCTCAGCGGTAAACGACATGCAGGCCTATGCCTTCGTGTTGGCGCGCGACAGGTCGCGGTGGGAGATGCTCACGTGATACTGGGCGCCTTCCAGGTAACGGGCCGTGGCCTCGGCAATGGCGACGCTACGGTGCTGTCCGCCCGTGCAGCCGATGGCGATAGAAAGCTGCGGCTTACCCTCCGCGATATAGCCCGGCATCACCGTATCGAGCAGCTGCGTCCAGGCCTTCCAGAACTCCTGGGTCTTGGGATGGTCCAGAACAAAGTCGGAGACTTTCTTATCGAGACCGGTCATGGTACGCATCTCGGGATCGTAAAACGGATTGGGCAGGAAGCGAACGTCGATCATAATGTCCGCCTCGACGGGCATACCGTGCTTAAAGCCAAACGAGAACACGTGAACGTCCATGAGCTGCTGGTCGGACAACTCGGAGAACGCCATGCGCAATTTGTTGCGCAGGGCAGAGGTGCGCAGGCGGCTCGTGTCGATAATCATATCGGCTCGATCGCGCACGCCCTGCAGCTGAAGGCGCTCGCGCTGAATGGCATCGGCCGTAGTCTCCCCCGGCTTGGCAATGGGATGACGGCGGCGATTTTCGCTGTAGCGACGAATCAGCACCTCGTCAGAAGCCTCCAGGAACACGATGTCGCAGCTCATCTCGCGCTCTTCGAGCGCGGCGACCGCATCGAGCAACTCGTCAAACAGTCCCTGGCTACGCAAATCGCAGGTGACGGCGAGATGCCTGCCCACGCCCGTATTGATGCCGACGAGCTCGGCAAGCTGGGCGATGAGACGCGGAGGTAGGTTATCAATGCAAAAATAGCCCATGTCCTCGAACACGTGCATGGCCTGTGTGCGGCCCGATCCGGACATTCCGGTGATGATGACGATATCGGGGATGCGCTCCGAGCGCTCCGCCGCATCCATGGCATCTTCCTTTTGCATGTGCTGCCTCCCAAAAACAAGCGCGGGACCCAGCAACCCGGATCCCGCGCGGTCAATTGCCTATATTGAGTATACCGCCCCGAGCGGATACGAGGCCTGTCTTACGCCTCAAGCGCAGCCTTGAACCAACTCGTAATACTCGTGGGGTGCGTGATGGCGGTGCCGACGACAACGGCCCAGGCGCCAGCATCGATCGCAGCGCGAGCCTCCTCGGGCGTGTGCACGCGGCCCTCGCAGATGATGGGAAGACCGGGGAATTCCTCGGTCGCCTGACGCAGGAGTGGCAGGTCGGGGCCATCGGCCATGGTGCAGTCGATGGCGGCGACGCCGTGAGAAAGCGTGGTGGATACCAGGTCAAAGCCCATATCAACCGCACGGCGAATGTCCTCGATGGTGGCACAATCCGCCATCAGGAGCACGCCCTCCTCGTGCAGCGGGCGGAAGGTATCCTCGACGGTCTTGCCATCGGGACGCGGACGATCGGTGGCGTCGATCGCCACGATATCGGCACCGGCAGCAACGCAGGCGCGAGCGTGACGCAGCGTCGGCGTGATGTAAACGCCCTCGTGTCCATCCTTCCACAGGCCGATAACAGGAACCTCACAGCGACCCTTAATAGCGGCAATGTCGGCAAGGCCCTGACAGCGAATGGCGGCGGCGCCGCCAAGCTCGCAAGCGCGAGACATTTGAGCCATGGTCTCGGGCGTACGAAGCGGCTCGCCCATATACGCCTGAACGCTCACGACGAGCTTGCCCTTCAGGGATTGAATCAAAGGATCGACGGTCATAAGGCTGCAACCTTTCTCAGAACAGCCTCCCGAGGCGTGTTGTCTCGGGAGGCTCCTACAGCAGATACGTTTACTTCAACGAGGCAAGAAGATGCTCAGCGGCACCGATGAGCGGAGCATCGCCCTCCAGAGAACCGATGAGGATCGGCGTGTCCTGAAGCGGATCGAGCGCCTGGCTGGCATAGCCCTCGTGCACCGAATCCTTCCACGTCTGCGAACGCCAATCGGAACCTTGGTGAATCACGCCGCCCGAAAGCACGATGACCTCAGGGTCCAGGATGTTAGCGAGCGAGCCCAAGCTGGCACCCAACGCAAAGCCGGCATCATGGATGACCTCGGTCGCCTTTGCGTCGCCTGCACGGCACAGGTCGTTCACATCGCGACCGACCGAAGGACGGCTGGGGTCGACGCGGCCAAAGCGCTCATCGTACATACGACCAATGGAAGTGCCCGAAGCAACCGACTCCAGATGGCCGGAACGCCCGCAGGCGCAGGGAATGCCGGCGGCAGCCGAGCACTCGATGTGGCCCATATGGCCAGCAGCACCATGGAAGCCCTGCATCACGCGGCCGTTCTCGACATATGCGCCGCCGATGCCCGTACCGATGCCAAGACACAAGACGGAGAACTTGCCCTTGCCGACGCCCCAGTGGGCCTCGCCCAGAGCATGAGCCTGCACGTCGCCTACAACGGCAACGGGAAGACCGAGATCCTCGCGCAGACGCGGCCCCAACTGAACGCCGGACCAGCCGGGCATGATCTCATTGGCATACGCGATGGCGCCCGTCTTGGGATCGACGACGCCGGCGGCACCGATACCGACGCCAAGGACCTCGACATCGGGATTCGCCTCGAGAGCAGCCTTGATGGACGCCTCGATACGCTGGAAGACGGCCTCGCCGCCCTCTTGGGCCTCGGTGGGAACCTCGGCCTCAAAAACGGGATGGGGCACACTACCGTCAGCCGGGTACTCCATGATGGCAGTCGCGATCTTAGTTCCGCCGATATCGACAGAACAGACGTACTTGTTCTCCATGTCGCTCTCCTTCGGAGATAAAAAACAACTATAGGAAATGCGCCGTCAGGCTAGCCGTCACAGCGCAGTAAAGGTTTTCCTGGTGCCCAAGATCGTCGAGAAACCGTGTGGCCATTGACCTAATAGTCATGGCCACACGGTTGAACGGCGAGGTCGGGTGCCTGGGAAAGCTTTACAGGAGGCCGTTGTCCTGGAGGACCTTCCTAATAGCCTCGACGTTCTCGCCGGTCATGGCCTTCACCGGGCGCGGCATGGTCGGGCTGTCGAAGATACCCATGAGGTTCATAGCGGTCTTGAAGGCGCCGACGCCACCGGCATAGCCCTGGACGCCCGAGGTGACATCCCAGATGTGCGAAATCTCATTGAGGCGATCCTGCTCGGCCTTGACGGTAGCCCAGTCACCAGCCTGAGCGGCCTTCCACTGACGAACGTAGCCCTCGGGCTCAACGTTGGCGAGACCCGGGACAGAGCCGTCGGCGCCACCGAGGTAAGCGCCGTCGACAACAACCTCGTGGCCGGTGAGGATGCTCATCGGATGGCCGTTCTTCTCGTTCTCCTGAACGAGGTAGCGGAACGAGATGTCATCACCCGAGGAATCCTTGACGCCAGCAAGGACGCCCTCGGCGCCGAGCTTGGCAAGGAGCTTCCAGGGGAGCTTGGTGTGAACGCAGACGGGAATGTCATAGGCAAAGATGGGCAGGTCAAGCTCCTCGTGCAGGATGCGGAAGTGCTCCTCGACCTCGGTCATGCCCTGCAGGGCATAGAACGGGCAGGTGGCGACGAGGGCATCGGCGCCCAGCTCCTGAGCGACCTTGCCGTGCTCAATCATGCGCTCGGTCTCGGTATCGATGATGCCGACCAGAACAGGCACGCGGTGGTCGACGATGCGGACGGCCTCGGCGATGATCTGGCGACGACGCTCGTCGGTGGAGAAAACGACCTCACCCGAAGAGCCCAAGAAGAACAGGCCATCGACGCCGGCATCGATCATGCGGTTGATGCTGCGCTCAAAGGAGGCAACATCGAGCTGGTGATCTTCGGTATCGGGAACAACGACGGGAGGGATAACGCCGGTGAATTTCTGAGTTGCCACAAGAATCTCCTTAGTTGTCTGGCGGGCGGCCCTATGCCACCCACTCTTGTTGGCAGTGTCCAGGCCGTCTAGGCCAAAGAACACGAGTAGAACGTTTGGTTAAAGAAGTCGACGACTTCGTTTTCGAACGCATTGATGCGCTCATGAGCGTATTTGGCATAGATGATATGCCTCCGGTCACACTCAAGACCGTTGAATACGGCAAACTGATCCTTGGGATCGCTCACGGTATCCATAAGCGATGTGCCCATGAGCACCGATCCGCGCACCCGAGACGACAGCGCCTCGAGGCCGCCAGGAAGCGGATTGGCAACCGCCGTGCAGGCGAGGCCCCGCTCGTCCAGAGCAGAAACCGCCAGCGCGACTCCGCCGCCAAGCCCCTCGCCCCATGCAAAGATGCGGTCGGGGTCCATGCCATCAAGATTGCGCGCGACCTCCGCCAACGCGCAGCCCCAACGGACGCGCCTGACAAAAGCAGGCGAGGTAATCCCCTGTCGCAGATCGCTGGGTCCAATCGCCTCATCGTCCAGCGCAAGCACGGCATATCCCATGGCCGCAAATCTCGTCATGTGATGCCAGCCGCGCACAGGCCGATCGATGTCGTGGAACATCAGGCACAGCGGCACGCGCTCAGAAACTCGGGCACGACCGACAGGCTCGATCAAACGAGCGTGAATCGCATCGTCACCGAGCTCAAAGGAGACCTCCGAGTAACGGGCATACGGATTGGCGAAATCGATCGCCGTAATACTCGGCCCGCAAACCTCAAGGTCCGAAGCGGCTATCTCTAATTCGGAAACATCCGCAGAAGCATCACCGCGCCAATCCCGGAAATCAGCGAGCCTTGACGAGACCGTTCCGGGAATCCCCACAAGGTCGGAGACAATCAGCTCATTGACATTGCTCTCGCACTTAGACATGAGCCTCCCCTCCCTTGCAGAAAAACGGAATGATCAGATCGTCAAAATCCTGAATCTCCTCGTGGCCAAAGCCTTCAAAGAACTCATGACGCTTTTCACAGGTCAGGTTGTTATAGACCGCAAACTGCGTCGCTGGCGGACAGACGGTATCGGCTGTGCCGGTGCCAAACAGCACGGGGCATTTGACCATAGGGGCAAAGTTCTTGGAATCGAAGTACGCCAGCTTGGCATAGGCTTCGTCGATACGAGTCGAGTCCTCGTCAAACCAGCGAGACCAATAGCGCAGGCCCTCGTAGGCAATGTCGTCGGCATCCAAATCCCAGACCAGGCGGAAATCCGACAGGAAGGGATAGAGGATGGCGGCGCGATTGATAAGCTCGCTGTTAAGTGCACAGGTCGCAATGCCCAAACCGCCGCCCTGCGACGCGCCGTTCACAAACACACGGGCAAGATCGATGCCCTCGAGCTCGCGAACGATGCGGCACAGGATGCGAATATCTTGGTGCAAGCGGACATAGTAGAGGTTGGCCGGATCGCCGTCGATACCGGCGACGATATGGCCCGCGACCGTTGTGCCCTCAAATCCACCAATGTCCTCGGAGGGACCTCCTTGGCCGGGGCAGTCGAGGGCGATGAGTGCCATGCCCATGCCCGCAAACGACGCCTGCTCAAACCAGCTGCGGCTTGCACCCGGATACCCATGGAACTGAAGTACCAATGGCACGGGCTCGTCCGAGACGGGTTTAAGGTACTTGGCATGCAGGCGAGCGCCACACATGCCGGTATACCAGAGGTCGAAAAACTGGCAGGTCACGGCATCGGTGACCGATGCCGTCTCGATCGCATAGTCAAGCCCGCCCGCGTCGGCCTCGGCCATGCGATCCTTCCAAAAGAGATCGAAATCTGATGGACAGGGCATGGCGCCTCGATATTCACCAAATTGCTGTTGTAGCTCCTGAGCACTTGGCATGGCTCGTGAACCCAACCTTTCGAAATCGCAACGGAGGTGCGCCCGGCAAGGGAACCGGGCGCACGGGAGGGAAAGCGAAACTACTCGCCGAGCTTGGGATGCAGCAGCGACGGTGCAGCGCCGAGCAGCATCTTGGTGTAGGGGTCCTGAGGGTGCTGGAAGACCTGCTTGGCCTCGCCCTGCTCGACGATCTTGCCGCCATTCATAACGATGATGTCGTCAGAGATATAGCGGACCGTCTGGATGTCATGGCTGATGAACACCATGGCCAGGCCGAGCTCCTTCTTAAGGTCGGTCAGCAGGTTCAGAATCTGCGCGCGGACCGAAACGTCCAGAGCCGAGGTGGGCTCGTCGGCGATGATGGCATCGGGGTTCAGCGACAGGGCACGGGCAATTGCGACGCGCTGGCGCTGGCCGCCCGAAAGCTGGCCAGGAAGAACCTCGGCGGCGGAGCTGGGCAGACCGGTGAGCTCCAAGAGCTCCTTGACGCGCTTCTCCTGCTCGGCCTCAGTACCCAGGTTGTGGACGCGCATGGGGTCGAGCAGTTGCTCGCGAACGACCATGCGGGGGTTGAGTGCCGTGGCCGGGTTCTGGAACACGACCGAGATAACGCGACCCATGTGGCGACGGTCCTCGGCGGTACGTTTGGTAACGTCCTTGCCCTTAAAGTAGACCTTGCCGCTCGTGGGGGCCTGCAGGCCGCACATGACGTTGGCGGTGGTGGACTTACCGCAACCGGACTCGCCGACGATGCCGATCGTCTGACCGGGCATGAGCCTAATCGTTACACCCTGGACGGCGTGAACCAGGTTAGGGTGCAGAATCGAGCCGGTACGGGTCCTAAAGGTGACGTGGACGTCATCAAGGAAGATGATCGGCTCGACGCCGTTGACTGCGGTCTCGCTCATCTACATCACCTCCGCGTGAGGGGTCAAACCATTTGCCTTGAGCACCTCGTCGGGGAGCTCGGAATAGAAGTGCTCGGTGCCGGGCACGCGCTTGAAGACCGGACGGGTGTCCAGGCCAATACGCGGATGGCTCGAGCGGGGCGCGAAGCGATCGCCCTTGGGGAAATCGCGCGGGCTCGGAACGGCGCCGGGCACCTGGTGCAGACGGCCCGAACCGCTCTCGATGGACAGAACGGAGCCCAGAAGACCGCGGGTGTACTCGTGGATCGGGTTAGTGAGCAGCTCCTTGGTGGGCGCCTGCTCGATAACCTGACCGGCGTACATAACCGTGATGTTATGGGCGACCTCGGCGACCAGCGCCAAGTCATGCGAGACGAAGATCATGGCAAAGCCGAGCTTGGCCTGAAGGTCGTTGAGCAGCTTGATGACCTGCTTCTGGACGGTAACGTCCAGAGCGGTCGTGGGCTCGTCGCAGATGACCAGCTTGGGGTCGCGGGTAAGGGCCATAGCGATCAGGACACGCTGACGCTGGCCACCGGAAAGCTCATGCGGGTAGCTCTCGAGCGTACGCTTGGGGTCGAGGCCCACGAGCTCCAGGAGTTCCTCGGCGCTGCGGGTGCCGCCGCGCTTGGTGAGCTGCTTCATCTGGGCAGAGATGAGCATGGAGGGGTTGAGCGAGGACAGGGCGTCCTGATAGACCATAGCGATATCGGTACCGCGCAGGCCGAACCACTCCTTCTTGCTCATCTTGAGCAGGTCGCGGCCCTCCCAGAGGACCTCGCCGGAAAGGTGCTCGTCATCGTCGGTCAGGCCCATGATGGCCAGCGTGGTGATGGACTTACCGCAACCGGACTCGCCCACCAGGCCCATGGTCTGACCAGGACGGACGTCAAAGTTGACATGGTCGACGACGTTGATATCGCCGTGATGCTCAAACTGAATGCAGAAGTCACGGACCGAGAGAATCGGTTCGACAGACTCGTCGGGCACATGGCGATCGTCACGCTTGAGCTCGACATCGCGCAGGGCGCCAAGGCGAGCGGAGAGGGACTGGGCCTGCTCCTTGTAGGCGCGAACGGGGTCGGAGACCAGCAGGTCGGCCTCGCGACGCTTGGAGGAATCGGTCGGATCCAGGGCGGCGGAGGGAGCAGCGGCCATGGCGTCGGTAATGCCCTCGGAGAGGATGTTGAGCGCCAGGCAGGTGATCATGATGGCCAGGCCCGGGAACAGCGCCTGCCACCAACGGCCGGCGAGCACGCCGCCGCGGGCGTCGGCGAGGATGTTGCCCCAGGTAGCGGTGGGCTCCTGGATACCAGCGCCGATGAAGGTCAGCGAGGCCTCGAAGATGATGGCGTCGGCGACCAGGGTAACGGTGAAGACCATGATCGGGGCGATGCAGTTACGCAGAACATGCTTGATCAAAATCCACGGAGCCTTGGCGCCGGAAACGATGACCGCGCGGACATAGTCCTCGCCGTACTCGGACACGATGTTGGCGCGCACGATACGGGCAATCTGCGGAGTGTACATAAAGCCGATGGCGAAGATGATCGACGGCACGGAGTTGCCCAGGATGGAGACGAAGACGGCCGCGAGGGCGATGCCCGGGATGGACATGATGATGTCCAGGATACGCATGATCGTCTCGGAAACGGCCTTGCGCGAAACCGCCGCAAGGGCGCCCACGACCGAGCCGCAGACCAGAGCCATGGCAGTGGCGCCAAAGCCGATAATCAGCGAGTAACGACCACCGTAGAGCATGCGCGACAGAATGTCGCGACCCTTATCGTCGGTACCGAAGATAAATCCGTTGCCGGGAGCCTGGCGAGCCGTAAAAATCTCGACCGGGCTATAGGGGGCAAGAAGGGGCGCCAGAATCGCAGTCAGGGCGACCAGCACCAACACGACGGCGGCAATCTTAGAAGACAGCGTCATCTTCTTCCAGCCACCGAGCTTGAGCCCCTTGGAGGCAGCCTTCTCGAGCTGCTCGGTTTGCTTCTCTCGAATCTTTACCATAATCTACACCGTCCTGATGCGCGGGTTGATGAGCAGGTAGAGCATGTCAACCACGATGTTGATGATGATGAAGGCAAGAGCAACGACGATAACGACGCCCTGAACCAGGTTCGCCTCGTTGCCCTGAACGCCCTGCAGAATCGCGGTGCCCATGCCGGGGAGGTTGAAGATAACCTCGATGACGACGGCGCCGCCCATGAGGTAACCGATCTTAAGACCGAGGGTGGTGACCGGGGTGATCAGCGCATTGCGAAGAACGTTGATGCCGACGACGACCTTCTCGGGAACGCCGGCGCCGCGAGCCATACGGACATAATCCTTATCGAGCTCCTCGACCATGGCGGTACGCACGATACGAGTCATCTGGCCCGTCAGCGGAAATGCCAAGGCGATAGCGGGCATGATCATACGTCCCAGATAGCCAGCCGGATTCGTGGTGAAGTGAGGCAGAGCACCCGATGCCGGAAGCACCTTAAGGTAGGAAGAGAACAGCAGGATCAACAGAACGGCAAGCCAGAACGACGGGGTTGCCAAGCCGGCGATGGAAAAGACGCGGATCACTTGGTCCGGCCATTTGTCGCGATACAGTGCCGCGATGACGCCGAGTAAAAACGAAACGACCGCACCGATGGCAAGGCCGATGAAGGTCAGCTGCATCGTGACGGGCAGGGCCGTGGAGATGCGCTTGGCAACGGAGTTGCGAGCAGCACCATAGGTGCCCATGTCACCATGGATCAAATCGCCCATATAGCGCACGTAGCGCACAGGCCAGGGGTCGTCCAGACCATACTTCTCATGGTACTCGGCAACCGCCTCGGGCGAGGCACCGTCACCCAACGCCGTGTAGGCGGGGTCGGTCTTGGAGAACGACATAAGGAAGAACACCAGGACGGTGACGCCCAATGCCATGATCGGCAGCGCCACAAGACGCCTTCCAATCAAACGTAGCAAGTTGTTCACGTTCTCTCCCCTTTCTTTTGTCGGTAGGACCAACTGGTATATGAGTACGGATACTCATTACAAGACCCGAGCGACATCGAGGTCGCCCGGGTCTTTGTTTCAACTATGAGGATACGGTCCCAACGACCGACATCCTGCATACAGACTCAAGCGAGTCTTACGCCTTGACGGTCGCAACGCCCCTGAAGGACATGCTCGTCGTACCGATGCCCTTGAAGCCATCGAGGGCCTCGCCGTTGGGCGCAGTGGACGGATCGTCCCAGGAAGCGGAGACGGTCTTGACGTGGACAACGGGGTACAGAACGGCGTTGTCGGCAATGATGTCGAAGCACTCGTTCCACTTCTTCTGCTGCTCATCGCCCTCAGCGGCAAGAGCCTCGTCCATGAGACCGTGGAGCTTCTGCCACTCAGCGGACTCCTTCCACGGGCAACGGGTCTGCATCCAGACGTTGTCGCCGTACCACCAGTTGAGCAGCAGGTCGGGGTCGGCGCCGAAGCAGGAAGGATCGCCAGGGGCAAGGAGGATATCGTAGGCCTCGCCGCCGTCGATGGCAGCGTAGGTGGCCGGCGAGGTATCGGTCTGGATGGTCACATCGAAGCCGAGAGCGTCGAGGTCATTCTTGACCTGGGCGGCCATGCCCTTAATCTGCTCGTTGTCGGTGGTGCGCAGGGTGATGGCACCCGGGGTGATGCCAGACTCCTCGATGAGCTTCTTAGCCTTCTTGGCGTCGGTCTTGTACACCGTGGAAGCCTCATGATAGTTGGTGAAGCTCTTGGGCAGGTAGCAGCTGGCAGCGGTGGCAAGGCCGGCGAAGGTGTTGCTGACCATCTTCTCGGTGTCGAGCGCATACATGACAGCCTGACGGACCTTGACGTTGTTCCAAGGCTCCTTGGCGACGTTGAACATGATGAAGCGGGTGCCGAAACCCTGAACGTTATCGATCTTGCAGCCGGCGCTCTCGAGCTGGTCGACGGCGTCAGCGGTAACGAGCTCCATAACGAGCGTGGAGCCCTCCTGCTGAGCGGTAACGCGAGCGGTGGGGTCGGTCAGGATGCTGTACTGGATCTTCTTATCCTCGGCAGCATACTCACCGTTGTACTCGGGGTTGGGAACCAGGGTGATCTCGGTATCGGAGATAGAGTCGTACATCCAGGGGCCGGAGCCGATCGGCTGCTTGGCGCGATCCTCCTCGGTCTGGGTGGCCGGGGTAACGCGGACGATGGCCAGACGATCCTTGAGCAGGGAGAAGTTGGGGACCTTGGTCTTGACCGTCACGGTGCTGGCGTCCTTGGCCTCGATGGACTCAAAGGGCTGGAAGAACGGAGCATAGGTAGCGGAAGCGGCGCAAGCGGTGTAGGAGGCAACGACATCGTCAGCGGTGACCTCGGTGCCATCGGAGAACTTGGCGCCCTTGCGGATGGTGACCTCGAAAGTGGTGTCGTCCACAGACTTGGGATCGTCGGTGGCGAGCTCTTTGAAGGTGCTGTAGTCGTGGTAATCGATGCCGTAGAGGCCCTCGACGACGTGCCAGTTAGCACCCAGGCCCACAGCGGAGCCGGTGCTGGCGGGATCGAAGCTGGACGGAGCGTAAGCGGAACCAGCGGTGATCACGCCGCCGCCACGGTTGGCGGAATCGGTGGAACCGGAAGCGGAACCCTCGTCGCTAGAGCTGCCACCGCAGCCGGTGAGACCAAGCCCTGCGACAGCAGCGACGCTGCCGGTGAGGCCGAGGAACGAACGCCTGGACATACCCTTGTTGATGATGGCCATGTCTTCTCCTATCAATAGAGAATCTTACCCGGGAGCGCCTAGACGTGCCCCCGCGCAACTTGCGGACGATATATACCTTACCTACCGACGAACCCAACTGAGGTGCCGCGCTCGGCGACCGATACATACATACGCTTGAACGGTATTTGCTACCGTTCACCGAATTCATTGACAAACGATTCGCCAGACAGTATGTATCGACGAGGTGAGATATCAGTCTTCGTCAACCCGCAGGATAGCAGGGTTGTTCACCATGGCTAGTCAAACGTTTTAGCGTTAATTAAACCCGAAATCGGCTGGTAATCGCCGTGAAATAAATGATTGAAAATCACGCAATCATGTATATCAGTTGTTTAGAGGCGTGTTTAGTTTTCGGATTGCTTTGCCGCCGCCTCGGCGCGCTCGGCATTCCATGCAACGAGCGCCTCGTGAACCGCTTTGGCGACATCGGCAGGAATGCCTCGAACTTCCGCGATCTCTTGCTCGCTCGCCGCGCGCAAACGCTTCATCGAGCCAAAATGGCGCATAAGGGCACGTTTTCTGGTGGGTCCCACGCCTGGAACGTCATCGAGTACCGAAACCGTCATGGCTTTATCGCGCAATTCGCGATGGAACGTGATGGCAAAACGGTGCGATTCATCGCGCACCTGTTTAATTAGATAGAGCGACGCGGACCCGGTCGGTAGCACGATGGGAGTCTCGTCCCAAGGCACGAAAACCTCCTCATCGGCCTTTGCCAAGCCACAAACTGGTATATCGAGCCCAAGAGCCTCAAGTTGCTTGATCGCAGCGGTCAATTGCGGCTTACCGCCATCGACAACGAGCAAATCGGGGCGCGAGCCAAAGCGCTCGTCGGCCATGCGCTCGGGAGCATAACGTCGTCCCAAAACCTCGGACATCGACACGAAGTCGTTTGCCTCGTCCAATTCGGCCTGAATTTTAAAACGACGATACTGACTCTTGTCGGCGCGCCCGTTGGTAAACACCACCATCGAGGCGACCGTAAAGGTGCCATGCAGTGTAGAGATATCGAAGCACTCGATACGCAACGGCGGCGATGGCAGCGCCAACGCACTTTCGAGCTCCAGGAGCGCTTGATTGGTGCGGTCGTCAGCGTACCCCGTTCGCATCATGTAGCGCATGAGGGCATGGCGCGCATTTTTGGATGCCATATCGAGCAGACGGTGCTTTTCGCCACGCTGCGGCCTATGGAGATGGCAGGAACGCTCACGCTTGCCCGCAAGCCACTCCCCCAGCGCTTCCGCATCCTCAAGCTCGACGGAAAGGTTGACCTCAGCTGGAATATCAGCCGTCTCGTCGTAATAGCGCTTAAGAAAGCCCGACTGGAGCTCTTCCTCGTCAACATCAAGACCCTTGTCGAGAATGAACTCGCAGGTGCGAACTGTTCGGCCCTCGCGAACGACGAAGACGCAAGCGGCGGAGATGGTCTCCTCGCGATAGAAACCGATGACATCTATATCGACACTGGAGGGAAAAACGACTTGCTGACGATCGTCCAGACCCCTGATGACCTCCAAACGACGTTTGACGCGTGCCGCGCGCTCAAAGTCGAGCGCCTCAGCGGCATCCGTCATCTCGGAGGTCAGCTCATCGACGACATCCTTGCGATGGCCCGACAAAAAGCGCTCGACACGCTTGACGTTCTTGGCATAGTCTGCCGGGGAAATCGCGCCGACACACGCACCCGGGCCACGCCCGACATGGTAGTCAAAGCAGGGGCGCCCGTTTTGCGCGCAAATCATATTGACGATGTCTTCCTCGCCCTTGTGGGACTCGACGATACGGCGACAACGACGCCACTCCGCACAGGATGCGGAGCAGATGGGGATAACCTTGCGCAGCGTATCTATCGTCTCACGTGCCGCGCGGCTATCGGTATAAGGTCCAAAATAGCGCGTTCCCGGCTTATGACGCTCACGCGTGTATTTGATAGCGGGATACAGGTCGCCCTTTGTAATGGCGATAAAGGGGTAGCTCTTGTCATCCTTGAGGTCGACGTTAAAGTACGGATGGTACTGACCAATCAAATTGCGCTCGAGCACCAACGCCTCGTGCTCGGTCTCCACCACGATATAGTCAAAGCTCGCCACCAGCTGCATCATCAGCGGGATCTTCTGGCGCTCGTCCTGCAGCGTCACGTACTGACGCATACGGGCGCGCAGGTTTTTCGCCTTGCCCACGTAGATGATATCGCCCTTGGCGTCTTTCCAAAGGTAGCAGCCGGGCTGCGTGGGAACGCGCGAAACCTGCTCGGCAAGCGTTGGAATGTTGTCGTGACCGGCCACGCGCACCTACTTGCGACGAATCAGCGCCGAGACCTCGGGCATCTTAAGGACGACGGCAAGGCCAAAGGTAACAGCAAGCGAGACGACACCCGCAACGCAAACGTAGCCAAGAGTAATCAGAATCGAGCCGCCAAGTGCCCCGACAAAGTGCTCAAGCGCCCACATGACGCCGGCGCCTGCGGCAGCACCCAGGCCACCGAGCAAAAGGCCAAAGAAACCGCCATGCAGGATAGATTTAACCTGAAGACCACGCAGACGACGACGCAGCCACCACAGCGAGCAACCGACCAAGATCACGTAGTCGACGACATACGAAAGCGCGATTGCCGGCATACCGAAGCCCAGCACAACGCCAAACAGCAGAACCGAGCCGGCCTGGCCGATGGCGGAATACAGACAATAGCGGCTATAGGGCTTCATGTCGAGCAAGGCAGAGAAGCTCTTCTGCATCAGCACGACCACGCCGTAGAGCGGCAGGGAAAGTGCCAGGTAGATAAGGAACTCCGACACCAGCGCCACACCGGACTCATCGAACTTGCCAGCGCAGTAGATCATGTTGAGCGGACGCGCGAAGACAATCAGGTACAGCGCGAATGGAATCAGGAAGAACAGCATCTGGGCGACGCCACGCGAAATGCCCGTGCGGACGCTGTCGTAATCCTTCTCCTGTGCGTCGTGAGAGAGCTCGGTATAGAGCGCCGTCGAAAGCGAGGCGGCAATCAGCGCGTAGGGCAGCGTGTACCACAGGCGCGCATAGGCGATGACGGAAGGACCAGTCTCGGGCTGGACCACCAGCGCAGCAGCGTTGGTGATAGAAGTCGAGACAAACATGCACACCGTGGCGAGCAGCGTCGGGATACCGAGCGCAATCGTCTGGCGCAGTGCGGGGTCCTTAAAGTCGATATGGATATGGGGATGCACGCCGTGCTTGCCAAGCGCGGGGATCTGACATGCCATCTGAACAAAGACACCGAGGGTCGTACCGGCCGCAATCAAGATGATGCCGGCACGTTCGCCAAACTGTGCGGACACGGGCGCAAAGCCCATAAAGCTCGCAATGACGATCACATTGTTGAGGACCGGGGCAAACGTCGACCAGAAGTAGTCGCGGTGTGCGTTGAGGACGCCCGAAAACACCGAGCCCAAACCATAAAACAGAATCTGGATGGCAAAGAAACGGAACATGAACGCAGCGGTATCCATGCTGCCGCCGTCACCCGAAAGGAACGATTGCGTCCAGATAAAGCCCGGGGCGAACACGGTCCCCAGCAACGAAATGCCACCCAGCACCAATAGCAGAATACCGAGCAGGTTGCCCACGTACTCGTTAGAGGCCTCGCGACCCTGCTCACGCCTCACGCCCATGTACACGGGCAAAAACGCCGTCACGAGCATGCCGCCCATCACGAGTTCGTAGAGCATATTGGGCAGGTTGTTGGCGACCTGATAGGAAGACGAGAGCAGCGACATGCCGATAGCGGCCGCCATTGCCCACGTGCGGATAAAACCGGTGACGCGAGACACGATGGTCAGGATGGTCATAAGCCCGGCGGAACGACCAACCGTGGAGTAGTCCGACGAGCCCATGTCGTCAGTGTCGTCTCGCGACGAAGAAGCTTCGGATGAGGGTGTCTGAGGCGCAGATTCTTTTGCAAAATGAGCTCCGCACTTCAATTCTTCCTGCGGCATCGCTCAGTCCTCTCTCGTAATCGGGGCGACCGTCGCCCCGCAAAATGCAATTAAATCATCAGGTGCAAGCTCAAGCTGATAACCACGCTTGCCTCCCGAAATAAAAATGGTATCCCAAAGGACACATGTCTCATCAATGAGCGTCCGGTAGCGTTTTTTCATACCGACCGGACTGCAGCCGCCGCGAACGTAGCCAGTCGCCGCAAGCAAATCCTTCACATGCATCATGGCCAAGGACTTCTCCCCCGCGGCACGCGCGGCGGACTTTAGATCGAGCTCGTCGGCAACAGGGATGCAGCACACGACGTGGTCGTTGGACGGCGTCACGCAGACCAAGGTCTTAAATCCTTGTCCGGGCTCCTCGCCAAGCTGCTCCGAAATCGCGACCCCCAGGCCCGCCGACTCATCACCATCGTCTTCGTACGTATGTAGAACATAGGAAATGCCGGCGCTTTCCAGCTCGCGCATCGCATTGGTTTTTGGCGTCTTTACAGCCTTTGCCATGGCATATCCTTTCCCTCGCATTCGGACGCAAGGATTAAGTATATGTCCAATTCGGCTGCATACGTCACTTCGACACAGCAAGCGCCATCGAATCACAAGGAGTCGATGGCGCCCATAAACTGAATCGCCTATTTATTGAGCATCAAGTTGAGCCTGACGCTCCCGGTCACGCCTGAGCAACGGCGCCAAAAACTTGCCCGTATAACTCTGCGGACAGTCCGCAACCTGCTCCGGTGTGCCCGAAACCACGACGGTTCCGCCGCCGTTACCGCCCTCGGGGCCCATATCGATCAGGCGGTCGGCAACCTTGATGACATCAAGGTTGTGTTCAATCACCAGCACCGTGTTGCCCGCATCGACCAAGCGCTGCAGCACATCGAGCAGCTGGCGGACGTCCTCAAAATGAAGGCCGGTCGTCGGCTCATCCAAAATATAGAACGTCTTGCCCGTCTGGCGTCGATGAAGCTCCTTGGCGAGCTTCACACGCTGCGCCTCGCCGCCCGAGAGCGTCGTAGCGGGCTGGCCCAGGCTCACGTAGCCCAAGCCTACATCGTACAGCGTCTGGAGCTTGCGCTTAATCTGCGGGATATTCCCAAAGAAGGCCAGTGCCTCGGTGACGCTCATGTCGAGCACGTCCGAGATGGTCTTACCACGGTAGGTGACCTCAAGCGTCTCGCGGTTATAGCGTTTGCCGCCGCAGACCTCACAGGGGACATAGATATCGGGAAGGAAGTGCATCTCGATCTTAATTTGTCCGTCGCCCTTGCATGCTTCGCAGCGACCGCCGCTCACGTTAAAGGAGAAACGTCCCGGCGAGTAGCCGCGCGCCTTCGACTCCGGCGTACTCGCAAACAGCGCGCGAAGATCATCCCACAGGCCAATGTACGTAGCAGGGTTGGAACGCGGCGTGCGGCCAATCGGCGACTGGTCGATATCGATAACCTTATCGATACACTCGATGCCCTCGATTTTCTTATACGGACCCACAGGGCGCGTCGAACGGTGAATGGCATTCGTAAGGGCAGGTGCGATAGTGTCGGTAACCAGGGAGCTCTTACCCGATCCCGACACGCCGGTAACGACCGTAAGCGTACCAAACTCGATCTTGGCGGTAACGTTTTTGAGGTTGTTGGCGCGGGCGCCCGTGATCTTAAGGCAGCCGCGACCGGGCTTGCGGCGCTCATCGGGAACCCGGATCATTCGTTTGCCGGTCAGATAAGCGCCCGTCATCGACTCGGGACACGCCATGATATCGGCAGGCGTTCCCGCCGCGACTACGTGTCCGCCGTTCACGCCCGCGCCGGGGCCCATGTCGATCACATAGTCGGCAGCACGAATCGTATCCTCATCATGCTCGACGACGATGACGGTATTGCCGATATCGCGTAGGCGCTCAAGCGTCTTGATCAGGCGCTCGTTATCGCGCTGATGGAGGCCAATCGATGGCTCGTCCAAAATGTACAGGACACCCATGAGGCCGGCGCCGATCTGCGTTGCCAGGCGAATGCGCTGGGCCTCGCCTCCGGAAAGCGTCGCCGAGGCACGATCGAGGGTCAGATAGTCGAGTCCGACATCGACCAGAAAACGCAGGCGCTCCAGGATTTCCTTGACGATGCGTCCGCCGATAAACTGTTGGCGCTCGGTGAGTTCCAGGCCCTCAAAAAACTCGAGCGACTCACGGCACGACAGACAACAAACCTCGTAAATGGACTTGCCGCCCACGGTGACGGCGAGCATCTCGGGGCGCAAACGAGCGCCGTGGCAGCTCGAGCACGGCTCCTCGCGGATGTACTTCTCCAAGCGCGCCTTGGTGTTCTCATTCGTCGTCTCGGTATAGCGCTCGTACAGGATATTGCGCACACCCGAGAACTTGGTGTCCCACTGGCTGCGGCGCCCATCGAGCTTTTGATAGTCGACCGAAATCTTCTGGTCGCCCATGCCGTCTAAAAACGCACGACACACCCGCGGAGGCAGATCCTCCCACGGCGTATCGACGCTCACCTTAAAGTGTTTGCAGACCGCAGCGAAAATCTGCGGATAGTAGTTAGAGTTGCCAAACAGGCTGCCAAAGACCCCGTCGGCGATCGACTTCGAGGGGTCTTCGATTAGGGCCTCGGCATCGACCGTCTTCTTAAAGCCCAGGCCATCGCACTCGGGGCACGCGCCATAGGGCGCGTTGAACGAGAAATCACGCGGCTGCAGGTCATCGATGGAGTGTCCATGCTCCGGGCACGCTAACGCCAGCGAATACTCCAGCAACTCGCCTTCGGTCCCCTCGGGAGCGTCGCGGTCGGGCAGCAAGTATACGTTCACATTGCCGTGCGCCAGCGCAGTCGCCTGTTCAACGGACTCGGCAATACGGCCCAGCGAGTTCTCGCGAATCACGATGCGGTCGACCACGACCTCGATATCGTGCTTGAATTTCTTATCCAAATCGATAGGGTCATCAAGCGAGCGAACCTCGCCGTCGACACGCACGCGGCTAAAGCCCTCGGCGCGAAGGTCCTCAAACAGCTTGGTGTACTCGCCTTTTCGCCCGCGCACCACCGGTGCCAGCACAAACGCGCGGCGGCCCTCCCCCGCCGCCAGGACCTTATCGGCGACCTGGTCGGTCGTCTGGCGCTCAATGACGCGGCCGCATTCGGGACAGTGCGGGGTGCCCACACGGGCGAACAGCAGACGCAGATAGTCATAAATCTCGGTTACGGTGCCAACCGTCGAGCGAGGGTTTTTAGATGTCGTCTTTTGGTCGATCGACACCGCCGGCGAAAGGCCGTCGATTGAATCCAAGTCGGGTTTGTCCATCTGGCCCAAGAACTGGCGCGCATAACTCGAAAGGCTCTCGACGTATCGACGCTGGCCCTCGGCATAGATAGTGTCGAATGCCAGCGAACTCTTGCCCGAGCCAGAAAGACCGGTAATGACCACGAGTTGGTCACGCGGAATGGAAACATCGATATCACGGAGGTTGTGCTCACGAGCGCCGCGAATAACGATAGAGGAATCAGACATGGAAGCTCCTTGCCTCCTATTGCATCGAATCATACTGCCGATGAGTTTAGCGCACTCGACGCGCACAGATGTTCGTAATACAAGATTCGCAGACCTTTAGCTTTGCGTATCGGGCGCTTTGTTTCTCGAAATGCCGTGGAAAGGTTACAGTAATCTAATACTGAACTTAATTTGCTGTACCAGAGGAACGTCCATGACCGAAGATATCCCCCTTGAAATCACTTCGAGCGACATGGCCAATCTGCCCATATTCATCGCCGTCCTTATCGTGGCCGCCGTCGTCGTGCGCGTGTATTTTTCAATCAAACGCAACGAAAAGCCACCCATTGCCCGCGTCTTTTGGTGCGCGACGCTCCTCATCCCGCTCGGCGTGGTAGCTGCATGGATTACGAATCAATCGCTCGTAAATGAGGGCAGCTCCCTATGGGTCCTTTCTTATTCGGCGCTCGGTGCTGCCGCCGTCATGCTTCTTGTCGAGCCCTTGGTTTCGGGACTTATCGACCAAACCGACCTTGCGACGGGAACGGTTGCCTGTATTTGCCGCGACATCCTTGTCATCGCCGCTGTTTCAGCGCTCTCGTTCGTTTCAATCGAAATTGCCTGCAACGAAACGTTCTATCGCATTCCCGCCAACTCATTCGGGTTTTCCGTCGGGTTGCTCGCGACGGTTCTGCTCTCCCTTTATTTGCTGGGACAGCGTCATGGAGGCGTCATGGTCCTCGTGCCCGTCGTCTGTTGCGTCCTTGGCATTGCCGAGCACTTCGTCATAACGTTTAAAGGCGAAGCCATCCTGCCAAGCGATATCTTGGCCCTTGGCACCGCAATGGAAGTGAGCGAGGGATACGAGTTTACCTTTACCGCCGGAATCGTAACCTCTCTCGCCCTGCTGGAGATTTCCCTGGGGCTTCTTTCGCTCATCCGACCGCGAAAGCTCCGTACGCCCACCCATGTCTTCCCCGCTATCGCCGCTAACCTCTGTGCTTTTCTGCTAGTGACCGTTGTGGGGCTCTCAGGCTTTTCCAACATCGACTTGGAGCAGGCGCTGGATTTTGGATTTGACCGTTGGCAGCCCATCACCACGTATGCGTCTCAGGGTTTTATCACTTCGTTCACCGAAATGGTCAACGAGTTGCCCATTGAGAAGCCCGAAAACTATACGCCCGATGAGGCGCAGAGCATCGAGCAGGAGCTCGCCGCCGTCTACGACAGCACATATGGCTCGAGCGAACAGCGCGCGGCGGCCGTTGCCCAGTTCAATGAAATCAAGCCGACGATTGTTGCCGTCATGAACGAGAGTTTTAGCGACCTTTCGTGCTTTGAGCAGCTCCAGGCGGCCGGGTACTCCGGCCCCGCATTCTACAACTCGCTTCCCGACACACTTGTTCGCGGCACCATGCTCGCTTCGGTCGCCGGTGGCGGAACGGCGAACTCCGAATTCGAATTTTTGACCGGAGCGACAACGGCCTTTGTCGGATTAGGCAAGATCCCCTATCAGCTGTATCAGATGAATGGCGTAAACAGCCTGGCAAAGGACCTTAAAGAGCTTGGGTATACCACTACCGCTATGCACCCGCAAAACCCCGTCAACTACCATCGAGATAAAATCTATCAGCAGCTGGGCTTTGGAGACTTTCTTTCAATCGGCGATTTCGAAGGTGCGCCCTATTACCATGCCGGCGTATGCGACTACGCCACCTACGACAAGATACTCGACCTGCTTAGAACCGACGAAGCGCCGCAGTTCATCTTTGACGTCACGATGCAAAATCACGGCGGCTACGACTATGGCACCGTTCCCGCCGAAGAGCTGACAAACTATTGGGTCGAGGGAGCCAGCGAAGGCGCCAACAGCGCGCTCAACACCTATCTCACCTGCATCAACGCATCCGACCGGGACCTCGAGTACTTTATCAACGAGCTCCGCAACATCGGCAGACCGGTTGTTCTTGTCTTTTTTGGCGACCATCAGCCGAGCGCCGCAACGACTCTCAACGACGAGCTGTACCCTCAGGAAGATACGGCAAGCCACGCTTTCCGTATCTATCAGTCGACATATCTCGTCTGGGCTAACTATGAGATCGCCGGCAATACCGAGCTCAACGTCTACGACACCGTCGGGGCAAACGAGATTGCAGCCATTACCCTTAATAAGATCGGCGCCCCGCTCACCAATTACCAAAAGGCCCTGCTTGCGACAAGGTCAGATGTGCCCACCATCAATGTCGCCGGCTATCTCGGTGCCGACGGGCTGCGCTACGACTTGGAATCGGAAGACAGCCCCTACGCCTCGACGATCGACAAGCTGCAGCGCATGCAATACCTCGAGTTCGCCAGCAAAGTTCAGTAAGCCCGCCCATTCGCTTGGGCCCATCGTATTGCAAGCACGCTCGGCCCAAACGCATCGCAAATGACTCCCGCTCGCAAACGAGGGTACAATGACGCTCGTGTCACATCGCGGGGCCCCGGCCCCAGCATATACAAAGGAGTCATACATGGGTTGCGAACACGCACAGGCCGCCGGCGGACAAACGTCGCCGTCGCAATTTGAGGAGAACACGCTGTCCGAGGTCAAGCGCGTCATCGCCGTGCTTTCCGGCAAGGGCGGTGTCGGCAAGTCATTTGTCACCGGTGCCATCGCCACCGAGCTTGCCCGTCACGGCCACAAGGTCGGCGTCCTCGATGCCGACATCACCGGTCCCTCTATCCCCAAGATGTTCGGTATGAGTGGACGCCACGTCCATGCCCTTGGCAACCTTATGCTGCCCGAAATCTCCGAGCACGGCGTCAAGGTCATGAGCTCCAACCTGCTGCTCCAAAACGAGACCGACCCCGTCCTTTGGCGCGGTCCGGTCATCGCAGGCGCCATTAGGCAGTTCTGGAGCGAGACCTCGTGGGGCCCCATCGACTACCTGCTGGTCGACATGCCTCCGGGAACAGGCGACGTCGCGCTCACCGTCTTCCAGTCGCTGCCCGTCGACGGCATCGTCATCGTCACGAGCCCGCAGGATCTGGTCTCGATGATCGTCGCCAAGGCGGTCAACATGGCCGAGAAGATGAACGTCCCCATTCTGGGCATTGTCGAGAACATGAGCTATATTGAGTGCCCCGACTGCGGCAAGAAGATCGAGGTCTTTGGCAAGAGCAAGCTCCCCGAGGTCGCAGAGCGCTATAACCTCGACATCTTGGGGCAGCTTCCCATTAATCCGGCACTCGCCGAGGCCTGCGATAAGGGCGAGGTCGAGACCGCGCTGCCCGATGGCATGTTGCCCAAGGCAGTCTCTGCCGTCGAGGCTATTACCCCGCACGAGACCGACGAGGCCTAAGTGAACGCGAGCGCCTTCTATGACGTCCTGGTAATCGGCGGCGGGGCTTCAGGCCTCGCCGCCGCCATTACGGCCGCACGCGTTGGCAAAAGCGTCTGCATCGTTGAGCGCGATGTCGCCTGCGGCCTTAAGCTCCTTGCGACCGGTAACGGCCGCTGCAACCTCTCCAACGAATCGATCGATCCTCAGCGGTATAACCACCCAGCATTCGTCACATCCGTCATGGGCCCCCAGCCCGAACAAGAGCTTATGGGTTTCTTCTCCTCGCTGGGTATCATGACAACCTCCGAGGAAGGCCGGCTGTACCCGCGCTCCCTTCGCGCCGAATCGGTGCGCGACGCGCTTCTCAACGTTTGCGACCGCCTAGGTATCACCTTAATCTGCGGAGCCTACGTTGCCTCGGCGCACAAAGCTTCCGAAGGCTGGGCACTCCAAATAGACCGTCCAGCGCGGGCGCTCGAGGCAAAAAAGCACGACGACCGAAAATCGGAGCTCCGCTCGCTTCGGAAAGCGCTCGCTGATGTCCCTCGCAAGAACGTGGCCCTGCAGGCACATGCCGTAATTATCGCCACGGGCGGCAACCCCACCGGTATCGCCGATACGTTTCGCCTCCCCCTCACTTCGCTGCGCCCCATCCTCTGCCCCGTATCGGCAACGGTCTTTGGCGATCGGACGGCGCTCAAGACGTTGGATGGCCTGCGCGTCCGCGCCCGCTTGACGCTCGCCCGCAATCATAATGAGCTCTGGCACGAAGACGGTGAAGTGCTGTTTCGAACCTTCGGTATCTCGGGCGTCGCTGTCTTCAACCTCTCTCGTCGTATCCAGCACGGCGATACGATCCTGCTCGACGTTTTCCCCGACCTCTCCAAAGACGAGTTGCTCGATACGCTCAACCGGCGCGTTGAGCTGCTCGGCGGCTTTTCGCCCCGCGATCCCCGTTGGCTCGACGGCATGCTCGCCCCGCAACTCTCCCGCGTCGTCTGCACAGCGTTCGAGCAGTGCCATCCAGGCTCCAACGATGTCATCCACCTGGTCTCGATCCTCAAGCACTTTAAGTTGCTCGTCAAGGGAACAGCCGAGGAGCGCTCAGCGCAGGTCACGCGTGGTGGCGTATCTGTCGAGAGCATCTCAACACCCAGCCTACGCGCGCGCAGCGTTGTCGACGCCCCGCTTTACGTCTGCGGTGAAGCGCTCGACATCGACGCCGATTGCGGAGGCTTTAACCTTGCGTGGGCCTGGATCTCGGGCATTCGCGCTGCAAGCAGCCTGTAGCCGCGCAGTCTATAATCAAAAACGCATTCGGGCCGTCTGGGATACCGGACGGCCTCTTTCTTGCCTCTAAGGAGACCTCGATGATCGAAATCACCCAAGTCAACGCGTCGCTCGATGAAGCCGACGATGAAAATGCCTGTCTCATTGTTGGCAAGCGAGTCGCCAAGCGCGTCCTACGTTGCAAGGACTCCGAGATCAAGTCCATCGAGCTCCACCGCAAGTCAATCGACGCTCGCAAAAAACGAGACGTCCATTTTATCCTGAGCTTTCGTGTTGAGCTGACTAGTCCCCACCTCGAGCGAGAAGCGGTCGACAGCGTTGCCGAGCGTGACCGCTCGCGCGTACGCGCGATAGAAGACGATGAGCCTTCATTCCCCTCCCCCGCCTCCGACGCACCTCAAGAACGCCCTGTCGTTGTCGGCGCCGGATGCGCCGGCCTTTTCGCTGCGCTTACGCTCGCCGAAGCAGGTCTTAAGCCCTTGCTCATCGAGCGCGGCGACCCGGCATTTCGCCGCTCGCAGGCGATCGACCTCTTTCTAAAGGAGCGCATCCTCGACCCCGAGAGCAATATCCAGTTTGGCCTGGGCGGCGCGGGGACCTTCTCGGACGGCAAGCTCAATACGGGAACCAAAAATCCCGCCCATCGCCTTATCCTCGAAACCTTCGTCGAGGCGGGTGCGCCCCGCGATATTCTGTGGGATGCCAAGCCGCACATTGGCTCCGACATCCTTCCCACGGTCGTCACCGCTATATCCCAGCGCATCGAGCAGCTCGGAGGTGTCGTCCGTTATCGAACGAAGCTCGTCGACATTCGCATCGACGCGTCTGGCGCCATCACCGGTATTGATGTCCAATCGTCCCAAGACACCGCTTGCGAGCTAATCGAGACAAAGCACCTCATCCTCGCCTGCGGGCATTCTGCTCGCGATATTTTTGAGCTCCTTAAGGACCACAACGTGGTCCTCGCACAAAAGACCTTTGCCATGGGCGTTCGCATCGAGCATCCGCAGCGCGACATCGACCGAGCCCAATTCGGAGCCTCGGCGGGACATCCTGCCCTCGGAGCAGCCCCCTACAAGCTCGTCGCCCATCTTCCCAACGGCCGCAGCGTGTTCTCGTTTTGCATGTGTCCCGGCGGGCAGGTTGTCGCCGCCTCTTCCGAGCAGGGCCACTTGTGCGTCAACGGCGCCAGTCTCAATGCCCGCGACGGACGCAACGCAAATGCCGCCCTGCTCGTTAACGTCACGCCTGAGGACCTTCCCAACGATGACCCACTCGCCGGCATCGAGCTCCAGCGCGCCTGCGAGGCGGCCGCCTACCGCCTGGGCGGTTCCAACTGGAACGCACCGGCACAGCTCGTCGGAGATTTCCTCGCAGGACGCGCCAGCAAGGCGCCCGGAAAGGTAAAGCCCACCTATCCGCTCGGTGTGACCTGGACGGCAATTGACGAAGCCCTGCCGCAGCATATCGTCGAGTCGCTCCGCCTGGGACTTCCCCTACTTGGAAAAAAGCTACGAGGCTACGACCGCTCCGATGCTGTCCTTACCGGCGTGGAGACTCGCTCGAGCTCACCGGTCACCGTCACCCGAGACCGAACATGCCATGCCGTGTCGACCCCGGGCCTCTACCCTTGCGGTGAGGGAGCTGGATATGCCGGCGGCATCATGAGCGCCGCCACCGACGGCATCCGTTGTGCCGAAGCCCTGATCGCAGACCTCTAACGCACGAATTCCAGCGCGCAAAAGACGCATGCCCCGAGCTCCGCAGGGAACTCGGGGCATGTTCGCTATTTCTTAAACCGTGCACCCTGGCGTTTTCTGCCCGATGCGAACGTGGAACCCTTGCGAGCCTGCGAACGTAAGCGCTCGATCGTCTCGTCCTCAGACGCACCCTCGAGCATCGCCCGAATCTGAACGACGGCATCGCGCAGGCGCGCCGCCTCCTCAAAGTCCATGGCGGCAGAAGCGTTACGCATATCCTCTTCCATGGTTTCGACGATCCGCACGAGCTCGTCATGCGGCAGTTCTTCCAACTGCTCCGCAAGTGTCTGCTCGGGCGCCACCGTTTCCGGCACGCCACCCTCGCCCGACTCATCGGGCGTATAGAATGCGCCATGGCCAAGAGAGTCGCCCTTCGAGCGTCCCTTGGAACCCACGGTTTTTTCGGCCTCGGCAATAAAACTTGAGATGTCGTTGATGGCCTTGCGCACCGTCTTGGGCACAATGCCATGCTCTTCGTTATATGCCATCTGAATCTCGCGACGGCGCTGCGTCTCCTCGATGGCCTCTTTCATCGAATCGGTCACAACGTCAGCATACATGATGACTTCGCCATCGGCGTTACGGGCCGCGCGGCCAATCGTCTGAATCAGCGAACGGCGGTTGCGCAAGAAGCCTTCCTTATCGGCATCGAGAATTGCCACCAGTGAGACCTCGGGAAGATCCAAGCCCTCGCGAAGCAGGTTGATGCCAACGAGAACATCGATCTTGCCCTCGCGCAGCGTTCGCAGGATCTCGACACGGTCCATTGTCGCCGTATCAGAATGCATGTAATTGACCTTAATGCCCGCATCAAGCAGATGGTCGGTCAGGTCCTCGGCCATGCGCTTGGTCAACGTGGTCACCAGCACGCGCTCCTTGCGGGCAACGCGCTCGCGAATCTCGTCCTCAAGATCGTCAATCTGACCGCGAACCGGACGCACATCGATCTTGGGATCGAGCAGGCCGGTCGGACGAATAATCTGCTCAACATCGTTCTGGCTCACCCGCAGCTCGTAGTCGCCCGGCGTGGCCGAAACGTAGATGAACTGGGGGATCCTTGCCTCAAACTCATCGAAACGAAGCGGGCGGTTATCGAGTGCCGAAGGAAGGCGAAAACCGTGTTCCACCAGCGTCACCTTACGCGAGCGGTCACCTTCGTGCATGCCGCGAATCTGCGGCACCGTCACATGGCTCTCATCGATGATGCAGAGCATGTCCTTAGGGAAGTAATCGATCAGGGTAAACGGCGGCTCGCCCGGTTTTCGACCGTCCAGATGACGCGAGTAGTTCTCGATACCGTTACAAAAACCCATGGTCTCGAGCATCTCGAGATCATAGTCGGTGCGCTGCTGCAGACGCTGTGCCTCGAGCAACTTGTCGGTCGCCTTGAGCTCGGCCACACGCTTCTCGCACTCTTCACTGATTGATTTCAGAGCCGCCTTGACCTTCGGCTTCTCGGTCACGTAGTGCGATGCCGGCCATACGGGGATGGCCTCGTACTCACGAAGCATCTCACCGGTAACCTCATCGATCTCGGCAATAAGCTCAACCTCGTCGCCAAAGAACTCAAACCGCAACGGATGCTCGGCATAAGGCGGATACACGTCGACAACATCGCCGCGCACGCGGAACGTGCCGCGCGCTAGGTCATAGTCATTGCGATCATATTGAATGTCGATAAGTGCATGGATAAAGTCATCGCGCTCGAGCGGCACTTTCTTGTCGACATTCGGCGCCAGCCCCGCATAGTCCTCGGGAGAGCCGATACCGTAGATACAGGACACCGAAGCAACGACGATTACATCGCGTCGAGAGAGCAACGAGGCGGTCGCCTGATGTCGCAGCATCTCGACCTCTTCGTTAATCGAGGAGTCTTTCTCGATATATGTATCGCTTTGCGGCACATACGCCTCGGGCTGATAGTAGTCGTAGTACGAGACAAAGTAGACCACAGCGTTGTTGGGAAAGAACTCTTTGAGCTCGCTCGCAAGCTGAGCGGCGAGCGTTTTATTGGGAGCCATGACCAGCGTCGGCTTCCCCAGGGCCTCAATAGTCTTAGCCATCGTGAAGGTCTTGCCCGAACCAGTCACGCCCAGCAAAACCTGATAGCGATCTCCGTCCCTCACACCCTGCACAAGCGACTCAATGGCCTTAGGCTGAGAACCTGCAGGCTCATAGGGAGAAACGACTTCAAACGGCACCTCAGCGCCCTCAACGCCAAAGCGCTTAAGTTCACCACCAACGCGTTCTACTTCAAATTCCGCCATGGATACTCCTAACTCATACATCTGCAGTATACGCAGGAGGTGGGCTTAGTCCTATACGAACCGATCGGGATAGAGCGTCTTATAGCGAACCCAGGCATTATTGACGCGAATCAGATAAGCCTGCGTCTCGGGGAAGGTAATCGCATTGTGAAGCGAGGTGCTCTGCTGCGCCCAACCATCCACATTGCCCATGCCGGCGTTATATGCGGCAATAGCGCTATCCGTCGACCCGTTGAAATACGTTAAGAGATACGAGAGGTACGCGCAGCCAAACTCGATATTCGTAGCAGGATCGTTAAGGTTGTCGGCCGAATACCCCCCACCGTCGACAAGACCCTTGGCGATCATATCCTGGGCAGTCTCAGGCATCAGCTGCATCAATCCCTGAGCACCCTGATTCGACTCAGCCTCGGGATCCCAATTCGATTCCGACTTAATGACAGCGCACACCAGATACGGATCCAGATTATGCGAAATACTAGATTGCTTTACATACGCCTCGTAGTCAATGGGATACAGCGGCTTAAAGAAAGCCGCAGGAGCACACGAGTAAACGAATGAGATAAGGCCGAAGGCAAAAACGGCAGCCAGCGGTATAAGGCGATACCACGCAAAGAAACGTGTCTTAGGCATCGGCATCCTCCTTATTCGCAGTGTCTATAAACCCATGGCATGCAAGCCATGAGTCAAGCTGCTCAAAGAGCGAATTATCGCCTGCGGCATTATCAATCACCGTTGTAGCGAGATTGCACAGCGCAGACTCATCGGGCTGGCAAGCAGAACGGGCATCGAAATCAGATGGCTCCATGCCACGCTGAATAGCACGCTCGCGACGAACTGACAAAGGGGCGCTGATGACCAGAATTTCATCAGCCAAGCCAAATGCATCCTCAAAACCAGTCGGAGCAGAAACCTCGACAACCGCAAAGGGATAACGGGGAGATGAAACCGTACAACAAACCGGATCGAGAATCCTAAGCGAAAGCTGTTCAATGAGAACGGGGTGCACAAGGTCATTGAGCCGTGCGACCGAATCAGGAGAAGCGAAAGCTCGAGAAGCGAGGATGCTGCGGCGAATGCCGCCCTCCTCATCCAAAATATCCCAGCCAAATTCTTCCGCGAGGGCATTGACGATATCGGAGCCTGGCACATACAACGATTTGGCAAGCTCGTCCAGATCGATAAGCATGGCGCCATGAGATTCGAGATAGCGGCAGGCAGTCGACTTACCCGAAGCAATATTGCCCAAGACAAAAACGGTAAACATCAAGTCCTCCCTAACGCCAATGGGAGTTATTATCGCGCAAATACAAAAGAAGGACTCAAAATACAGCCAAACAGTAAGACAAGCTAAAAGAAGGCGAGTTCTTGTATTACAGCTCTCTATAAAACGCAAAAAAGGGGGAGGCCGCGAGGCCTCCCCCTTCTTCAAGTCAAGCGTACGGCTCGGTGCCGTCCACCGGTCAGCGGCGCCCTGGCCTCCCACGGGCTGGCCC
>UQOQ01000017.1:0-45383 GCA_900542715.1 uncultured Collinsella sp.
ACAGGATGTCGCAGGCCTGGTGCACCGGGTAGGTGAGCAGAAGGCCGGTGAGCTCATGGCCCGAGGCCTTCATCTCGGCCTTGACCGTGGGGTTGCGAGCCAGCTCGGCCTCGGACACCAGCGACAGGAACGGCAGCATGAGCTGGTTGGCTGCGGGCACGGCGGAGTGCGCGTAGATCATGGTCTTGTCGGGATCGATACCGCAGGCAAGGTAGTCCATGACCATGTTGTACACGTTGTCCTGGATGTTATCGGTGCTGTCGCGGTCGGTGATGACCTGGTAGTCGGCGATGAGCACGTTGGTGTGCACGGCCATGTCCTGCAGCTCGACACGGCTCTTGAGCGTGCCGAAGTAGTGGCCGAGGTGCAGGCGGCCGGTGGGGCGGTCGCCGGTGAGCATGGTGTACTTCTCGGGGTGCTGCGGCAGGTCGGCGCGGATCTGGTTGCTGCGCTCGAGGCTGACCTCATAGCTGAGCTCGTTGGGCATGCTGTCTCCTTTTGGGTTGAGTGCCCGGCCGGCATTGTCGGTCTTGGTTGAAGATGAAGCTACCAGAGAAACGGCGTCTCTTGCCGGAATCAACGATGGTTTTCGCCTTGTCGTCCCGCAGGGTCGTTTCCCTTCTTGGGAAGGAGCCCCTCGATATGCTCGAGCCGCTCCTCATGGGCCACGTGCGCCGCGCGCTCCTCGGCGGCGAAAGCGTGGTCTTCGGGCGTGACGGTCTCATCTCGCTGAGTCTTGGGATTGTAGTGGTGACGCAGTACTGGCTCAAACAGGTGCAGGCGCGCGGCGAATAGCGCCGAGCACGCGAACAGCAAGAGGAAGATCACCACGCGGGCTCCCACGGGGACCTGGTTGATCACCATGGCGCCGAGGGAGAGCAGTAGACACCATGCGTAGATGAGCAGGACCGCCTGGCGCTGGTCGTAGCCCTCCTGGATCAGGCGATGGTGGATGTGGCCCTTGTCGGCCTCACCCATGTGGACCTTAATTACCCTGAGCACGTGGTGGGCATCCCCGCCGAGGAGATGAAGGCCAAGCTCGACGCACACGACCTTAAGCTCAACGGCACGGCTCTTCGCTTTCGCAGCGATTTTATCAATGGGGACCTGGGCAACCAGGATCCCGCGCTCGCTGGAGAGGCGCTTAAGCTCTGCTATGAGGCCTGCGATTACTGTCGCACCTGCGGCGGCGATACCGTGACGATCTGGCTCGGCCACGATGGCTTCGACTACAGCTTCCAGATCGACTACACCCACGTGTTTGACAACCTCGTTAAGGCGTTCCAGGCGGTCTGCGACTATGCGCCCGACCTGCATATCTTCATCGAGTACAAGCCCTATGAGGAGCGCAGCTACGCCTATATCGATACGATGGGCCTCACCGGCATGATCCTCAACGCGGCGGACCGCGAGAATCTGGGTGTCACGCTCGATTACTGTCACATGCTCATGAAGCACGAGAACCCCGCGATGGCTACCGATATCTTCGGCCGTGCCGGCAAGCTCTACGGCATTCACCTCAACGATGGTTACGGCGTGATGGACGACGGACTCATGATTGGCATGGCTACGCCTGTCAAGATGCTCGAAATGCTCTTCTATCTCAAGAAGTACGCCTTTGACCGCGCCGTCTACTTCGATACGTTCCCGATTATCGAGGATGCGGAAGGGGAGTGCGCTCATAACCTCGTTATGATGAAGCTTATGAATGACGCCCTGGAAAGCGTGGGCCAGGAAAAGATTCAGTCCGTGATCGATGCAAACGATGCGCTTGCAGCGGCCGCGCTCGTGCGCGAGCTCTTCTGCACGATGGGGGGGTAATCATTATATGAAACGCGATTGGGAAGCTACTGCCAAGGGCATTCTTGCCGCCGTGGGCGGCCCCGAGAACATCTCGGGCATGACGCACTGCGCCACTCGTCTTCGCCTGAACCTACGCGACGATTCCAAGTGTGACGACGCGGCCGTCAAGGAGGTCGACGGCGTGGTCAACACCGTCAACTCGGCCGGCCAGTATCAAGTGCTGATCGGCACCGAGGTGCCCAAGCTCTATGAGAAGTTCGAGCCGCTCGTCAAGGGCTCGGGCGCCGAGGTCTCCACGAGCACCTCCTCCGATGAGGGTATCGTCTCCAGGATCTTCTCTGCTATCTCGGGCGTCTTTGCTCCGCTGCTGCCCGCCATGGCCGGCTCCGGTATCCTCCGTGGCCTGCTAATCCTTGCGGTTCAGCTTGGCCTTATCACCGAGGGCACGGGTACCTACACCATCCTCTACACCCTCTCGATGAGCGTGTTCTACTTCCTGCCGGTGCTTCTAGGCTTCTCCTCGGGCAAACGCTTCGGTGCGAGCCCGTACCTGTCGGCTCTGATCTGCGCCTGTTTGCTCTATCCCGATTTTATCGGCTTGATGGGCGATGCGGGCAACGGCGCCATGAGCGAGTTCTTCGGCATCCCCGTGGTGCTCATGAGCTACAACTCCACCGTTATCCCGGCCATCATCGCCATCTGGGTTTACTCGTTCCTCTATAAGTTCCTGGATGAGCATGTGCCCGAGACTCTCAGGCTCGTCGTGCTCCCCGCGGTCTCGCTGATCATCATGGTTCCCGCCACTATGCTCGTGATTGGTCCCTTGGGCGTCTATGCCGGCGAGGGCATTGCCTTCGTGGTCAACTGGCTCATCGCCCGCTCCAACGTACTTGCTGGCATCCTGGTGGGCGGCGGCTGGTCCGTGCTCGTCTCGATGGGTATTCACTGGGCCGTCAACCCTATCATGATCAACAACATCGCTTCCAACGGCTTCGACTACATTTGCCCGGCCACCTTTGCCTGCAACTTTGCCGTTATCGGCTGCGCCCTCGGCGTCTTCCTCAAGGCCCGCGACCAGAAGCTCAAGAGCTTTGCTATGACCGGCGCCGTGACCATCTGCCTCTCTGCCATCATCGAGCCCACGCTCTTTGGCATGCTCCTCAAGAATAAGAAGCTCTTCCTGGCTCAGATTATCGGCGGTGCCTGCGGTGGCGCGTTCCTCGGCGTTTTCAAGGTTGTCACCACTGCCTTTGTCTTTGGCTCCGTCACCACGTTCCCGGCCTTCGTCTCCTCCGATCCGATGAACTTCGCCTTCGCCATGATCGGTATGGTTATCTCGGCTGTTGTCGTCGGCGTGCTCGGCTACATCTTCACCGGTAAGGACGATCAGCTCGCCTAGTCTTGCTTTGAGGCCCCACACCATGTGTCCAAGGCTAAGACCGACTTCCATCTAATAAAGGGTCGCTGTTTATATCGCAGCGGCCCTTTTTTTCTTTTGATTGACATGATTGGAGTAAACTTTGAAAACAGATGAAAAGGACGGAACGCCGATGATTCCGTATGAGCGCATGAACTGATTCTCAATAAGCTTAAGGAGGTCGATCTGCTCAAGATCGACGAGCTCGCGGCCTTTATGCCCGATGTGTCGATGTCTACGCTTCGCCGTGACCTCAAAGAACTTGAGAAGCGGGGGAGCATCGAGTATCTGACCGGCGGCGCGGTTAAGTTGCATTCCGCGGCTCACGAGGCGAGCGTTTTTGAGAAGGGTGCGCAGCGGAGCAGCGAGAAGGACCTGATCGCGCGTTGTGCGGCGGCGGAGGTCGAGGACGGTGAGACGGTCTATGTCGACTCCGGTACCACCGCGATGGCGCTCCTGAGCCTGCTCGTCGACAAGCCGGTGACTATCTACACCACCAACGGCTATGCATGTTGGTTTACGGGCGAGCTTGCTGCTAAGGTGGTGGTAATTGGCGGCGACTTCAACCCCGTTACCTGCTCGCTCACCGGTCCTATGGTTGAGAGCGCGCTGCGCGAGCTGTACTTTGACCGGGCGTTTATAGGTGTCAACGCGGTGGACGAGGACCGCGGCATCATGACGCCAGGTTATCCCGAGGCTATCAAAAAACGTATCGTGATGCAGAATTCCCAGGCGAGTTACGTGCTCGCCGATAGCTCCAAGTTCCACGTGTTTTCAAATGTAAAGGTGTGCGACCTGGAGGGCTTTACTGTTATTTCCGACAAGCGCGACGCCAAAATCGGCGAACGCGTCAAAATGATCACGGCCTAGGACACTGGGGCATCGCATCTTGCCCTCAAGCCGTTGCCCACGTAACGAAGCGTGAGGCAAACGTGCGCCCCATTCCTGATTTGGGGACTAGCTTAGTTCGTCGGCTACTTGGTGCTCGTAGAAGGCTTCGACTACGGCGTTAAAGTCGCGGGCGAAGTCTTCCATGGTTCCGCGCCAGGTGGCGAGTCCCGGCTTTCCCTGGCCAACATAGGCAGTTTGGATACCGCAGGCGGGACTGGGGAAGTCGCGCTTGGGGTCGTTGCCTACCATAAGGACCTCGTGCGGCTCGAGCCCCATTGCCTGCAGCTGCTCGAGGTAATAGGTGGCATCGGGCTTGCAGCGGGTGGCATTTCCCATGTGCGTCACGAGCTCAAAGGGGGCGTCGGCCAGGTCGCCCCAGCCCATACGGCACTCAATAGCCCCCTGGGGAAAGCTGGGGTTGGTGAAGAGCGCACAGCGCAGCCCTGCGTCCTGTACGGCCTGGAGTGCGGCGTGTGCGCCCGGCATGGCATGGGCGTTGATGAGTTCGTCATTCTTGTACGGAAGAACTTCGCGGTCGTAGTAGGTAAACGCCTCGTAGATAAGTGGGTCCGAGAGGCAAATGCCGCATCGGCGCTCGACCTCTTCTTGGTAAAACTCAAGATTGGTGCGATTGTCCGTGCTGCTGCGGCGATTGGCGTTGAGGTCGACCAGGATGGTGCCGAGGCGTGCCATCGTGCCACCGCGGCTGCGGCGCCCGATATCCGCGAGCATCGAAGAGACATCCTTAAAATAGCGAAGGATGAACGCGTTGAGGTTGATGCTAAGAAGCGTTTCGTCCATATCGAAAACGACTGCTTTGAGCACGCGGGCACCTTTCTCGAAAAATCGATCTAGAATCGTTGGCTCCGGATACTTTACCCCAAAGCCGAATGCCTGGCTGGTTATCGTCAAGTTGCGGAGACGTGTGTTCATAAGATTACGAAAAAGTCTCCACACGAGTAAAAAATCGCAGTTCACGCTTGAAATCGAACTCATTTCCCCGTAACCTATACGAACGTGATTGCATAAGCGTCACATTAGTATCTGTCGGCTCCCGAGTGTTCCTAAACGTTGTGTGCTTGTCGCACCCTTCTGTAGGTCCTAGCAATCGGGGCCCCGTAGTTCGAAAGGGGTCCACCTTTGAGTGAGATTCAGAACTCGTCCATTTTCTCTCTTGACGATGTCAACGAGGAGGAGATGAACAACCTCATCGACGGTACGATTACCGACTTTGATGAGGGCGATCTCGTTAACGGCACTGTCGTTAAGATCGAGCATGACGAGGTGCTCGTTGACATCGGATTCAAGTCCGAGGGCGTTATCCCGGTCCGCGAGCTGTCCATCCGCAAGGACGCTAACCCTGCAGACATCGTTGCACTCGGTGATCCCATCGAGGCTCTGGTTCTCCAGAAGGAGGACAAGGACGGTCGTCTGGTCCTGTCCAAGAAGCGTGCCGAGTACGAGCGTGCTTGGAACCGCATCGAGGAGAAGTTCAACTCCGGCGAGAACGTCGAGGGCGAGGTTATCGAGGTTGTCAAGGGCGGCCTGATCCTCGACATCGGCCTGCGTGGCTTCCTGCCCGCTTCCCTCGTCGACCTCCGTCGCGTCAAGGACCTCACCTCCTACATGGGCACCCGCATCGAGGCCCGCGTCATCGAGATGGACCGCAACCGCAACAACGTTGTCCTCTCCCGTCGCGTCGTGCTCGAGGAGTCCCGTAAGGCCGAGCGCTCCGAGATCCTGTCCAAGCTCAAGTCTGGCATGCGTCTCCAGGGCACCGTTTCCTCCATCGTCGACTTCGGCGCCTTCGTCGACCTCGGCGGTATCGACGGCCTCATCCACATCTCCGAGCTCTCCTGGAACCACGTCAACCATCCTTCCGAGGTTGTCAAGGTCGGCCAGGAGGTCGAGGTCGAGGTTCTCGACGTCGATCTCAACCGCGAGCGCATCTCCCTGGGTCTCAAGCAGACCACCGAGGATCCGTGGCGCGCACTGGTCAAGAAGTACCCCGTCGGCGCTATCGTCGAGGGCACGGTGACCAAGCTTGTCCCGTTCGGCGCTTTCGTCGATCTGGGCGAGGGCATCGAGGGCCTGGTGCACATCTCCGAGATGGCCAACAAGCACGTCGATCAGCCTTCTCAGGTCACCCATGTGGGCGACAAGGTTCAGGTCAAGGTCATGGAAATCGACCTCGACCGTCGTCGTATCTCCCTGTCCATGAAGTCTGCTGCTGAGACTCTGGGCGTCGAGATCGAGGTTACTCCGCTGCCTTCCGAGAAGAAGGACGAGGAGACCGATGCCGAGTAAATCGGTTTGACGATCACTTGTTTTAAGGGATCCGTCCGCAATGGACGGGTCCCTTTTTGCATTTGCTGCTGAGGTGCGTGATGCTGCCCGTGCGCAATGCTGCCCGGGTTGTCTGTTTGCTATTGGGTTGTCGGTGCATGAAAAATGCCGACATCCCGCCTCGGGGAGGAGGCGGGAACACACTGAGTAGACGGAGGGGTGCGGAGCGCGGTCGCGTCTCGACTGACGACGTTGCCCATCGACAGGACCATTGTAACGCATGGCGGTTCTTGGTTTATCGTGCGAGCGCTTGTGTTGTGCCGTTGCCTGCGGCAACGGTGTGCTACACTCTTGCACTGCTGAGTGGGCCAGACGGTCGCGCGATGTGCTGCTTGCAGCACGCGTGAGGAAAGTCCGGGCTCCAGAGGGCGGGATGCCGGCTAACGGCCGGGCGGAGTGATCCGACGGAAAGCGCCGCAGAAAAGAAGACTCCCACCTGCGTCGCAAGGCGTAAAGGGAAAAGCTGAAACGGTGGTGTAAGAGACCACCAGCGTCGTGGCAACACGGCGGCTTGGCAAGCCCCATCCGGAGCAAGCGCGAATAGGAACGCTATGGGCCGGCCCGGTCCGCGTTCGGGTAGCGTGCGTGGAGCTGCACGGTAACGTGCAGACAAGATAAATGACCGTTCACGACAGAACCCGGCTTATCGGCCCACTCGGCACTTTGTTGACGCTGCGAACCCGTCAGCGCGGCAATCTGCCTTTCAAGCCTTCGGGCATGACCATAAGGTCAATGCCCTCGTCTTTCAAGGCACCTTGCTCGCGCTGACGGGTTCTCGCTTTCGTTGACGGAATCATCGGCGTTGTCATTCTTTTTACCAGGGTTATCGTATTATTGAGGCTGTTTGTTGCTCGCTTTATTCTGTTGAGGGGCTTCGTTGGACAGCTATTTTACTCTGCAATCGAATATTGAGGTTTCGGGTGAGTTTGTGGACCGCAAGAGCCGGTTTATTGCCCAGCTGGTCCATATTGAGTCCGAGGACGAGGCGAATGCCTTTATCGAGATGGTTCGCAAGCGTCATTATGACGCTCGACACAATGTTCCCGCGTGGATTTTGGTCGATGGACGCGAGCGCCAGAGCGATGATGGTGAACCGAGCCGCACGAGTGGTATGCCGACGCTCGAGGTGCTGCGCGGTGCGGGGCTCAAAAATGTTTGCTGCGTAGTAACGCGCTATTTTGGTGGCACGCTGTTGGGGCCTGGTGGTTTGGTGCGCGCCTATACCGCGGCGACGCAGGCGGCGGTGGCCGCGGCTCAGGAGGCCGGGCAGATCGTCGAGATGACGAGCGTCGTGCCGGTTGATGTGCATGTGGCCTATCCACAGTATGAGCAGGTGCTTCGCTTGGCGCAGGATTCGGGTGCCAAGGTTTCGGATACCGATTACGCGGATGCTGTGACACTTCACTTGGTGTTTAAAGCGGGGGAGCAAGAGCCGTTTTGCGCTAAGATGCGCGAGCTTATGGCGGGGCGCGAGGAGATTGAGGTCAGCGCTCCCGAGTTTGCTGAGTTCTAACGACGACGGCCGGCGTGCATTTGGATGAATCCCAAGCGCGCCGGCTGTCGTTTTATGTCGCTGCCGTTTACTCGGCGAGCTGCTTTAGTACATCGCAGGCGATTTCGACGGCATCGTCGATGCAACCGGGACAGCTGCGGAGCGGACCCTTGTCCGATCCGATGCCCTTGAGCGTGCCGCAGACGGTCGTCGTGTTCTTCTCGCCAAAGCGCTTGGCAATCTCGCGCGACAGTTTGTAGGTCTGGCCCTTGGTCTTGGGGTTTTCCATGCCATCGCTCATTACAAAGCCCATGATGGCCACGGCGCCCGAGATGGCACCGCAAGTTTCGGTCATGCCGCCCATGCCGGCGCCAAAGCCCTCGGTGAGGGTAAAGGCGACCTGGGGGTCGAGCCCGACGGCGGGCGCGAGCGTGCAGGCGACGGCCTGCGCGCAGTTAAAGCCGCGGGCGTGGTATTCGGCAGCCTGAGCCTGGCAGGTGGCAGTGTTGAGCTGAGTGGTATCAATCTGCTTCATCGGTGTCTCCTTGATTGCGGTGTACCCGCCTATGGTACCCTTGCTGGCGCATTCGCTTATCGAGACCGCAGTGCATATCTCATTGTTTTTCGCCATCGAACACTTTCTTAAGATTTGGGACAAATAAACCTGATTAATTTGTCCCATAACCTATCGGCGGGATGGGTTGAGAGGGGTGCGGGGTAGCGGTATCGTGAACCGAATAAAAACAAAACCCAAGTAAGGGAGTTGGATATGAGCGAGCAGACCATCGGAACTACATGTGTTCAGGGCGGCTATCATCCGGGCGATGCGGAGCCGCGCCAGGTGCCCATCTACCAGTCCACCACGTGGAAGTACGACACGTCCGAGCACATGGGCAAGCTGTTTGACCTGGAGGAGTCGGGCTACTTCTA
Organism: uncultured Collinsella sp.; assembly: GCA_900542715.1. Classification (GTDB taxonomy): domain Bacteria; phylum Actinomycetota; class Coriobacteriia; order Coriobacteriales; family Coriobacteriaceae; genus Collinsella. The sequence goes on from UQOQ01000017.1 coordinate 8,880, forward strand.
CAGCCGCCTGCAGAACCCCACGTGCGATCTGGTCGCTGCCAAGATCTGCGAGATGGAGGGTGGTACCGCGGCGATGCTCACGAGCTCGGGCATGGCTGCGAACTTCCTCGCGATCTTTAACGTTGCCGGTGCCGGCGATCACGTGGTCGCAAGCTCTGCCATCTACGGCGGTACCTACAACCTGCTCGCCCACACCATGGGTCGTATGGGCGTCACCTGCACCTTTGTTGCCCCCGACTGCACCGATGAGGAGCTCGAGGCCGCCTTTAAGCCCAACACCAAGCTCGTCTTTGGCGAGACGATCGCCAACCCTGCCCTTGCCGTGCTCGATATCGAGCGTTTTGCCAAGGCCGCGCATGACCACGGCGTGCCGCTGATGGTCGACAACACCTTCCCGACGCCTGTGATGTGCCGTCCCTTTGAGTGGGGCGCCGACATCGTCACGCACTCCACCACCAAGTACATGGATGGCCATGCAGCCTACCTGGGTGGCGTGATTGTCGACCACGGCCAGTTTGACTGGATGGCCCATGCGGACAAGTTCCCGGGTCTCACCACGCCCGACGAGAGCTACCACGGCGTGACGTATGCCGAGAAGTTCGGTCGCGAGGGTGCCTTCATTACCAAGGCCACCGCGCAACTCATGCGCGATCTTGGCCCCATGCAGAACCCGCAGGCGGCGTTCTTCTTGAACAGCTCACTCGAGAGCCTGCATGTGCGTATGCCGCGTCATTGTGAGAACGGCCTGGTCGTTGCCAAGTTCCTGCAGAGTCATCCCAAGGTGCGCTTCGTGAGCTATCCGGGCCTGGAGGGCGATAAGTACTATGACCTGGCTCAGAAGTACATGCCCAACGGCACATGCGGCGTCGTGAGCTTTGGCTTTAACGGTGGTCGCGCGGCGGCCGAGACCTTTATGAAGAGCCTCAAGCTCGCCCAGATCGCCACGCATGTGGCCGACGCCCGCACTTGCTGCCTGCATCCCGCTAACGCCACGCACCGCCAGATGAACGATGAGGAGCTCATCGCCTGTGGCATTTCCGCCGACATGGTACGCCTGTCGTGCGGCCTCGAGGACACGGCCGATCTGATTGCCGACCTTGAGCAGGCGCTCGAGCAGTGCTAGGCTAGCTTCGTACAAGGTGCCGATGCTGGCAGAAAGCTTCGGTGACTTTTCGTTCCGATTCCGTAGGCGGGACCCCAATCGCGACTGTTTGCAGGCGATCGGGGTCCCGTTTTTTGCATTGCGCCACTCGAAAGGATGGATATGGAGAAAACCGCAGAGCAGCTGCGCCGCGAGCACATTGCCCTAGAGGGCGACACCCATGGCAAGAACAAATGGGCGATTCTGTTTACCGTGCTCATCATGACGTTTATGTCGTGTCTGGATTCGACCGTCGTGACCGTGGCGTTGCCCGTGATGCAAAAGGAGCTGGGCGTGGGCCTCGACCGCATTCAGCTGGTGAGCTCGGTGTACCTGCTTGCGACGTGCGTGGCTATGCTGCCGTTTGGCCGCCTGGGTGACGTGCGCGGCAAGGTGGGCGTGTTCCAGCTGGGCGTCATCGTCTTTACGGTCGGCTCGCTGCTTTGTGGTCTTTCGGCCTCGCTCGAGGTTCTTATTCTGGCACGCATTGTGCAGGGCGTCGGTTGCGCGGCGGCCATGGCAAACAACATGGGCATCATCACCGAGTCGTTTCCAGCGCGCGAGCGCGGCCGTGCCATGGGCATCCTTGCGACCTTCGTGGCCCTCGGCATGATGTGTGGTCCCGTGCTTGGCGGCATGCTGGTGGCGAGCTTTCCCTGGGAGAGCATCTTCCTCATCAACCTGCCCATTGGCGTTATCTCGTTTATCGTGGGGCTCTACACGTTGCCGCATGTTAAGCCGGAGGCCGGCGAGCGCCCCATGTCCCTGATCGAGGCCGCTCGTCGCTGCTTTGCAAATTCGGCCTTCACCATCAACCTTGCTTGCATGCTCATCGTGTTCGTTGGTATTGGCGCATCTGAGTTTATCCTGCCGTTTTATTTTCAGGACGCCCACGGCTTTGGTTCCGACATTTCCGGACTGCTCTTTTTGGCGCTTCCGATGGTGAATGCTTTTATCGGCCCGCTTTCGGGCGCGATTTCCGATCGTATTGGTTGCGAGGGCCCCACGGCCGTTGGCCTGGGCGTGTACGTGTGCGGGCTCTTTGCAGTGAGCACGCTCGACGAGCACTCTTCCATCCCTGTGATCGTGTGCTGTGTCGCGTTTATGTCGTGCGGAACGTCGATTTTTCAGAGCCCCAATAACTCGCTGTACATGGGCTCGGCTCCGCGCGAAGCGCTCGGTTTTGCGGGCAGCTTGGGCAGTTTGGCGCGCTACGCTGGCATGGCACTCGGCATTACGGTGGCGTCGAATATCCTGTATGGGCAGATGAGCGTGGCGATGGGCGAGGCCGTGACCAGTTTTGTTGCAGGCCGTCCGGATGTGTTCCTGTTTGGTTTTCGTTCGGTGTTCTATGTGTTGATGGCCGTGGCAGCCGTGGGCTTTGTCCTCTCGATGGTTCGTTTGGTGAGGATGCGCGCCCGCCATTAGCGTGTTGGGAGGCTGCCTGCCACGTATTCGCGCCGTCTCAAAAAAACTGGTTTGTGGTGCGATGCGGCTTGTGGGACGGGCGGGGGTCGGTCCGTGGTAGACTATCGAACAACGTTTATTAATCGCGCGGTATCGTTGCCGCGAGAAGGGGTTGCGCCATGCAGGAGCTTGAGGATCGTATTCGCCATGACGGCATCGTAAAGGCCGGTAACGTCCTTAAGGTTGATGCCTTCCTCAACCACCAATGCGACGTTGAGCTGTTCGACCACATGGGCGCCGAGTGGGCCCGTCTGTTCAAGGATGTCGAGATCAACAAGATCCTGACGATTGAGGCTTCGGGCATTGGTATGGCTTGCATCGCGGCTCAGCATTTTGGCGGCGTGCCGGTGGTCTTTGCCAAGAAGGCACAGTCCATCAACCTCGACGGCGAGCAGTACGCCACGACCATCTACTCCTTTACCAAGCAGAAGGAGTACCCGGTCATCGTTGGCAAGCGTTTCCTGTCCGAGGGCGACAAGGTCCTGATCATCGACGACTTCTTGGCCAACGGCTGCGCGCTCGAGGGTCTTATCAAGATCTGCGAGGCTGCGGGTGCCGAGGTTGCCGGCATTGGCATCGCGGTGGAGAAGGGCTTCCAAGGCGGTGGCGATAAGCTCCGCGAGCGCGGCTTCCGCGTTGAGAGCCTGGCCCGTATCGCCGATATGGACTGCGATACCGGCGAGATTACCTTCGCTTAAGCGCGTAACACAAGCGATTGGTATGCGATGTGACAAAGGGGCTTTCCCTTTGTCACATTTTTTGTATGAGGGGAGGTGCTGATATGGACGAGAACAAGATGGGATGGCGCGAATATGCGCGCTATGCCGAGATGTCGGCCGAGGAGTTGGTGCGCGATTGCGAAGTGCAGGTGTTTCGCGCGACGGGTCCGGGCGGACAAGGCGTCAACACAACGGACTCGGCGGTGCGTATGAAGCATGGGCCCACGGGGATTGTTGTGACGGCGCGCGAGAGCCGTAGTCAGTTTCAGAATCGCGCGAGCTGCCTGCGCAAGCTGCACGCCGAGCTCGAGCGACGCGGACGTCCACCGCGTCGACGTGTAAAGACCAAGGTGCCCCAGCGCTCTCGTCAGCGCAGACTCAATGACAAGCACTTCAATGCCATTAAAAAGGCCAACCGACGCAAGCCGGGCAGCGACGAGTAGCCGTTTGTTCCACTGGCCTTGCTAGCGGGTAGGGTGCCAAACTTGGAGGGCGCTGCCGAGGACGTCGACCTCGATGCGCGAGGCGACAACGGGCTCGCCATCGGCCTGGATGGGGTAGTCGGGCTCCTCAAAGGTGAGCTCGGCATGGCGGCAGCGGCGCATGCGAATCGGCGGCAGTTTGGTATGGTGGCCGTCTTTGGCCGAAAGGAACATGGGCAGGGCAACCGCGCGTGGGACGGGGCCGCAGGCGTAGCAGACGTCGAGTATGCCATCGCAGGAATCGGCATCGGGACAGATGCGATAGCCCGAGCCATAGGTGGGGCCCAGCTGAATTGCCATGATGATCGCCCTCACGCGCTCGGCGGGCGCGCCGTCAAAGCTGACTGTCATGGGGTAGTTGCGATAGCGTAGGCCAAACTGCTCAAGTCCCGAGAGAGTGTAGAGCGGCGCGCCCGTCAAGCCGGTCTTTTTGCGCAGCTCGGTGGTGCCCAGGCCGATGGCGGCATCGATGCCGACCGAAAGCGTCTGGTCATAATACTCGACCGTCGCCTCGCCGCTACCGCTTGCGGGGTTCCATGAGCGAATGCGCCCGATGTCCTGACGTTGCAGCTCGCAGGTGAGTAGCGCGCCAAAATCCTTGCCGGAGAAATCGTCGATACCGAGCGTCTGGGCAAAATCGTTGCCGGAGCCCACGGGCAGGACGGCAAGAGCGGGGCGGGCGTCCTCCTTTTGCGTCATTAGCCCGTTGACGACCTCGTGAATCACGCCGTCGCCGCCAAGGGCGATAACGGTGCGATAGCCCTGAGCCTGCGCGGCCAGCTTCTTGGCGTGTCCTATACGCTCGGTCAACACCAGGTCAAACTGGGATGCGCGCGCGGTCATGTCCAAAAAGCGTTGCAGGCGCTCGGCAACCTCATGCGCGGCGCCCGACTGGGCGGCAGGATTGGCGATGATGAGCGTGCGACCAAAATCAGTTGCGTGCATGGGGTGACTCCCGGCGTATGGCATGACAGTGCGGTCGCGCTCAGGTCGAATTGCCCCCGATTGTGGCTGCACGGCGAATACTAACGTCTACTCTATCAGGTCGTTGTGGCGCTCGATAGCCTCCGCTACCGTACCGCCCTCATCCACAATAAGCGAACGGCGCTTGGGTGAGATGATGCGCTGGGCGGGGTACACGCCGCGGTGTCCGCCGGTTAGGTAGCTGATAAAGGCCACGATGACAAAGAACCCGGCGGCCGTGCCGTGGAACAGGTCGATGGCCATCATGCAGGTGGTGATGGGCACGTTGAGGCCGGCGCAGAACACGCCGAGCATGCCGAGAGCCGCCAGAAAACTGGGGTCAAGCCCGGTAAGGCAACCGATCCAGCCACCGAGTGCCGCACCGATGCCAAACAGGGGCGTGACCTCGCCGCCTTGGAAGCCCGCGCCCAGGGTAAGCGCTGTGACGACCAACTTGATGGCTGCGTCCGCCAGGGTGGTGTTGCCGGCAAATCCGGCGCCGGAAAGCCACGTGGAAAGGCCGGCGTAGTCCCAGGCGTCGAGGAGGGCATAGGCGGCCAAAACCACGAGTGCGCCTATGAGTGCGCGGACGAGGTAATTGGTGATAAAGCGACCGTACAGGCTCTTGACGGTTCGAACCGACCAGGCAAAGAGGCGTGCCGTCAGGCCGAAGATAATTGCGCTGATAACAACGATGGCAACCGTCTGTGGTGTCATGTTGGGAACGCTGGCGATGACATTCGCCTCGTACTCGGTTCCCAAGGCAAGCGATGTAAAGTAGCCGGTAAATGAGGCGACGAGGCAGTAGATGCCCGCGGTGTAGTCGATCTTTCCGATGAAGCACATCTCCATGCCAAAGAAAGCTCCGGCAAGGGGCGAACCGAATACGGCGCCAAAGGCCGACGAGATGCCGGCGAGCATGAGGTCGTGGTGGTCATGCTTTTTGAGGTGAGCGAGGCTCGAGATGTTGCTGGCGATGGTGCCACCAATCTGCACCGCAGCTCCCTCGCGACCGGCCGACCCGCCCGTTAGGTGCGTGAGCGTGGAACAGACGAAGGTGAGGACGGCCATGCGCATATGGATGAGGCGTGTGCCCAGAGCGGAGTCGATGACCAGGTTGTTTCCGCGTTTGGCGGCAAGACCGTGGTTTTTGTACACCCATGCGGTGGCAACGCCCACAACGGGAAGCAGCGCGTAAATCCATGCATGGTGCTCGCGATAGTCGGTCGCGATATTCAGCGAGGCCAAAAACGCCCAAGCGGCAACGCCCATGGCAAGCGAGACGATAACGACGAGTACGAGCAACTTGGCGCTCGCGAGTAGGTTGCGGGCGTTGCGGCGCGTGTCGGCAGCCAAGAGATGCTCGGAGCGGGTGAGCTGTTGCCTGCCTGCCATGATGACGTCATTAAGGGAGAAAAAGCCGCCGTCGTCGAGCGACTGGGAATGATCCTGCGCCTCGTTTGCGCTTTCGGGTTTGTCGGTAAAAGCCATACGTTCCTCTTTTTGGTTGCAACAGGAGCATTATAGAACGTGCCAAACGTGACAAACCGGCAGGTTGATTTTCGGTTCTGTTTCGCCGTCCGTTACCGACAGGTGTATTCGCGGCCGCGGGCCAGGTCTTGAGCAAGCGGCGAGGGATTATACTGAGATAAACATAAAGAATCGGCGCTTTTGTTGCGCGCCGCAGCATGCTAGAGGTGTATATGGCTGAGAAACTCATTCCGTTGGAGGACGCACAGGCGATCGTCTTGTCGCACGTGAATCGCACCGAAGTTGTCGAGATTCCCGTGTGGCAGGCGGCCGGTCTTCCCCTGGCCGAGGACGCCACGGCCGATATCGACATCTCTCCGTTTGCCAACAGCGCCATGGATGGATATGCCGTGCATGCCGTCGACCTCGCCAAAGCGTCCACCAATGCGCCCGTGACGCTTTTCGTCGTGGGGCACGAAGCCGCGGGCCATGTGTTCGATGGCGTAATCGCCCCGGGCGAGACTGTCCGCATCATGACAGGCGCGCCGGTGCCCGAGGGTGCGGATGCTGTGGTGAAATACGAGATCGTCGAGGTACTTGACGGCGACGGCAACGAGGGCTCGCACGTGAGCTTTTCGGCGCCTGCTAAAGTGGGGGAGAACGTTCGCTCTGCCGCCGAGGAGGCCCATGCCGGCGACGTCGTGATGCGTGCCGGCGAGGTTGTGGCCCCGGCCGGCGCTGGCCTGCTGGCAAGCGCCGGTTACGTGAGCGTGAAGGTCCATGCCGCTCCGCGCGTGGGCATTATCTCGCTGGGCACGGAGCTGGTCGCACCGAGCGAGCTGCCGGCACGCGGGCAGATTCGCGATTCCAACTCCTCGGCGTTGATGGCCGAAGCGCTCGATGCCGGCGCCGAGCCGGTGTTCTATGGCATTGCGCCCGATGATGAGCAGGCGATTGCCGAGCTGGTGCATCGTGCCGTGCGGGAGTGCGATTTTGTCATTACGAGCGGTGGCGCCTCGGCAGGCGACTACGACTACGTGACGGCGCTCGTCCGGCGCGAGGGCGAGGTGCTGTTTGACCGCATCTCGATGCGTCCGGGCAAGGCCATCACGTTTGGCTTGCTCGGGGGTAAGCCCTACCTGGGGCTTTCAGGCAATCCGGCCGCGGCGTATGTGGGCTTTGAGATGCTCGCCCGCCCGGCGATTCGCGAGATGCGCGGCTTTGCCGAGGGTGCACGTCCCGTGCAGCAGGCGATGCTCACGCACGGCGTGAAAAAGCGACAGCATCGCCGCTTCTTCGATCGCGCCACGGTTTTGCGCGACCCCGAGACCGGTGAGCTGTTGGTGACCGAGGCCAAGACGCAGAATTCGGCGTTGCTCGGCACGATGCAGCGGGCCAACTGCCTACTGCGTATTGAAGAAGGGCCGTGCGACCTCAAGGCGGGCGACGTCGTGGACGTTGTTCGCGTCGACCTGCCCGAGGGCGCCGTGTTGTAGGAGGAATGCTATGGAGCTGAAGATATCGATCGTGACGTGCTCGGATACGCGCGATCTTGCCCAGGACGAGGCTGGAGCCGCACTCGAGGAACTTATCGAGGCGCAGGGCTGGACGGTCGCCTCGCATGTGGTCGTGCGCGACGACGTCAGCGAGATCGGTGATGCCATTGTGGAAGCCGCCGATGAGTGCCACGCCAATGTCGTGCTCACCTGCGGCGGCACGGGGCTTTCGATGCGCGATGTGACGCCCGAGGCGACGCGTGCCGTCTGCGACCGCGACGTGCCGGGTATTGCAGAGGCGATCCGTGCGTACTCCATGACCAAGACGCGCCGCGCCATGCTCTCGCGCGCCGTGTGCATGCAGCGTGGGTATACGCTTGTCATCAACTTTCCGGGATCCACGAAAGCGGCCCGCGAAAGCTGGGAGGCCGTGAGCGACCAGCTGGAGCATGCGGCCCAGATGACAGCGGGCGGCGGACATACCAACTAAGCGGTTTACCTGCGGCGGAGTAACCTTACGGGCTGCTCCGCCTTTTTATGTAGCGACAGTGCGGGCCGTCCTGAGACTGTCAGCAGAAGATAAGTATCAGACGAGAAATCTTTATCACTGATATTATTCGCACGAAAGTATAATCTGGTAACAGAATAAAGCCCGCGGCGGGGTGTCCGGGCGTAGTATTCGAAAGGATTGAACATGTTCGATATGGTTTCTCGCCGCGGATTCGTCTCTCTTTCTGCTGTCGTCGCTGCCGGCCTTGGGCTTGCCGGCTGCTCCGGCAACAAGACGTCTGAGCCGACTGGCTCCGATGCCGGTTCTGCTAAGGCATCTTCCAAGAAAGCTGTCGAGCTTCAGGTCTTCGCTGCCAACTCTCTCGAGAAGGCCCTGCCCGAGGTCCAGGAGCTCTACACCGATCAGACCGGCACCACCTTTGCCGACACGCAGTTTAAGGCTTCTGGCGACCTCGTCGAGCAGATGCGTGCTGGCGCCACGGTCGACGTGCTCATCACCGCCTCCAAGGGCACCATGGACGACGCCGAGGCCGCCGAGCTCGTCGATGCCGACACCCGTGAGGATATGTTCGTCAACGACCTTGTGATCATTCGTGCTGAGGGTTCCGACACCAAGATCGAGGCCATCGCCGACGTCGCGAATCTGGACGGCAAGATCGCCATCGGCGACGCCAAGACCGTCCCCGCCGGCAAGTACGCCAACCAGGCCTTAGCTTCTGTGGGTCTCTACACCGGCACCGAAGGCGACGACGGCGAGTATGCTCCCGAGATCGCCGACAAGGTCGCACTGGCCGACAAAGTTGGTACCGCTGCGTCTTACGTCTCTACGGGCGACTGCGTGGCCGGTTTTGTCTACAGCTCCGATATCTTCCGCTATGACGGCATCGAGGAGGCCTTCGTGTGCCCCGAGGCTTCGCACAAGCCCATCGTGTACCCGGGCGCCGTTGCCGAGAGCTCCGAGCACGCCGACGAGGCCAAGGCGTTTATCGACTTCTGTCTGACCAACAAGAAGGCTCAGAAGATTTGGGCTAAGTACGGCTTTGAGCTTTCCGAGTAGTGCGGCTTGGCGCGATAATTCCATCGTTTTGTGTTTCACTCCGTCCCTGTATTCGCTTGGAGCTTTTCGTGCTTAATAGATTCCGCATGCTTGTCGCCTGTGCTTTGACCTTCGCGCTTTGCTGGGTGCCGGGATTTGCGTTTGCTGGGGTCGCTGAGGACGGGGCCCAGGTTGCTGCGACCGCTCATGGGCTTTCCTATGGGATCGAGGGTTTTGAGCGGTTGGCCAAGGGGACCGCTCGTGCTATGGAGGGCCAGCCTGAGGGCTACCGGTTTCCCGTTGACGAGGACGTGGACCTTGTAGTGGCGCCTGCTGCCGATCGCGTTGTGGTGTGGATATCGCCCAAGGCGGCCGAGAAGTATGGATTGGATCCGCAGGACAACGAGTGCGTATCGGGTCTCAAGGCCCTCGTCTGTGAGCTCGACAGCGCAAACTCCATGGGAGGCGCGCAGCTAGGGGACGTTGATCTTCCTTGGTATGTTACGGCGGAAACAACGTTTAATGCCGGCGGGTATACCTATGGCTTTGATGTGCGTGGTGCGGATGGGGACCGCTATGTGGTGATTGCATCGGCCTCGGGTGATGCCAAGGGCGGCGCGCGTTGGCTTGATAGCGCTCAAATGGTAGAAGCATCGTCTGTCGTGTTGCGGGATGAGCAGGGGCCCTTGACCTCTCTGGCTTCCTTTTTGGGCGACATCGACTATCGCCCGTTTTGGGTGTCCATCAAAACGAGCGGCCTTGCCCTGGTGATTGCCTTTGCACTGGGCCTGTTTGCCGCGTGGAAGACTATGGGTACCTCGAGTCGCATCAAGGGCCTGCTCGATTCGGTCTTTACGATTCCTATGGTGCTGCCGCCCACGGTCTGCGGCTTTCTGCTCCTCATGCTGTTTGGCCGCTCGACCGGAGTGGGCCAGTGGCTCATCGCGCACGGCATCTCGATCGTCTTTACCTGGCCCGCGGCGGTCATTTCGGCCGTCGTTGTGTCGTTTCCGCTGGTCTACCGCACGGCGCTCGGAGCCTTCGAGAGCCTCGACACGCAGATGCTCGATGCCGCGCGAACCCTGGGATGGTCTGAGCATCGCATCTTTACCAAGCTTATGATGCCGCTTGGCTGGCCCTCGATTGCCGCCGGCGCGGTGCTTGCCTTCGCGCGTGCCATGGGCGAGTTTGGCTGCACCCTGTTCTTTGCGGGCAACTACGCCGGCATTACCCAGACCATCCCTATCGCCATCTACTTTGAGTGGATGGGCGGCAACACCTCGGTGGCTCTCTTTTGGGTCGTCGTCGTGATCGTGTTTAGTTTCCTGGTAATCCTGTTCATCAACATGTACACGGCGCATTCGCAAAAGTATCGCGAGCGTGGTCTCTCCCGTGCAGAGCGCAAACAGGCCAAGCAGCTGGGTGGCCAGATCGATTCGCTCGACCCAGTGGGCGGCGATGCGCTGCGTATCGATCGCGAGGCGCTGGCCGAGCTCATGCGCGATGACGCAGCACCGCAGGGAGGTCGATAAGCTATGTCGCTCGTTTTGGATATCAAAAAACGCTATCCCGGGTTTATGCTCGACATGCAGCTTGAGGCCGGCGAGGAGCGTGTGGCGCTGCTGGGCGCCTCGGGTTGCGGCAAGAGCTGCACGTTGCGCTGCATTGCCGGCGTGGAGACACCCGACGAGGGCAAGATCGTCGTCAACGGCATGACCTTTTTTGACTCTGCGACGGGCATCAACCTTTCGCCCCAGGAGCGAAAATGCGCCCTGATGTTTCAAAACTATCAGCTGTTCCCTAATATGACGGTGGCCGATAACGTGTGCGCCGGCGTTGAGGGTGCAGGCGACGCCGCAGCGCGCAGACAACTTGCCGAGCGCTACCTGGGTATCTTTGGACTGGCCGACTTTGCCGACCGTTATCCCGCGCGCCTCTCGGGCGGCCAGCAGCAGCGTGTGGCGCTTGCTCGCATGGTGGCGGCACACCCGGGCATTTTTATGTTCGACGAGCCCATGAGCGCGCTCGACGCGTATCTCAAGAGCGCGCTTGAGCAGAACATGCTCGACCTGTTCGACGTCTGTAACCGTACCGTGCTCTACGTGAGCCACGACATCGACGAAGCTTGCCGCCTATGCCAGCACATCTGCGTGATGCACGACGGGCATGTTGAGGAGATCGGCTCCGTTGAGGACGTGGTCCGCCGCCCTCAGACGTTGGCGGCGCTGCGCCTAACGGGCTGTAAGAATACGAGCCGCGCGCGCAAGATCGAGCTTCAGGAAGTTGAAGCCCTGGACTGGGGCATGACCTTCAACGTGGGCCGTGAGGTTCCCGATAATGTGGCGTACCTGGGCATTCGTGCGAGCTACTTCCATGTGGACAACCGCGCTGAGCGCGGTCGTAACAGCTACGATCTGCATGTGGCCCGCGTGAGCGATTCGCGTTTTGAGCGCCTGGTTCTGCTGGATGTGCCGCGTGCCGATGCGCCCACGCGTTTGCAGTGGAAGGTCAACAAGGTGGGCATACCTGTCGACGAGTTGCCGCAAGCAGGCGAGACGCTGCGCATGCATTTTGATGCCAGCAGGATCCATTTGGTTTGTCGATAGCGCCGGGTAATGCCGTCGGGGAATATAAGCCTCCGCGGCTTTGTTTTTGCCGTTCGCCGAATGAGGAATGACAAACTCTTATCAATCAAGATAATTATTTATTAGACGACGGCACACGACGCTGTCGTACGAATGTCAACGGTGTTCGCATGGTCGATGACCGTTGATATAGTTGACCTCAACTTGTAAAGGAGGGTGCGCACATGCCGCAGACGACATACATTCGCCGCGTTGCCGCGCGTGCCCTGTATATGGCTCGGAGCCGCATATGAGCAGGTATGTTCACGGCTCCGGGAGAGACGACGCACAACTAAATAATCGACCGCAAAGCAGGTTCCCTAAAATTCCGGGTTTGAGCACGGTCGGGCAATCGCCGTCCGTCGTGCATCGATACCGCTGTTATCCGTTTTTGGTTCGAGAGGGGAACCGTTATGGCTGAAGAATTTGATTTCCACCCGATGTGGGAGAGCCTCGGCATGAATCTTGCCGACCACGACATGCTGCTAGGCGCCGTGGGCCAGATGTACGGCGATATGTTCTTGACGCAGAACAATCGCCCCAAGTCCACGTCCTACCTGGACTTTGTGGCCACCAACATCCACAGCGGCCGTATTAAGGAGATGCTCGACAAGAAGGAGGCTGGCGAGGCCACCAAAATCGTGGGCTCGTTCTGCGTGTACGTGCCCGAGGAGATCGTGCTTGCCTGTGACGGCATTCCCGTTGGTCTGTGCTCGGGTGCCGATTGGGCAACGGACAAGGTCGAGGAGCACTTGCCGCGCAACACTTGTCCGCTTATCAAGAGCTTTGCCGGCTTTAAGCTGGGTGAGGTCTGCCCCTACATCGAGTCGAGTGACTTGGTGGTAGGCGAGAACACCTGCGATGGCAAGAAGAAGGCCTACGAGTTTTTTGCCACGCAAAAGAACATGTACGTCATGGATATTCCCAACGTGCACGACGAGTCGACGCTCGTGACCTGGAAGGCCGAGGTTAAAAAGCTCGCCGCCAAGATTGAGGAAGAGTGTGGCGTCACGATTACGCCTGAGCGTCTGAAGGCCGCCATCCGCGCCGTCAATGAGAAGCGTCGCGCCCTGCAGCGCCTCGCTGCCACGCGCGCTGCCGACCCAGCGCCCATTAGCGGTCTCGACAGCCTGCTGACCGTTCAGGCCGCCTTTATGGACGACACGCCGCGTCTGACCGGAGCCATTAACGATATGGCGGCCGAGTGCGAGCAGCGTGTCGAGGCCGGAGAGGGCGTGGCGCCCAAGGGGACCAAGCGCATCCTGTACACCGGCACGCCCATGGCCGTGCCCAACTGGAAGCTGTTCAACCTCATCGAGAAGGCCGGCGGCGTTGTGGTGGGCGAGGAGTCCTGCACGGGTTCGCGCTATTACAAGGACTTGGTCGATGAGTCCGGTGAGACGGTTGACGAGATGCTCGACGCCATCGCCGAGCGCTACTTTAAGATCAACTGCGCCGTCTTTACGCCCAACGACCAGCGTATGAAGGACATCGTTCAGATGGCATGCGACCTTCATGCCGACGGCATCGTCGACGTGGCCCTGCAGTTCTGCACGCTCTATGAGATGGAATCGTTTGCCGTGGAGAAGGCCGCCGAGGAAGCCGGCATTTCGTTTATGCACATCACGACCGACTACGCCGGCGAGGACGCAGGCCAATTGCAGACGCGCATCGAAGCTTTCTTGGAAACCATTTAGGACTATACGTTCCGGCGGCTTCCCCAGGCACCCGATCTTGCCGTTCAAACCGTCGCTTGCGTACCAAAGTACGTGGCGCCCCTCTTTCACGGCAACCTCGGGCACCTGGGAAAGCCGTTTCCTTGGTCGGTTAAAAGGTATGTTAAGGAGTTATATGTCGGAAAATATTGAGCAGCCGTTGCCGTCCACGTTTGAGGAGTTCAACGAGCAGCGCAAGGCGGCGTTCATTCGAGTCAAGGATTACAAGCAGGCGGGTAATCGCCTGGTCGGCTATTTGTGCAGCTATACGCCGCTCGAGATTATCGATGCCGCAGGCGCCTCGAGCGTGGCCCTGTGCGGCACGTCCGACGAGGTGATTCCCGAGGCCGAGAAGGTGCTGCCGGCAAACCTCTGCCCGCTCATCAAGTCGACGTACGGCTTTGCCTATTCGCAAAAGTGCCCGTTTACGTATTTCAGCGACATGATCATCGGTGAGACCACCTGCGACGGCAAGAAGAAGATGTACGAGCTGCTGGGGGAGCTCAAGCGTACGTACATTTTGCACCTGCCACAGAGCCGCGATCGCGCCTACGAGCGTGAAGGCTGGTACGAGGAGTGCCGCCTGCTCAAGGAGGAGCTCGAGAACTTCTACGGTATTACGATCACCGATGACGACCTGCGCGCCGCCGTCCGTCGTCGCAATCGCCTGCGTGCCGCCCAGCTCGAGATGTTTGCGCTGCAGGCTAACCAGCCGGCGGCCATGAGCGGCGTTGATCTGATGAGCACCATGTTTGCCGGTACGTTCAGCTTTGATATTGAGGCCTATACGCAGCAGCTGGAGCAAAAGGTTGCCAAGCTGCGCGAGGCCTACGACGCGGGCGAGCGCCCGGTTGCAGCGGATGCCAAGCGCATCCTGATTACCGGCTGCCCGGTGGGCGGCGTGATCAACAAGATCGATCGCACCATCGAGTCCAACGGCGGCGTGGTCGTGTGCATGGACGACTGCTCGGGCGAGCGCACGGCGGCCATGATGATCGACCCGGACGCCACCGACATTCTGCGCGCCATCGCCGACCGCTACCTCGATATCAACTGCTCGGTCATGACGCCCAACGACGGCCGTATGGAAAACACGCTGGCCATGTGCGAGAAGTATCACGTCGATGGCGTGGTGGAGAGCGTGCTGCAGGCATGCCACACCTTCAACGTTGAGAGCGCTCGTATGCAGGAAGCTGTCGAGGGTGCGGGCATTCCGTACATGAAGATTGAGACCGATTACAGCAACGGCGACATGGGCCAGATCGAGACGCGCATCGCCGCCTTTATCGAGACTCTGTAGCTTCCTCAGGCACCGGATCTTGCCCCTCAAACCGTCGCTTGCGTACCAAAGTACGCTGCGCTCCTCTTTCGGGGCAACCTCCGGCACCTGAGAAACCTAGAGCTAAGGCGCCTGAACGCGCCGCTACCTTTGATGTTTAGATTGGGAGAGAGCCATGATAGGGATCGGGATCGATATCGGGTCTACGGCGGCTAAGGCTGCTGTGGTCGACAGGGAGGGTTCGGTGGCGTGGACGTGCGTGCAGCCAACCGGGTTCTCCTCGGTCGATGCTTCCGAGCGGCTGCGCGAGGCACTGGCAGCGGCCGGCTATGGCGTGACAGCCGACGACGTGCGCGTGATCGCGACTGGCTACGGCCGTGTCGCCGTGCCCTATGCGCACAAGGTCGTGACCGAGATCACCTGCCACGGCACCGGTGCCGTGCGCCTGTTTGGCGACCATGGCACGGTGATTGACGTGGGCGGCCAGGACACCAAAGTCATTCAGCTTAAGGGCGGCCGCGTGGCCAAGTTCGCCATGAACGACAAGTGCGCCGCCGGCACGGGGCGCTTTCTGGAGATCATGGCCGACCGCCTGGGCATTACCCAGCAGCAGATGGCAGACCTCGCCCGCACCGGCGAGCCTACCAAGATTTCCAGCATGTGCACCGTGTTTGCCGAAAGCGAGGTTATCAGCCTAATCGGTCGCGGTGAGCCGCGCGAGAACATTGCGCGTGGCGTGATCGACAGCGTGGTCTCGCGCGTGGCGACCATGGCCGGGCAGGCGGCGGGTGCTCCGTACTACCTGACGGGAGGCCTGTGCGAGAACGCCTACGTTGCGGAGCGGTTGGGCGCGCTGTTGGGCTCGCCGGTGATCACCTCGCCCCAAGCCCGCTTTGCCGGTGCCATCGGCGCGGCGATTCGCGCACAGGCGCTCAATTAATGCATCCGCCTTGGGCTCGTATTCATGCGTATACTGAGAGAAAATGATTGACCGATGAGAGGGGGTATCGATGCCTGACGATCAGATTAAGCTCACGTCTATGACTGCCGCGAGCGGTTGAGCCGCTAAGTTGGCTCCTGGAGCCCTCGCCCAGGTCCTGGGCGACTTACCCAATGTGCATAACGACAACTTGCTCGTGGGGTTCGATACCTCCGACGATGCGAGCGTTTTTCGCGTTGGCGAGAACTTGGGTCTCGTGCAGTCCATCGACTTCTTCCCGCCGATGGTCGACGACCCGTTCCTGTTTGGCCAGATCGCGGCGGCCAACTCGCTGTCGGACATCTACGCCATGGGCGGGCGGCCGAGCCATGCCATGAACCTGCTCTGCATACCCAGTTGCCTGGGTGTTGAGGTTGCCGGCCAGATTCTGGCGGGCGGTGCCGACAAGTGCGTCGAGGCGGGCTGCTCCATCGCGGGCGGTCACACCATCAACGACGACGAGCCCAAGTACGGCTTGTCTGTGAGCGGCTTTGTCGCGCTCGACCGCATGCTCGCCAACAGCGGCGCACGCGTGGGCGATGTTCTGCTGCTGACCAAGGCGATCGGCTCGGGCATCATCACCACGGCCATTAAGGGCGAACTCATCGAGCAGGACGAGGCCACAGCCGTGTTTGACTCGATGCGCACCCTCAACGAGGCCCCGATTCGTCTGGCCGAGGGCCTCGAGCTTCACGGCTGTACCGACATCACGGGCTTTGGCCTGATCGGGCACGCGTGCGAGATGGCCGAGGGCTCGGGCGTGCAGATTGAGCTTGCGTCGGAGGCGGTGCCGCTCTTTGACCAGGTACTCGACATGGCACGTCTGGGCATTATCCCAGCGGGCTCCTACCGCAACCAGGACTTTTTTGGCCCGCGTGTGGCTGTCGACGAGGGCCTGGAGCCGGGCATGCTCGACGCGCTGTACGATCCGCAGACGTCTGGTGGCCTGCTTATCGCGGCGCCCGCGGCGGATGTGGATGAGCTTGCGCGTCGCCTGGATGCCGAGGGGTGCATCGCCGCCGTTATCGGTCGCGTGTGCGAGGCGGTGCCGGGCGGTCCTGCTGTTCGCGTTGTGCATTAAAGAAAACCGTTTATGCGACCGCCTACTTTTCTGGGCGGTCCCTTTTGAAAGGATGTAGCTATGTCTACCAAGATTGAAGTCAATGCCATGGGCGATGCCTGCCCGCTGCCCGTCGTCAAGACGCTTAAGGCACTCAAACAGCTTGACGGCGAGGGTGCCGTAGTGACCTCGGTCGATAACGAGACCGCCGTCAAGAACATCTCCAAGATGGCGCAGGAGAAGGGCTGCACGGCCTCGGTCGAGAAGGTTTCTGACGCCGAGTGGCGCGTGACCGTGGCGACCTCCGGTGCCGTTGCCGTGGCAGACCCCGAGCAGGACGGTGCCGCTTTCTGCGGTGCCAGCACCGGCAAGGGCGAGCTCGTCATTTCCGTCTACACCGACTGCATGGGCCGCGGCGACGACGAGCTGGGCCACAAGCTCATGAAGGCCTTCATCTTTGCCGTGACGCAGCAGGAGGAGCTGCCCGCGACCATGCTGTTCTACAACGGCGGCGCCAAGCTCACCGTCGAGGGCTCGCCGGTACTTGACGACCTGAAGGGGCTGGCTGAGCAGGGCGTCGAAATCCTCACCTGTGGCACCTGCCTCGACCACTATGGCATTAAGGACCAGCTTGCCGTGGGCGAGGTCACGAACATGTATGTGATCGTGGAGAAGATGGAACAAGCCGTGCGCGTCGTGCGCCCGTAGCGTATTGGTTGGAGTTGCCATGAGGGAGAAGCGCCCAGCGCTTGTCATCACGTTTCCCACCACGGCTGCCGCCATGGGCTGCGAGTCTCTGTGCATCGAGCGCGGCCTTCCCGGGCGAACGATTCCCGTGCCCGGGGAGGTCGCTGCCGGCTGCGGCCTGGCGTGGAAAGCGTTGCCTGCCGATGAGGAGCTGCTGCGCGGCGAACTCGCCGCGGCGGGCGTTCCCACCGAGGGCTATACCGTGATTGATATGTGGGAGGTCGTGCGATGATCTACCTGGATAACGCGGCGACGACCATGCACAAGCCGCAGACGGTCATCGATGCCGTGACGCAGGCGATGTGCTCGCTCGGCAATGCCGGGCGCGGCGCCACGTCGGGTGCCCTCGATGCCGCTCGCACGATTCACGGTTGCCGTGCCAAGCTCGCGCGCCTTTTAGGTTGCCCGAGGGCGGACCATGTGTGCTTTACGCCCAACTCTACGGCGGCGCTTAACACCGCCATCAACGGGGTGGTGCGCCCCGGCGACCGCGTGGTCACGACGGTGCTCGAGCACAACTCCGTGCTGCGTCCGCTCAACCGCCTGGCAGCGGAGCGGGGTGTGACCGTTGAGCATGCGGGCTGCGACGCGAACGGTGCGCTCGACTACGAAGAGCTTGAGCGGCTGGTGACGCCGGGCACGCGTGCCGTGGTGGTGACACACGCCTCCAATGTGACCGGCAACGCGGTCGACATTGCACGCGTGGCTGCCATGGCCCATGCGGCCGGCGCGCTTGTGATCGTCGATGCCTCGCAGTCTGCCGGCACGGCGCATATCGATATGCAGGTCATGGGGCTCGACGTGGTGTGCTTTACCGGCCACAAGGGGCTCATGGGCCCGCAGGGGACCGGTGGCCTAGCCGTGGCGGAAGGCATTGACGTGGCTCCTTGGGCCATGGGTGGCACGGGCGTGCGCAGCTTCGATGCGCTGCAGCCGCAAGAGTGGCCCACGCGTCTTGAGGCGGGCACGCTCAACGGTCACGGTATCGCCGGCCTTTCCGCCGGCCTCGACGTTATCGAGGCCCAGGGCGGGGTAGAGGCGATTGCGGCACGCGAACGTGCGCTTGCCGAGCGCTTCCTCGCCGGCGTTCGCGACATTCCCGGCATTGCGCTCTACGGTGCGTTTGACCAGCCCGTGCGCTCGGCGATCGTTTCGCTTAACGTGGGCGATATCGATTCGGCCGAGGTCTCGGACGCGCTCATGCAAGGGTGGGGGATTGCGACGCGCCCCGGCGCCCACTGCGCTCCGCTCATGCACCGCGCACTGGGGACCGAGCGCCAGGGTGTCGTTCGCTTCTCGTTTGGGTATTTCAACACGGACGAGGAAGTCGACACCGCGATTGACGCTCTGCACGATTTAGCCTGCTAAAGCGTATATACTTGCGGGACGGGTCTTTTGCCCGTCCCGTTTTGTTTCGACCCGAAAGGTGGTCCTATGGCATCATCCGCCCCGCGCGGTCTGCGCTCCGACCATGTCCTCACCGTCGGCATCGCCCTGTTCTCGATGCTCTTTGGCGCCGGCAACCTCATTATTCCGCCGCTGCTGGCGCTGCAGGCGGGCTCTGCCACGCCGCTCGCCATGCTCGGCTTTCTGATTGCCGCCATCGGCCTTCCCGTCATGGGCTTTATCGCCGTGGCACTTGCCGGAACGGCGCGCGAGCTTGCCGGTCGTGTGCACCCCAAGTTTGGCGAGTTTTTTGTCGCGGCGGTGTATCTGGCTATCGGTCCGTGTCTGGCCATTCCGCGCACGAGCTCCACGGCCTTCGAGATGCTGGTGCCGCTGCTGCCCGAGGGTGTCTCGCTCGGCACGGCCCGCCTGGTGTTTGCCGTCGCCTTCTTTGCCGTCGCCTTTGTGCTCACGCTGCGCCCGGGTGTCATTACGCGCGTGCTCGGCCGCATTACGGGCCCCGCGCTCATCGCCCTTATCGTATTGGTCGTGGGCGCTGCCGTGGTCTCGCCGCTGGGTTCCGCTGCCGCGCCGCAGGCTCCTTACGATGCCGGTGCCGCCGTGCAGGGCTTTTTGACCGGCTATCAGACCATGGACCTGCTCGCGTCGCTCGCCTTTGGCATCATCATCGCCGAGACCATCCACGAGCTGGGCGTTACCGACGACAAGCGCGTGGCCTTCGAGATTTCGCGCTCCGGCGTGATCGCTGGTGTGCTCATGGCCATCATCTACTGCGGTCTGGCGCTTGCCGGCACGCAGCTGAGCACCGTGATGCCCGATGCCACCAACGGAGCCGCCATCCTCGCCCGCTCGGCCTCCATGCACTTTGGCCTTGCCGGCACGGTCGTGGTCTTTGCGATCTTCTTCCTCGCCTGCATGAACGTATGCATCGGCCTCATCAGCTGCTGCTCGCGTTACTTCTGCGAGACGTATGTGGTCGAAGGGGGAGCAGAGGCTTCCGAGGAGGCCATGCGCCGTCCCTTTGCGATACTCGCCTTTGTGTTCGCGGCGTTTTCGTGCGTGCTCTCAAACGTGGGCCTCGACGTGATCCTCATGTTCTCGGTGCCCATGCTCAACGCCCTGTACCCTGTTGCAATTGTTCTGGTGCTTATGGGCCTAGTGCACGGTTTTTGCGACGCGCATCCGCAGGTGTGGGTCTGGGTCGGCGGCGTTGTCGCGGTGCAGAGCGTGATCACCTCGATCCGCGACGCGTTCTTTGCAGGCGTGTGGCTGCCGTTCGATGCGCTGCCGCTGGCCGACATTGGAGCCGCATGGGCGCCGGTTGCCGTGGTGGCGTTTGTGATTGGCCTGCTCCACAGCCGGTTTGTCGCACATTCGAGGAGCTAGGGTATCGTCGCTTGCGCAGGCGGGGAGTCTCCCCTATAATTTCCTTCGCTTTGGGACACGCAAGGTTTAGACCTTAGCTGCTCAACACCTTCGGGACGTGGCGCAGTTTGGTAGCGCGCCTGCTTTGGGAGCAGGATGTCGCAGGTTCAAATCCTGTCGTCCCGACCATATCTTGCGGGCGTAGTTCAATGGTAGAACCCCAGCCTTCCAAGCTGATGACGCGGGTTCGATTCCCGTCGCCCGCTCCATAAGAATTGTTTTAACGGCTTTGTTTCCTTCTGGGAATCAGAGCCGTTTTCATATACATGCCGGGGACCCCACATCCCCTCCTAAGTTGCGGTGAAATAGTTCCTGGATTAGCTGCAAAAGCTGTTATCCAGGAACTATTTCACCGCAACTTATTGAGGCCGAGTTGGTTGGGCCGATGTTAGGTTCTGTTGTCGAGAAGATGCGTGCCGTTGGTCAGGAGCCGGCGTAAGGTTTTGTTGTCGGAATACCATAGCCGCGCATCATGGCGCCAAATGCTTCGACATCGTAGGTGTCTGACAGCTTGAAGTGTATGACGTTATGACCCATGGCGCGAAGGTTTGCGTCGCGTATGAGGGCAGCTCGATAGGTCTTTGCTGCAGTATGTTCCGGATCATTTTGAGCATCGTCCTCAAACTTGCCTAGTCCATGAAGTTCGGCAAGCATCCAAGAGCCGTTCGGCATCTGCCATCCGTAGTCGGCCAGATAGTAGCCGGCGTTCCCCGGCCGTGTTATCTCAACCTGTAGTTCGGGCGTGGTGACGCCGGCAAGAATCATCGCCGCCCTTGCCTCCGATTCGCCACCGTTGTCCGATTGACCGTCCATATACTCAAAAACATCAAACGCACGCGCGATGCCGTGCAGCCCCCGGCAATTGGCCTGCGCGTATGCACGCAATTCTTCACGCTCGACACCGTACTCACGAGCCAACCCGTCGACATAGCCTAGTGCATAGCGAAAAGCGGTCGTTCGGGCGATATCGACCACCGTGCGATATGGATCCGTTAACGTAAACGGGCCGAGCTGCCATACGTCGCCCGGCCGCCAGCGTCGGTATTCAACGAATTCGTACATATCGCGTCTGGTGGAACGCGGCAACAGCACTTGCACCTTGTCGAGAAGCGTGTGTGCAGAACCGATGCCATAGAGCAGTGCCGCTGTTGCTCCGCAAAACACGGCATCCGGTTCAACGATCGCAATGGCGGATGCCAGCTGAAAAATTCGACCTTCTATACCAAGTCCATTCCAATATGCAGGGTCGGCATAGACGTGGTTATAGAGTCGAACGATCATTTGTTTTTTCATGAGTGCGTAGGCGCATCGTTCATCCCATTTTTCCGTAGCTACAAACAGGCGCCCGTCATGATGAGCCTCGAATATGGAGAAGAATAGCTTTACCTGTGGTTTAGTACAGCGGTCATCGTTACTCATTGGCGACCCCAAGGCATTGAGAGGGAACGAATGACATTAAGCTATCGCATATTCATTCTGTCGGACCTTGACATGAACTGACCAAAAGCTTGACGGTGCAGGTCAGGGGCTTATAACGGAGCTGGGTACATCGGCAAACGGTCGATAATGGCCTTTCGGCGGTATTAAAACCTGCCCTTACAGAAAGTTGCGGTGAAACAGTTCCTGAAAAGCTCGAATAAGCCTCAATCCAGGAACTATTTCACCGCAACTTAGGTGGGCATGGGGTTAGCTGCGGGGGCGATGACGGAGCTTGTCGATGGTGGAGTCGATGCTTCGGCTGCGGGCTTCGGCTGCGGTTTGGCGCTTGCGGCGGTAATCGATCATGCCTTGGATGATGGGTTTGCCAAAGCTCACGACATCATCGTTGTAGATGGCGGTTCGGGCTGCGAGGAGGCAGTCGGTAAAGTCCATATGGGTCTTGCCAAAGAGTTTGACGGCAAGAGCGACAACGGTGGGCTCGTCGACCATGACGTCATCGAGCAGTCTTTTCATGGCCGCAGCAATCTCAACGCGGGGAACCTTATAGACGTCGCGCAGCGTGACCACGACGCGCGTGATGATTTCGGGGTAGACACGAGCGGTGCGGGTGGCGATGACCTTGGCGGCGCGCGGTGACAGAACCTCGTCGTCGTTTAGCAGGTAGCGTAGGATGACGGTCTCGTCGATGATGGTGCTACTCATGGATATCTACTTCCTCGGGACCCAAAACCGAATCGTCGCTTTCCGTAGCAAGGTATTCAATCCAGGCATTGCGTTCCTCAGAGCGGCGATTGGGGTCCCCATATGCTTTGAGCGATCCATAGGCGGCGGTGCCGTCCTTTGAGCGTACGGCGACTGGCTGAAAGGGGAGCTTGCGCATCAAAATGCTCTGAGCGACAAATAGGCGGACGGCCTCGGCGAGCGAGGTGCCCATGGCGTCGTAGAGGCGCTCGGCATGCTGCTTGTCATCTTCGCGGATGCGCACCTGCAGGATGGCTCTTTTTTGAGTCGATGACATCGCTGGCCTCCCTTTATTAGCGTGCAATATGGATGGTCAAATACGGCACGTGCCGATACTTGGCAATCATATATCCAATACTTTATTGCACTCAAGTTTATGAGTGTAAACATTACTACAAGCGTAGTACATCTTTAAAAGAAGAGCGCGAAATCTCTCGCGGCGTACGCGTGTAATACACTCATCTCTATATCTAAGCAAGAATAATTCTAACCAGCACAAACCCCTGCAATACACACGTATTGCAGGGGTTACGCTCAAGATTACCCCCTGCAACTGCGTATATTCAACCTGTATACCGTTGGAGGAATCTTATCGAAGTGCCTGTTTCGCCGCATGCATTCGATACGCCGATGCCGGACCACGGGCGGTTCGGGGCAACGTCGACAGGGTCTCTCCGGCATGGGATTCAGGAGGGAGTGAACAACATGGGCAATAAACGAGTCGTGGCCGATTCTTCACGCTGCATCGGGTGCCAAACCTGTATGGCGGCGTGCATCGAGGCGCACGACATTCCCGGCAACATCGCCGCGCCTCGCCTGCGTGTAACGCGCACCTACGAGATCTCCGCACCGGTGGCATGCCATCACTGCGAGGATGCTCCGTGCGCCAAGGCCTGCCCCACGGGCGCCTTGTTCTTTGATCCAAAGAACCATCGCATCGGTGTTAACGAGGACAACTGTATCGGCTGCAAGAGCTGCGTTATGGCATGTCCCTTTGGCGCTGTAAGCGTGGCGACCACGCAGGTTCCGGTCTTGATGGGCGACGTTCGCGTGGGGTCGCAGACCAAGAGCTTTGTGCTCAAGTGCGACCTGTGCGTGGACCGTCCCGGCGGTCCGGCGTGTGCAGAGGCGTGCCCGACCAAAGGCCTCGCCTTGGTAGACGAGGAGCGCCTGGCGGAGCTGACCGCCGAGCGTGCCCGCGCCACCATCGAAAACGAGGCGTAGGCGGGCGGCCATACAGGCCCAACGATTGTCAAATACGTACCGATTAATCGGTAGCAGAGAAAGGAAGGAGGGTGTCATGGAGAAGCATAAAGTGATCTGCCCGTACTGCGGCGCCGGTTGCCAGTTTAACCTCCTGGTCCAAAACGGTCAGGTCGTGGGTACCGAACCGCTCAACGGCATCACCAATCAGGGCGAGCTGTGCCTTAAGGGCATGAGCGGCTACGACTTCATCAACGACACCAAGATCTTGACTCCTCGCGTACTGCACCCGATGATCCGTCGCACTAAGGGCGCGGATCTTGAGCGCGTAAGCTGGGACGAGGCACTGGATTTCACCGCATCTAAGATGCAGGCCATAATTGACGAATATGGTCCTAACGCTGTCATGACCACCGGCTCTTCGCGAGGCGGCGGCAATGAGGCGAACTACGTCATGCAGAAGTTTACGCGTGCGTGCATCGGCACCCACAGCGTAGACAACTGCGCCCGTACTTGACACGGCCCTACTGTCCTCGGTCTGATGGACACGGTTGGTTCAGGTTGCATGTCATGCTCCATTCCCGGTATGGAGGATGCGGGCTGCATTTTCCTCTTCGGCTATAACCCTGCCGATTCGCACCCCATCGTCGCAAGGCGTATCGTGCGAGCCAAAGAAAAGGGTTGCAAGATCATCGTCGCCGACCCGCGCCATATCGAAACCGCGCGTATCGCCGACCTCTACCTTCCGATCAAGAACGGTTGCAATGTTGCGTTCCTCAACGCCTTTGCCAACTGTCTGGTCAACGATGGCCTCTACGACAAGGAATTCGTCGCCGAGCACACGAACGGCTTTGACGAGTGGTGGGAGACCATCAAGAACTACACTCCCGAATCCGTACAGGACATCACGGGTGTCGATCCCGCGCTGATCCACCAAGCTGCCGAGATGTACGCCACGGCGAAGCCTTCTGCCATCATTGGCTGGGGCATGGGCGTATGCCAGCAGAAGCAGAACCTGAAGACGGTGCACACCATCGCCTCCATCGCCTGCGTTGCCGGCCAGATCGGCAAACCCAACTCCGGCCTCGCGCCCGTGCGTGGCCAGAACAACGTCCAGGGCTCCTGCGATATGGGCATGCTGCCCAACCTGTACCCTGGCTACCAGAAAGTCACCGACCCCGCCGCTCGCGCCAAGTTTGCCAAGGCTTGGGGCGTGCCCGAGGAAAAGCTCCCGCTCGAGGAGGGCTACAAGCTCACCGACCTGGGTCACCTGGTCGACGAGGGCAAGGTGCACTGCTTCTACAACTACGGCGAGGACCCGGTGCAGACCGAGCCCGATTCGGCCGGTATGCGCAAGACGCTCTCCGAGCTGGATCTGTTCATTTGCCAGGACATCTTTATGACGCAGACGACTATGCTCGCCGACGTCATCCTGCCCGCTACCTCTTGGGGCGAGCACGAGGGTGTCTTTACCGCGTCTGACCGTAGCTTCCAGCACTTTGACGCGGCCGTTCCGCCCAAGGGCGAGTGCCGTCACGACTGGGAGATCTTCGCGGACCTGTCCACGCGCATGGGCTATCCCATGCACTACGACAACACCGAGCAGATCTGGAACGAGTGCATTAGCCTGTGCCCCAACTTTGTGGGCGCAACCTACGAGAAGATGGCTCCCGAGGGCGGTTACGCCCAGTGGCCTGTCAAGACCACCGATGTGAACGACCACGGTACGCCCGACATGTTCGCAGGTGGCAAGTTCACCACTAAGGACGGTCGCTCCAACCTGATGGCGCACGACTGGGAGGCGCCCTCCGAGCTTCCCGACGATGAGTACCCCCTCATCCTGTGTACCGTTCGCGAGGTCGGCCACTACAGCTGCCGCTCGATGACCGGCAACTGCAAGACGCTGGCGCTGCTCGCCGACGAGCCCGGCTTTGTTCGCATGAATCCCGCGGACGCCCAGGCGCGCGGCATCAAGAACGGCGACATCGTCTCGATTCACAGCCGCCGCGGCCAGGTATACAGCCGCGCCGACGTGAGCGACCGTATCAACAAGGGCACGGTCTATATGACCTACCAGTGGTGGATCGGCAAGTGCAACGAGCTGACCATGCACAAGGTCGACCCGGTCTCGCATACGCCCGAGGACAAGTTCTCCGCCTGCCAGGTCGACGCCATTGCCGACCAGGTCTGGGCCGAGGGCGAAGTCGAGCGTCAGTACACCGAGCTCAAGCAGGCTCTGGTCGACGCCGCCGCTCCCCAGGACGTTGAGCCCGGTGCCGCCAAGTTCGACGACGAGACGCACGTGAATCAAATCGTGTAGTCCCGTTCTCGTTGGCTTTTTGGGTCGGGCGTCCCGTACGTTCGGGAGCCCGGCCCGTTATTTTGAAAGGAAGTGGGGATGAACCGCTTCATCGACATCAACCCGGAGAGGTGCATCGGCTGCGGAACATGCCAGTCCGCCTGTGCCGACGCCCACCGGATGCAGGGTCTTCAGGATACGCCGCGCCTGGCGCTCGTGAAGACCGGCGGTATTTCGGCCGCCCTTGCCTGCCACCATTGCGAGGGTGCCCCCTGCGCCGAGGTTTGCCCGGTGAATGCCATCGAGCACGATGGCGACCGCATCCACGTCAAGGAGCAGGAGTGCATCGGGTGCAGGCTGTGCGCCATCGCGTGCCCCTTTGGAGCCATCCATCCCGATGGCACGTCTATCGCCGGTGTCGCAGGCATGTGCGACCCGACACCTTCGTATCCTAAGTCCCTGAGCAGCCTGCTTACGTGGGCTCCCGGCCAGTACACCTGCGCTGTGAAGTGCGACCTGTGCGCCTTCGATCCGGACGGCCCGCATTGCGTGGCGGCGTGCCCCACCAAGGCGCTGACCGTCATGGGCGGCGCGGCCGATCGCGAGCTCGACGAGGCCAAGCGCCTGCGCTCGATCGAAAACGGTCCGGCTGTCGACGTCACCGCTGTGGCCCAGGGCCTGTCCGAGAAAGCAGAAGGGAGCGTAAACAATGGATAGCATGACGCTGTTTATCGCATCGCTTGCCGTCTCGTGCATCGGTGCGCTCGCCTCGGTTCTGCTGATCAAAGCCGATAACGCCGCCAAGACCGCCGGCTGCCTTATCGGCGCCGTCGCCGCGGTGCTTTCGTTTGTGGCCGGTATCCAGGCCGTGCTGGGCGATGTCACGTCGGTCGACACCATCGTGTTCTTCCCGTTTGCCCATTTCCAGCTGCTGCTCAATCAGCTGTCCGGCCTGTTCGTGGCGCTCATCTCGGTGCTCGCGTTTGCCGGTTCGATCTACGGTCTCAACTACTTTGATGAGTACCCGGGCAAAAAGGGCCGCGCCGGCTTCTTCTTTAACACCTTCGTGGCGTCCATGATGCTCGTCATCACCGCCGACAACGTGTTTTGGTTCCTGGTCGCCTTTGAGCTCATGTCGCTGACCTCGTACTTCCTGGTCGTGATCGAGGAGAACGAGAACTCCATCCATGGCGGTTGGCTCTACTTTGTGATCGCGCACGTGGGCTTCGTGCTCATCATGGCGAGCTTCCTCACCATGACCAACTTCGCCGGTGGCTCGTTTGCCTTTGCGGATTTCCGCGCCACGCAGTTCAGCCCCGCGGTCGCATCCGTGTGTTTCGTGCTTGCCTTCTTTGGCTTTGGCGCCAAGGCCGGTATCATCCCGCTGCACGGCTGGCTGCCCAAGGCTCATCCTGAGGCGCCGTCCAACGTGAGTGCCCTTATGTCCGGTGGCATGATCAAGATCGGTATCTTCGGCATCCTCAAGGTTGGTCTCGACCTGCTCTCCGCCTCGGGCGTTCAGGTCTGGTGGGGCCTTATGGTCATGGTCTTCGGTGCGATCTCGTCGGTCCTCGGCGTGGCTTTCGCCCTGCAGGAGCATGACATCAAGCGCCTGCTGGCCTATCACTCCGTCGAGAACATCGGCATCATTCTGCTCGGCGTCGGCGCCTCCATGGCCGCCATGGCGCTCAATTCGGTCGGCATCGCCGTCCTGGCTCTGATGGCCGCCCTCTACCACACGTTTAACCACGCGATGTTTAAGGGTGAGCTGTTCTTGGGCGCCGGTGCGCTGCTGTACTCCACGGGTACGCGCAATATGGAGAAGATGGGCGGTCTGTTCCGTCGTATGCCGGCAACGGCCATCTGCTTCCTCGTTGGCGCGCTTGCCATCTCGGCCATCCCGCCTTTCAACGGCTTTGTGTCCGAGTGGTTTACCTATCAGTCGCTGTTTAATGCCGCCATGCAGGGTGACAAGGCCGTCATGATCGTGGCCGTGTTCGCTGCCGTCGCGCTTGCCATTACCGGCGCGCTGGCTGTCACGTGCTTCGTCAAGGCCTATGGCGTCTCCTTTGCCTCCGCGCCCCGCTCCGAGGCCGCGGCCAATGCCAAGGAGGTTCCCGCCCCCATGGTGTTTGCACAGGGCCTGCTCGCGGCCATCTGCGTCGTGCTGGGCATCGGCGCTCCCGTGATTGCGCCCGTGCTGGTCGATGTCGCCGCGTCCGTGCTGCATCCGTACGGTGGCGTGTTTGCCGCCGAGGGCATGGAGCTCATGAACCAGTACTCCGGCGCTGCCACCTCCACGCCCGCGATCGCCATTGCGCTCGTGGTGCTCGTCGGCCTTGCCTGCGGCTATCGCAAGCTCAAGACCGTCGGCAAGGTGCAGAAGTCCCAGCCGTGGGCATGCGGCTATGCTCCCAACGAGCATATGCCCGTCGTGGCCACGACCTTTGCCTCCGAGGTGTCCTGGTTTATGCAGCCGCTCTACACGCTGCGCGACCGCTGCACGGCCGTCTGCTGGTCCATCGCACACTTCTTCGAGAAGCTCACCGGTGTGGCCGAGGCTGTGGAGCCCGTACCCGACAAGGTTCTCGTCGATGCCCCGCATAAGGGTGTCGAGAAGCTCGCCGACCTCGCGACTAAGCTCGAGGGCGGCAACTACAGCATCTATATCTGCTACATCGTCGCGGCACTCGTGGTGTTCCTCGTGCTCGCCGTGCAAATGGGTTAAGGAGGGGAGAGCATGAACAACATCGTACTTGCCGTTCTGCAGGGCGTGGTCGTCATGGCCGTCGCACCGTTCTTCTCCGGTCTCGGCCGCGTGATCCGCGCCAAGATGCACAACCGTCGCGGCCCCAGCATCATGCAGGACTACCGCGACCTGGCCAAGCTCTTTGCGCGTCCCGAGTCCCAGAGCGAGGATGCGAGCTTTGCGCTGCGCATCATGCCGCCGCTGTTCTTCGCCGTCGCCTTTATGCTCGCGATGGGCCTGCCGCTCTTTACGGCGCAAAGCCCCATCCCGGTCTTTGGTGACGCCATCACTATCATGTACAGCCTGGCGCTCGCCCGCTTCTTCTTCGCCCTTTGCGGTGTGGATTCGTCCAACGCCTACGCCGGTATCGGCGGCGTCCGCGAGCTGCTCATGAGCGTGCTCATCGAGCCGTCCATGCTGCTGGCACTGTTTGCCGCCGCCCTGGTGTGCGGCTCCACCGACATCGCCACCATGGGTCAGCACATCATGACGGGCGCCGTCGACGCGCCGGTCGCCGTGATCCTCGCCGGCATCGCCTTTGCGATCGCCTGCTACATGGAACTCGGCAAGCTGCCGTTTGATCAGGCCGAGGCCGAGCAAGAGCTCCAGGAAGGTCCGCTCGCCGAGCTTTCCGGCCCGTCGCTTGCGATGGCCAAGCTCGCCATGTCCATGAAGCAGGTCCTGGTCGTCGCCTGGTTCTGCGCGATCTTCGTCCCCTGGGGCGAGCCCGCGACCGTGGGCGCCGCCGCCGTTCTGGGCGCGGTCATCTTCCTGGTGAAGTGCCTGATCGACTTTGTCGTATGCGGCGTGATCGAGAACTCTTGCTCGCGTTCGCGTTTTAAGGTGCTTGGCAATCAGACCTGGGCCGTCGTGGGCATCGCCGTTCTGGCGTTTGTCTTCGTGGTCGTCGGCGTGTAGGAGAAGGGAGAAACAATGTCATTTGCAGTCAGTCTGTCCCTTCTCGGCTTGGTCGCTATCGCGGCCCCGATGGTGGCCTCGGTGCTCGTCGCCCTGTTCCCCCGTCCGTACGCCAAGTGGTTCAGCGTTTTGGGTGCCGCCGTTTCGACGGTCTGCACCATCGCCCTCGCCGCGAATTTCGCCGGCGCCGGCATGCCCGACACGCAGGTCCCCCTGATCTCGTTTGGGCAGACCCTCGTCATGGGATTCACCTTCGATCGCATGAGCACACTGCTCGCGCCCGCCTTTGTGGGTATCGGCCTGCTTGTCGTGATCTATTCGATTCCCTATATGAGCGAGAATAACCGTGAGCATCCCGACGCACCGCGTCGTCGCTTCTACGCATACCTCGCGACCTTCATCGGCGCCATGGCCGGCCTCGTGTACAGCTCGACCCTTTTGGGTCAGCTCGTGTTCTTTGAGATCACGGGTGCGTGCTCTTGGGGCCTCATTAGCTACTACATGTCGCCTACGGCCAAGAAGGCCGGCATGAAGGCCCTGATCATCACGCATATCGGTGCGCTCGGCCTGTATCTGGGCGCCGCCATCGTGTTTGCCCACACCGGCACCTTCGCCATTACCGCGATTGCCGGCCTCGACGCCAAGCTCAAGGCTATCGTCCTTTTGCTCGTGCTGTTTGCGGCCTGGGCCAAGTCCGCACAGGTTCCCATGTACATGTGGCTGCCTTCGGCCATGGAGGCGCCGACGCCTGTTTCGGCCTACCTGCATGGCGCCTCGATGGTTAAGGTCGGCGTGTGCGTGTTCGCGCGTGCACTCGTCTCTGCCGGCGAGATTCCCGAGATCGTGGGCTGGGTCGCCATTATCGACGCCATGGTCACCATGCTCTTTGGTTTCCTTATGTACCTGCCGCAAAAGGACATGAAGCGCCTGCTGGCCTTCTCCACGATTGCCCAGCTCTCCTATGTGTTCTTTGGTCTGGGCCTTTCGGTCTTTGGCAGCCAGCTGGCCTTTGATGGCGCTGTGTGCCACATCTTTAACCACGCCTTCGCCAAGACGTTGTTCTTCCTGATCGCCGGTTCGTTCTCCTTTACGCTCGGCACGCGTATGCTGCCCAAGCTTCGCGGCATCGTAAAGAAGTACCCGATCTCGGGCGTGGGCTTTGGTGTCGCGGCACTCGCCATTGCCGGCGTGCCGCCCATGAACACGTTCTTCTCGAAGTTCCAGATCATCGCCGGCGGCTTTTCTGTGGGTGCCGGCAACGTCGCGATTCTGGTACTCGTGTGCATCATGGTTGCCGAGACCGTCGCCACCTTTGCCTGGTTCCTTAAGTGGATGGGCTATTGCCTGCCCGGCGAGCCGAGCGAAGAGGTCGCTGCGGGAGCCCCGCTTCCCCGCGCGATGGCGTTCGTGTTCATCGTGCTCATCATCATGGTCATCGTCAGCGGCCCGCTTTCGGCCAGCTGGATCGGTTAGGAGGTAGAACGACATGGGTTATTCGATCGTCAACATCCTTGGCGGCCTTCTGATCGTCACGTCCACCATGGTGGTCGTCTCCAAGAACATCAAACATGCTATCCGCTGGTATGCGGTGCAGTCGCTGGTGCTCGTGGGGCTTCTCGCCACGCTCGGTGTCACCACTGGTGCGCAGGAGCTGCTTATGTGGGCTGGATCTGCCTTTATCACTAAGGTCGTCCTGGTCCCTTACATCCTCAACCGCGCATACAAGAAGATGGGCGAGCCGAGCGACGCATCGCTCAAGGCCGGCCTTAAGCCTGCGTGGGCCATTTGCATCATCGCCGTGGAGGTCGCGATTTGCTTTGCCGTCGTGACGCAGATCAGCCTGCCCACGGCCGAGGTCGCAACGCCTGCGCTCGCTATTAGCTTCGCTCACTTCTTTGTGGGCCTCACCTGCATCATCTCGCAGCGCAACATCATGAAGCAGATCTTTGGATACTGCCTTATGGAAAACGGCAGCCATGTGACGCTCGCGCTTTTGGCCCCCACCGCCCCCGAGATCATCGAGATCGGTATCGCCACCGACGCCATCTTTGCCGTCATCATCATGTCCATCGTCGTGCGTCGCATTTGGGACGACTCCCACTCGCTCGATGCGCGCGACCTGTCCGAGCTGAGGGGGTAGTCCATGGAAACGTTGATTCTCGCCCTGCTCGCGACTCCCTTGGTGTTCTCGCTGGTCATGGCGTTTTTGCCCAAGAATACGTCCTATAACGTGTTTGCCGGTCTCAACCTGGTCTCCGTCGCAGCCGTACTGGTGCTGTCGATTATGACGGCCGGTGACGTCCTTACGAGCGGCGAAACCGCGAGCGCTCTTGGCCTGTGGTTCCACCTCGATTCGCTGGGCGCCATCTTTGTGCTGCTCATCGGCTTTATCGGTTTTCTTACGGGGCTGTTCTCGCTGCCCTATGTAAAGGCCGATATCGAGGAGGGCTCCATGCCCGCCGAGCGCGCCAAGCAGTATTTTGCGCTGTTTAGCCTGTTTGTGTTCACCATGCTGCTCGCGTGCCTGTCCAACAACATGATCCTCACGTGGGCCGCCGTGGAGGCAACCACGCTTTCCACCGTGTTCCTCGTGGGTATCTACAAGAACAAGACGGCCCTCGAGGCTTCTTGGAAGTATGCGATGGTCTGCACCGCCGGCGTGGCCTTTGGCCTGTTCGGTACGCTGCTGATCTACGCCAACGCCGCCGACGTGATTCCCAACGCCCACGAGGCCGCATTCCTGTCGTGCGTGCTGCCGTATGCCGACCAGTTCGACCCGACGCTCATGCGCCTCGCCTTTGCGTTTGTCGTGATTGGCTTTGGCACCAAGGCCGGCCTGTTCCCCATGCACACTTGGCTGCCCGATGCCCACTCCCAGGCCCCGAGCCCTGTCT
Organism: uncultured Collinsella sp.; assembly: GCA_900542715.1. Lineage (GTDB taxonomy): Bacteria > Actinomycetota > Coriobacteriia > Coriobacteriales > Coriobacteriaceae > Collinsella. The sequence goes on from UQOQ01000017.1 coordinate 41,644, forward strand.
CGGCCCTGCTCTCGGGCGTGCTGCTTAAGTGCGCCATGCTTGTGATCATGCGCTTTTACGGCTTTACCATCCAGGCCGTGGGCGCCGAGTATCCGCAACTTTTGCTGCTGATCGTCGGCACGCTGTCCATTTTGGTGGCGGCACTCTCGATGTTTCGCCAGGACGACCTCAAGCGCCGCTTTGCGTACTCGTCTGTGGAGAACGTGGGCGTTATCGCCCTGTGCCTGGGTATCGGTGGCCCGCTGGGTGTCGCCGCGGCCCTGCTGCACTGCGTGTTCCACGGCTTTACCAAGACGCTTGCCTTCTGCGTGTCCGGCAACATCCAGCACGCCTTTGGCACGCGTAGCCTGGCCAAGATCCAGGGCGTCGTCGAGGTTGCACCCGCAACCGCCGCGCTCGCCATCCTGGCGCTGCTCGGCCTTGCCGCCTTCCCGCCCTTTGGCATGTTTATCTCCGAGTTCTTGACTTTTGTCGCCGGTGTTACCGCCGGCCCCATGTGGCTGGTCGTCGTGGTCGCCCTCGGTCTTACCGTGGCCATCTCCGCGCTCACCCGTATCGCGCTCAAGTCGGTATTCGGCCATGCGCCCCAGGGCATGGGCAAGCATGAGGCCCCGGCGCTCATGCTTATCCCCGAAATCGTCCTGGCTGTCATGATCTTGTGGTTTGGCATCGCCACCCCGCTGCCTCTCGTGCACGGTGTGGAGACCGCGACCGGCATCGTGCTCGAGCAGAGCACCGAGGAACTTCACGCGACGCCGATGTACCGCGCTGTGTTCGGTACCGAGACCGCTCAGAGCGAGGTGGAGTAACGAATGATTGAAACTGAGAACAAGGTGTATGCCCGTCGCTGCGAGAGCCATGTCGAGGCCCTGCGCCGCGCCGTTCCGGGCTGCATCGAGAAGGTCGAGTGGCAGTGCGAGGACCAGCTGACGATCACCGTCAAGCAGGACAAGCTGCCCGAGGCCGTCCACTACCTGTATTACGAGCGTTACGGCTGGATTCCCGTGATCATCGGCAACGACGAGCGCAGTCTGTGCGGTCGCTACGCCGTGTACTACGTCATCTCCATGGAGGGGGAGGACCCCGGTTGGGTGACCGTGCGCACCGAGGTCGATCCCGCCAAGATGACGTTCCCGTCCGTGACGCCGTTCGTCCCCGCCTGCGTGTGGGGCGAGCGCGAGCTTCGCGACATGTTTGGTCTGATTCCCGAGGGTCTGCCCGATCGTCGCCGCCTGGTGCTGCCCGACGATTGGCCCAGCGGCCTGTATCCGCTGCGCAAGGACTCCATGGACTACCGTTTCCGTCCCGCTCCCGCGAGCGACATGGAAAACTACGAGTTCTTGGCCGATACCAAGGGCAAGGAGACCACGCTCGTCCCCATGGGCCCGCTGCACATTACCTCCGACGAGCCCGGCCACTTCCGCCTGTTCGTTGAGGGCGAGACGATCGTCGACGCCGACTACCGTCTGTTCTACGTGCACCGCGGCATGGAGAAGGTCGCCGAGACGCGCCTGAACTATGACGCCGTGACGTTCCTCGCCGACCGCATCTGCGGCATCTGCGGCTGCGCCCACTCGGTGGCCTATGCCGAGGCCGTCGAGCGCGCCCAGGGCATTCATGTTCCGCCGCGCGCCCAATACATCCGCGCCATCATGCTCGAGGTCGAGCGTCTGCACTCGCATCTGCTCAATATTGGCCTCGCATCGCACTACACGGGCTTCGACTCCGGCTTCCAGCAGTTCTTCCGCGTCCGCGAGAAGTCCATGGACCTGGCCGAGAAGCTCTCCGGTCACCGCAAGACCTACGGCCTCAACGTGATCGGTGGCGTGCGTCGCGATATCCTGGCCGAGCAGAAGCTTTCCACGCTCACGACCATCCACCAGCTGCGCTCCGAGGTCACCGAGCTCGTCGACGTCTTGCTCTCCACGCCCAACTTTATTGAGCGTACGAGTGGCATCGGCATCTTGGATCGCAAGATCGCACGCGACTTCTCGCCGGTTGGCCCGCTCATGCGTGGCTCGGGTTATGCCCGCGACGTGCGCTTTGACCATCCCTTCGACGGCTACGCCGATCCGGACATCCAAAAGATGCATGCCGCCACGGCCGACACCTGCGATGCCTTCGGCCGTACCGCCGTCCGCATTCAGGAGGTCTACGATTCGATCGACATGATCGAGACCATGCTCGAGAACTGCCCGTCGGGCCCCATCCTCACCACGGATTGGGAGTACACCCCGCACAAGTACGCCATTGGTGCCACCGAGGCGCCGCGCGGCGAGGACGTACACTGGGCCATGCTCGGCAACAACCAGAAGTGCTACCGCTGGCGCGCCAAGGCAGCTACGTACAGCAACTGGCCGGTCCTGCGCTACATGTTCCGCGGCAACACCGTGGGCGATGCGGCGCTGATCGTCGGCTCGCTCGACCCGTGCTACTCCTGCACCGACCGCGTGACGGTGACCGACGTCGCCGCCAAGCGCGACCATGTGCTCGACAAGGAGCAGTTCGAGAACGTCTGGCGCGACAAGTCGCCGCTTGCGGGCGAGGGCACCATGGCCGCTCCGCTCGATGAGGAGGCGCTCTAATATGCTGAAGCTTTGGAAGGTCAACGCCAAGGCCGGCGACGCGACGGTCAAGTACCCGTTTGCGCCGTTCCCCACCAACAAGGACATGCGCGGCAAGCCCGAGCACAACGCGGAGCTCTGCATCGCCTGCGGTGCCTGCGGCGTGGCGTGCCCGGCCGATGCCATTCGCATGGACACCGACCTTGCGGCCGATACCATCACCTGGTCGATCGACTACGGTCGCTGCATCTTCTGCGGCCGCTGCGAGGAAGCCTGCCCCATGGAGGCCATCAAGCTCACCGAGGAGTTTGAGCTGGCCGTCATGAGCAAGGATGACCTCACCAGCAAGAGCGTCTATACGCTCGAGCACTGCTCGCGCTGCGGCAAGCCGTTTGCCCCGTATAAGGAGATCGACTACGCCAAGCGCCTGCTGCAAAAGACCGGCGGCATGGAGGCCATCCAGGCCGCCCGTACTGTCGGTATGTGCCAGGAGTGTAAGCGCGAGCTCGACGCCCTGCGCGCCGCCTCGGCCGTAAAGACCGGCAACGCGCGCGGCATGGCTGCCAACGAGACGCTTGCGTCCGGCGAGCCCCAGGGCCCCGGCATGGAGTATCTGGGCGGCCACGGCGTGAACCCCGAGTATGTCGACCGCGAGCTCAACCCCGATGCGCCCGAGATTCCCGCCGGTCCTGCGCCGGTCGAGGGCATCATCATGGATTTTGATACGAAGGAGGAGTAACCATGGCCGAACCCACGCTTTTACCCGAGCGGCTCCAGTACCGCCCGACCAAGATCGAGCTCGACGAGAGCATCGAGAAGGCCAAGGCGACCCTTCTTAAGAAGATCAAGCGCTCGGTGTACGTCTACCGTGTTGACTGCGGCGGCTGCAACGGCTGCGAGATCGAGATCTTCGGTTCCATCACGCCCGTCTTCGACGTCGAGCGCTTTGGTATCAAGGTCGTGCCCTCGCCCCGTCACGCCGATGTGCTGCTGTACACCGGCGCCGTGACGCGCGCCATGCGCATGCCGGCGCTGCGCGCCTTTGAGGCCGCACCCGATCCCAAGATCGTGGTGTCCTATGGCGCGTGCGGCTGCACCGGCGGCATCTTCTACGACAACTACTGCGTCTGGGGCGGCACGGACAAGATTCTGCCGGTCGATGTCTACATCCCCGGC
>UQOQ01000018.1:0-45353 GCA_900542715.1 uncultured Collinsella sp.
CGCTCGTGGGGTCGGCGAAGAGCTGGACGGCGGCGATGGAGGCAACCTTGCCCACAAGCAGGGTGCCTGCAGTGGCAGCAAAGGCGAAGGTGACGATGAGGACCCAGAAGCGCGGGGTTTTGACCATCTCGCCCGGGGTGAGGTCGCCGAAGGTACCGGCGTGCGCGCCGCCCTTGGGGGCCTCGAAGCCCTCGGGCAGCCAACCGGCCTCGGGGGCCTTCAGGAACAGGGCGGAGGCGGCGATCGTCACAAAGAAGATGACGCCGAGTGCCTTGAGGGCGCCAAAGATGCCCAGACTCGGGATGAGCAGCGAGGCGAGCACCGGGGACAGCACAGCGGGGCCGGCGGTCGAAGCGGCCAGGGTGATGCCGGAGGCGAGGCCCTTTTTGTCGATGAACCACTTTTGGCCGGTGGTGAGCGCGGGGTTGTAGCCCAGGCCGTTGCCGATGGCGGCGACGAGCGAGAACCACAGGTAGAACTGCCACGGCTCGGTGACGGTGCCGGACATGAACCAGCCCACGCCGTAGCACACGGCGGCAGCGATCACGACGTTGCGCGGGCCGATCTTATCGGAGATGCGGCCGGCGAAGATGCCCGTCACGGCCATGATGGTCTGGAAGACCGGGAAAGCCCAGGTAAGAGCGCTGGACCACTCGGGATAGACGGCGAGCAGGTTCTTGCTCACAACGGAATACAGCGCGATGGAGCTGATAAAGAACATGGTGACGCACGCGGCGGAAAGCACGACGGCGCGACCCTTGTTGGAGTTGGTGGAAGCCATTGGACTCTTTCTAATCGATACGGGGGAGGGGAGGGGCAAACGCCGCTAAGGTGCTTGCCCCGCGCCCCTTTCTACCGGGCTGGTTTACTGGTCAGTCGGCTTTGCGACGCCGGACCCATCGGACCAGAGCTCGACGCCCTTGTTCTTGAGGTAGTTGTCGGCAAAGGCGCGGCGGCCGCCGGGCTTGGCGGTGAGGTCGCCCATCATGTTGGAGAAGCCGCCGTCGACCTTGATGGCGTCGCCGGTGGTAAAGTCTGAGCGCGTGGACGCCAGGAACATGACGGCGTTGGCGATATCGCTGACCTCGCCGATGCGACGCGTGGCGATGAGGCGGCTGCGGCTCTTCTCGACCTCGGGATCGGCGTAAAAGCTTGCCGACATGGGGGTCTTGACGAAGCAGGGCTCGACGCAGTTGGAGCGCACGCCGTAGGGACCCCACTCGGCAGCCAGCATCTTGGACATCATGTTGACGCCCGCCTTGGTGGAGCTGTACACGCCCGAGAACGTTTCGGGGGAGTGACTGGCGACGGTGGAGATGTGAACCAGGCGGCCCTGGCCGGCCTTGATCATCTCGCGACCAAAGCGCTGCGAGGTGATGAAGTAGCCGGTGAGGTTGACGTTGATGACCTCGTTCCAGTCGGAGAGCGGCAGGTCCTCCATGGCTGCGAAGCGCAGAATGCCGGCGGTGTTGACGAGAACGTCGACGCGGCCGAAGTTGGCGATGGTGGCGTCGACGGCGGCCTGAACCTCGGCCTCGTCGGTGGCGTTCATCTTGTAGCCCTCGGCGTGGATGCCAAACTCGGCAGCAAGGTCGGCGGCAGCGGCCTTGACCTTCTCCTCGTCCAGGTCGAGCAGGACGACGTTGGCGCCATTGCGGGCGAACTCGCGGCAAATCTCGACGCCCATGCCGCCGAGCGCTCCAGTCACAGCGCAGACATCGCCCTCGAGCTTAAGCCAATTGCTCATAGGAACTTCCCTTCTTATGCCTCCCGGTGGGTCGCTCCCATTAACCGACCCACGTGGTTTTCGCTGGTTATCGTATGCTTTGCATTTGCGCAGGTGAATTGCATATTTGTTAGAATGGCATTAACCATAGGTTTATACTATGCATTGAGGTTTGTTCTCAATTGAGCGCGTGACCTGCGAAAACGACCCCCTGCGGTGCTGTGCGCCCGCGCGTGCGAAAACGGGAGATTGACGTGTACGATCGACGACTTGACGCTATTTCGGACGCCGCGGAGCTGGGAAGTTTCTCGCGCGCGGCGGCAAAGCTGCGCGTGTCGACGCCGGCACTCGTCAAGCAGGTTTCGGGCTTCGAGGCCGAGTTCGGCATCACGCTGTTCGAGCGGTCGCACTCGGGCGTCAAGGTGACGCCGGCGGGCGCGCTGTTGGTGGACGACGCGCGCTCGATCATGCGCCAATCCGAGGATGCGTTGCGCCGCGCCCGGCGAGCGGCGGGCGATGGCGGTGCGGTGCGCCTGGGCGTATCGATGATGTGCCCGGGGCGCCACACGCTCGCGCTGTGGCCGCAGGTGCACGACATGGAGCCGCGCTTGCGTTTTGAGATTGTGCCGGTGGGGGACCTTTACGATGAGCGCGAGACCGTCATGCGCAGTCTGGGGCGCGAGGTGGATGTGGTGCAGTCGAGTTTTTCGACCCCGCGCTGGGGCGACGCCTGCCAAAAGCTCCGCATCGTTACCGTGCCGTTTTATATTGATGTGCCGCGCACGAGCCGGCTCGCGCGCAAGACGCGCATCACGGTTGCCGACCTGGAGGGCATGCGCCTGCGCGTGCTCCGTCACGGCAACGACGCCATAGACAGCCTGCGTATCGACCTGTTGGCCGACGGCGGCGTGGACGTGATCGACGTGGACAGCTTTGACTTTGCGCTCTTTAACGAGGCGGAGGAAAAGGGCGACGCGGTGCTCACCTGCGGAGCGTGGTCGGGCGTGCACCCGGCCTTTGTGGGCGTGCCGTTCTTGTGCGGTCGTGAGGTGCCGGTCTACTTGCACTACCCGCTCGAGCCAACCCTCCAAGTACAAAAATTCGTCAACGCCATGGCCCAACTCCTCAAGTAGCTAATGTTAGGACGAGGCTTTTTTAGCTACTTACAAAACGAGCCCCTGGCCAACCGGCCAGGGGCTCACAAACTTTTATTTCCTTCTAAATGACGGGCTGATTGTGCGCAGGAGGGTGCCCCGGGGCGGGCGGGGTATTTCCTCCGCGCGCAGTTTCGCAGCGCAGCGAGAATGTTTGAGCACGGAGGAATTACCCCGCCCGCCCCGGGGCACCCTCCGTCAGTAGCCGGTCCTACTCGAGCTCAAACGCACCCGTATACAGCTGGTAGTAATACCCGCGCTTGGCAATCAGCTCGTCATGGTTGCCGCGCTCGATGATGCGGCCGTGGTCCAGACAGATGATCGCGTCGGAGTTGCGCACGGTGGAGAGACGGTGCGCGATGACAAACGTCGTGCGGCCCTCCATGAGCTTGTCCATGCCCTCCTGCACGATGGCCTCGGTGCGGGTATCGATGCTCGACGTAGCCTCGTCCAGAATCATTGCCGGCGGATCGGCGACGGCAGCGCGGGCGATCGAGATCAGCTGGCGCTGGCCCTGCGACAGCTGGGCGCCGTTGCCGGTGAGCATGGTGTCATAGCCGTCGGGCAGGCGGGTGATAAAGTCGTCCGCGCCCGCGAGCTTGGCCGCCGCGATGCACTCCTCGTCGGTCGCATCCAGGTTGCCGTAGCGGATGTTATCCATCACGGTGCCGGTGAACAGGTTCACGTCCTGCAGCACGACGCCCAGCGAGCGGCGCAGATCGGCCTTGCGGATCTTATTGACGTTGATGCCGTCGTAGCGGATCTTGCCATCGGCGATGTCGTAGAAGCGGTTGATGAGGTTGGTGATGGTCGTCTTGCCGGCACCGGTGGCGCCGACAAACGCGACCTTCTGGCCCGGCTTGGCAAACACGGACACGCCGTGCAGCACCTCGTGGTCGGGCGTGTAGCCAAAGTCGACGTTGTCCATGACCAGGTCGCCGCGCAGCGGTACGTACTCGATCTCGCCGGTTGCGCGGTGCGGATGTTTCCATGCCCACATGCCGGTGTGGTGGTCAGCCTCCTCGAACTCCCAAGTCTCGGGGTTCACCTGTGCGTTGACGAGCGTCACGTAGCCTTCGTCGGCCTCGGGCTTCTCGTCGATGAGCTCAAAGATGCGGTCGGCGCCGGCGAGGCCCATGACCACGGCGTTGATCTGCTGCGAGATCTGGCCGATCTGTCCGCAGAACTGCTTGGTCATGTTGAGGAACGGCACCACGACGGCGATGGACAGCGCCATGCCCGAGATACTCAGGTTGGGCACGCCCAGCGCCAGGAAAATGCCGCCCGCCAGTGCGACCAGCACGTAGAGCAGGTTGCCCAGGTTCATAAGGATGGGCATGAGGATGTTGGCGTACATGTTGGCCTTCTGGGAGACCTCGAAGAGCTTTTCGTTGCGCTCGTCAAAATCGGCCTCGGCGGCAGACTCGTGGCAGAACGCCTTGACGACCTTCTGGCCGTTCATGACCTCCTCGATATGGCCCTCGACCACGCCAAGCTCGGTCTGCTGCGCAATGAAGAAGCGCGCGGAGTTGGATCCGAGCAGCTTGGTCATAAAGGTCATAAAGGCGACGCCGGCGATGATGACCAAGCACATCCACACGCTGTAGTACAGCATGATAAAGAACACCGTGACGATGATGATGATCGTCATGAGCAGGTTGGGCAGCGACTGGCTGATCATCTGACGCAGCGTGTCGATGTCGTTGGTGTAGTGGCTCATGATATCGCCGCGCTGGTGCGTGTCGAAGTAGCGGATCGGCAGGTCCTGCATGCGGTTGAACATCATCTCGCGCAGCTTCTCGAGCGAGCCCTGCGTGACGATAGCCATGGCGCGGTTCCAGAAGAGCGAGGACAGGACGCCGACGCCGTAAATGCAGGCGAGGGTGGTCACGAGCTGCGCGATCTTGGGCTGCGCGGCTCCCCAATCGCCCGACTGCCACGATTCGCCAATAATTTGCAGGGCGCTCTGCAGGAAGGTCGCGCCGATGGAGTTAATGATGGCGCAGAGCACCACGCCGGCGACGACGAGGGGCAAAAGCACGGGATAGAAGCCAAAGAGCGTCTTGATGAGGCGCGACATGGTGCCGCCCTTGCGGTTGAGCGCGCGCTCGGCGGTCGTTGCCTTACTCATGGGCCTCGCCTCCTTCCTGGGTCTGAGCTTGCGTTGCGGTCATGTCGGTGTTGTCTGCCGCCGTGTTCGCGTCGCCAGAGACGTCGTCGGCGTCTTGCGTACCTTCGGCAGACATCTTGTTTTGCGAGGTAAAGGTCTCGCGGTAGATCTCGCTTGTCTTAAGCAGCTCGTCATGGTTGCCGATCTGCGCGATACGGCCACCCTCCATGACGACGATGCGGTTTGCGTCCTGCACGGAGCTGATGCGCTGGGCGATGATGAGCTTGGTCGTGTTGGGCAGATAGCTTGCCAGTCCTGCGCGGATCTTTGCGTCGGTCTTGGTGTCGACGGCGCTCGTGGAGTCGTCCAGGATCAAGATCTTGGGGCGACGCAGCAGGGCGCGTGCAATGCACAGGCGCTGCTTCTGACCGCCCGAAACATTAGAGCCGCCCTGTTCGATCCAGGTGTCGTAGCCCTTGGGGAAACCGTCGACAAACTCGTCGGCGCAGGCCAGATGCGCTGCCTCGCGGACTTCCTCGTCGGTGGCGTTCGGGTCGCCCCAACGCAGGTTCTCGGCGATGGTGCCGCTAAACAGCACGTTTTTCTGCAGCACCATGGCGACCTGGTGACGCAGCGCGTCCAGGTCGTAGTCGCGCACGTCCACGCCGCCCACGCGCACAGCGCCTTCGGTGGTGTCGTACAGGCGGGCGATGAGGTTAACGAGCGTGGACTTGGCCGAGCCGGTGCCGCCGATGATGCCGATGGTCTCGCCGCTCGTAATGTGCAGGTCGATATCGTCGAGCGCCTGGCGCTTCGCATGCTTGGAATACTTAAAGCTCACGTGGTCAAAGTCGATGGAACCGTCGGCAACCTCGAGCACGGGCTCGGCGGGATCGGCGATCGTGGGCTCGGCGGCCAGCACCTCGGCAATGCGGTGTGCCGATTCGTCGGCCATGGTCACCATGACAAAGATCATCGACAGCTGCATCAGGCTCATGAGAATCTGGAAACCATAGGTAAAGGTCGAGGAGAGCTGGCCCACGTCGAACAGCGTGCCCTGGCTCGTGATGATGAGCTTGGAGCCCAGGTAGATGATGACGACAAACGCGCCGTTGACGCAGATGTTCATCATGGGGTTGTTAAAGGCGAGCAGCTTCTCGGCGCGGGTGAAGTCCATCTGGACATCGCGCGCGGCGGCCGCGAACTTCTCCTTCTCAAAGTCTTCGCGTACGTAGCTCTTAACCACGCGCATGCCGGTGACGTTTTCCTCGACGGACTCGTTAAGGGCATCGTACTTGTGGAACACGCGCGAGAAGATGGGGCGCACCTTAAAGATGATAAAGAACAGCCCAAAGCCCAGCAGCGGAATGATGACCAGGTAGACCATGGCAACGCTGCCGCCCATGATAAATGCCATGGTAAAGGCGAAGATCAATACCAGCGGCGCGCGCACGGCGATACGGATGATCATCATAAAGGCCTGCTGCACGTTGTTGATGTCGGTGGTCAGGCGCGTGACGAGCGAGGAGCTCGAGAACTCATCGATGTTGGCAAAGCTGAACGTCTGGATCTTGTAGAACAGGTCGTGACGCAGGTTCTTGGCGAACCCGCAGCTTGCATGGCTGCAGGTGACGCCGGCCGCGGCGCCAAAAGCAAGCGACGTCAGCGCGATGAGCACCAAAAAGCCTGCGGTGGGAAGCATCTCGGCTACGGTGGCGCCGTCTTTGATGGCGTCGATCAGGTTGGCGGTGATAAATGGAATCAGCATCTCGCAGAGCACCTCGCCAAGCACGAGCAACGGCGTGGCAACGGTGACTTTCATATAGTCGCGGATGCTGCCCATGAGGGTTTTAATCATCCAGTTCCTCCCAGGTTTTGCGAATCTTGTCGAGCATGCCGGCGAGCTGCTCGCGCTCGTCGTGGGTGAGGGCGCTAAAGGCCTGTTCCCTAAAGCGCAGGCGGGCAGCCTGCTCTACGTGGGCCTTTTCCCATCCCGCTTCGGTCAGGCGAATGGTGAGCTGCCGGCGGTCTTTGGGATTGCGGCTGCGCTCGATAAGGCCGGCGCATTCAATCTTGGAGAGAATCTCGGAAAGCGAACCGGGCTTAAGATCAAAGTGCAAGCCCAGTTCCTGCTGTGACATCTCGCCGTTTGGCTGCTTGGCGAGCAGGCAGACGATGGGCGCCTTTCCCGAGGCGCCGCCGCCGTGAAAGTGCAGAAAGTGTCCGCAGAAGCCCAGTCCGTTCAGGATGTGCTTGGCAAGCGCGTCTGATTGGGACTGTGCCACGGGCGCATCTGCGGGCTCGATGGGGTCGCCGCCCGGTGTGTGGGGGCAGATGCCGATGTGGCCATCGCACATGGTGTCGCTCCTTTCTTTAGTTAGGTAGATGGATTGTTTTGTGCCTAACTAATTTAGGAGTGCCGTACAGAAATGTCAAGGTACCAAACTAGTGGTTACGCGGGTTTACCAACCCGCGTAACGGCTCGATGCTGGGTGGCAGTTGGGGACGTTCTTGTTTGACTAGTCATTTAAGAACGTCCCCAATGACTAACTTCAAAAACTATGCCCATTTACTACGATGAATCTGGGGCCTCTGACCACAACGGCTTTTTGCGAAAAAACGCAAGGCATCTACCTGCGGTTTTGTTGGAACACAATTTGCTGTGGTTGGAGGTGGTCGATTTATCGTAGTAAATGGGCATAGTTTTGAAATGGCACTGGATGAGCGGCAGCAAATGAGCCGCGAAGGAGTGGGCCGCCCCTCCTTCCCGTAACCTTTCCGCAACAATTTGCCCTTCGTACCGCTCGCCTCCGCTCGCAACGCCCCCTGCGCTACACTTAGTCGCACTGTGGCGCTGCTGCGCCGCGCCCGACCCAAGGGGGACACTCATGAAGAACACTCAGCTGCTGCTGATCAACGATATGTGCGGTTACGGCAAGGTCGCGCTTTCTGCCATGCTGCCAGTGCTGTCGCACATGGGCTATCGCATCCATAACCTGCCGACGGCCCTCGTTTCCGATACGCTCAACTACCCCAAGTTCTACATCCACGACACCACCGAGTACGTGCGCCAAAGCCTTGCTATCTGGGAGGAGCTCGGCTTTGAGTTCGACGCCATCTCGACCGGCTTTATCGTGACCGAGGAAGAGACGCGCATCATCTCGGACTTTTGCCACCGCCGTGCGCAAAAGGGCACCAAGGTGTTCGTCGACCCCATCATGGGCGACAACGGCAAGCTCTATGCGGGCGTGCCCGAGTCCACGATTGGCCTTATGCGGCACCTGCTGGAGTGCGCAGACTACGCGGTGCCCAACTATACCGAGGCGTGCCTGCTCACCGATAGGCCTATTGTCGAGCAAATCACGCCCGACGAGGCCCGCGCCCTTGTGGACGCCGTGCGCGAGCTGGGTGCCAAGTCGGTGGTCATTACGAGCGCCGTGGTCAATGGCACGAACGCGGTCATCGGTTACGATCATGTGGCGGGAGAGTACTTCACGATTCCCTTTGAGTTGATCCCGGTGTATTTCCCGGGCACGGGCGATACGTTCTCGTCGGTGCTCGTGGGTCGCGTTATGGCTGGCTGGAGCTTACAGCGAGCGACGACTGACGCTATGCGTGTGGTGGCCGAGCTTATCGAGCGCAATGCCGACCAAGAGGACAAGTCGGCCGGTCTTCCCATCGAGGCCTGCCTGGATGTGATTGACCATGAGTAACGCCGGCGAGGGCGGCGCCAAGCCTGCGGGCGAGAGCAAGCCGTTCGGCGCGCCGCGGGGCAAGCGTCCGCGTATCCGTGTGAGCTGCGTGGACCAGCTGGGTGCGTGCCGCTGCCACCATGGTCACAAGCCGGGCGACGTCTTTGACTTTGACCGAGACCGCGGCAAGATGTGCGCCATGGCCTGCCATGTGGGCTTTCCCTATATCGATATCCTGCGCTATGGCGGAACCGTGCCCGGCAACGAGCCTGGCACGGCAAAGTTCTGCTGCCCCGAGGTCGATACGCTGAACGTTTGGCTTGCCGAGATCGTTGACGAGTAACCGAGCGTGGATAATCTCCCACCGAGATAATGAGCGTGGATTTTCTCCCGTTTAGAGCGCGCTTGAACGCCCAAAGTGGGAGAAAATCCACGCTCATTTTTCATGTGGGAGATTATCCACGCTCGTTTCGCGCCGAAGGCGTGGCCCACGACCTCGCTTGCCTACAGCTGCTCGAGCATAGCGGTGCAACCGGCGAGCACATCGCGGTAGGTGGCATCGAAGTTGCCGGTGTACCAGGGATCGGCCACGTCGCCGGGGCGATCGGTCCAGTCGAGTAGACGCGAGATTTTGCCATCGGGGTCCTTACCAAAGATGCGGTGCAGGCCGCGGGCGTTCTCGGCATCCATATAGACAATGTGATCCCAGTCGCCATACTCCGCGCGACGCACCTGACGTGCGCGATGTGCGACGACGGGGATCCCGACTTCGCGCAGCTTAGCGACCGTGCCATGATGCGGCGGGTTGCCGATCTCCTCGGTCGAGGTGGCGGCGGAGTCGATCTCAAACTCGTCCGAGCGCCCTGCACGGCGCACCAGCTCGGTAAACACCGACTCGGCCATCGTCGAGCGACAGATGTTCCCATGGCAGATAAACAGTACGCGTTGCATATGCGGCTTCCTTTCGATCGTCATCATCGAGCTCGAGTATCGCATCTACGCCTGCGCCTACGCCTACGCCCTTGCCCGCCTGCGCTCCCAGCGAGCCAACTTAATCGTCACCAGCGTAAGCGCCCAGGCCACAAGCGAGAACGCGGCGCCCACGGCGCCCACGTACGCAATGCCAACGCTGCTTACCACGGCGCCGCCCACTGTGGTGCCAAACGAAATGCCGACGTTAAACGCCATGGGCTCAACCGAACTTGCGAGTACCATCGACTTGGGATGGCGGCTGCGTGCCACGTCCATAAAGTGTGTGATGCACGAGACTGAGAACAGGTACATGAGCAGCGCCAAGCTAAAGACAAAGACCAGCGCGAGCGGCATGGTGCCGCCCACGGCAAACAGCCCGAGCAACGCCGCAGCCTGCAGCACAAACGTCACAAGCAGTGCCTTCATGCCAAAACGTGCGTCGATCCATCCGCCCAGGATGTTCGAGATCAGGCAGAACACGCCGTAGGCCATAAGCGTGGTGCTCGCCTGAACAGTGCCCATACCCAGCACCTGCTCAAGATAAGGCGTAACGTAGCCGTAGAATACATAGACCGAGCCCACGCCAAACAAAAAGATAAGCATGCCGGTGATGATGCTCGGTTCGCGTAGCAGACCCGCCTGCTCGCGGAAGGTAGCGGGTTCGTCGGTCTGTCCGGCGCGCGGCATAAACGCCACGAGCGCTCCGCAGATCAAAACGGCAAAGGTCAGCGTACCGTACATGGCCACGTGCCAATCGAGCGTGTCGGCCACAAACTTGCCGATCGAAGTGACAAAGACCATCGCCACGGAAAACGCGCCGTACACGACCGAGATGGCAAGCGAAGTTTGCTGCGGGGACAGCAGCTCGGGGATGTACGTCACGCCCACGGCGAGCAGCGCGCCCGAGACGGATCCCAGGACAATGCGCGAGATAAAGAGCACCTGGAAGTTGGGCGCCAACGCCATGACCAGGTTGCCGAGCACAAAGACGATGCTGTAGTACACGAGCAACTGGTAGCGGCGGAATCGCCCCGTGCTGAGCGCAAGCACCGGCGTGGCGATGGCGTAGACGAGCGCGAACACGCTGATGAGCTGGCCCGCAGTAGCAAGTGATACGCCGAGTTCCGTTGCCAAGTCGCTCTCGATACCGATGACCACGAACTCGGAGCAGCCGAGCGAGAATCCCAACAGCACGAGCAGCGCCAGGCAGAGCTTGGTGCGCGCGGGGGAGAGCGCGGCGGCGGTTGACTTACTTTTAGGCGTGGTTGCGGCGGTCAAGGTTGTCACTCCAATGTTGCATGAATAAGCGGGATTCAATCCCTGCAACTCTAACAGAATGTGTCAGGTGCCTGCCTCCTTTGTCGCAGGCTGCGCTTGCCTGTATAGTCGCAATACAGGCGAAGATGGTCTCAGGTACATTGCGGGCGACAGGAGATCCCATGGGTATGCACACGACAAAGGTTGTAGTGGGCGAGGGCAAGTTTGCGCTCGAGGCCCAGTTGACGGTGACGCCGCGAGGCATGGCGGTGTACGCCTGCTCGCCGGAGTTTGCGCACCTGGGCGCCACGGCGCAGGCCATTCCTCGCCCCGAGCCCGGCCGTACGGCGACGGTGAGCATCCTGGCCGTTCCGTGCCATCGAGACGAAATTCCGGCGCACGATATTGCGGCGGCGCTGGCCACGCGCTTTGGCGTGCCGGTAGTTGCAAGCACGGGTTTTCATGTGGAGAACGCGACCGCGGACGACTTGCGGCGCATGCTCGATACCACCAAGGAACTCATCGCCGCGCTCGAGGAGGCCGCAGCCCGCATTCTGCGCGCCGGCTGGGATGAGGGCGGCGCAGGCGCCGAGGTCGTGGCGGTCGATGCCGCGACCGGCGAGGCGCTTGGCCCCGTCGACCGCATCGAGGCCCATACCGGCGAGGGAATCCTGCATCAGGCATTTCTGACGCTTCTGGTCGAGGGCCAGGGCGAAGACGCGCGCCTGCTGCTCTGTCGTCGCAGTCCGCTCAAACGCCTGTGGGGCGGGGTGCTGGCCGATGGCTGTGCCGGCCATCCGCTCCCCGGGGAAGACGTCGCGGCCGCCACGGCACGTCGCATCAACGAAGAGCTTGGCATCACGCGCGAGCCCGATCAGCTCAAGCACCTCGGACACGTGGTGTACCGCGAGGACCACGGCGACGGCCGCTGCGAGTGCGAATGGTGCGAGGTGTTCGTAGCCCATGTTGAGCCGGGCGAGCTGCATATCAACCAAGAGGAGATCTCGGAGGTGCGCCCGGTCGCCCCGCCCGAGCTCGACGGCTACCTGCGGGGTCGCCCCGAGCAGCTGGCCCCCTGGCTCCGCGAGGCCCTCAGCGACCCATCCATCCGTACGGATCTCGCTATGTGAAACAAAAGACAGTCCCTTTGCCACATCCAAACCGTCACAACATTTGATGAAAATCTCGAAAACGAGGAAAAGCGTCGAATGTTGTGACGCTTTTTGTCCAGAGGATCGCTTCTCATCCAAAAATCCCGCTTGACTGTATTGCCACAACACAGCGCAACGTAAGGGGCGTCCGATAACGGGCGCCCCTTTTTAAGTGGCAACGTGGCCGCGAATCCGGAGCGCCCCCAACAAGAAAGGTGGGGAGATGGAAGCGGAAAAGAAGGCGTTTAAGATCACCAAGCGCGAAATTGGCTTTGTGCTGGGTATCGTTGTCTTTTTGCTGGTGAAGTTTCTTCCTTTGGCGGAGCTGAGCTCGACGGTCGAGCTTACGGTCGGCGGTCAGACCTGTCTGGCGTTGACGCTCGCCACGGTGGTGTTCTGGGCGTGTGGCGTGGCACAGCCGGGCTTTGTGGGCCTGCTCTATTGCGCGCTGCTCGTTCTGTTCAAGGTGTGCGTGGACGACACGGGTGCCGCGAGCATCTCGGCGACGGTCGCCTCCACGTTTAGCTCGTGGACCAAAGCCACCATGTGGCTCGTCATCGGCGCCTACCTCATCGCCAGCGCGGTCAAGGAGTCGGGCCTGGGCGAGCGCATCGCCTATGCGTTTATGCTCAAGTTCGTGCGCGATGCCAAGTCGCTCATCATCTCAATCTTCGCGCTCACCTTTGTGCTGTCGCTGCTGATCCCGCATCCGTTCCCCCGCGCCTTCCTCATCCTCGCCGTCGTCTCGGTCATCGCCGAGTCCGCCGGCTACGGTGACGACGACAAGGGTAAGCTCGGCTTCCTCGTGTTTGCCGCTGCTGCCCCGGGCTCCATGTTCTTCCTGACGGGCGACTCCACACTCAACCCGCTCGTCGCGCAGTACAGCGCCGAGGCCGGCGGCATGAGCCCGTCCTTCGTCGACTGGTTCCTGTACATGAGCGTGCCTATGCTGGTCGCGCTGCTGTGCACCCTGTTCTTGGGCCTCTTCCTCTTTAAGCCCAGCAAGGAGCTCGTCTACGATCGCGAGCAGATCGTGGCCAAGCAGGCCGCGCTCGGCAAGCTCTCCGTCAAAGAGATCCGCACCATCGTGTGGCTTGTCATCGCAATCGCGCTGTGGCTCACCGTCTCGGGCGATTACATCGGCTGGGTGACACTTGCCATCGGCGTCGCGCTCGCCATGCCCATCATCGGCGAGGTCCTCACCCCCGCCAGCTGGAACGCCGTCGACATCAAGTCCCTCATGTTCCTGACGGCTGCTATGGCCGTGGGTTCCGTGGGCGGTGCCACCGGCATGAACGCCTGGATCGCCGATGTCGTGCTTCCCAGCTCCGTGCCCGAGAACATCTTCCTGTTCGTCCTGCTTGTCGCCGCACTCTCCATGATCATCCACATGTTCATGGGTTCGGTCATGGCCGTGCTCGGCGTGTGCGTGCCGGCGTTCATCAGCTTCGCGGCCGGCTCCAGCGTGAGCCCGCTCGCCGTGGCGCTCATCGTCTTCACGTCCATCAACATCCACTACATCCTGCCGTTCCATAACCTGCCGATCCTTATCGGCGAGGGCAAGGACGCCGGCGGCTACACCTCCAAAGAGGCCATGCGCATGGGCATTCCCCTCACCGCGGTCGTCTTTATCGTCGTGCTGGTCGAGGCCGCCTGGTTCCATCTCTTTGGCCTGATGTAAGCGGCCGAGCGCTTGGGCTGTAAACAGCCGAGTGCTCGAACTTCGAGTGCCCGAGCGCCCCATCCATGAGCGCTGCGGCCCCATTACGTTACCAAGCCCGGCGGCATCCTCGCCGCCGGGCACTCTCCCGAAAGGAGCATGCTATGTCCACTACCGATGCTTCCCAGATCCACGACCTGCGCTCCGCGCTCGACTTTTTGCGCGAGATGCCGGGCCAGCTGCTCGAGACCGACACTCAGGTCGACCCGGACGCCGAGGTCTCGGGTGTCTATCGCCACGTCGGTGCCGGCGGCACCGTTATGCGCCCGACCAAAGAGGGTCCGGCGATGGTCTTCAACAACGTCAAGGGCTTTGACGATGCCAAGGTCTGCATCGGCATGCTTGCCAGCCGCAAGCGCGTTGCCGCCCTGCTCGACCTGGACGAGGAGCACCTGGGCCTCGAGATCGGCAAGCGCTTCGAGAACCTGATCGCGCCCGAGCAGATCGCCGAGGGTGCGCACGTCGACTGCCAAGAGGTCGTGTACAAGGCGACCGACGAGGGCTTTGACCTGCGCAAGATCGTTCCCGCTCCTACCAACACGCCCGTCGACGGCGGCCCCTACATCACCATGGGCCTCGCCTACGGCACGAGCCCCGACGGCTCCCAGTCCGACGTGACCATCCACCGCTTCTCCTGCGTCGACAAGGATAAGCTTGCCATGTGGATTACCCCCGGCAGCCGTCACCTGGGCGCGTTCTTTGACGAGTACTGCCAGCGCGGCGAAGACATGCCCATCTCCATCTCCATCGGTTTGGACCCCGCCGTGTACATGTGCTGCGGTTTTGAGGCTCCCACCACACCGCTCGGCTTCAACGAGCTGCAAATTGCCGGCGCCCTGCGCGGCCACGCTGTCGAGCTTGCCGACTGCGTCACCGTTCCGCAGAAGTGCATCGCCAATGCCGAGTACGTACTCGAGGGCTACCTCATGCACGACGAGACCATCAACGAGGACGTCAACGGCCACGGCTACGCCATGCCCGAGTTCCCCGGCTACACCGGCGGCGCCAAGGTCTGCCCGGTGATCAAGATCACCGCTGTCACCACGCGCGTCAATCCCATCATGGAGAGCTGCATCGGCCCTTCGCACGAGCACGTGTCCATGGCCGGCATCCCCACCGAGGCCTCCATTTACAAGATGGTCGAGACTGCTATCCCGGGCCGCCTGCTCAACGTTCACGCTGCCCCCTGCGGCGGCGGCAAGTTCGTTGCCATCATGCAGTTCAAGAAGTCGAGCAAAAATGACGAGGGCCGTCAGCGCAACGCCGCCATGCTCGCCTTCTCGGCATTCTCCGAGCTCAAGCACGTCATCCTTGTTGACGAGGATGTCGATATCTTCGATATGAGCGACGTGATGTGGGCCATGACCACGCGCTTCCAGGCCGACGTGGACCTCATCACCATCCCCGGTTGTCACTGCCACGTGCTCGATCCGTCCAACGACCCCGCGTTCGACCCCACGATCCGCGAGCACGGCATCGCCTGCAAGGCCATCTTCGACTGCACGGTTCCGTTCGACCTCAAGAAGAACTTCATCCGCTCGCAGTTCATGGAGATCGACAAGGACAAGTGGGCCAAGGAGATTGCTTTCTAAGGTTCCGGCGTTCTACCGAACGCCGGACCACTCGACGCTGCGCCCGCGCCTGGCGGGCAATCTGCCCCTCAACTGCGAAGGCATGGGCATAAGCCCTATGCCTTCTTGTTTCGGGGCACCTTGCCTCGCCAGACGCGCGCTCGCTGACATTGCCCGACCTATAGCTGCCATTTTGTTGTTAGGAGTTGTCATGCCTGAGTCTTCTGTCCGCCCCCGTCGCATTGTCGTTGGCGTGTCTGGCGCCAGCGGTGCCGCGCTGGGTCTTGAGTGCCTCAAATGCCTGCGCCAGGCAGGTGCCGAGTCGGCGCTTGTCGTCACGCGCGGGGGAGAGATCACCATCGAGCAGGAGCTCGGCATGACGCTCGACGAGTTTGCCACGCATGCCGATGTGGTCTACGACAACAAGAACATCGGCGCCGCCATCGCAAGCGGCACCTATCCGGTCGACGGCATGATCGTGGCACCCTGCTCCATGAAGACGCTCGCCGGCATCGCGAGCGGCTACAGCGAAAACCTGTTGCTGCGTGCGGCCGACGTGCAGATGAAAGAGCAGCGCCGCCTGGTGCTCATGGTGCGCGAGACGCCCTTCAGCGCCATTCATGTCGACAACATGGCGCGCCTGGCGCGCGTACCGGGCGTCATGCTCATGCCGCCCATGCTCACGTTTTACAACGGCCCCGCCACGCTCGATGACGCGGTGCATCACATCGCCGCCAAGGCGCTCGAGGCCGTCGGCGTGTCATGCGCAAACTATAAGCGCTGGTCATGGGCGTCTTTAGGGTAGGATACGAGTAGTGTTTGAGCCCGCTGCCCCTGTGGGCGGCGGGCTTTGTGCGCTAAAAGGATGTGTCGGGAGGACTTATGCAGACGGGCATGTATGCGATTAGCGAGATGGCGAGCTTGTTTAATGTTTCGCGCCAAACGCTCATCTACTACGACAAGATCGGCCTGTTTAAGCCCGCCGTGGTCAACGAAAAAGGCTACCGCTTCTATTCGCCCACGCAGATCCCGCTCATGCGTCTGATTTGCATGCTGCGCGACCTGGGGCTCGAACTCGACGAGATCGACCGCCTAACCTCGACGTTCGACATTGGCGAGATGACCGATCACCTGCGCTCGCGGGTGCGGGCGCTCGATGAGCAGATTGCCGGGCTCAAAGCCGAGCGCGCGAGCGTACAGGAGCGTCTGAGCTTTTACGACGAGGCGGTTTACTGGCGCGAGCGCGAGGGCAAGCCGGAGCTCAAGCAATTCGAGCGTCGCTACGTGGTCTTTGAGGAGTTTCCGGGCGATATCGAGCGCGGCCGCTCGATGCTTCACCCTACGCTCATGCGGGCAATCCTGCGCATGCGTACGTTGACGGGCACGCGTCCCATGCGCGGCTGGGGCGCCATGCTGCGTCGCGAGGCGCTGCATTCCGACGACCCTATCGCCGGTGCCGGCTCCTTTGCCGTGCTGCCGCGCGGTGCCGAGGAAATGCTGCCGAGCGATGCTGCCGAGCTGGCAGAGATCGGCATCGAAGTGCTGCCCGAGGGCACATACCTGTGCATGAGCCGCTGGGGTATGCCGTACGAGCCCGAGGGCATCCGCGCCATCGTTGCCTGCATGGACGAGCACGCGCTCCAGCCCGTTGGCAACGCTTTCGACTTTTGCTACCTCGATACCACGAGCTACGACGAGTCCCACCAAGAGGACTTTTGCTGCATCCAAATCCCTGTTACCCTCCAGATGTGACAAAGGGACAGTCCCTTTGTCACATTCGTGGTGTGGCTGCTGCCCAAACCGTCACAACATTTGATGAAAATCTCGAAAACGAGGAAAAGCGTCGAATGTTGTGACGCTTTTTCCTGTCTGTGCCGGCGAGCTCCCGTGCCATCTGGGGGTATAAGGCTGGCAAGTGTTTATTTGCGAGGCTTAAGGGGCGCCCCGTATGGATATCGATAACTTTGAATGGTGGTATAGCGAGGGCGAGGCTCCGGACGAGGAGTGGGACGAGCCCGCGCCGCGTGACGTGTCGAGCGACGAGGACGAGGCCGGCAACGATGCTGCTGTCGAGCCTGACGCCGCCTCCGATGCCGCCGAGCCCCTGACCTTTGAGCAGGCTTGGGCCCAAGCCGAGGCCGATGAAGCTAAGGCCGATGCCACGGCCACACTCGGTGAGCCGGCGGACATGTCCATCTCGCCGGCCAAGATCCCGCAGCCGCGCCATAACATCGACCCCGGCAGTACGGCATCCTTCAGCATTCTCGACGTGCCCTCGCAGGGTGCCCAAGCACCCGCGCCCACACGTCGCCCCGACCTGGCTCGCGAGGAGGACGCGGGCCGTCGCTCTCCGCTCGGCCCCATCCTCATCGCCTTCATGGCCGGCGTTATCGCATGCTCGGTAATTGGAAACGTCTGGAGCCATGTTGAACAACAACGAAAAGACGCCGCCAAGGTCGAGATGTCTGTCGAGCAATCGCTCAGCCGCACGCGCTCGGTGCATGTGTCGGTCGAGGTTAAGGACGGTGCGACATGGGACACCGCCCGCGGCGACAGCCAGATGCTCGTCCATATCGTGGGTCGCACGCTCAAGGGACAAGCAATCGACGAGTATCAATACGTCAATTCCGAAGGTGACGGTATCGAGCTCAAGCCCGGCGACTACGAGCTCACGGTCGATGAGCCGCCCGTCGCCACCGACGGCACGCGTTACCGCGCCTCAAAGCGCATGGTTCCGGTGAGCTTTAATTCACAGGCGCCCGATACGGTCGATAGCACGCCACAGGGCGGGTTTGACCTTTACGCTATTGCTCAATAACTGCACCTGTCGCTCAACCCCGCCGCCAAGAGTGGGACAATAGCCCTCGACACCGTTGTTTACTATTGGAGGAAGTAGCATGTCCACCGTCACTACCATCAAGCGCGGCGGCCTTACCGCGGCCATCGATTCCATGGGCGCCCAGCTCACGAGCCTTGCCCTCAACGGCAACGAGTATCTGTGGCAGGGCGACCCGGCCTTTTGGGGCAAGCACGCGCCCATTCTGTTCCCCATTGTGGGCTCGCTGCGCAACAACACGGCGACGTCTGCGGCCGGCACCTGCGAGATGCCGCGCCACGGACTCGCGCGCATCGTCGAGCACAAGCTGGTCGAGGTCTCCGAGGACGGCTCGTCCGTCACCTACGAGATCACCGATACGCCCGAGTCGCTCAAGGCTTTCCCCTTCCACTTTAAGCTCAACATGACCTATGCCCTAACCGGCGACGCCACGCTTACCCAGACTTTTGCCGTCACCAACACCGGCGACGTGGACCTGCCGTTCTCGGTGGGCGGTCATCCTGCATTCAACGTGCCCGCCCCCGGTGCCGAAGACGAGGCGTTCGAGGATTACGAGCTGGCGTTTACCGAGGCTTGGACCAACGAGGCTCCCATCATCACGCCCGACGGTCTTATGACGTTCGAGGGTAGCTACAAGGCCCCCGATAACTCGGACGTGCTGCCCATCACGCACCGCAGCTTCGATAACGATGCCATCATGTTCACCGATACTCCGGGCTCTACGCTCACACTGCGCGGCCGCAAGTCGGGCCACGGCGTCAAGATCGACTTTGAGGGCTTTAAGTACATCGGCGTGTGGTCTGCCGCCAACGATGCTCCGTTTGTGGCGCTCGAGCCCTGGACCGGTCATACCACCATGGACACCGAGGACGATGTCTTTGAGCACAAGGTCAACACCATCACGCTGGCGCCGGGCGAGACGGACGTCCGCAGCTTTAGCGCCACCTTGCTCTAGAGGTTCCGCCGTTCTGACGAACGGCGGACCGGTCGACGCTGCGCGCCGCCCAGAGCGACAATTTGTCATTCAAAAGGCAAGGCATGACCAGAAGGTCTATGCCTTGCCTTTTTCATGCTAACTTGTTCGCTCTGGGTGGCGCCTGCTGGCATTGCCAAAACATCGACGCTCCCAATGACTACCGTGTGTCTATTAATTTTTCGAGCTTGTGCTGCGCTGCTGGTCGCTGGCGTATATCCTGTTAAGTCGTCAGCATACGATTCAACAGGGAAGGCAGATTATGCATTCTCCCCATCAACGCGACGCGCATCCACAGCCGGTATGCAGCCGTCGCATCTTTTTGGGTAGCGCTCTCGCTGCGAGCGCTTCTGTCGTCGCCGGCGCACTTGCCGGCTGCCAGCGTCCCTCCACGCTGGAAGTAGTTCAGTCCACGACGGGCGGCGGTCGCGACGACCTGTCCGATTCTGTGATCGGCAAGGATAAGATCCGCATTGGCATGGAGGCGGCCTACGCCCCGTACAACTGGCAGGTTTCCGAGGCCAGCGAGTTCACGATCCCCATCGATAACGTGCAGGGAGCCTACGCCGATGGCTACGACGTGCAGATCGCCAAGATCGTCTGCAAGGCTCTCGGCGGCGAGCCCGTTGCCGTCAAGCAGAGCTTCTCGGGCCTTATCGACTCGCTCAACAACGGCCAGATTGACCTCATCATCGCCGGCATGAGCGCCACGCCCGAGCGCGAGGAGTCCGTCGGCTTTTCCGACCCGTACTTCATTGGCTACTTTGGCCTGTTCGTAAAAGAGGGCTCGCCCTACCAAAACGCCACCAAGCTCAGCGACTTCAGCGGTGCCACGGTGCTCGGCCAAAAGGACACCATGCTCGATACCGTCATCGACGAGATTCCGGGCGTTGTGCACAAGAACCCGGTCGATTCGGTCCCCACGGTGTTCTCGAATCTGCTGCAGGGCACGTGCGACGCCGTGACCTACAACACTGAGAACGAAAAGGGCTATATGGCCCAAAATCCCGGTATCGTCCCCATCCACTTTGCCGAGGGCGAGGGCTTTAAGCAGGAGGTCACGGCGAATGTCGGTTGCCGCAAGGGATCGGACAAACTGCTTAAGCTCATCGACAAGACACTCAAGGGCATTAGCCAAGAGGAGCGCGACCAAATGTGGGACGCGTGCCTCGACCGTCAGCCGGCATAGGGAGGCAGCATGAAAGGCATCAATCGTCTGGCCTCCTTTATCAAGGCCGACCACCGTTATGTGTACCTGGGCACGAGCGTTATCGCGGCGCTCGGCTTGGCATTTAGCCAGCGCAACCCCACGCCGCTGAGCTTTTTGGCGCCCACCGGCATCTTCCAAGATTGCCTTTGGGCGATTCTTTGGGCCTGGATCGTCGTGTCGGCGGCAGCGCTCGTCACCAAGGTTATGCACTGGAGCGACTATCGCGAAAAGTCACCGTTTGCATCCGAGCGTTTCCGTCGCGGCGCGCGCCTGGGCAGCTATGTCGTGGTCGTCATCGCGGCGATCTTCTTTGTCGACCGCTGCGTCATGTCGTTTATCGATCTGGTGCAGGTGAGCATTGTCTCGGATTCCAACCCCAGCGACTTTTTGTCGAGCTTGGTCTACATGACCTACAAGAGCGGCGACTTCTTCATCCGTGGCATCGAGATCACCATCGCGCTTGCCACCTTCGGCACCGTCATCGCATTCTTCCTGGCGCTGCTCTTTGTGTTCCTGCGTATTCAGACCTTCGACCGCGTAGACAACGACCTGGTGCGCTTCTTTAAGAGCATCGGCCGCGGCTTTGCGACCGTCTACTCCACCATCGTGCGCGGCACGCCCATGATGGTCCAGGGCCTGCTCATCTATTACGCGGGCTTCACCGTTTTGCGCGGCATGGGCTTCGAGACCGCCCAGGCCAACCAGATTTGGAGTACCTTCACCGCCGGCCTCGTCACCATCTCGCTCAACTCCACCGCCTACATGATGGAGGTCCTGCGCGGCGGCATCGAGTCCATCGATCCCGGCCAGGCCGAGGCAGCGCGCTCGCTGGGGCTTTCGCAGTGGCAGGCTATGCGCAAGGTCGTGTTCCCCCAGGGCATTAAAAACGCGATTCCGGCGCTCACCAACGAGCTCATCATCAACATCAAGGACTCGTCGGTGCTTTCGGTTATCGGCGTGTTCGACCTTATGTACGCTACTACCACGGTCGCCGGCGTGTACTACCGCCAGATGGAGGTCTACTGCGTGGCGCTCGTGGTCTACCTGATCCTGACGCTCGTGGCGAGCCGCCTGCTCGAGGCCTTTGGCAAAAAGCTCGGCGCCGAGGCTCCTGCCACGCTGCCCAGCTCTAACTAGGCTTAAGACGAGGAGAATCATCATGGCAGATACCGCCATTACCGGCGTTGCGGCCGCCGCACAGACCAATGAGCCGCTCATCCGCGTCGAGGGCCTGCGCAAGAGCTTTGGTTCGCTCGAGGTGCTCAAGGGCATCGACCTGTCCGTCAATCCCGGTGAGGTTGTCACCATCATCGGCGCCTCGGGCTCGGGCAAATCGACCTTCCTGCGCTGCCTCAACCTGCTCGAGACCCCGGACGCGGGCCACATCTGGTTCCACGGCCAGGACCTCACGGCCGAGCGCTGCAACATCAACAAATTGCGCGAGGACATCGGCATGGTGTTCCAGGGCTTTAACCTGTTCAACAACATGGATGTGCTCGACAACTGCACGCTCGCGCCCGTCACGCTCAAAAAGATGAGCAAGGCCGAGGCCGAGAAGGTCGCGATGGAGCATCTGACGAGCGTGGGACTCGAAAAGTTCGCGCACGCCGCCGTTGGTCGCCTGTCCGGTGGTCAAAAACAGCGCGTGGCCATCGCTCGTGCCCTGTGCATGAGTCCGCAGATCATGCTGTTCGACGAGCCGACTTCGGCACTCGACCCCGAGATCGTGGGCGAGGTGCTCGAGGTCATGCGCAAGCTCGCCGCCGACGGCATGACCATGGTCGTCGTCACGCATGAGATGGCCTTTGCCCGAACCGTGTCCGACCGCGTGGTCTTTATGGACAAGGGCGTGGTGCTCGAGGATGCCGCGCCGGCCGAGCTCTTCGGCAACCCCAAACACCAGCGCACTCGTGAGTTCCTCTCTCGCTATCTCGAGGACAAATAACCGACCGCAAACGCTTACGTTGCAGGGCCGCTCCCGTGGGGCGGCCTTTGTCGTCACAATCGAAAGGATGCCATGGCCGAGGTTTGGCGCTTCTTTGCGCATGAGGACGATTTTGCCGATATAGACGAGGTCGGCGCGTGCGAGCGCTTGGGCCGCGTGCTGTCGTTTCCGACCATTTCGAGCATGGATGCCGAGGCGGTGGACTGGCAGCCCTTCGACGACCTGCGCGCGTATATGCAGCAGGCCTGGCCGCACGTATTTGCGGCGGGCGAGGTCGAGCTTGTCGGCCATTCGCTGTTGGTGACGCTTGGCGGTTCCGACTCCGCCCTCAAACCCGTCATGCTCATGGGCCACATGGACGTGGTCCCCGTGGTGCCGGGTACCGAGGCCGACTGGACGCACGCCCCCTTTAGCGGACAGGTGGACGACACCTACATTTGGGGTCGCGGCGCTATCGACATGAAGGATCAGGTCGCAGGCATTCTCGAGGCGGTTGAGTATGCGTTGGCGCACGGTTGGGAGCACAAGCGTTCGCTGTTGCTCGCCTTTGGCCAGGACGAGGAAACCACGCAGTACGGCGCTGGAGCTATCGGCCGCGTGCTCGAGGAGCGCGGTGTTGAGCTCGAGTTCCTGATCGACGAGGGTGACTACCGTATCGTTTCGGCTGCCGAGTACGGCGTGGGCGAGGGCTGGCTTATGCATGCCGACCTGGCCGAAAAGGGCTATGCCGATATCGTGCTCAAGACGAAGAGCGCGGGCGGGCATTCGTCTAACCCCTACGGCGGCACGTCGCTCGAGGTGCTCAGCCGTGCCATCGCCGCAATCTGCGATATCGAGTGGCCGACGCGCGTGACCGATCTGCTTGCCGCGCAGCTTGTCGAGCTGGGGCTCTACACGGCGGATGAGATTGCCGCCAACGGGGATGCCATCGTGCGCGAGTGCCTCGCCAGCAAAAAGCTCTATCCGCTGGTGACGACCACCTGCGCGCCCACGCAGATCGAGGGAGGCAGCGCCGGCGCCAACGTAATGCCGCAGGATATGTGGGCCAACATTAACTTCCGCATGCTCGAGGGCACGAGCGTGGCCGACGTTGTGGCGCGCTGCCGTGAGGCGGTTGCCGGGGCGGACCTTGCCGGTCGTGTCGAAGTGGAGCTGGGCCCCGGCAGCTCCGAGCCCTCGCCGTCCCCGCGCATCGGTGGTCCCGGCCTCGAGGCGGTTCGCTCCATCGCCGCCCGCTATTTCCGCGATCCAAAGGGGACGGAGGAAAACGGATCATCCGAGCCGTTGGCGATTGTCCCCTCGACCGTGATCGGCGCGACCGACGCTGCCAACTACCAGCACATTTGCTCCGAATGCATTCGTTTTTCGGCGTTTGTGGTCGACGATGACGAGTGCGACCGCGGCGTCCACGGCACCAACGAGCGCATCACCCGCCGCGCCTACCTCCATGGTGTCCGCTTCCTCATCGCCCTGCTCCATACGCTCTAGAATCCGACAAAGGGACTCTCCCTTTGTCGGATTCCGTGCGGGTTATATGCAGGTTTGCCTGCGCACGCTATCATGTATGGGTTAGACCGCAACTATGTACCCCGTACGCGAAGGGATGCGCATGTATCTGAAGATCGACATGCTCTAGCTGGACTTACCCCCGCAATGGCGCCGTGCGCCCCATCAATTCTGCCGATTTTCACCTTCACGCATATAAAGGAGTCCCGTCATGCGCGACAAGCTCGAAAAGATCATCAAGGCCTACGAGGAGCTCGAGAAAAAGCTTTCCGACCCGGCCGTCGCCTCCGATATCAAGGAGTTCACGCGTCTCAACAAGGAGTACGCGCACCAGTCCGACCTCATCGCTGCCTCGCGCGAGTACATCGGCGCGCTCGATGACATCGAGGCCGCCAAGGAAATGCTCCACGATACTACCGATGCCGATGAGAAGGAGATGCTCCAGATGGACATCTCCGAAAACGAGGCCAAGCTTCCCCAGCTCGAGGAAGACATTAAGTACATGCTCATCCCGAGCGACCCCAACGACGACAAGAACACCATCGTCGAGATTCGCTCCGCCGCTGGTGGCGACGAGGCGGCCATCTTTGCCGGCGATCTGTACAAGATGTATCAGCGCTTCTGCGAGTCGCGCGGCTGGAAGACCACCGTGCTCGACTCCAGCCCCAGCGAGGCCGGCGGCTTTAAGTCCATCGAGTTCAAGGTCGAGGGCGACCGCGTCTACTCCGTCATGAAGTTCGAGTCCGGCGTGCACCGCGTCCAGCGCGTTCCCAAGACCGAGTCCCAGGGCCGTATCCAGACCTCCACGGCGACCGTCGCCGTACTTCCCGAGGCCGAGGAGATCGACGTCCAGATCAACCAGTCCGACCTGCGTATCGACACCTACTGCGCCTCCGGTCCTGGCGGTCAGTGCGTTAACACCACTTATTCCGCCGTGCGCATCACCCACCTGCCCACCAACACCGTGGTGCAGTCGCAGGAACAGCGCTCCCAGATCCAGAACCGCGAAGTCTGCATGCAGATGCTGCGCGCCCGTCTGTACGAGATGGAGCTCGAGAAGCAGCAGGCGGAGCTCGGTGCCGAGCGCCAGAGCCAGATCGGCCACGGCAACCGTTCCGAGAAGATCCGTACCTACAACCAGCCCCAGGACCGCGTGACCGATCACCGCATCGGCTTCAACTCCACCTACAACGGCGTCCTCCTGGGCGACCAGCTCGGCACCGTCATCGAGGCGCTCGCCGCCGCCGAGCGTGCCGAGAAGCTGGCACAGGCCGTGTAGGTTCCGCCGTTCTACCGAACGGCGGACCAGCCGACGCTGCGCGGGCCGCATTTGGACAATCTGACGTTCAACTTCAAGGGCGCGACCAGAAGGTCAGCGCCCTTTCGTTTCACGTCACCTTGTCTCAAATGCAACCCGCTCGCTGTCCGTCCTCTACCTGCGACGTTGACTTGCTCCGGATGCGGTATGCTCAACCTGCGGGGTTTCCAAGGTAGTCATTGGGGACGTTCTTAAATGACTAGGTTGGGTAAATTGCTTTTCAAATTTATTCAATTTGTTTTGTTAGAAATTAAGCTATTTACCTGCTTTAAGAAATTATCGGCATTCATCTGCAATTGAAAATATTGCTCGAAAATACGTCCAAGAAGTCGCGGGGCCCTTTTTGGTGCGTCGCTCGTCAAGCAATGTGGCAAGTATTTGGTTAGATGTTGGTCAGTTTTGGGGCAACCTTGCCAAAAGCTTGACGGATTCAAATATGAACGTCGACGAATGAACACTTTGAAAAGGGCCAAACCAAAAATCTGGGCTGATTCTCGATAATCGCCCTCAATCGTCCCTTGCCAAGCGCTGGCCTCGCTTACAATCTGCTCCGACATTCGCGCGCCGTCCGGCGCTTAAGAGGGGAGGGCCCCATGGCAAACGAGATTTGGACCATCAAGCGTTGTCTCGAGTGGACCAAGGAGTACCTGGCCGAGCGCGGCGAGGAGCACCCCCGTCTTTCTGCCGAGTGGCTGCTGTGCGCCGCCACGGGCCTGGCGCGCATTGACCTATATATGCGTATGGACGAGACGCTTAACGCGGCCCAGCTCGAGACCATGCATGCGGCCGTTGTCCGCCGCGCTAAGGGCGAGCCGCTGCAATACATCACGGGCAGCACGCAGTTTCGCATGATCGACGTCGCGTGCGCCCCCGGTGTGCTCATTCCGCGCCCCGAGACCGAGATGCTCGTCGAGGAAGTCCTCAATTATCTGGATGCCGAGGTACTGAGCCCCGAGGCCGCTGCCCGTCAGCGTGTTGAGCTGCCTTGGAACGATGAGGTCGAGGAGGCACGCAAGGCCGAGGCCGCGCTGGCAGACGAACGGGCGACTGCCGAGCGCCGTGCCGCTAACCTGACGGCTGCCGATGAGGCGGCGCTAGGCGGCGACGTACTGGGCAGCCGTGCCTATGCCGAGGAACTGGCCGATCGCGAGGCCGAGGAAGCCGCCGCGCAGGCGGCAGAAGCCGAGACTGCGGAAGCCGCCGAGCCCGAGCTCGACGAATACGGCATCGCCAGCGAGGGTGCCGACCAGGAGACGGCTTCAGCTCAGGATGCCGCCGCGCCCGCTCCGGTCGAGCCCCGCACTGCCCGCGTTCTCGAGGTCGGCTGCGGCACGGGCTGCATTTCGCTCTCCCTTGCCTGGGAGCGCCGCGGCCATGTCACCTGCACCGCAACCGATATCGAGCCGCGCGCTATCGATCTGGCCACCAAAAACCGCGACGCGCTCGGCCTCACGGCAGATGAGGTTGCCTTCAGCCTCACCAACCTGGTGAGCTCCATTCCCCACGACGAGTGGGGCACCTTCGACGTGCTCGTCTCCAACCCACCCTACATCCCGACCGACGTCATGCGCTCGCTGCCGCACGAGGTCAAGGACTTTGAGCCCGATTTGGCTCTCGAGGGCGGTGCCGACGGTCTCGATATCTTCCGCCGTCTGCTCAACGCGGCACCCTATATGCTGCGCGCCGGCGGCCTGTTTGCTTGCGAGCTCTACGAGGGCGCCCTCGACGCCGCGGCCGAGCTCTGTCGCCAAGCGGGCCTTTCGGACGTGCGCATCGTCCGCGACCTCACCGATCGCCCCCGCATCGTCCGAGCCATCGTAACCGAGCCCAAGCAGCGCCAGTAATATTTATTAACTGGTTAGCAAAAATTATAAAGTAGTTTATAATTAGGACGGCTGAAAGAGGTCGGCCCATGCAACTTCCTACCTTTCGGGAAATCATTGCCCTACTCAAGCACGATGGATTCGTGAAGGTCGCGCAAGTCGGTAGTCATGCTAAGTATGTTTCTGGTGACCGCGTTGTCACCGTGAACGGCTCTGGTGGTGATCGACCAAAGAAGGGCACGTGGGCAAGTATTCGTCGCCAAGCTGGATGGTGGTTGGAGGCAAAATGAGGCAGCGATTTACCTATGACTGCGTTCTCATAAAAGAAGACGATGGTTACTGCGCTAGCTTCCCGCAGATTCCCGGCGCCTTTGCCGATGGCGATACGCGCGAAGAAGCGATTGCCCATGCCACCGAGGCACTGATGGCGTTTTTGGCCGACGACCTCAACAACGGTTTGACTCCGGCAGGGTACGAACGCTCGGCCGAGGTCGTGGCCCTTTCAGTCGAAATCGACCACGAGGACGCTCGGGAAGCGGCGTGCCGAACATTTAAAGACGCAGCGCTGGACCTCAAAGTCTCCGCTCCGCGGATTACCGCGCTGGTCAAAGCCGGAAAGCTCGATGTTGAACTCGTCGACGGCCGTCGGATGATAACGATAGACAGCATCGAGCGCTACGCCGCCCAAGAACGTCACGCCGGCAGGCCAAAGAAGTTCGTCGCAGTCCAATAACCCCCTCACTTTCACCGACTACTAGAGCCGCTCACCAAACCAACATGCGCTCTGGGCAAATAGGTTGAACGTTTCGTGCGAGAATGCCCCACAGTAAACAAACTTGCACCAGAGCGTAAGGGGCTGGCATACACATGCAGACGGTCTATCGGGTATACGAGGGAACGCGCGAGCCGCATCGGCTTGCCGTCGAGCGCACGGCCGAGGTGCTCGGCCGCGGCGGCCTGGCTTTGATCCCGACCGAGACCGTCTACGGTGTCGCCGTGGCAGTCAACGCCTTCTCGGACGCCGTGCCCCAAGATACAAGCGAATTCCCATCGTGGCCGCGCGATCCGCAGGCTGCCGTCAATGGCGCCGCAGTTCCTGCGCTCGGCACCGGCTATCGCCGTATCTTCACTCTCAAGCAACGTGAACTCACGCAAACCGTCGCTTGGCTGGTCGATGGCGTCGAAGCACTCGACCGCTATGGCGTGGATATCCCGGAAGATGCCCGCATACTCGCGCGACGATGCTGGCCGGGAGCCCTGACTATCGTGGTCAAGGCAGCCCCCTGCGTGCCGACCTTTATGCGCGCTGCCGACGACACGGTGGCACTTCGCGCTTCGGCCTCGCCCGTGGTGCAGGCGCTCATTCGCGCCTGTGGCAGCCCCCTTGCCTGCACCAGCGCCAACACGCATGGCGCGCCCGCGCCGGCAAGTTTTATCACGGTGGAGGGTCGCATCCTGGAGGGGGTCGATGTTGCCGTCGACGCCGGTGAGACCCCGTGTCGCGACGCCTCGACCATCGTGTCGTTTCAGCACGGCGAGCTCCAGATCCTGCGCCAAGGCGCACTTCCCGCATCAGAGATCGAACGGGTCCTGTCCGACCCGATGCAATAGAAAGGTTTAAGCGATGTCGTTGAATCTGGGCAGCCTGGGCATGGAAGATGCCTCGTTTGACTTTGGCGGTTCCTACATCATGGCGCTCGACTGCGGCACCACCTCGGTACTTGCGACCATCGTCGACGAGTACGGCTGCATCGTCGCGCAGGCACGTCGCAGCGTCAAAACCAGCTTCCCGCGTCCCGGTTGGGTAGAGCAAGACCCCATGGCGGTCCTTGCTAGCCAGATCGCCGTCATGATGGAAGTCCAGTTTAAGAGCGGTATCCACTCCGACCGCATTGCCGCCATCGGCATCTCCAACCAGCGCGAGACCACGGTGGTCTGGGATCGCGTGAGCGGTCAGCCGATCTATAACGCCATCGTATGGCAGTGCCGCCGTACCGCACCTCTGATCGACGAGCTTGTCGAGCAGGGCGCAGAAGGGCTGGTGCGCTCCCGCACGGGACTCACGCTCGACCCGTATTTCTCGGCCTCCAAGGTGCAGTGGATTCTCGACAACGTCGACGGCGCACGCGAAAGCGCGGCGGCGGGCGACCTCATGTTTGGCACCATCGACACCTGGCTCATCTACAACCTCACCGGCGGCCAGGTCTTTGCCACCGACTACACCAATGCCAGCCGCACGGCACTCTTTAATATCCATACGCTCGATTGGGACGACGACCTGCTGGCACTCTTTGACGTTCCACGTTCCATGATGCCCGAGGTTCGCTGGAGCTCGGGCGACTACGGCCGCGTCGCGAGCGACATCATGACCAACATGCCGCCCATCATGGGCGTGGCGGGTGACCAACAGGCGTCGCTGTTCGGCCACTGCTGTTTCCGTCCCGGCCAGACCAAAAACACCTATGGCACGGGTTGCTTTATGCTCATGAACACCGGCGACGAGATCGTCGAATCCAAGAATGGCCTGGTTTCCACCATCGGTATCGCTGCGGACGGCAAAGTCAGCTATGCGCTCGAGGGCTCTATTTTTGCCGCCGGCTCAACGATGAACTGGCTTCGCAACAACATGGGCATCATCTCGAGCGTGAGCGAGTCGGCACAACTCGCCGCTTCGATTAGCGACAACGAGGGCTGCTACTTCGTTCCCGCCTTTGCGGGTTTGGGTGCTCCCTGGTGGGACCCGCATGCTCGCGGTATCGTGTGCGGTCTGACCGGCGCCTCGAGCCGTGCGACCATCGTACGTGCCGCCTGCGAATCCATGGCATATCAGAGCTACGACGTGCTGCGCGCCATGGAGCAGGACGTGGGGCTTTCGATTGAGCGCCTGTCTGTCGATGGCGGTGCCTCGCGCAACGAGTTCATCATGCAATTCCAGGCCGACCTGCTGGATATCCCCGTGCTGCAATGCGAGACGGTGGAGACCACGGCAATCGGTGCCGCGTACTTGGCGGGTCTTGCCGTCGGCTATTGGGAAGACCTGGAAGAGCTGGAGCAAAATGCCCAGATCGTTAGGACCTTCCTTCCCCACATGTCCGCCGAGCGCCGCGAGCAAAACCTTGCGGGCTGGCGTGATGCAGTCAGGCGCTCGCTCAGCACCTCACAGTAGGGCTGCGATGGGCTGCTCGATACAACAAACCGCTAAACTAATGCATGGCGTGCGGCGGCAACATTGCTGCACACCTTGTCAGCAAGGCCGTTTTGCGGCCGCAACGAAAGGGGCAATCAATCCATGACCGTCACCTACGATGCGTCCCGTGTGACGCTTGTCGATCACCCGCTCGTCCAGCACAAGCTGTCGATCCTGCGCGACAAAAACACCGGCACCAACCAGTTCCGTCAGCTCGTGCGCGAACTCGCGCTTTTTGACGGCTACGAGGCCATGCGCGACCTGCCTATGGAAGACGTCGAGGTCGAGACCCCCATCACTACCGCCACGTTCAAACAGCTTGCCGGCAAGAAACTCGCCATCGTGCCCATCCTGCGTGCGGGCCTTGGCATGGTCGACGGCATCCTCGACCTGGTGCCCTCCGCTCGCGTGGGCCACATCGGCATGGAGCGCGACGAGGTCACCCACGAGCCGCACGAGTATTACTGCAAGATGCCCAAGGATATCGACCAGCGCATCTGCCTGGTCGTCGACCCCATGCTTGCCACGGGCGGTTCGGCCGAGATGGCCATCAGCTACCTGCGCGAGCGCGGTGTCAAGGACATCCGCATGCTGTGCATCGTCGCGGCCCCCGAGGGCCTCAAGTCGCTGACCGAGAAGGATCCCGATGTACATATCTATACCTGCGCCATCGACGACCATCTCAACGAGGCTGCCTACATCGTTCCCGGCCTCGGCGACGCCGGCGACCGCATCTACGGCACGCTCTAGTCGCTGGGCTAAACGGCCGCGGCTGCAAATACGAAGAAACGGTGCGCGCGGACGAACAAAAGGCGACCGCGCGCACTCCTGTTAACGGACGTTTTGCCCTGCAGGGTTCGAGAAAAACGTATTACCGTACCTGCGGCATAAAGAAGGTCTTAAGAAAACGAACAGGTGCGTATTAACCGATGCTTTTTCGGTTGTACTTTAGCGATTGGCTCGTACAATAGTCACCAATGTTTGGCGGGAACTGTTCTGTGAAGCGTTAAAAAGGAAAGTGAGGACGCCAGTGTTTCAGATAGCCGATCTGCTCGCTATCGTTGCAGGCGCCATCGCGGGCGCAATTGCCTTCCTTCCCTTTGTCTTTACGCTCAAGCCGGTTCTTGACGATAAACAGAATGCGGACATGCTCAAGGGTATGGTGAGTCTGGCGGTCTCGGCAATCGCCCTGCTCGTCTTTACCTTGGTTGTGTTTGTGTTGTTCGGAGAGGCATTTCGCATGTTCCTCCTGGGCGAGGCGATCGGCTTCGTGGCCTTTATGGCCGCCTGCGCGGTTCGTGTCGCCAAGGCGCTGCGAGATCCTCATGAGGTCGAAAGGTAAGTCGTGGAAATTTTTGAAAAGCTGCCTGATGAGATTAATCATCTGGTCAGCGAGTTCAGCTCCACCCCCGTCGTGGGCGATCTGAGCTGCGGCATCACGCAGTACTCGTTTTGGCTGATCGTCTCCACGATCGTGCTCCTGATCGTCCTGGCCGTGTTCAAGAAGAAGCAGACCCTGGTTCCCAAGGGCTTCTTCGTCAACGGTTTCGAGTACATCATCGAGTACGTCGAGAACGATATCGGCAAGGGCGTCGTGGGTGAGAACTGGAAGAAGCACTTCCCGTTCCTGTGCTCGCTTTTCCTGTTCATCCTGATCAATAACATGATCGGCCTGATCCCGGGAATGAAGCCCGGCACCGGCGCAATCGGCTCCACCGCCGCGCTCGCCATCTTCGCCTTCGTGTACTTCATCTACTACGGATGCAAGGCTCACGGCGTGATCGGCTACATCAAGAGCCTCGCCCCGCAGGGCGTGAGCTTCCCGATGAACGTGCTCGTGTGGGTCGTCGAGCTCTTTTCGACCTTCCTGCGCCTCATCACGCTCGCCGTCCGTCTGTTCTGCAACATGTTCGCAGGACACGTGGTCATGGGTTCGTTCGCCATCATGGCGAGCATGTTCATGCAGCCGCTGCTTCAGCAGGTTTCCGCGGCCCACGCCGTCGGCGCCCTGCCTTCGCTGGCTTGGCTTGCCATCCTCATCCTGATCTATGCGATCGAGCTTGTGGTCGGCGCCATCCAGGCTTACGTCTTCACGGTCCTTACCGCCGTGTATGTCTCCGAGGCGGAGGAGGTCGCGGAGGAGGAGTAGGCTTCCGTTCGCGCCTTAAAGGTAAGGCAATTCGTTAAACCGCCGGTGCCCGTACCCATGGAGCCCGGCAGTTATAAAAAGGTTATCCTGCGTGAAATAAGACACGCACGACAAAGGAGGAATCGTGGGAGTTATCGGTTACGGTCTCGGTGTTATCGGCGCTGGTCTTGCTATCGGCCTGTCTGCTCTGGGTGCTACGGGTGCTATGGCCCGTCAGCCTGAGGTCCAGGGCCGCGTGTTCACCGTCTTCATCATGGGCTCCGCCTTCGGCGAGGCTCTGGCTCTGATCGGCTTCGTTGTCGCGCTGATCGTTAAATAGCACGGAGCGTCAAGTATGAATCTTTCATCCCAGAAGAGCGCGATCGCACTCTCCGCGTCCGCGGCCGCGCTGCTCATGCCGGTTTCCGCGTTCGCCGAGGACGGCGCTGCCGGTGCGGACATCCTCATCCCTAAGATGGCGGAGTTCATCCCGGCGCTTATCGCCTTCCTGATCATCTGGATCGTGCTGGCCAAGGTCGCCCTGCCGGGCATCATGAAAACCATGGAGGAGCGCGGCAAGAAGATCGAGGAGAGCCTCGACGAGGCCGAGAAGACCAAGCAGGAGGCTATCGCCAAGCGTGCTGAGTCCGACTCGATCGTCACCGACGCCCGTCGTCAGGCTGCCGACATCGTTCTCGAGGCCCGTAAGGACGCCGAGTCCGAGCGCGCCCGTATCATCGAGGCTGCTCACAAGGAGGCCGAGGAGATTATCGCCAAGGCCCATACGACCGTCGAGGACGAGCGCAAGTCCATCTACGCCGGTGCCGCGAGCTCCATCGCCGACCTGTCCGTTGCCGTCGCCACCAAGATCGTGGGCGAGGCACTCGAGGACGAGTCCGAGCAGAAGAAGCTCATCGAGCGCTACATCCAGGAAGCAGGTAGCCTGAATGCCGACTAGCCGCTATCAGGACAAGGTGCTCGAGACCTACGCGCGCTCCCTTCTGGAAGCCGCTAAGGCCGAGAACCATGTGTTCGAGGACCTCGAGATGATCGAGCGCTTGGCTTCTGCCAGCCCCGAGATCATCGCCGTGCTCGACACCATGTCCAAGCGCGACCAGCTCGACCTTCTTCCCAAGGTGGCAGCTGCCTTTAAGTATGTTGCCGAGGAAGACGAGGATGTAGTGGGCGTGACCGTCACCACGGCGATCCCGCTCGACGACGAGCTGCGTCAAACCATCACTAAGAAATGCGAGCAGGACTTCGGCCGCAAGGTATTCCTTATCGAGCAGGTCGACCCGTCTATCGTGGGCGGCCTGGTGCTTGAGGCCCGCGGCGAGCGTCGTGATATTTCCGTCAAGACGCAGCTGCGCATCGCGCAGGAGACCCTCGCAAACTCTGCTAATTCGTACGGAGGTGAAGCCTAATGTCCGAAACCCTCAATGCCCAGGATATCGCCAAGAAACTGCAGGATCAGCTCACGAGCCTCTCCGCGACGGTCGATACGCATGAGGTTTCAACGGTCGACGAGGTAGGCGACGGCATCGCGCGCGTCTCCGGCCTCAAGAGCGCCATGGCAGGCGAGCTTCTGGAGTTCAAGAGCTCCGATACCGGTGAGACCGTCTTCGGCCTTGCCCAGAACCTTGACCGTGACGAGGTCGGCGCCGTTCTGTTCGGTGCCGTCGACTCCATCAAGGAAGGCGACGAGTGCCGCACCACTGGCCGCATTATGGATATCCCCGTGAGCCGTGCCATGCTCGGCCGCGTCGTCAATCCGCTCGGCCAGCCCATCGACGGCCTGGGCGACATCGTCGCCACGCACCGTCGCCCCATCGAGTTCAAGGCTCCCGGCGTCATCGATCGTACCCCGGTGTGCGAGCCGGTTCAGACCGGTCTGCTCGCTATCGACTCCATGGTGCCTATTGGCCGCGGTCAGCGTGAGCTCATCATCGGCGACCGTAAGACCGGTAAGACCGCCATCGCCATCGACGCTATCCTCAACCAGCGCGGCAAGGGCATGGTCTGCATCTATGTCGCCATCGGCCAGAAGGCCTCCACGGTTGCCAACATCCGCGAGACCCTCGCTCAGCACGGTGCGCTCGACTACACCATCATCGTTTCGGCCACCGCTGCCGATTCCGCCCCTATGCAGTACATCGCGCCTATGGCCGGTGCCGCTATCGGCGAGTTCTTCATGTACAACGGCGAGGACGGCAAGCCCGCCAGCGAGACCAACCCCGGCGGCCACGTGCTCGTCATCTACGACGACCTGTCCAAGCAGGCTGTGGCCTACCGTCAGATGTCGCTGACGCTGCATCGTCCGCCCGGACGCGAGGCCTATCCTGGCGACATCTTCTACCTGCACTCTCGTCTGCTCGAGCGTGCCGTCAAGATGTCCAAGAAGAACGGTTACGGCTCCATGACGGCACTGCCGATCATCGAGACCCAGGACGGCGACGTCTCGGCCTACATTCCGACCAACGTCATTTCCATTACCGATGGTCAGATCTACCTGCAGTCTGAGCTCTTCTTCCAGGGTCAGCGCCCGGCAGTCGACGTGGGCATCTCCGTGTCCCGCGTCGGTGGCGATGCGCAGACCAAGGCCATGAAGCAGGTCGCCGGCAACCTTCGTCTGGACCTCGCTTCCTATCAGGAGCTCGCTGGCTTTACGCAGTTCGGCTCCGACCTCGACGAGGCTACTCAGAAGCAGCTTACCCATGGCGCTCGCATGACCGAGCTCCTGAAGCAGCCGCGCTACAAGCCGTTTGAGGTTGGCGAGCAGATCGTTACGCTGTTCGCTGGCAACGAGGGCTTCCTGGATGACCTGGAGATCGCCGACGTGCTGCCCTTCCGTGCCGAGCTCATCGAGTACATGGACAATGGCTTTGGTTCG
Organism: uncultured Collinsella sp.; assembly: GCA_900542715.1. Lineage (GTDB taxonomy): Bacteria > Actinomycetota > Coriobacteriia > Coriobacteriales > Coriobacteriaceae > Collinsella. The sequence goes on from UQOQ01000018.1 coordinate 35,170, forward strand.
CTGCTCGACAAGGTTCGCGCCAAGAAGATCGATGATGGCACCAAGGCTGAGCTCTTGCGCGTCATCGGCGACTTCAAGCAGCAGTTCATGGCCAAGCACCATTCGGATGTTTCTGGATCAGAGGAGAACTAAGCCCCATGGCCAACCTTCGCGACATTAAGAAGCGAATCTCCTCGGTTACCACGACCAAGCAGATCACGCGCACGATGGAGATGGTCTCTACGGCCAAGATCCGTCGTGCCCTCGATCGCTCCAAGCAGGCCGAGCCCTATAAGGAGGCGCTGACCGACGTCATGTTGACGGTCGCCGGCGACGCCTCCTGTTCGGGCACCGATCCCATGCTGCAGAAGCATGAGAGCGTTAAGCGTGGCCTGATTGTCGTCATTGCTTCGGACCGCGGCCTTGCCGGCGGTTTCAATACGACGGTGGAGCGCACGGCCGAAAAGCTCGCCGCTTCTTGGGCGAACGACGGCATCGAGTGCGAGATCATTGCGTGCGGACGCAAGCCGGCCACGTATTTCCGCGACCGTGCAAACGTTGTCATGCACTTTGAGGGCAATTCCTCCGAGCCCGATTTTAATCAGGCTCGCATGATTTCCTCTCATATCTGCGATGCGTATCGTGCCGGTGAGCTTGACCGTGTCGAGCTTGTCTACCACCACGCCAAGAACCGCGTGGATCAGGAGCTTCGCGTCGAGCATCTGTTGCCGCTCGACCCCGAGATGATCGCTATGGCCCACGGTCCGCGTAAGAACGAGACCGACGCCCCTAAGCGCATCTCGTCCACGTTCGAGTTCGTGCCCTCTCCCGAGCATGTTCTCGGCAAGCTTGTGCCGTCTTATATCCTGACGGTCATCTACCAGGCCCTGATCGATTCGGCGGCTGCCGAGCAGGGTGCACGCCGCAAGGCCATGCACTCCGCGACGGAAAACGCCACCGCGATCATCTCGACCCTTACCCGCACGTATAGTCGCGTGCGCCAGGCTTCGATCACGACCGAGATCAACGAGATCGTCGGCGGAGCCTCAGCATTGGAGGAACAGTAATGGCTAATAACACCGTAAAGCTTGCGGTCGAGGAAGCCACCAAGAAGACGACTGCCGGTGATGGTCGCATCGTGCGAATCATCGGCCCTGTCGTCGACGTCAAGTTTGACGGCGCGGTGCCCCCGATCTACAACGCGCTCACGGTCGAGGCCGAGACCCCGATCGGTCATCTGAGCACGATCCTCGAGGTCGAGAGCCAGCTTCCGGGCGGCGTCGTCCGCACGGTCGCCATGTCCTCGACCGACGGCCTGCAGCGCGGCCTCATCGCCACCGATACCGGTGAGCCCATGAAGATGCCCGTTGGTCCCAAGACGCTCGGTCGCATTTGGAACGTCATGGGCAAGCCCGTCGACGGCAAGCCCATGCCCGAGGTGGAGGAGTTCTACCCCATCCACCATGCAGCGCCCCGCTTTGACGAGCTCACCACCAAGACCGAGATCTTCGAGACCGGCATCAAGGCCGTCGACCTGCTCGAGCCCTACATCCGTGGCGGCAAGACCGGCCTGTTCGGCGGCGCCGGCGTCGGCAAGACCGTTCTGATTCAGGAGCTTATCAACAACCTCGCCCAGGAGCACGGCGGCACCTCGGTGTTCACCGGTGTCGGCGAGCGTACCCGCGAGGGCACCGACCTGTTCCTCGAGATGAGCGAGTCTGGCGTTATCGACAAGACCTGCTTGGTTTATGGTCAGATGAACGAGCCGCCTGGAGCGCGTCTGCGCATCGGTCTGGCCGGCCTTACCACCGCTGAGTACTTCCGCGATCGCGGCCAGGACGTCCTGCTGTTCATCGACAACATCTTCCGCTTCTCCCAGGCGGGTTCCGAGGTTTCCGCACTGCTGGGCCGTATGCCGTCCGCCGTTGGTTACCAGCCCACACTGGCTACCGAGATGGGTGACCTCCAGGAGCGCATTACCTCGACCAAGACGGGATCCATTACCTCCGTCCAGGCTGTCTACGTCCCCGCAGACGACCTGACCGACCCGGCGCCTGCCACGACGTTTACGCACCTCGACGCTACCACGGTTCTTTCGCGTAGCATTTCGTCGCTCGGCCTGTTCCCGGCTATCGACCCGCTCGCGTCTTCCTCCGACGCTCTCGATCCCTCGATCGTCGGCGAGGAGCACTACCGTGTCGCCGTCAAGGTCCAGGAGCTCCTGCAGGAGTACTCCGACCTTCAGGACATCATCGCCATTCTGGGTATGGACGAGCTGTCCGAGGAGCAGCGCCTTACGGTCAACCGTGCCCGTAAGATTCAGCAGTTCCTCTCGCAGTCCTTCCACGTCGCCGAGAAGTTCACCGGTAACCCCGGTGTCTACGTCCGCGTCGAGGATACCGTCCGCTCTTTCGCCGAGATTGTCGACGGCAAGGCCGATGACCTGCCCGAGCAGGCTTTCCGCTATGCTTCCACGATTGAGGACGTGCGCGAGCGCGCCCGCAAGATGGGGGAGAAGTAGGTTATGCGTATCCGCATCGTGTGCCCCGTGAGCTGCGCCTATGAGGGCGACGCTGCGTTTGTGTCGATTCCGTCCACGGATGGCGAGTTTGGCGTCCTGCCTGCTCACTCCAGCGAGATCTGCACGATCGACCGCGGTTACGTTCGCGTTTCCGATAAGGCCATGGGCACTGTCGACCACACGTTTGCCGTGGCCGGCGGCTATGCCCAGGTTGCGGACGATGTCGTGACCGTTCTCGCCGAGCGCGCTTGCGATTTGGCGACCGTCGATGCCGACAAGCTTAAAGCTGATATTCAAGGTTTTGAAGAGAAGCTGGGTAATTTGTCGGAGGATGATGCACGCCGCGCCTACCTCTATAATGAAATCGCATGGTGTAAGCTCAAGCTTGCCCAATAGTCAAACGATTTAGCGTTCGACCATTTGCGAACACATCATGCCCGGGATGGCCCAGCCACCCCGGGCATGCTTTTTGAAAGGGTAGACCTTGGATATTATCCGCGTTGAGGGTGGCCACGCCATCGGAGGCTCCGTGCCCGTCTCGGGCGCCAAGAACTCCGCGCTCAAACTCATGGCGGCAACGCTTCTGGCGCCGGGCAAGACGACGCTGCAGAACGTGCCCGATATTTCCGATGTCCACGTGATGGGCAAGGTGCTCAAGGGCATGGGCGCTACGATCGATGTTCTCGACGAGCACACGCTCGAGATTGATACCTCTCAGGTCGATTCATGGGAGGCCCCCTACGAGCTCGTTGCCAAGATGCGCGCTTCCACCGCCGTCATGGGACCCCTGCTGGGCCGCTTCCATCGCGCCAAAATTGCCATGCCGGGCGGCTGCAACCTGGGTGCTCGCAAGATCGATATGCACATTCTTGGTCTTGAGGCCCTGGGCGTTGAGTTCGATACCGCCCACGGTTACATCAACGCCAGCGCGCCTCAGGGCCTGCGCGGCACCACCGTCACGCTCGAGTTCGCCAGTGTCGGTGCGACCGAGAACCTCATTATGGCATCCGTGCGCGCGCAGGGTACCACGGTTATCGACAATGCCGCCCGCGAGCCCGAGATCGTCGATCTCGCCAACATGCTCAACGAGATGGGCGCCAAGATTGTTGGCGCCGGCACTCCCGTCGTGACTATCGAAGGCGTGGAAGAGCTCCATCCTGTTACCCATCGCGTAGTGGGCGACCGCATCGAGGCCGGTACCTTTATCGTTGCCGGTGCGTTGATGGCCGACGATCGCGGTGTCGATGTCACGGGCTTTTGCCCCATTCACTTGGGCATGGTGCTCAAGAAGATGGAGCTCATGGGTATCGACTGCGAGCGCGTCGAGGATGGCGTCCATGTGAACCGTGCCGAGCGTATCAAGCCGGTCGACATCCAGACGCTTCCGTTCCCCGGTTTCCCGACCGACATGCAGGCGCAGATTATGGTGCTCTCCGCCCTTGCCGACGGCAGTTCCGTTATTACCGAAAACATCTTCGAGAATCGCTTTATGTTTGCCTCTGAGCTGGTGCGCATGGGTGCCGACATTCGTATCGAGAGCCATCATGCCATGATTCATGGCGTCAAGGGCTTCTCGGGTGCACAGGTTACCTCGCCCGATCTGCGCGGCGGAGCGGCCCTCGTCGTAGCGGGCTTGATTGCCGACGGGACGACCGAGGTTTCGGCTATCCATCACATCAAGCGCGGCTACGAGCATTTTGTCGAAAAGCTGCAGGCGCTTGGCGCGCATGTCGAGCATGCTACCGTCCCCGATCCCGTCATCTACTAATACAGGTTGCCTATGTTTAATAAAAAGCCCCTCGCGGATACCACCACTCGAAGACCCTCAACTGGTGCGCAGGCCAAGATCTACAGTCGCGATAACGTGGCTCGTTATTCCGAGCGAGCTCGCCAACGTCGTCGTAGCCACACGATTCGTCACGTCGCGCTCATTGTCGTGCTTGGCGTGCTGCTGAGTGCCACTACCGCTGCCGGCCTGTGGTTTGCCACCATTATGGGCAAGCTCGGCGATTCTAATGTCATTACCGACAATCTGCGTCGGGTTCTGGTTGACACCGATGAGGCAAAGGATCCGTTCTACGTGCTGCTTCTTGGCACCGACGGCCGTCCGGGCGAGGATACGTATCGTGCCGACTCGATTATCCTGGCACGCATCGACCCCACGCAAAAGCAGGCGACGCTCATTTCCGTTCCGCGCGACACCAAGGTCGAGTACAAGGGCGAGACCATGAAGATCAACGCCTGCCATACCGTTGGCGGCGCCGAGGCCATGGTCGAGGCGGTCAACGAGCTGTGCGGTGTTCAGATTTCCCACTATGCCGAGGTCAGCTTCGACGGTATGCAGGCGCTGATTGATTCGGTTGGCGGTATCGACATTAACGCAACCGATGATGTTGACGACCCCGAGCACCTGGATATTAAGATTACCGCTGGCCAACAGCATATGGACGGTGCCACCGCCCTTACCTATGCCCGCTGCCGCTACACCTATGCCGACGGCGATTACACGCGCATGCGCCACCAGCGTCAGGTGCTTGGCGCCCTTGCCAACCAGATTCTCAATAACTTCGATGCCACGAAGATCTTTGGCCTGGTTAATTCGCTGTCCGATATGCTCGTAACCGATATGAGCGTTCAGGATATCGTGGCTACGGTCAATGCCATGCGCGGTATGGATGTCGACGGTATCTACTCGGCCAACCTGCCCTCGTACGCCGACGACAGCACCATGATCGACGGCGTGAGCTATGTCTTTGTCTACGAAGACGAGCTTAAGGAAATGATGGCCCGTGTCGACGCCGGCAAGGACCCCAAGGGCCCCAACACCATGGGTCTTTCCGACGGCTCCAGCTCCACGATCGGTGACCTCAGCAACAACACGTCTGACGACTACGCAAACGGTACCGCAACCTCATCGGTCAGCTCTGACGATTCCGATGACTCGAGCGATTCGGACTACTACGAAGAGCCCACCGGTGACGGCAACGGCTACGAAGCCAACTACTAAGTTGCGGCGTTTTACCAAACGCCGTAACGGCTCGACGCTGCGCGCCGCCCAAGGCAACAATTTGTCATTCAAAAGGCAGGGCATGACCAGAAGGTCAATGCCCTGCCTTTTTCATGCCAACTTGTTCGCCTTGGACGTCGCTCGCTGACGTTGGCTCAACCTGCGATGTTGACTACCCCCCTTGTATCAAAAACCGCCCCGTTCTCTGTAGAGGACGGGGCGATTCGTCTTTTGGACTTGTGCAGCCAGGCTTATGCAAAGCGGGCGACGAGCTCCTGGAGCACGTCGGTCATCTTGACGAGCGAACTGACCGGGACGAACTCGTTGACGCCGTGGTAGCAATAGCCGCCGGTGGAAAGGTTGGGGCAGGGCAGACCGCGGAACGACAGCTGAGCGCCGTCGGTGCCGCCACGAATCGGCAGCACTTGGGGCTCAACGCTGCAGGCAAGGTAGGCTTCCTTGGCAACATCAATAAGCTCGGGATAGTCACGAACGATCTCGGCCATATTTCGATACTGCTGCTTAATCTCGACTGTCACGCGCTCCTCACTCAGACGCTGGTTGAGCATCGAGGCGGCGGCATCAATAAGGTCGAGTTTCTGCTGGAACTTGGCGGCATCGTGATCACGGACGATATAGCGCGCCGTGGCATGGTCGACCGTTGCCGAGACGCCCTCAAGGTGACAGAAGCCCTCGTAGCCCTCGGTGTATTCCGGACGCTGCTCGTAGGGGAGCAACGCGTTGAAGTCGCAGAACAGATTGCCTGCGTTGACCATACGGCCCTTGGCGTCGCCCGGGTGGATGGACTGGCCCTCAAAGCAGACGGTCGCCTCGGCGGCGTTAAAGCACTCCCACTCCAGCTCGCCGATGGGGCCGCCGTCGACCGTGTAGGCGTACTTGCAGCCAAAGGTATCGATATCCAGCAGCTCGGCTCCGTGGCCGATCTCCTCGTCAGGGCAGAAGCAAATGCCGAGTGCGGGATGGGGCAGAGAAGGGTCCTGAGCGATACGCGCGACAAGCGACATGATCTCGGCGACGCCTGCCTTGTCGTCCGCGCCCAGCAGCGTGGTGCCATCGCTGCAGACCAGGTCCTCACCCGCGAGGTCGTTCAGGGCGGGAAGCTTGGCGGTGCTCATGGCAACGGGCTTACCGTCAACCGTGCCGCAGACCAGGTCGCCGCCCTCGTAGTGTACGATGTGCGGCTTCACGCCGGCGCCCGGTGCAACTTCGGTGGTGTCGAGATGGGCGATCAGGCCCAGGGCGGGCTTGTCCTCAGCGCCCGCACTTGCGGGGATATGCGCGCAGACATAGGCATGCTCGGTCACGTGGGCATCTTCCGCACCAAGCTCGCGCAGCTCTTCAGCCAGCACGTTGGCAAGGTCAAACTGAACGGCGCTCGAGGGTACCTGGTCGCAGTTTGCATCCTCGGACTGCGTGTTGATCTGGACGTAGCGCAAAAAGCGCTCGAGGACATCGGGGTTTGTGGTGGTGTTTTCCATAAAGATCGCTCCAATCTTGGTCGTCGTGTGCAACAAGAACTCTAGCACGGTATGCCACGGCATACCGCGACGCTTGGATGGGGTAGAATCAGCCATTGAATGCAGAAGGGACGGAAGATCATGGATACGACAAATAGCTCGCGCGAACTACATCTGACGGTGGCGAACGAAGACTACTTGGAGTGCATGGTTCGCATTGAAAGCGAAGAGGGGGAAACTAACGGCGTGCGATCGGTCGACATCGCGCAGCGCCTTGGCGTCTCCAAGGCATCGGTCAATAAAGCGGTTTCGGCGCTCAAGGCATCCGAGCTTGTCGAGCAATCGCACTATGGCAAGGTAATCCTGACCGATCGCGGCCGCGAGGTTGGCACGGCTATCTGGTACCGTCATCGCCTCATCCGCACGTTTTTGGTTCAGGAGCTCGGTGTCGAATTTGAGCGAGCCGATTCCGAGGCCTGCATGATGGAGCATGCGCTATCCGAGGACACGATGAGCCGCTGGCTCGCCTATCTCGAAAAGCAGGGAATCAGCGTCGAGGAATAGCGGGATATATATGGATACGAGTTATTACAACCGCTTTGGTGCCGAGGAACTTACGCGCCGCTTGTCGAGCGAGACCTTGTTGGCGCAGGGCCCCATGGGCAGTGTTCTGTTGAGTGAGTACGACGCCGCTGACATTCCACCGGCGTTTTGGAATCTGGCGGAGCCGCAGACCGTTTCTCGTATCCATCGCTTGTATGTCGCCGCCGGCGCGCAGGTGCTCATTACCAACACCTTTCAGGCATCAAGCTATGCCCTCAAGCACGACCAGATTGCGCCGTCCGTGGCGGAGGTCAATCGCGGGGCCGTCGACGATGCTCGCCAGGCGCACCCTCAGCTGCTGCTGGGCTCGATGGGCCCGATCGGTATTGAGTGGTTTGCCGAGGACTCTGCCGAGTATCGTGAAATCCGCGGCATTGCGCGCGAACAGGCGCACGCCTTGCTCAATGCCGGCGTTGACGGTCTGCTGATCGAGACGGTGACGTCTATCCGTAATCTGCAGCCCATGCTTGCCGGCGCCCGAGATGCCGCCGACGGCATGCCTGTTCTGGTGAGTTTTGTCGTTGACGATAAAGGCGACCTGCTGGGCGATGGCCTCAACATCGAGGCAGCCGTTTTGTACGCCGAAAAACACGGCGCAAACTCGGTTGGTGTTAATTGCTGTTCGCTTGCGGCCGCGAATACGGCGGTGCCCAGGATGGTTGCATCGGCGACTACTCCCGTCACGGTGCGTCCCAACGTAGGCGATCCGGTCCAGACTCAGGATGGCCCCGTATGGCACGAGAACCCTGAAGCTTTCGCGCGCGCATGCATCGAATGGAGACATGCCGGTGCCGCAATGGTGGGCAGTTGCTGTGGAACCACGGCAATCACTACGGCAGCGATGGCCGAGGCGCTCGATATATAAAGGGCAAAACCGCTCCATACGGGGCGGTTTTTTTATTGCCTGCATGTCCTCGGCAGCATTTGCCCAAATGGTGAATGCTGGTGCCGGCAGGTTGCCGAGTGCATGTTGCGGGTATACCCCATGCGTAACATGATCCAAACACTGTGAGGTGTCTGCGCGTGTGCGCGATAATTCATTTTGGAACTGACGGTTGGCGCGCTCGCGTCGATGAGGACTTCACTGCCGATAACGTTGCCCGTATCGCCGATGCCGTCGGCGAGTTGTGGCAAAAGACCAATCCGGGCAAAACGGTATATATAGGGTTCGACACCCGGCCCCTGGCGCGCGAGTTCGCTGAGCTTGCGGCGGGCGTGCTAGCAGCGCACGGGCTGGACACCGTGCTCGCTTCGCGACCTGTTCCGACCCCTGCCCTTACGTGGGCGGCGGCTTATGACGGTGAGGCGTGCGGCGCACTCATGGTGACGGGGTCCCATCATCCGCAGGGTTATCTGTGCCTCAAGATTCGCATGGGTGACGGCTCAACCGCCAACCAGGATGTCATCGAAGGGCTCGAAGAGACCATGGCTCCCGAGCCAATGGAGATTGAGGGGCAATATCGCACCGCGGATATCATTCCTGACTATATGCAGGCGGTGGCATCGTTTGTCGATGGCGAAGCCATCCGCGCCGCGCACCTGCGCGTGGTTGTCGATCCCATGGGCGGCGCAGCCCAGGGCTATCTAGCCGACTTGCTGCGCGAGCTTGGCGTTGAGGTGCACGAGATTCACGCCGGGCAGGCGTCTGACCAAGAAGATATCTGCCCCGACCCCGTTGAGCCTTGGGTGGACGCTTGCGAGCATACGGTTATCGAGGACGGAGCTTGCGCTGGCCTGGTGACCGACGGCGACGCCGACCGTATCGGCGCGGTTGACGAGCGCGGCAGATATATACATCCGCATCAGATCATGGCGCTCGTTTTGGGCGACTTGGTTCAATTTCGTAATTTGGAGGGGCGCGTCGTCGTCAATCTTTCATGCTCGACGCTCGTGCGTCGCATTGCCGAGGCGCTTGGCTGCCGCGTGACCGTCAAACCAGTCGGTTTCAAATATATAGCGGCGGAGATGAAGAAGGGCGGCGTCCTCATGGGCGGCGAAGAAGCCGGTGGAATCGGCATCGCCGCGCATATGCCCGAGCGCGATGGAATCCTCGCCTGTCTGATTCTGTGTGAGCTTATGGCAAAGACGGACGCGCCTTTGGGCGTTCTGGTCGACCAACTCGAGGACAGATTTGGTAAGACGAGTTACGGTCGACGCGATTTACGCCTTGAGGCCGAAGATGCCGAAACGTTACGAACCCTGCTGCCGGGCGTAAACCCCAAGTCGATTTGTGGCAAGGTGCCGCAAAACGTTAGTCATATGGACGGCTTGCGTCTGTCATTCGAGGATGACACGTGGCTGCTGGTCCGTCCTAGCGGGACCGAACCAGTGGTGCGCGTCTACGCCGAGGGGTTCTCGGTGGAAGAACGTGATGAGTTGCTCGATGCTGGCTGTGCTTTAGCTAGGGGGACGTATCCGCTTTAACCATGAGACTGCCTTATATAAAGAGATGCTCGGCGAGCGGTAGTTAACGGCTGGCAAACGTTAGTCGGATCACAAGATATGTAGGAAATGTGTACGCCCAGATTCCCGCCCCCGGCGCCCCTCCGGTCTGGCAATATATCTCCTTGCCGCGCGGCCCGGTCGGACCGGATCA
>UQOQ01000019.1:0-43405 GCA_900542715.1 uncultured Collinsella sp.
ACCTACAACAGCGCGGTTAACAGCCGCGTGCTCTACCATTGAGCTACCGAGGAATTTAAAAGCCCAACGGAAAGGGCTGGAAAATTCTGGCTCCCCGGGTAGGACTCGAACCTACAACAGCGCGGTTAACAGCCGCGTGCTCTACCATTGAGCTACCGAGGAATAGGTGCGTGCTCTCAAGCAACGAAGTTTATTATACGGACGAATCAGCTCAGGGCAAGAACTTTTTTAAGAAATTTTCCGCCCTAGTCATTGGGAACGTTCTTAAACGACTAGTCATTCAAGAACGTCCCCAATGACTACATGAAAGCGCCCCCAAGCGAATGTGCTTGAGGGCGCCTCTTGCTTGACTAGCTTTCGATATAGTCCTTTAGCTTGCTCGAACGGCTCGGGTGGCGGAGCTTGGCCAAGGTCTTGGACTCGATCTGGCGGATACGCTCGCGCGTGACGCCAAACTCGCGGCCGACTTCCTCGAGCGTGCGGGGATGCCCGTCGACAAGGCCAAAGCGCAGCTCGATAACCTTGCGCTCACGATCGGCAAGCGAGTCGAGCACCTGAGTGAGCTGCTCCTGCAGCATGGAGAAGCTGGCGGCATCGGGCGGAACGATAGCCTGGGAGTCCTCGATAAAATCGCCCAGCTGGGAATCCTCTTCCTCGCCGATGGGGGTCTCAAGCGACACGGGCTCCTGCGAGATCTTCTGGATCTCGCGGACGCGGTCGGCGCTCATGTCCATCTCGGCACCGATCTCCTCGGGGGTCGGGTCGCGACCCAGGTCCTGAAGGAGCTGGCGCTGCACGCGGACGAGCTTGTTGATAGTCTCGACCATATGCACGGGAATACGGATGGTACGGGCCTGGTCGGCGATAGCGCGCGTAATGGCCTGACGGATCCACCACGTGGCGTACGTGGAGAACTTGAAGCCCTTCTGGTAGTCGAACTTCTCGACGGCGCGAATCAGACCGAGGTTACCCTCCTGGATCAGGTCAAGGAACAGCATGCCGCGGCCGACATAGCGCTTGGCGATGGAGACGACCAGACGCAGGTTTGCGCTGATGAGTGCCTGCTTAGCTTCGAGGCCGACGTTCTCAATGCGCGTAAGACGACGCATCTCGGCACGCGTGAGCTCGAGCTCACCGGCATCGGCGGCCTCGAGCTTCTCGGTGGCCTCAAGACCGGCCTCGATCTTCATGGCCAGATCGACCTCTTCGGAGGCGGTCAGCAGGTCGACCTTGCCGATCTCCTTGAGGTACATACGAACAGGATCGCCGGTCAGCATCACCGTGGAGGCATCGATGCCACGCACGCGCGAGCGTGAACGGGACGTGCGCACGGTGCGCTTCTTCTTGCTCTTGGAAGAACCCATCTCGGCATCGGCCTGACGGGCCATCTTGAGCTCGTGATCGTCGAGCGAGCCGGAATCGTGCTCGTCGTCGTCATCGAAATCGTCGGTATCGGTATCGTTATCGTCATCGTCGACGTCCATGGGGGCGTCGTCGTTACCGCTCGCGGAGATAATCTGGATGCCGCTGTTGCGCAGCGCGGAATACACCGCGGTGAGCTGCTCGTCAGAAACATCGATATCCTTCAGGGCGACCTGAATCTCGTCCTCGGTTACCGAAGTCCTGTTTGAGCCGTTGCCCATGAGCTTTGCAACGTAGGATTCCAGCCCAGTACCCGTGCTCTCAGTCTTTTTTGGCACAGATTCTCCCTTCATAGTCCACAGGACTCAATACTTTAGCACACACATCGACGTCTATACCCAAAAAGAGGACAGGATATAGGCGAGAATACGCTGGTTGACCACAACATCTAGGCCTGTTCGGTGCCCGCGGCCTCCAGGCCGATCAAACGGAACGGGTCCGCCACGCCGCCGATCGACTTTTGCAGCTCGCGTTGACGCTGTGAATCCTGCGCGGCCTGCACGGTCAGCGCGCGACGGGCCTCATCGTCGAGCGAACGGTCCTGGCGCAGCTTGGCCTGTGCGGCACGCATACGGCGCTTGATGGTGTAGAGCTCGAGCGTATCGAGCATAAACACGATGTTCGTCTCGGTGGGGTGCTTGCTCGTCGCCGAGATGCGCCCGGCACTCACAAGCGTTGCCGCCTCGGGACACACCGAGCGCGCCGCATCCATGCAGGCTGCAGGATCGGTTCCCGGCGGCGTTGCCAGAACGGCCCATGCGATGGACTCGTGACGCGGGTCAACCCACTCGATAGAGCAGATGCGGTCGGCATACGTGCGGAACAGGTCGGGGTAGCTCGTGAGCATGGTCAGCAGCTCACGCTCCCCTGCCAAGGACTTACGCTCAAGATCAGTAAGAACCATCGGCGCCGCCGCAGCCGGAGCACCCGAACCATCAGTCGCAGGTACAGCACCCATACCATCAGGCGCGTCGATCGGCGGCAGGTCGTCGACGACCTCCACGGGCGCGGCGCCGTAGGCATCGAGCGGGACGTAGTCATACGGCTCTTCTTCGACCGGCGCGGACACCGGCGGCGTCGCGCCCGATGCCCAAGCACCGCTAGATGCCCCCTGCGAACCAGACGTCCGACCGCCCGCGCTACCAGAGCGCTCAGCCTGTGCCCGCTGGCGCTCATAGTTCTGCTCACGACGTCGTTCCGCATCCTCGCGCTTGGCGACATCGCGAAACACACGGCCCGAGCTCGCACGCACTGTCTCCAGATCCAAACCCAACAGGTCGGCAATTTGAATAAAGTACGTGTCGATCATATAGCTGTCGCGCAGCGGATAGATAAGCGTCAGCGCATCCTCCAGCGCCTTGGCGCGACCGCCCGGCGTGGAGATGTCGCTCGACTCCTGCAGCGAACGGTACACGAAGTCCATGAGCGGCTCGGCGGCGTCAATGCGTTTCTGCAGCTCCCCTCCGCCGTGCGCCGTGATGAACTCCATGGGATCGTTACCGTCGGGCAGCACCACGCAGCGCAGGTCCATAGAATCCTGCTCGATAAACTGAATCGCACGGCGAGCGGCCTTTTGACCGGCAGCATCGCCGTCAAACATATACACGATGCGCTTGGCAAAGCGGGTGAGCGTCTTGACGTGATGCTCCGTGAGCGCGGTGCCCAGCGTGGCGACGACGTTTTTAATCCCCGCCTCCCAACAGGCGATGCAGTCGGTATAGCCCTCTACCACGATGGCGGTATCCTGCGCGACGATAAACTCCTTGGCCCAATTAAAGCCGTAGAGGTTTCGCTTTTTATGAAACACGCTCGTCTCGGCGGTGTTGAGGTACTTGGGTTGGCCGTCTCCCATGATGCGACCGCCAAAGGCGATGTTGTGACCCTGCTCATCAAAAATGGGGAACATCACGCGGTCGTAGAAGCGGTCGGCAAGCTGCCCGCGCCCGCGGCTCACGGCAACGTTGGCATCGATCATCTCCTGCGGGGTAAAACCCGCCTGGGACAGGTGCGACACCAGCGCGTTGCGGCCAGGCGCAAAGCCCAGGCAGTAGCGGCGGCAGACGTCGCCACCCATGCCGCGGCTGGCAAAGTACTCGCGCGGACGGCCGTCCTTACCGCGCATAAGCATGGTGTGATAGAACTGGGCGGTCTCGGCGCACAGATCGTAGATGCGGGCACGCTTGGTACCGCGCTCGCGGCGGTCTCCGGTGTCGTGCAGCTCAATACCCGCGCGATCGGCCAAATAACGGATTGACTCGGGAAAGCTCAGGTTCTCGCGCTTCATGATATAGGTGAAGACGTCGCCACCCTCGCCGCAGCCAAAGCAATGCCACACCTGCGTGGCGGGAATAATGTGGAAGGACGGAGTCTTTTCGCCATGAAAAGGGCAGCAACCCCAAAACTCATGACCGCGGGGCTTGAGCTCAACCGTTTCCTGCACGATGGCGACTAAGTCGGACGCAGCGCGTACCTGGTCTTTTTCCTCATCGCTAATCACGGACACTCACCCCCTGCTCGCCCAAGTTGTGACGAATATCTTCGATATTACCCTCGACGGTCGCGATCAACTCATCCAGCGAATCGAACACGCGCGACGGACGCAGCCAGCGCGTAAACGCCAGCGAAACGGAAGCGCCGTACAGGTCGCCCGTATAACCAATTAAATTAGCCTCGAGATGCGCAGATGCCGCATCGTCGGCATACGTCGGCGGCAGTCCGACGTTAACGGCAGCGGGCCACACGATGTCGTTTACCAGCAACAGGCCCTCATACACGCCATCGGCAGGCACCTGAATGCCGTCGGGAACCTGTAGGTTTGCCGTGGGAAAGCCCATGCCAGAGCCCTCGTGACGGCCGCGAATAACACCGCCGCGCACCATATACGGGCGTCCGAGTAACCCAGCAGCAAGCCCCACATGGCCCTGTCTCAGCTCGTGACGAATGCGGGTGGCGCAAATGGCCTCACCGCCCTCGCAAAGCAAGTCGTGCCCGTATACGTCAACGCCGCGCTCGGCACCCCAGGCGCGCATCTCGGCAACACCAGAAGCACCGCCGCGACCCAGCCTAAAGTCGCTGCCAACGCGAATCGAGCGAATGTCGACCACGCGTGACAACAGTGCGAGAAAACCGACATGGTCGAGCGCCGCGACCTCAGGCGTAAAGGGAACGGCCACCACTGCATCGACCCCGGTTTGAGCCAGGGCATGCAGACGGTCGGCCGTCGTCATCAATTTTTGAGCGGGCGAAGGGCTCACCACGACGTCCGGGTCGGGATCGAAAGTGACCACGACCGCCTTGCAGCCATGGGCACGGGCATCACGGACAAGCGCTTCGATGAGTTCCTGGTGTCCACGGTGCACACCATCGAACACGCCGATGGCAATCGATGCGGCACCCAAGTGCTCGCACTCATCAAACGCATCGGCAGTAACGATGCGAGCCTCGTCCGACTCGCCCTCGAAAAAGATACGCGCGAGCTCGCGAGCGGACAACATCATCGAACACCGCCGATTGCCTGCGGAAACACGTGCTCCATGACAAAGCGGCCACTCTCAATGCGGGCGAGCGCCTTGAGTCCCCCATCGAGCACCAACGCAAAAGGCGCCTTCGCGGTATCGAAATCGGCAAGCGCACGCTCAACGGGAATGCGTCGGCCACAGAGCAGGTCGTCGGCAAGATTGCCCGGCAAGTCAACACGCGTGGCGCCCAGGGCCGCAATGGGATCCAGGGCAAAGCCAGGCGCGGACTCGGGAGAAAGCTCCTCGACCGCATGACAAGCGCCAATGGAAACAACACCGGAGGCCGTGCGGCGCAGCGCGGAAATGTGCGCGGCGCTCTCGCAGGCGCGGCCCAAGTCGCGAGCGAGCGCACGGATATAGGTACCCTTGCTCACTGAGAACGCCACGGTCCACACACACGTATCACCTTCGCCTCCCACGGCGATCAGGTCGGCGGCATAGACCTCGACGGGGCGCGGAGGTAGGTCCACCGCATTGCCCTCGCGAGCAGACTTGTAGGCGCGAACGCCATTGACCGAGATAGCCGAAAACGCCGGCGGCACCTGCATCTGCGGACCCAGCATGGCGGCCAAGCGCTCACGGGCATAGGCAGGATCGCGGAGCTCGTTGGCAACAGCCACGGTGCGGACCGCCTCGCCCTCCGCATCATCGGTATTGGTCTCGGCGCCAAACGAGATGTCGGCGACATAGCTTTTGGTATCGAGTGTGAGCATACCCAGCAGACGGGTGGCCTGACCCACGCCCACCACCATGACACCCGATGCCATGGGGTCGAGCGTGCCGGCATGGCCGACGCGACGCTCATGGAGGGCGCGCCGACATTGCGAGACCACATCGTGGGACGTGCAGCCCACCGGCTTATCGACGGCGAGCAGCATATTCAGTTGAGAAGGCGTACGACGAGCCATGTACCATCCAAAAAGTTAAAGCTCGACGGTCACCGAAGCGGGGTCCTCCCCTACCAGCTCGGCCAGCATGGGAAGTGCCACGGTGAGCGTCTCGAGAATCGTTCCGTTGTTGGAGAAACCGGCGGCAGCGGGATGTCCGCCTCCGCCAAAGGCAGCAGCGATCTCGGACACGTTGAGGTCGCCCTTGGAGCGCAGGTTGCCGCGCACCTTGGTATCGCCCTCAATGCCCTTCAGGAACAGGCAGACTTCGACGCCCATCACCGAGCGCACCACGTCAACCAGACCGTCGCACTCATCCGAGGTGACACCGCAGGCCTCAAGGTCACTCTGGTACGCGTAGCTATACGCGACGCGCCCGTGGGCCACCGTCTTAATGCGGCCCATAACGATGGACTTGAGGTGCAAAAACTCAACGCGCATGCTCTGGTAGACCTCGAGTGCCACACGCGCCGGATCGGCACCGTGGGCAACCAGACGCGAGGCTGCATGGAACGCGGCTGCATCGGCGTTTTGGTACTGAAAACGGCCGGTATCGGTAACCAAGCCACACAGCAGGCAGGTCGCAACGCCATCACGTGCGACAATGCCGCAATTGTCCAAGAAGCGGTCGATGATCATGGCGCAGGCTGCAGCTTCGACGCGCCTCAGGCTGAGCTCGGCAAACTCCTCGCGCGCCGGATGGTGATCGAAGCACACCACATGCTTGGAGCGACGAAGCACCTCGGCGGAATTATTGAGACGCTCGACGACCGGCACGTCCACCGAGATGAACAGGTCCGGATTGCCGGTGTACGCAGATGCCGGCGTCAGGCGATCGGAGCCTTCCATAAAGCGGTAAATGCGCGGAACTGGGTCATCATCTGCCAGCAGCAGCGCAATGTCCTTGTTGGGGAAAAACTTCATGAGCGAAAGGCCCAGACCCAAAACGGAGCCCAAGGCATCGCCATCGGGAGAAGTGTGTCCCGAAATCGCAATGGAGGACGCACCCTCGATGAGCTCGAGGATGCGTCGCTGAATATCTGCAGACTCGCACGAGGCGAGGTCGGCGGAATTAGTCATCTAAAGCTGCCTCCTGGGCGGCATCCGCTATCGGATAGCCGTCCTCGTCCTTTTCGATCGCAAGCGTGGCGGGAACGTTTTCCAGCGCACGCGTGATGCGCTCGGCCTCGTCGGTCGAGCGATCGATGCGAAAATCGAGCTCGGGCGTGACGCGCCAATCGAGCGAGCGGGCCAACAGGCTACGGATGCGGCCCTTGGCGCTGGCGAGCGCCTCCATGACCTCGTCGTAGCGGCTCGCGTCGCACGACACGTACACGCGCGCGAACGAACGGTCCACCGCGACCTCGACCGCGGTCAGGGTGACCAGGTCGAGACGCGGATCGGAAACCTCAAAGAGCAGGATATAACCGAGCTTCTCGCGAAGCTGCTCGCCCAAACGGCGGGTTGCCTGCGTTTGCTTCATAGCGCTACCCCCTACTCGGTACGGGCAACCTGATCGATGCGGTAGCCCTCAATGGTGTCGCCAGGCTTGATGTCCTGGAAGTTCTCCAGGCCAATACCGCCCTCGGAGCCGCTCTTAAGGCTCTTGGCCTCGTCCTTGTAGTGGCGCATCGAGGCGATTTTACCGTTGAAGACCACGATACCGTCGCGCACCAGGCGCACGGAATCGGTCGCGGCGATCTCGCCCTCTTCGACGCGGACACCGGCGGCGATACCGACCTTGGGCACCTTGAAGGTGTCCAGAACGGTCGCGGTGCCCGTGGAAACCTCGACCTCGGTGGGCTTGAGCATGCCGATACGGGCTGCGTCGAGGTCCTCGAGGCACTTGTAGATGACGTCGTAGCAACGGATCTCGACGCCCTCGCGCTCGGCGGCGGAGCGGGCCTTGCCGTCGGGACGGACGCCAAAGCCGATGATGATGGCGTTGGAGGCGTCGGCCAGAACGACGTCGGTCTCGTTGATGGCGCCAACGGCGGAGTGGATCGTGTTGATGCGCACCTCGGACTGGTCCATCTTGTCGAGGGAGTCCTGAAGGGCCTCGATAGAACCCTGGACGTCGGCCTTGATGATCAGGTTGAGTTCCTTGACCTCGGCGTCGGCGATGGTCTCAAAGAGGTTCTCGAGCGTCACATGCTTCACGCGGCTCTGCTCCTCGATGCGGGCCTTGAGCGAACGCTCGTCGGCCAGGGCGCGAGCCTCGCGCTCGTCCTCGAACACGCGGAACTCATCGCCGGCGTTGGGGACGGACTGCAGGCCCAGGATCTCGACGGCGTCGGAGGGACCGGCCTCGGTGACGGCGTTGCCCTTAGGATCGAGCATGGCGCGGACGCGGCCGTAGGTAAGGCCGGCGACCAGCGTATCGCCCACGTGCAGGGTACCGCGGGTCACGAGAACCGTGGCAACCGAACCGCGGCCCTTGTCGAGCTTGGCCTCGAGGACGTTACCGGAGGCAAAGGTGTCCGGGTTGGCCTTGAGCTCGAGCACGTCGGCCTGGAGCAGCACGGTCTCGAGCAGGTCGTCGATACCGATCTTCTGCTTGGCCGAGATGTTGACGAACATGTTCTGTCCGCCCCACTCCTCGGGGATGATGCCGTACTCGGTGAGCTCCTGGCGCACGCGGTCGGGGTTGGCGCCCGGCTTATCGATCTTGTTGACGGCGACGACGATGGGTACGCCGGCAGCCTTGGCGTGGTTGATCGACTCGATGGTCTGAGGCATGACGCCGTCGTCGGCAGCCACGATCAGAATGACGATGTCGGTCACCTTGGCACCACGGGCACGCATAGCCGTAAAGGTGGCGTGGCCCGGGGTATCGATGAAGGTGATCTTGCGGTCGTTGATCATGACCTGCGAAGCGCCGATGGCCTGGGTGATGCCGCCCGCCTCGCCGGCAGCGACACCGGTGTGACGAATGGCGTCGAGCAGGCTCGTCTTGCCGTGGTCGACGTGACCCATGACGGTGACGACCGGGGCGCGCGGCTTAAGGTCGGCGGGATCGTCGTAGAACGAGAAGGTGTTCTCCTCCTCGGGGGTGATGATCTTGATCTGACGGCCCAGGTCGTCGGCAACGAGCTCGACGAGGTCGTCGGACATGGACTGAGTCATCGTGAGCGGCGTGCCCAGCAGGAACAGGCGCTTGATGATGTCGTTGGCCGGAACGTCGAGCGCCTCGGCGAGCTCCTGGACGGTAACGCCCTGGGAGACCTTGATGGCGTCGAGCTCCTCGGGGTTCACGCCCTGGGCCAGCGCCTCCTCAATCTTACGCTCCTCCTGAGCCTTAGCAGCCTCGCGCTCGCGCTTCTCCTTGCGCTTCTTGCGGCGGCCGGTGGACTCGCGAGAGGCCTCCTCGACGGCGGCGCGGGCCTCCTCGAGCACCTTCTCGCGACTGTACTCCTCGGCCTCACGCGCCATGCGGCTGTAGTGGTCCTCATCGTTGCCGTGACCGCCCTTGCGCTTCTTGCCCTTACCCTGCTTATCGGGGTTGGGGAAGTCCATGCCGGCAGCGACGTTGTTGCTGGCGTTGGTGCGATGGCTGTGCGGACGGCTCTCGGAGGAGTTGCGATCGGAGTTGTTGTCGGAGGCGTTGCGATCGTTACGACGACCACCACGACGGTCGTTATTGCCGCCACGACGGTTGCCGCGCTCAGCGGCGCGCTCGGCCTTGGCCTTTGCCTCGGCGTCCTTCTTCTCCTTGAGCACGGTCTCCTGTGCGGCGATCTGGTCGAGCAGCGAACGGAAGCGCGAACCGGAGTCGGAAGCGGGGACGGCGCGACGCTGTGCCTCGCGGGCAGCCTCTTCCTTCTCGCGGGCAAGGCGCTCCTGCTCGGCCTTCTTCTTGGCCTCGGCCTCGGCGCGGGCGGCCTCCTCGGCAGCCTGGGCGGCGGCAAACTGGCGGCGCTCCTCCTCGCGTGCCTTCTCGGCGGCGATGCGCTCACGCTCGGCCTCGGCAGCGCGCGCTGCCTCCTCGGCGGCGGCTGCCTCCTCCTCGGCCTGCTTGGCGGCCTCGACTTCCTTGGCGCGGGCCTCGATCACCGAGGCAAGCTGCTTGCGGACCATGGCGACGTAGGCGTCCTCCAGGGCGGAGGAAGCGGACTTAGCGGGAATCTTCATTTCGGCGAGATGACCCATCAGTTCTTTGGAGGTCATGCCGAACTCTTTGGCCAGGGTGGACACACGGACTTTTGCCATATGACTTCACCTACCCTTTCTGGCACCTTGGGTGCCTAGAGACTGAACGAGCGTGGGAAATGCGCCGGGACCCGCCCGGCGCGACCGCGCGCTAGATCAGGTCCTCCGCATCATCGAAGGCGTCGGTGTCGTGGACACCGCAGAAACGGGAGCCCGGACGGGCCTGGTTGCGGCACTGGACGCCGTCCTCGGACACGTACTCGCAGCGACGGACGTCATCGTCCTCCTCGTCACCAATCAGGTCGGCGGCGGGCTCCTCGTGAACGGGAACGTTCTTGAGGATGTCGGCGGCAAGGGTCTCGGACTTGATATCGATGTGCCAGCCGGTCAGGCGAGCGGCGAGGCGGGCGTTCTGGCCCTCCTTGCCGATGGCGAGCGAAAGCTGGTCGTCAGGCACGATGACGCCGGCGTAGGCCTTCTCCTCGTCGATAAGGACGCGGGTGACCTTGGCGGGCGACAGGGCGTTGGCGACGTAGACGGCCGGATCGGCATCCCACAGGATGACGTCGACGCGCTCGCCGCGGAGCTCGCCTACGACGGCGCGGACGCGGCTGCCCTTGGGGCCGACACAGGCGCCAACGGGATCCAGGCGGTCGTCGAGCGAGTGGACGGCGACCTTGGAGCGCTGGCCGGGCTCGCGGGCAATCGACTTGATCTGGACGGTGCCCTCATAGATCTCGGGCACTTCCTGCTCAAAAAGACGACGCATGAGCTCGGGGTGGGTGCGGGAGATGACGATCGGCGGACGGCTGTGCTCGCCGCGAACCGGCTGCAGGGTGGAGTTGGGATCGCGGACGTCGATGATCACGGCCTTGATGTGCTGGTTGTGCAGATAGCGCTCGCCCATCGGACGCTCGTTGCGCTCGTTCTCGTAACGGCGCTGGTCAAAATGCGGCAGCTCGGCCTCGACGCCATCGCGGATCTTGACGATCGTGAAGTCGGGCGTGGACTGCAGCA
This sequence comes from uncultured Collinsella sp., assembly GCA_900542715.1. Classification (GTDB taxonomy): domain Bacteria; phylum Actinomycetota; class Coriobacteriia; order Coriobacteriales; family Coriobacteriaceae; genus Collinsella. Next base: position 10,994 of record UQOQ01000019.1, read on the forward strand.
CGGTACCGCTGATGAGGTCACCGATACGGCCGGAGAACTCCTCGTAGATCTGCTCGCGAGCGGAGTTGCGCACGATGGCGTTGATCTCGGCCTTAGCGTGCTGGGCGGCGATGCGGCTCGTGTTCTTGGGGGTGACGTCGATCTCCTCGAACTCGGTGAAGTTGCCCTCCTCGTCCATGGAATCGTCGATCGGCTCCAGGCGGTAGACGTAGATCTTGCCGGTGGTGCGGTCGATGGTCACCTTGGCGCCCCACTCAAGATGCAGGATCTCGGCATAGCTCTTGGCGAGCGACTGCTCCAGGCGGTCGATCAGGTAAAGCTGGTCGATGTGCCTCTCCTGGCAAAGCTCCATCAGGGCGGACATCATGTCGGATGCTGCCATGTTAGTTTCCTTCCTTCGCGGGCTTGAAGTCGTAGGTGGGCTTCAACTTGCACTTTTTAACATCACAGAAATCGAGGGTGACGGACTCGCCGTCCTCGAGCTCGAGGGTCACGTTCGTCTCGGTCGCGGCGGCAATCTTGCCGGAGTACTTGCGACGGCCCTCGGTGGCGGTGGAGGTGAGCTCGCAGTCCTCGCCCACAAAGCGGGCAAAGTCGCGCGGGCGGCGCAGCGGGCGCGCCATACCCGGGCTCGACACCTCGAGCGTGTAGCTCGAAGAAATGGGGTCGAGCTCCTCGATCACGTCGCCGACCCACTTGGTATTGGCCGTGACGTCGTTGAGCGACAGGCTCTGACCCTCCGCACCCTCGATACGCACACGCACGCAGGGGGCCTTGGTGGCGCCCACGAGCTCAACGTCGACAATATCGACATCGTGCTGGGGAGCGACGGCCTCGAGCGCGTCGATGATCGCCTGCTCGGTCTTGGTCTTGACCATTGCGGCACCTCCATCCATACAAAAAAGAAGCGGGGCCGAAACCCCACTTCTTTCAATTACTACTTCATTTGCAAGCAAACTATACCAATACATGCGAAAACGTGCAAGCGTCAAAGAAATTCGCAGGTCAGCGCGCCCACAGCTTCTCCACAAGAATAGGACAATTGACCGCGGCCAGGCTAAACAAAACGAGGGACGACCCAACCGGATCGCCCCTCGTCTTTTATGTGTCAGCTAAGCGCGCAGCGCTTACTTGACCACCAGGTTGACCAGCTTGCCGGGCACGCAGATGGCCTTGACGACCGTCTTGCCCTCGAGCCACTTGGCGACGGCGGCCTCGGCGGCAGCCTGCATTTCCACGTTGGAGGCATCTCGGGCCACGTCGATGCGGCCACGGACCTTGCCGAGCACCTGGACGACGATCTGCACCGTGTCCTCGATGGACTCGGCCAGGTCGAACTCGGGCCAGGCGGCGGTGTAGGCGTTGCCCTCGCAGCCGAGCGCCTCGTGCCACAGCTCGTCGGCCCAGAACGGGCAGATGGGCGCCAGGACACTCACGATGTCCTTGGCCACGCCGTAGCACAGAGCCTTGTCGCGGTCAGTACCCTCGGTGGCGTTGAGATAGGCGCTCGCCGCGTTGACGAGCTCCATGACGGCCGAGATCGCGGTGTTGAACTGGCCGCGATCGAAGTCCTCGGTGCACTTGGCGATGGTGCGGTGACGCTCGCGGTAGAGCTTCATCGCGGTCTCGTCGAGCACGGACTTGTCGAAAGCCACGTTAACGTCACCCGACTGGACGAGCTGCCACACGATACGCCAGGCGCGCTTGATAAAGCGGTTGGCGCCCTCGACGGCCTTGGGATCCCAGTCGAAGTCCTTCTCGGGCGGGGCGATAAACAGGATCGCCAGACGCATGGTATCGGCGCCGTAGGGCTCGATAACAGAGCTCGGGGGCACGACGTTGCCCTTGGACTTGGACATGGTGTCGCCGTTCTCGTCCTTGACCATGCCCTGGCACAGCAGGTTGGTGAAGGGCTCGTCCACGCTCAGCAGGCCCAGGTCGCGCAGCGCCTTGGTAAAGAAGCGGCTATAGAGCAGGTGCAGAATGGCGTGCTCGATGCCACCGATGTAGTTATCGACGGGCATCCAACGGTCGGCCGCCTCGCGGGAGAAGGGCAGCTCAGTGTTGTGCGGATCGGTATAGCGCAGGTAATACCAGCTGGAGCAGGTGAAGGTGTCCATGGTATCGGTTTCGCGCTTAGCCGGGCGGCCGCAGACCGGGCAGGTGGTCTCGTAGAAGTCCTTGCACTCGGCGAGGGTCTCGCCGGCGCCCAGATCCAGGTTCTCGGGCAGCGTCACCGGCAGCTGATCCTCGGGCACGGCCACAATGCCGCAGTGCTCGCAGTGGATGGCCGGGATGGGGTTGCCCCAATAACGCTGGCGGCTGATGAGCCAGTCGCGCAGGCGGAACTCGACCTTGCGACGGCCGCAGCCCATGGCCTCGAGGTCGGCCACGATAGCAGCCTCGCCCTCGGAGTGCTTACCGCCGCGCATGCCGGTGTACTTGCCCGACTGGACGAGCGTGCCCTCGGCAGCATGGGCGCAATCCCAGTCGACGGTCTCGGCATGGAAGGTATCGATGGTCTCGCCGCTAGCCTCGACGGCAGCGCGATCGTCATCGTCCAGAATGATCGGCACGATCGGCAGGTCGTACTTGCGGGCAAACTCAAAGTCGCGCTGGTCGCCGCAGGGAACGGCCATGACGGCGCCGGTGCCGTAGTCGGCAACGACATAATCGGCAACCCAAACGGGGACCTTCTCGCCGTTGACGGGGTTCACCACGTAGCGGCCCGTAAAGGCACCATGCTTCTCGAGGGTGCCCTGGGCACGCTCGACGGCAGAGATATGCTTGGAGTCCTCGACGATCTTGGTGACGGCCTCCTCGTACTCCGTGCCCTCGACGAGCTCGTGCAGACGAGCGTACTCGGGAGCCAGGACAAAGAAGGAGACGCCAAAGAGGGTGTCGGCACGCGTGGTGAAGACGGTAATCTTGCCCTCGTCGCCCTCGATGGGCTCGCCATCCTGGTCGCACAGGGTAAAATCGACCTCGGCGCCCTCGGAGCGGCCGATCCAGTTGGCCTGCATCTGCTTGACGCGCTCGGGCCAGCCGGGGAGCTTCTCCAGATCATCGAGCAGCTCCTGGGAGTACTCGGTAATCTTGAAGTACCACTGCTCAAGATCGCGCTTCTCGGGCTCGGTGCCGCAGCGCCAGCACTTACCCTCGGTGACCTGCTCGTTGGCCAGAACGGTCTTGCAGTTAGGGCACCAGTTGACCGGGTTCTTCTTGCGATAGACCAGGCCCTTTTCCCACAGCTTCTCAAAGATCCACTGACCCCAGCGGTAGTAGTCGGGGCTGCAGGTCTTGACCATGCGATCCAGATCGTAGGAGAAGCCCATGCGCTTCATCGTGGCGAGCGCCTGGTCCATATTCTTATACGTCCAGGCGGCAGCCTGCGTATTGTGCTTGATGGCGGCGTTCTCGGCGGGCAGGCCAAAGGCGTCAAAGCCGATGGGATGCAGCACGTCGTAGCCGCGCATGCGGGCCTGACGGGCCATGGCATCGCCGATGGTATAGTTGCGCGCGTGGCCCATGTGCAGGTCGCCCGACGGATACGGGAACATCTCGAGCACATACTTCTTGGGCTTGCTGTCGTCGGTGTCGACGGCAAAGAGGTTGGAGTCCTCCCAGGCCTTCATCCACCTGGACTCAATGGCCTGCGCGTCGTAGGCAGGGATCTCATCCTTATGATCTGTGCAATCGCACATATCAGCTCCTTTAATCTTTAATGGGGTCGGTCGGCTTAGCTTTATTCGCTACTGCGGACAGTCCTGCGCAAGACGAAGAGCACATTAAGTGCTCTTCTTTGCGTGCGGAACTTGTAGCGAACAAAGCTAAGCCGCCCGACCCTAAGGTTGACTCGACTGATGATAGCAAATACGACAAGCGAGATGCCTGCGACTTGCAGGCATCTCGCTTTATCTAAATAACGTGGTTGATGCTCAACCTTTGATATGCAGCTCTTACCTTATCGATAGGAAACGCTCTGCTGGGAGTCTTTCACGACTACGTCGTGGGCGCCGCCTTCAACGATGGAGGTGGAGCTGACCAGGGTCAGGCGTGCCTTTTCCTGGAGCTCGGGAATCGAGAGGGCACCGCAGTTGCACATCGTGGACTTGACCTTGTAGAGCGTGCCGCCCACGCCGTCCTTGAGGGAGCCGGCGTAGGGAACGTAAGAGTCAACGCCCTCGACGAAGCTGAGCTTCGCGGCGCCGCCCAGGTCGTAGCGCTGCCAGTTGCGGGCACGCGCGGAACCCTCGCCCCAGTACTCCTTCATGTACTGGCCGTTGACGTTGACGCGCTCGGTCGGGCTCTCGTCGAAGCGGGCGAAGTAGCGGCCCAGCATCATAAAGTCGGCGCCCATGGCAAGGGCGAGCGTCATGTGGTAGTCGTAGACGATGCCTCCGTCGGAGCACACGGGCACGTAGACGCCGGTCTCCTCGTAGTACTCGTCGCGAGCGCGGCAGACGTCGATCAGCGCGGTGGCCTGGCCGCGACCGATACCCTTGGTCTCGCGGGTAATGCAGATGGAACCGCCGCCGATACCGACCTTGATGAAGTCGGCACCGCAGTCGGCCAGAAAGCGGAAGCCCTCGGCGTCGACGACGTTACCGGCACCGACCTTGACGTCCTCGCCGTAGTTGGCGCGGATCCACTCGATGGTGCGCTTCTGCCACTCGCTGAAGCCCTCGGAAGAGTCGATGCACAGGACATCGGCGCCGGCCTCGATGAGCAGCGGCACGCGCTCGGCATAGTCGCGGGTGTTGATACCGGCGCCGACCATGTAGCGCTTGTCGTTATCGAGCAGCTCGTTGGGGTTGGTCTTGTGGCTGTCGTAGTCCTTGCGGAAGACGATGCCCATGAGGTGATCGTTGTCGTCGACGATGGGCAGGGCGTTGAGCTTGTTGTCCCAAATGACGTCGTTGGCAACCTTGAGGCTGATGTTCTTGTCGCCCACGATGAGCTGCTCACGCGGGGTCATGAACTCGGAGACCTTCTTCTGGTGGTCATCGCGGCTGGGGCGATAGTCACGGCTGGTGACGATACCCAGGAGCTTGCCCTTGGGGGTGCCGTCATCGGTAACCGGCATGGTGGAGTGACCGGTCTTCTCCTTGAGCTCGATGACCTGCTCCATGGTCATGTCGGGGGTCAGCGTGGAATCGGACTGAACGAAGCCAGCCTTGTGATCCTTGACGGCCTTGACCATAGCGGCCTCGGACTCGGGGGTCTGGGAACCGTAGATGAAGGACAGGCCACCCTCGGTAGCGAGCGCGACACCCATGTCGACGCCCGAGACGGACTGCATGATGGCGGAAACCATGGGGATGTTCAGGGTGATTGCCGGCTTCTCACCGCGCTTAAAGCGGGTTAGCGGCGTCTTGAGAGAGACGTTGTTGGGGATGCACTGCGAGGACGAGTAACCAGGAACCAGCAGATACTCCGAAAACGTGTGGGACTCACCGGGAAAGAACGTAGCCATGTTTCTCCTTTTTCCATGCGACCGGTCGGCTGCAGGCCTCGTAGGACCCAGCCCAACCTTGGGCGCCCAATACTGGGGAAGTATCTTAACGCACTTTGACTGCTACAATGCTTGATTTAAGAAGAGCACACGAGGGTTTGACGCAGGCTTTGCGTTTGCCCAGCAAACACTTTAGCGGGGAGACGTGGGCGTATGAAGTACAAGACGACGGCAAAGTTGGTCATTCAAGCGTGCGACAAAGACCTGCCGGGCGTGTTCGGCCACGGCTGCGTCTTGCTGCTGCAGGGTATTGCCCACGAACACTCGCTCAACCGTGCCGCCAAGAGCATGGGCATGGCGTATTCCAAGGCCTGGCGCATCGTAAACGAGGCCGAAGGCCAGCTGGGCTGCAAGCTCATCGAGCGCGACGGCGCCCGCGGATCCACCCTCACCCCCGCCGGCGAGCGAGCCATCGAAGTCTACGAGGAGCTGCAGGCCGACATCAACAACGTCATCGCCACCAAAGCCAACGACCTCATCGCCAGCATCAAAGAGTAGCTAACTTGCGGAGGGCGGTGTCTAGGGTGGCAGCCACTACCAGGGGATCATCAGCGCCGGCGAAGAGGCGAATGGTGCTCCCCTGCTTGCCTCGCGGAGCAGAGAGGCGCGTCGTTGCGCCGCCGGCGGGCGATATACGGAACTTGTCGGGCAGTGCGTTAAAGAATTCGCCCGCGGTGCAGTCCATCAGGTCAAACTCTACTGCCGGGCCAAAGCCGTGCTCCAGGATGCCGGTCGCGATGGCATGGTCGGGATGCGAGGTCAGCCCGGGATAGCGCACGTTGCGTACCATCTCGTTGGCGGCCAGATACTCGGCTAGCGCACGGGCGCGGTCGAAATGCGCCTGCATGCGGGTGTCGATCGTGTCGAGCCCATGCTCTAGAATCTCGGCCTCATCGGAGGACAAGTCGAGCGCAGCCAATCCGCACCCCTCGAGCAGGGCGTGCGCGCACTCGGCCGCGGCATCCACGCGATGGCGCTTAAGCTGCGAGCGCGCCACCGAAGCGGCGACGAGCTTGCGCGGCGCAACGCCAGCACACACGCGGTCGAGCGCCTCGAGCGAAAGCGCGGCGCCCAGACGCAGCGGGTCGCACCCAAAGACGCCCGACACAGTGTTATCAACCACGAGCAGCGCATGCAACTCACGAGCCGCGCGACCCAGCGCACGAAGGTCGGGCACACGCAGGCCAAACCCGCCGATGGAGTTGACGAACCACCACAGATGCGGCCCCTCGGCATCAAACGAAGCATCAAAACCCTCGGACGCAGCAGCAAACGCCGCAGCCGCGGGCTCCCCCACCAGCGCAACATCGCAGCCATCAAAGCCACAGGCAAACGCATCGGCAAAGTCATCCGCAAAGACCACCAGGCGATCGCCGGGCTGCACAATCCCCAGCATCGACAGCGCCGCCGGCACATGCGAGGCCGCAACAAGACGCGCCTCACGCGCACCAGCCCTCGCAGCCCAGTCCTCTTCTAACTGTTGCACGTCCACGCGACACCGTCCCTTAAATAATAAAACTGAACCAAATTAGCCATCCTGGAAGAGCACGCGCCAGCGAGCGGACAGCTGTCGTGGCGAGGTGCCGTGAAAGAAGAGCGACGCGTACTTCATGTACGCGAGCGACGGTTTGAGCGGCAGATCGCCCGGCAGATGCCCGCGCAGCGTCGAGCGGTCCGGCGTTCGTTGGAACGCCGGAACTAAATTAGCCGTGGTATTCGCCGTTGTATTGGATCAACGTTAGGTCTTCAACGCCGTTGAGCGCGCGAATGGCGTCGGCGTAGGGCATGTCAACGCCGTCCGAGAACACCTCGACGGCCATCTCGACCTTGTCGCCGCGCATGGTCTTGGACTTAACGGTAAACTTGGTACGCCCAAATGCACGCACGATGTCGTCGCCCGTGGTCTGGCCCGTGTAGTGGATCACCATCATGTACACGCGCGCCTTGTCCTGGCGGCTCGCGAAACCTGCGATCATCACGACGATGACCACGGCCGTGAGCGCCACGAGCGCATACATGCCGGCACCCGCCGTAATGCCTGTGGTAATGGCCCAAAACAGATACAGCAGGTCAAGCGGATCCTTGACCGCCGTACGATAGCGAACGATGGACAAAGCACCGACCATACCGAGCGAGATGACCACGTTTGTCGAAATCGCGAGGGTCACCATGCAGGTGAGCACGCACATACCCACGAGCGTCACGGCAAAACTGCGCGAATACACCACGCCGGTAAAAAAGCGCTTGTACATGTAATAGATCAGGATGCCCATGGCGAGCGCCACGAGCAGTGACAGGCCAATCTTGGCAGGTTCGACCTGACCAAACGCCTCCAAGACGGAGTTCTTAAAAAAGTCCCTGGTGCTCATGGTCTAAATATCCCCTCGGTTCTCAAAATCCGATTCCCAGTAGTTAAAACCGCGCAGGTAGGCGGTCTTTTCGTAACACAGGCAGTACTTGGAGACCGCCGTAAGCTCGGCCGCGCCCGGCGGCACCATATCGCGCACGAGCTGCGGGCAAAACTCCGTAAACTTGACCTCCATCACCAGCTTGCCGGGCTCCAGGACCGGCAGCGCGGGCAGCGTCGCGTCAAAGATATCGAAGCTTCCCACCGCGGCACGCACGTTCATGTCAAAGGTGATGCGCACGGTGCCCTCGTCCATCACCCACGGCTCGCGTTCGTAATCCACGATGGTCCGCGGGCGCATCACGTTGCAGATGCACTCGATGTAGAACTCGCGACAGAGTGGATAGGGGCTCCTCAGCAAAAAGTCATAGTCTCCGGCCAGAATCTGCTCAAACTCGCCACGCGTGAGCGGCGCGTCCTCCTTATAGATCCAGCTACCGTACTTCTTTTTGCGCTCGAGCTTAATCACCTTGTCGCCACCGTTATAGATGCGCACGCGATACTTTTTGCGCATGAGAATACCGGCGTCTTTTTCCTCGTAGGCCGAGTTACAGTAGTCGTCAAAGTACAGGCTGCGAATGGTGTAACCGCCCGCCTGCGCATGCTTGTCCAGCTTAAACGCCGGCGCCATGCGACAGGCAAGCGCGGCGTGCTCGCCCTCGTTAATGAGGTACTTGAGTTCGTGGCGGTAGCGCTCCTGCGTGGTACGCGTAGGCGGAGCCGCCAAGCGCTCAAGCAGCGCGCTAGCCCTCCTCATACGTGTCCTCCACGACCTTACCGCCGTCTTGCACGTAAAAACACTTCATGCCGTACTGTTTGCCATCGTCGGTCACATAGTAGTCAAACGCATCTTGCGTATAGCCGTCGGAGTTGGTAGCGCGCACGCGCACAAAATACTGGCCGGCATCGGGCGCTTCGCAGGTCACCTCGGACAGCAGCACGTCCTCGGCCTTAAAAAGCACGTCGCTGATGGCGTAGTCGCGCGCAAGCTCCACGGTGTAGCGAATGTCACGCGCCTTAAAGTCGTAGGAGGCATCCCAGTTCATGCGCAGTTTACCGTTATCGATCTGCGGCACGCCAATGTAGAACGGCATGGGCTTCTTATAGCTCTCGAGGAAGCTCTTGTAGTTCTCCTCGATCTCAGAGGGAATCGCCGCGGCAATCTGCTCGTATTCGTCCTTGGTCACGGGCAGATTCTCCAGGTCGGGCGCAGCAAAGACGAGCGGCTCCGTCACCTCGCGATAATGCTCGATCATCTTGCTCAGACGCTCTTTGGTCATGTACGAGCGCAGATCCTTCACGGCGCTATCGAGTTCGCTGCGGAACGACTTGCTGCGCAACGCGCGGTTAAACAGCACGTTGCCCCAGTAGTTGCTCACGCCGCGCTCCCAGCTCGCGTAGTCCGAAAACCCCTTAAGAGACAGCTCCAGCTTGCGCAGCATGCCGTCGTTATCCCAATCAAGGATGTACCAGACCTTGGAGTTAAGCGGGCTGTACAGATAGCAGTTACGATTCTGCGTATCGCAATTGCCCGTCAAGATTTGAAACGCCATCCAATAGACCAGGTTCTCGGTATCGAAGTAGGTGTCGAGCACATCGTCGATCTTTTGCGTATCGTCGTTGAGCGCATCGAGCATCTCGATTAACTTGGTATGGTCCGAGTCGCCCTTAATCTCGAGCATGCCCTCAAACGCCGTCTGGTTATAGTCAGGGTCATCCGCCAGCTTGATGGTGTCTTCGAAGCGATGGAAATCGAAGCTGTTCACCTTATACAGATGCCCGCTCTTATCCAGCCCGTGGGCCTTGAGCGCCGTCTTGTTGAGTTGCTCGACCTGCGTAAACAGCCCGTAGTCCTCAAAGGTGTCGCTGGACTTTTCGGTCTGGTCGCACACCCACAGATGCACAAACTGCGTGCGCAAGCCCATCATCTGGGGAATCCCACGTATAAGGTCATAGGCCATCTTGTTACGAAAGCGCATGCCCTCGCCCATGTGCTTGTTAAGCGCAATCGCGCGCTGATGGCGCCAGGTACCCTTGCCCTTTTTGAGCTCTACCTTGTAATTCTTTTGCGAGTTCATGCTCGACGTCTGGCCGCGCACCTGCACGGTAGCATTGGGCGCTTCCTCGCCATAGCCAACCTCGCCGGCCACCGGGCCGTCTTCGTCGCCCGCCTGCAGCAGGCCCATAACCTGATAGCGCGTCACGCCCATGTCGGCATAGTCGTAGACCGAGTACGTATTGATCTCGGCCCAGCTATGGTCGGTATTCTCGGAGCTGTTGCCGCGCGAGACCGTCAGATACATGGTCACAATGCCCGAGTCGTCGTAGACCTCATACAGCTCATCCTTGTCGCGAAGACGCTTGGTCTTGCTAGACGCATCGGCCTTGTTAATCTTGTCCTGCTTTTTGACCTTTTTGGCCGAGGATTCGTCCTGCGAAGAGCAGCCCGAAAGCAGCAAGGCGCCGGCAGCCGCCTCAATCAAACGGCGACGCGATATCATCCTATCGGTCATCAGGACCTCCCCAACGATTGCGATACACGCGAACCACCATGCGCTCAAACGCACCATGCGGCTCGCCCTCTAAACGCAGCTCCTCGTAGCGCTGTTCGGCACGGTCGAGCAAGCGGCCCAGCTCCGTAAAGCGACCCGTCTTGTCGGTCGCCACAATGGGCTGTTGACTCAGGATACGATACGGCAAGTTGGCAGTATAGGTATCGAGCCGCATGAGCGCCACAACAAAAAACACCGCCGCGCCGAGCAAAAAGCCAAAGCCATAAAACTGCTGCGGAAAGAACAGCGAGACGATGGTCGCCAGCCCTGCCACACCCGCGAACAGCCCGGAAGCAAGCACGGCGCCCTTGTAGTCGGTAAAGTACAGCAAGATGAGCATCACCGTATTGCCCACGGCATACAGGCCATAACCCACGCATAACGTGCGAAAATACCCGTGCATCAGGTTGTTGAAGCCCAGTGGCAGGGCCGAGAGCACCGTGGTCTCGAGCGAAATGACCGCTGCCGTCACAAACAGCTGCTTGAGCGCACAAAACCGCAGTTCCCGGTTGAGCGTGGCGAGCATTTCCTCCTCGGCCACCACGATGTCGCCCACCACGCCGCCGTCATTAAACAGGCTGTAGTAGTCGAGGTAGCGCGGATAGAAGTTGACCTCGACCGACACCACAAAGTTGACGGTCGTGACCAGAATGGTCAAAAACGCAAGCAACGCCGGCACATCGTGATAGGGCGCGCCGTAAAACAGGCCTTTGACCTGCACGCCAATGGGCCCTGCCCAGATAATCACCAGGTGCGCAAAGAGTCCCAGGTTGGTAAACAGGCCCGTGAGTGCCAGAGGCATAAACTCATCGAGCCACTGCAAAAAGAGCCAGGGGCTGCGATCGCTCTGAGGAAAATACCGGTACAGCAGCACCACGTCCCAGGCAAGCATGACGCCGTAGCCCAGGGCGATCGACGCCAGCAGGCCCTCGACCGGCGGCAGCCCCAGTGCCAGCGCGGCAAGGGCGCACAGGCACGCCACGCCAATGGCGGCAGCAAAGCTGCGCAGGATGCCACGGTAGTCCTTAATAGCGGTGAGATAGCTCATGCCGTTCCAGTTGACGATCATAATATTGAACAGCCATAGGCACAGCAGCCCCTGCAGCAGCGTGGCGCCCGAGAGCAGCAAAAAGATGCCGTAAAGCACCGTGCCCGCAACCAACATGATGGCGTTGGAGCCCCAAAACGAGGGCAGGACCTCTTCTTCGCGCTCGGCAAACAGCATGTCGGCCAAAAAGCGCGTGACCGGCATGGAGAAAAAGCTGGTGAGCGTGAGCGAGGCCAGCAGCGTATAGGTCACCATGCACACCAGCAAGTCCTGATTGGTGCGACCGACGCCCCACAGACCGCACAGCACCAAGATACCTACCTGGAGCAGTACGCCCAGCAGCATAGGACCCGTGCACACAATGCCGGCGTAGCCGTAGGCGCGCAACGTGGCAAACAGGCCCTTGCGCCTAAACAGGCGTTTGAGCTCAAAACCGATTCCGGCCACCGGCTACTCCCCCTCTCTGGACAGGTTAAACGCACACGCCGTCTCGTCGTACAGCGCACGATAGTTGGCGAGCATCTGCTCGTGCAAAAAGTACGTGGCGACGCGACGCTGACCGCGCTCCCCCATCTCGATACGGCGGGCACGGCTCGCGCACATGCGCTCCATGGCATCGGCCAAGCCCTTGCGATACATAGGCGGCGTCACAAATCCTGCCACGCCAAAGTCGTCACCCGGAGCGCCTTCGAGCAGCTCGCGGCAGCAGCCCACCTCGGTCGTCACGCAGGGACGACGCGCTGCAAGCGACTCCAGCACGCTCAACGGCTGACCCTCGGAGATGCTCGTCAAAATGGTGAAGTCGAGCTTCTCCATGTACTCGACCACGTTGACGCGGCCGGTAAAGATCAAGTCACGCACGCCCAATGTCTCCACCAGCGCATGACACTCGGCGCCGTACTCCTCATCGTCCACGCCGCCCATAATATGCAGGCGCACCTTGGGCAGGCGCTCGTGCAGCTCAAAGAAGGCATAGATCATGGTCTTGACGTCCTTGATGGGCGCCAGGCGCACCACCGCGCCAATATCCACCCAGCCGTCATCGGACTTTAAGGGAATGTCCTTAAAGCGATCGAACTGGATGCCGTTGGGGATGACCAGGCATTTGTCCGCATCGCAGCCCATATCGATCTGCGTCTTACGAGCGTTGTGAAACAGACTCGTCACGCGGAAGGCGCGGCGGTAGATTTCCTCCGAAAGCAGGTAGAAAAAGCGAATCCAGCGGTCCTTAAACGACGGTACCACCCAGTCGGCACGAATGATCTCTTCCTCGCGCTCGCGGGTATAGATGCCATGCTCGGTCAGCAGCACCGGCGCATGGTGAACGCTTGAGCCCAAGCAAGCGAGTAGGCCACCGTAGCCGGTCGAGATGGCATGGTACACATCGGCCACCGGCACCTCGCTGCCCAGCAGGTAGAGCACGGGCAGCAGCATGGAGCGCATGGTGTGGAATGCGTCGGCGAAAGGCGTGTAGGGGTACTCGGCCAGGCACACGTCGCGAAAGATTTCCATAAACGTGCGGCTCTGCAAAAATGAGAGCGGATGTACGTGGCGGCGCTGGAAGATATCGAACAGCAGGTCCCAATCCGGATTGGAGAGCGACACCAGGCGACGCAGCGCCTCGCGCTCGCGGTCGTCAAAGTCGACCTCTTCCTGCTCGCCCGAAAGACGCAGCGCGTCGTCCAGGAACACCTCGTGTACCTCGACCACGTTGCCGGGCAGCTCGTAGACAAACTTGCCGCGGTCGGCAGCATGCGCGCCAATCACCCACAGTACGAACTCGTGCTCGGGCACGGCCTGTATATAGCCGTGCATCCATGTGGATACGCCGCCGTGCACATAGGGGTAGCAGCCCTCGAGCACCAAGCAGATTCTCATTTGTCGCCACCCTCCTTGCGTGCAATCGTCACGGTCTTGTCCGTGGCTTTGACCAGGTACAGGTCGCCCGTCAGATGCGTAATCTCGCCACCGGACACCGTACCCGGCTCGCCGTTATTGGCGCGGAACATAAGCCACGCCTCGTCGTGGAAGTTGCCCAGTTTGAGCGTCCAGACATCGTCGCTCGTATCCACGCTCACCGTCACGGACGAAAAGCGCTGGATGGCACCCGAGCACTCTGAACCCGTCTGGTGGCGCAGGTCGGGAGCGGACGCAGCAAGCCAGTCCAGATAGTTGATCAGGCCGCCCTTATAGACTTCCCAGCCCTCCTTGGCGCCTCGATCGGGATCGAGCAGGTCGTCCGGGTGCATAAAGTGCGTGCTCACGTAGTGCATATTGAGCTCGGACACGGCAGCCAGGCGCATGTAAGAATCGTCGACCATGCCGCCCGAGACAATACGCGGCTGCTCCACAATGCCATCGCTCGCCACGCCAAACTCCTGCACGTACGGCAGGTCGGTGCCGTCCTCAAAATACGTACTGGCAATGGTCTTGATGCGCGGCACGTCGGCGCCAATAAGCTTGCGCGCGCGGGCCGAAAGGATATTCGACGGCGGCACGTAGACCGAGCCGTGCGCGTTGGGCAGCACCTCGTCCTGAAAGGCGATAAGCTCGTTGAGCGATGCAACGATCGTCTCCTTATTCTTCCACGTCTTGTAGTCGTACAGCGTGCCATAGTCGGTATCCCAGAGCGCCAGCGGCTGATGGTTGTAGCCATGAAAGCCCAGCTCTCCGCCCATCTGCAGCAGCATGCCGCCAAAGTAGCGGAACTGCGTGGTATCGGCCTGCCGAGCAGGCTCGGTCTGGTTGACCGCATCCTCGTAGTTTTCGATCATCACGCCGGTATAGCGAATGCCGTATTTTTGCGCGAGCTTTTGCAGATCGGGCCACCAGACCTTGGCATAAAAGTCGGCAATGGAAAGGCCGTAATCACGCTTTATGTAGGTGCCATCGCCCGAGGGAACGGGGCTGGGAAAGTCATCCAGATAGAAGACGGCGCTGTTAATGACCGGATAGGCCGTGGCATCGCCCAATAGGCTCACGGCCGCGGCATAGAAACCACGCATGACCTTGTCGTAGATACCGATATTGCACACCACGGTACGGCCGCTGCCGCAATCGCTCGACCAAATAAGCGGAGTACCCGTGTCACCGGTTTTAGCCCACACGTGGGCCGTCTCACGCAGCGAAACCGAAAGCGACGAATCAAAGGGGTCCGAGAGCTCATAGCGCTCTCCTCCACCCAGCATAAAGTCCTCGCTCGGCACGATGCTCTCGGCCGTCGCATATTCATAGCCGGCAGAATCGATGCCCAGCTTGGGACCGATTGCCTGCAGGTAGCTGGAGTTATCCGGCGTCATGGCGAGCATCAGCGAACCGCCGGCACTCACCCAGCTCGTGATGTCGGAGAGGTACGTACCGAGCCCGTCGAGCGACGGCATCAGTAAAATCACGCGGTCGAAGGACGTGAGAGAAGGAATCGCATCAACACCATCGGTGGCAATATCCACATCGCGGTGGGCGATCTTCATGTCAAGCAAGATCTGGTCGAACTGCTCTTTGACGTCCTCGACGCCATCTTGGTCCGAGTCGGTAATAACCAAGCACGTGGGCTTTTGGCCAAACATCGCCGAACTTGCCGGCACCGCGTCGTTGGCAGCGAGCATGCCCAGCTTATGCTGCCCGGCGCTGTACTGCACGCCGGCACGCTCGATCAACAGCACGACAGCCATGGCAATAAAGACCGCCCACACCACGAGCAGCCCCATCCAGCGAAAATGGCCCGCACGCTCGCGGATATGTTGCACCACGCTCATCGGGCCTCCTCCCCATCGCGCCAAAACGCCAACTTTTCGCGGTTGTCGGCGCTCAAATACACATGTTGCTTGTCAATCGCATCGATCACACAGTGGACCTCGTCACCGTCGCGGCGCATCACGGCCAGGCGCAGGCAAAGCATCCAAACCTCCTGCTCCTCGGGCACGTCGAGTACCAGCTGGTCGGTCACGGCCTGCGCCTCGTCGATCTGTCCGACATCGGCCAGCGCCGTCGCGTATCGAATGCGCAGCTCAAGGGTATCCTCGCGCTCGCAGCGACGCGCAAGCAGGCGCGCGTACTGTTGGCGCTGAATCTGAGCAACGCGCCCCTCAGCCAAGCCCGAGCCCAAGTATTCACCAAGAAAATCACAGTATTCGTTGAGGTTTTGCGCGCTCGGGTCCGTCTTAAAGGCACGCTCCAGCTGCTGCAGTTTAAGGTCGGACTCCTTGGAGATCTGCGCCACCGCCGTCGCGGCATAGTGCGCCACCTCAACGTCGTCGTTAAGCTTAGCCGCCTGCAGCTGCGCCAGGTACGCGTCGGGCTCCTCGGTGAGCATGGAGAGCATTAGGCGGCGCCGGTATGCCGGGTCGTTGACGATAAGCGCCTCCTCGAGCGGCACTACGCCTGCATCGTCCTCACCGCTCGGTACCGACATACTACGATGCAGGTCGTCGTTGAAGCGCAGCGACTCCAGCGCAGACTCTTTCAGCCACTCGCCAAGCACCGCGCTGCGCACCGATAGCAAAACCACCAGCAACGGGCCCCACAGCGGCACCAGCACTATTACAGCCAGCATGTGCCCGCGCACCGGCAGCAGGCCCAGCTTCATGAGCGTCCACAGCATCAGGCAAACCAGCGAATGAATCAGCAGCAAGACGGCAGCAACGACAAGCGAGATCAAGCGGCACCCCCCTCACCGTCACCGGTGTAAGCGATGCGCTGCAGCAGCGCCACGATGCCCTCGCCGTCGACGGGCTCCACCGCAATATGCTTTGCGCTCAGGCGCTTACGGATAATGGGAAGATCGCACGCCTTTGCCTGGCGCATAAGCAGGTAGAGCACGTTGCCGTCGACCAAGCCCGCCGCGTCGCTCTCGCGGATTGCCGACCCAATTGCGCCCACCAGCTCGCCGACAGGCTCCATGCCCGGTACCACGCGCAGGAGCAAAAAACTCCCCATCTTGCTATCTGCCAGCGCCTGCTCCGCCGCGAGCTCTTGGCCAAAGGCCGCCTGCTTGAGCACGCAAGTGCCGTCAACGCAGCGTTTATCCTGCGCCACCGCCTCATAGTCAAAGGCACGGCCCAGCGCGCTTTCGACCAGCCCGCACAAGATGCGGAACAGGTTTTGATAATAGAGGGTCATTTGGTTTTCGGCCGCACTACGCACAAAGATCAACACGGCGGGTGCCCCGTCGCGCTCGATCGCGTATCCAAACATGGGAAACCCCGGCGTCAGCTCACGGTTCACCCACAGGTTCGAACGACCCCCGTCGCCCAAAAGAGGTGCAAGCTGCTCAAGCGTGAGCGAGCGTGCGGCATTTTCGGCAATCGCGGGACTTGCTGCCACCAGGCGTGCAAATGCCCCGCCCGAAACATGGTAGATCGCCACCGAATCGTTCTCGAGGATCTCGCCCAGAAGCTCGCAGCACTTGCGATAGATGTCGCGTGGGTTGAGTACGTCGAGCTCCTGCGTCACGGCAAAGATCTTGCCAAAGCTGTCGTGGCGACCCACAATCTGGCGCCTGTACGCGCGCTTGTCCTCGATCGCGTCGTGGTAAAGCTGTGTGAGGAACGTATTGCGATTACGCACGAGCTCGTTTTGATCGCGCTCCGCCCTAATGGCTTCGCTGTTGCGCAGCTGCACATAGCCGCACACGGCACCCACCACAAAGTACGCAATAAACGGCAGCCAGTTGGACGGCTCGTAAAAGAGACCCTGGAAGGTATAACCGTACTGAGTAAAGTAGCTCGCGGCCAAACCCACCGACGCCAGCAGCGCCGCAACCAGGCCAAAATCGAGCCCATACAGCGTGCCGATCAGTACCACGTACAGCAGGCGGTAGTCGAGCACGTTAAGCTGAGCAGACTGCGAAAACACCAGCTCCAGGCCCTCAAAGAGCACCCAGGCCAGCGCGGTCTCCAGGCATTTGATGGGCAGTGTCCGCCCGCGCATGCGGTCGATGGCGGCACGCAGCGGATGGCGCTTGCCCGCGAGGGTCTGCTCCCAGCGGGCGTGTATGGTCGAAAGATCGCGCAGCACGTCATAGCGCTGGAACCACCCGTAGCGCGTGCGGACGGTATCGCTCGGAGCAATGGAGACGACGGCGTCCCCGTCGTAGGTAATGTCGAGCCCCGGGAACAAGCCCTTGAGCGCCTCGCCCAGGTCTCCCACGGTGTGGGCAAAGCTATCCGGAACCTCGAGTTCCTCGAATGTGGCATCCCAGCTGTCGAAGATGCGACGCACCAGAACGGCCAGCTCCTCGGCGCAGAGGGCACCGAGCGGTGAGTCCGCCCCAGCCCTCATGACAGCAGAGCCTTGCGAGCACGCCTCGAACAGCGGGGTCAAAATCGGGTCTTCCAGCGTGGGCGAGGCGGTGTACAGATACGGCACGCGCAAGATCTTGGCCTGAATGCCGTCGCGGACCGCATAGTAGCGGCACAGGTCGTTGGCCGCACGGGCAATGATGCCCTTGCCGTTTTGCCCCGCAACGTCCACCGCACCGTCCGCTCCCATGGGACCAGTCACAAACAGCAGCTGAATCTGGCGACCCATGCAAGCTCGAAAGACGGAGCGCAGCAGCTCGATGTCGCCAACGGCCTCGGTATGCGGCGTGAGATAGGTAGAGAGGTAGACCACACGGTCGAATTCGTAAGCCTGGTCCAGGTGCTGCAGCAGCTCTTTCCAAGACGCATGGAGCGACGACCCGTCGCGGCGCGCCTCGTTGGCCGCCACGACCTGAACATGGTCACCGGGAAACGCCTTGGCACAAAAGTCGTCATCGACATACGCGGTATTGCCAACAACCAGCACTTCCACCGTGCGCTCCCCCTCCCCAAATTTAGCTTTTGCCATGGTAAACATGCGTATTGTACGCTGTCAATGTAGGCCAAAGGCAACTTTAAAGCTGTTTTAAGAACTTTTTCAGACGGGAAGCGACTCGCGCCTGAGCCAGAGAGCCCTACACGTGCCGCTGCACGGCGGAGAAAGGCGAATCCACTACCCCTCAGGCATAATTCCTGAGCAAAATCAAGCAGAGCACACGGCTTTTTGCGCCACTTTAAGACGTAATCGGGATGTGGCGAGAGGCCAAATTCGGAAGTGCGGGGAAAACCAAAGGAATGCTGACCAGACCCCCGTTTTAGGCTTCCGCGACCTGCGGTTTTGATACAAAAAAACCGCGTTGTGCTCGAAGGTTTTCGATTTTTCCCCGCACTTCTGTAATTACATCTCTGGATCGAGGGCGCAGGCAATGGTGACGACATCCACGATAGCGCCCCCCTATGCCTGATACCAAAATCGTTCCATAGGGACCCGTTTCCCAATGGGACGATTCTTCACAAAGGGCATTAAGGCGCATGAGAACATGGTAGAGGCAAGCAAGCGCGCTTCCACGTTTTCGCCCATGGTGACCACGGTATAATCCAACGAGACAAGCAACGAACGGGAAAGGCAGCGCGGATGAACCTGGGCAGCGAGAGCGAGACCGTCGAGTTCAAGAAGTCCACTGGCGAGCATAAAGAAGCACTGCAAGCCATCAGCGCCATGCTGAACAAGCACGGCCGCGGCGAGCTCTACTTCGGCGTGAAGGACAACGGCGATGTCATCGGCCAGGATGTCAGCGACGCAACGCTGCGCCAGGTGACGTCGTGGGTGTCCGACAAGATCGAGCCCGCGGTGTTCCCGACGGTCGAGTGCCTCGACGCCGATGATGGGCTGCGATACATCAAAATTGCCTTCTCAGGTGCCGACGCCCCCTACTCCGCCGACGGACGCTACTTCACCCGCGTGGGGACTTCGAACAAAGCGCTGTCGGCCTCGGAGCTGAGCGCCATGGTCGTCAAGCGTGAGCGCGCCCGTAGCCCGTGGGACTCGCTGCCGTCCGGCAGGCCCGTCTCCGACGCCGACGAGCAGGCGGTGCGTGACTTCGTCGCGCGCGGCGGCAGGGCCGGACGCGTGGGCGGCGGGTTCGCCGGCGTGGAGGACACCTTGGCAAGGCTCGACCTCGTCGCGCCCGACGGCAGCCTAAGAAACGCCGCGGTGGAGCTGTTCTGCGAGGGATCCGACACCTACCCCAGGATGAAGCTGGGGCTTCTGGGCGGCAACACCAAGGCCAAGATCCTCGACCTGCGCCGCGAGTGCGGCACCATGCTCAAGCTGCTCGACTTCGCCGAGTACTTCGTGACGTCGAACATCAGGCGCGAGTTCGTCATCGGCGAGACGGGCATGTACCGCAAGGAGATCCCCGAGATCCCGGCCGAGGCCATCCGCGAGGCGGTTGCCAACGCGCTGTGCCACCGCGACTACACCACCGGCACCGCCGTCGAGGTCAACGTGTTCATGGACACCGTCCAGATCGTGAGCCCGGGCCTGTTCCCCGAGGGCGACTCGCCGCAAGAGCACCTAGACGGTACCGCGAGCGAGTTCGGCCTCCGAAACCCCGCGATCGCGCGCACCCTGTTCCGCGCCGGCGTCATCGAGCAGTACGGCACGGGCATACCGCGCATCAAGGAGGCCTGCGAGGCAGCCGGCGTGAGGTTCCGCTTCGAGCAGACCGTCAACAGCACCGTCGTCGTCTTCGAGCGTCCTGGGTTACAGAAAGCGGCCTTCAGGAGAACCGCGGCCGACAACCGACCGCTCCTCAGCGAGCGCGAACGAGCAGCGATGGCAATTGCCGCCGCTCAGGGGAAAATCACGACCTCCGACCTCGCGCGGGAGTCCAATGTCGGTAGGAAAACGGCCTCGAAGACTCTGAAAGACCTTGCCGGGCGAGGCCTGTTGGAATGGGTAGGGAAAAGCCCGAAAGACCCGCACCAGTTCTACAGGATGCCAAGCGAAGTTTGAGGCTGCAGGTCCTAGCCGGGAAACAGGCCCATTGCGTTTGCTGCCCTCCCCCTGCTGGGCACTGCTGAGTAATCTACTGGGCACTGCTGAGTAATCTACTGAGTAGTGCCCAAGCGCGAGTTGGCAAGTCCGCCGAAGCCCAGAGAAACGGCTCCGAAGAATATACTGACCGCTACTGACCGCTACTGATCGCGGCATTCGGCAGGCCCGCCGAATGCCGCGGTCTCCCGAGACTAGCAGAGCCGCCCTTATTGTTAGCGCTGCCGAAGCAAGCCCTACTTCAGCAGCAACTTGAATTTTCGTGCGATGAGCCTCCCCGGAGCCAAGAGCCTTTTGCCCTAATCACAACACCGCAATTCAAGCACCGCAGAAAACTCCATTAGCGATGAACCAGCCACTTGAAGACGTGATCAAGGTGCGGCAAGGGGTCAAATTCGGAAGTGCGGGGAAAATCGAAGAAATGCTAACCAGGCCCCAGTTTTCGCTTCCGCGAACTGCGGTTTTGGTGCTAAAAATCGCGTTGTGCTCGAAGGTTCTCGATTTTCCCCGCACTTCCGTAATTACATCCTTGGATCGAGAGTGCAGGCAACAATGACGTCATCCGCGATAGCACCCAACAGTCACGGACGTACAAAAGGCCGTTGCCGGAAGCCTCCATACAACGACTCTTCTTTGCGCGCGCCACGCTCGCAATGCTCCATTAAATGTAACTAATTGATTTGCTATATACCATTCATAATGGCACATAGCAAATCAATTAGTTACATGTGGAGGCAGAACATGAGGGAGTACGTCGAGAAGCAGCTGCACACTAGAGTCGATTGCGAGCCCAACGACGCCTCGGAAATAACGACGCAAAACTCTTTCCGAAAGTGTAGGTGAGCGAAATGGCGACTCATGCATACGATGACCTTTATTCTTATCTAGCCGCATTCAAGAACAGCTCTCTTGCCGAAATAATTGCGTACCTAGAAGAACTGGGGCAAAGGAGGTTCGACGCCTTTATTAGGGGCCTTGCACCCCTTATCCCAATCGAAAAAATCGAAAATCAATCCCTGTTCAATTTTTCTGTTGACTCCACCCTTGAAGGAGGCAAATTCCCCTGCACTGACTATGCCTGTCGAGAGCAAAACATTTACCATTTGGCAAAGTTCTCAGCATTGTATGCAGATAAAACACTGATTCATTGCCCTATAGAATCGGCATTCGAAATGGGGCACGATGATTATGTCTCAGTCGATGAACTTGCATTCGGGATCTATTTGACCATGCGAGTCGAAGACATAGTCAAAGCTGGAATACTCGGATTTTCGAGCAATTACATTCCTCTTTGCAAAGATTGCCTAGCGCGACAAATCGAAAGAGAATCAAAAGCAAAAGGATTGATATCGAGTTATTGGGATGAACTCGTACGACAATTCTGTTCCTCTACCTCGTGCACTTTAAAACAAGCACCAGATGGGAATCTGTATGTAGCGATTGAGGGAATGGATGCATATGGGTCCCATGATGAGATGGATGTCGATTTCCTGGTAATCCCGTCTGAATACGAATCGCTCTATGCAAGCCAAGGCGAAACGCGATTGGATAGAGACATGCTGGAGAAAGGCGGCATCTTGACTATCCTACTGCCATTGTTGGACGATTGCTTTCAAGCCCTCGTCAATCCCTATTTTTCGAATAGCTCGTATTTAACCACTCGTCCAGCTCAGATTGAGTTCCTCGAGTCCGCAACTTCCACCCTTTATCCTCGAAAAGATCAGACCATACCCATTCGCCGGTTATCTTGCCCCCTCCCCATTGCTGAAAATGCAACGTTGCGTAGCATCCTTGATTGCCGCATTAGAAACGAAGAGTCGTTTCTTGTGTTTAGGGATACCTTGTCCAAAGGCCTGAGCGAAAGGCCCATCGACACCTCGACATTAGCTGACCTGAAGAACGACCTAATTGAGCCCGAGCTTCACAAGATATCTTTAGTGATGAAAAACGAGCGATCCCGATTAGTCACCTCCGCAGGCATTGAAGCCGCTATCGGAATTGCGAGCTTTACATTGGGGCAATACGGAATCGCATCACCTTCTGATGCCATGGCCTTCCTCGGGGCTGCCGGCATAGGGGCCGTTGCATCTCAATCCGCAGATTTCTTGCGAGAAGCCAAGGCAAAAGAGAACCCCATGTATTTCCTCTGGAAGCTCAATAGAAACAACCGTCTGTAACCTAAGGGGCAGAACACCGCAGTCGCCGAGCATATCTCGATCATTAAATAAAGGCAGCACTAGAAAGGATGCGAATCGTGAAGAACCGATTCCCTTTACGAATGCCTAATGCAGTAAAAATCACTGGTAGATCCGAGCAGTTTAACCAAGACGACAAGAGCGCGCTCAGATTGCTGTCTGCAGTAGCTAGCCAAGTATAGATACCATCCTGTTTCCAAATTCGGTCCTACGATAAACCCTTTCTTCTTTCTCAATTTCGTCGGGATCGTCGAAGATGAGCGTCGTATCTACTACGTCCCACTGCTGCCGATGGATATCCTCAATCAGCAATCCCAGTCCGGTTAATCGAAGAAGAACTTCTGCATCTCTGCCTCTGAGCGTCTGAAAAGTTTCCTTTTCTCGAAGCATTTCGTAGTCTCCAGGTAGAAATCTGTCCAAAGTCTCTGCAAACAAACGAAGATCGTCCCAGCTAATTTCTTTATCTAGGTAGGCCTCATAAATCTTTGCTAGTCGCCGCGCTTTGTCCTCCTCAATGTATCTTTCGAGCAGGATAAGCAGGTACTCAATATCGCGCTTCCTATTTGACTCTTCAAAGTATTGCTTGTACTTGTTCCATGAGCCATTTTCAAAAGAGTCGCGGTTGAACTCATCGAGGAAACACGCATACTTCTTCAGCAGATGCGCATTGTGGATATTGTTTCCGATTTTGTAGATGCTCACTAGGCTTGAGATGACGGGGATGTCCTTCAAGAACTCGTTTTGGAGAATTTCGTCCAGGCCAACCTCTGCGATATTCGAAATAAGTTCGAGAGAGTCGCTGCAAATAGTCGGCCTTGCGTCGTCTTGCAAGCGCGATAGACCGGCCTTAGTTGATTCCTCTGCGTTTGCCATAAGATTACCTTTCATAATAATTTGCCAGTTTTGGCATGCGTTTGCAGCGCCGCTTTTCTGAAAGTGGCTCCGATTTAAATGCCATCCCCCGAATAAGCGCTCAGGTTCGATTCAACAAGTGCATTGGTTGAAAAGAGCTTTAGACCCCCTTCGAGGTAAAAGTCGCTTGTGCAGAGCAACCAAATCATCTTGTCGAGCTTGTAGGCAGTGGCCTCGGGGTCCACGCCGCCCTTCCGCGCCGCGCGCGCGGCTTCGAAATAGCAACGAGCCACTTCGACCTCGCTGTCAGTGGTAGCGTAAAACTGAACAGTATTCAGTAGGCCGTTGACACAAACATCGACGAGCGGCTGCTGAACAAGCCCGAGGACCTGTTCAGGGCGATGCAGCTCGAGCTCATGGAGCTGCACCACGGTTCGCCCTCGACCGTCTTCTGCACGCAGTGCAGGTCGAAGGGCTAGGCAGGAGCCCCGAGGCTTTTCCTAATTCTAGGTGTTAAAGTCGATTACTGCCTGCCGTGGAATAGCCTCCACTTTTCGTCTTCGATGTCTCTTTCAATTGATGACTTCACTTTTGACAGCCATTCTCTGTGTTTTAAATATGCAACACCTGCGGGCAGCTGAGCAGCAATCGAGTCAATCGCCTCAATCTCCTTGAGCTTTGCTGGAATAAAGCCTTTTTCAGGGGACCCGCTCATTGAAGATCGACGGAGATCCAAATGGTTGATCGATATCCCGTCTTTATCGAGCGTCAGAATGAGGGTGATAGCCCTAATCCTCGTCTCGTCATTGCAATCGGACAAGGCCCAGCTAATTCTATCGAGGCTATTTGCGTCGGCGATCCTTTCGCGGATGGTATATTCCAAGCGCTCCCAAAAAATATCGCTCGAGAGCGCATTTGCGTCATGAACGGGAAACAAAACGGCTATTTCAAGCCTGCCGAGTGGTTCGCTCAGCGCTTCATCGATCATTGCTTTCAGCAGATTCCAGGCATGATCATCCTGGACGGTCCAAAACGAGCTGATTCTTCGCAGGAGATCGTGCCTTTGTCGGTAGTCGAGGTTGGCAACGTACTCCAAAAAACGGTCAATCATTGAGCTGTCAAGGCGTAAAAGGCAGCGTAGGAAAGCGAGGTTATAGTCGAAAGTAGGATATCCTTCAAGTGCGAGAAAATACAGGTTGACGGCCGGTGAGGGATTGGATTCGAAGTACGAATCTAGAGCGGAGACGCGCTTTTCGTCTCCGCAGTTGCCGAAAAACCGCCAAACCCCATCATTGTGTATATGTTCGGAAAGCCAAGAAGCATATTTGAGGATATAGCCAGGATGCTTTGGCTCGACTATCTCCAAATCTTCCAAGCAGAGATGCGTTCTGCCGTCATCGAGTCTTGCGAGAATTTCGTCGAGCTCCTCCTTGTCGGGCCCGTTCTTTATTGCTAGCAAATCAAGATAGTCAAACAGGGCCGGATGGTCACTCACGTCGATCACCGCGCCCAGCTCGTTTCTAAGGACCTTCCTGCCGATGGTTTCAGCAAGATGATCAAGTGCTTCGTACGGGACAGGGATCGTCGAGGGCGACGAAGCGATATTGCGTGCGATTATGCTTGAGGCAGTATCTGGGGTCCTTTTGGCGATTTCCAGAAGGACTTTTCCGATAGCCCTGCCCGACTCCCACTCTTTATCGGAAATCTCATAATCTTCGGCTAGCTTTCCCAGGGCTTCGGTCAGTCGTTCTAGCGGTAACTCTTCCGCGGATATCCTCGGTTCTTTCTCTACGAGAGACTCGGAGTTCTCCAGACCAAGTGCGTCGAATGCGCTCTGGCGGAACCCATCGAGGCTCAGAGGGGGATTCTGCGCGCATGTTTCGTAAATCTGGTTGATGCTTAAGCTGCATAAGAGATCGATTGTCGAGTCTTCGGTTATATATTTGGGGAATAGCTCTTCAATCCTCGAGAGTACCGAATACATGTTTTCTGCGTACTCCGCTTCAGGTTCTTTGCCATAGAACGAGAAGTGCTGCCGAAAAGTGGATTTAACTTGCCTGCTGAATTCGGTTTCGACCAGAACGGAGAGCGCCCGGAAGCAATGGGCGTGGAGCTCGGCCAGCTCTGATGTGAAATTGAAGGTCAAAGTGTTGTATGTGTACGTTATGCCGTTTTGACAAACGCGCTGGGCCCTTGAAGAGAGGTATGAACTCGTCAAGACGATCAGACATGCTGCAACATTGCGGGAATGCGATTGTTGATATTTTTGAGCGAGGGCATCGAGTTTGCTGTTTTCCAAATCGAATCCCGTACGATCGAGATCGTAAGCGAAAGCGCCGTCCGGCCCGCATGCCCAGTTGTACTCGGCCGCTCGCTCGGTGCCTCTTTCTACACACTTCACGAACAACTCGGAGGCTGTTTGCGAATACTCGCTTGAGTTCATCAGGGATACAGAAATTTGCAGGGGCATAGATCCGTCGGATGTCGAATTCATGCCGAGAATTTCTTCCGATACGTCAGCGCAATCAGCGTTTTCGATGCGGTTTGAGGCAAAGGCGAGCGCCTGTATGGGGAGGAATTGATTGAATGTGACTATGAACTGATCGGCAATTCGCGCATCCCGATTCTTTATTTCATCCCAAGCTTTCTCGCATTCCCTTCGAAGGTAGTCGTACACGCTCGCACTTCCGCACACTTCAGCCATTGACTTGGCGGCTTTGAGATACGGCGCGTTCGGCATTTCTGCGGTATGCAGAATGAAATCCGCAAAACTGCCGTTCCCTTCTTTTGCGAAGTGGCGGCATATCAAGAAGTCGCGAAGATTCTGCTCTTCCATTCTTATGGCTAGCACGCCATCGGCGGAGGTAAGGATCGTGACAATTTCCTGGTCGTTCAATCTGGATGCAAAATCCCGAATCTCGGCGTCGTCGTACCCCAGCCCCAAGAGTTCCTCGTAACAAGGGTCTCCTTCAATAAGATCGCAGCAGTCGTAGATTGCAAGGTTCTCTGCGAGACGCTGCTCCCTGCTGGAGTACCCAGCTAAAGCAGAATTCATATAGATGTTCAAAAGATCGTATGGCTCTTGGATGGCTTCGAAATTGCCGTCTGCTTTGGGGCTTGCTGCCATGATAGCCAAGCGCAGGTTTCCGTTTGCGATTGCCGATACTCTCTCCCTCAGTGCTATGTTTTTTATGTTGTATTCGGTCTCGAGTATCGCTTCTATATTTTCCGCGGTTAGAGGCTCCAGCTCTATTTCTCTGAAATTTAGATAACTGCCGATTTTTGCGGTCAACTCGCTTCGGTGCATCTTCCTGCAGGTGAGGACAATCTTTAGCTTTTTGTTTTCCAAACAGATTCCCAGCAAGTGCTCAAGTGACAGGTTGCCGTTTGCATCATCGACTAGAAGGATAATGTTTTCCGACTCCGACAAAATCAGCTCGATATCATCGTCGAGATGCGATGAATACCTAGAGTCCAAGATAAGAAGATCCCAGTGATGCCGTTTGCTGAATGAGAGGCATGCGTCGAGGGCGATCTTGGTTTTCCCCGATCCAGACTGCCCCTGAATCACCACTGCCTTGTTTTGCTCTATCGATTCGACGATGACTGAAAACTCGGAATCCCTGTGCATGAGGAGCTTCGACAGGTCGGTTGAGAAACGGTCGTTCAGGCTTCGCTCGATGAAGCGGTCTGGGGCGATGAATGATCCCTTTCCGAGTGGAACGCCCAATACCGTATGCGCTAGCGCAGGGTATTTTCCATCAAGGTCGCTCGCAATTGTCTCTGGCCCGATTATTTCTATCCGTGGATCGATGGCACGGACCTCCTCGAGTACCAGAGGTGAAAGGCGAAAGTATGTGTGGCACAGGATGATTCGATCTATGAGTTGCGGATTGATTCCGGTTTTGCTCCTGTCGAGGCAGTCTTTAGCATCATTTAGCAGCTTATTGCGGATGTCGGATTTAGAGGTTGTGTATGCCGCGAAGAGGTAGTGTCCATTCTCTCCTACGGAGTACATGTCTGGCACTCCGGTCGTGGTTTTATCCGTGCCGCATTGGGATCCTAATTCAATGATGTTGTTAAGCGAATATCTCCTATATAGATACTGATTTGCTAGTGTTTGAAAACGCCCGCCTTCGATCTGCCTTAGCTCTTCTTGGATCTGATTTATTTGGGACATTTTGCTCCTCGCGATAAATTCGCCTTTTGATTTCTCTTTTCTTACTCTAGTCCGCCTACCTCAGCAAGCCTTACAAGCTCGAGGGACGAGTCGACGACGTCCTCGAAGTCAAGCCCCGCCGCATAGGCCCTCGGATAAGGCGAGCGGAGGGCGCGTGACCCCGTCGGAAATGGCCGCCGTTAGGTGCGTGTTCGAGAGCTGCGCGGCGGAGCTGGATGGAGCCTGGGCAAGGCATTAGGGCATCCTCGTCCTTGTCGTAAGACTGCCATTAGAAGATCTTCTGCAAATCCTAAGCCACGTTT
This sequence comes from uncultured Collinsella sp., assembly GCA_900542715.1. GTDB lineage: Bacteria > Actinomycetota > Coriobacteriia > Coriobacteriales > Coriobacteriaceae > Collinsella. The sequence goes on from UQOQ01000019.1 coordinate 38,901, forward strand.
CAACTTGGCAACAGCTGCGGATCCTAGATATCGGCAAGACATTCGAGACTCTTGGATATGGCGTCGAAATAGATCCTTTGGTAATACTCCATGGTCTCGACCTTGCCGATCTCCGATCCGAGCCTCTTGGCCCAAGCTACGAGGGCCTTCCTGTCCTCGCCCTCGAGCGAGGCCGTGCACGACCTCATGTGGTCGCCCGGAAAAAGGACACTGTGCACAAGCCGAATATCTTCGGGAGGCATCTTCTCCATCGCCCTCGCGAGGAGGGAAGTGTCGAGGGAAATGAGCGACAGGATGGGTTCCGACCAGTCATCTGATTTCGAGAAAGCCAGATAGAGCTTCGTCGCGAATTGGTCGGGGGCGTTTATCAGGACGTTGCCAAGAGACTCCGACTCCCGTTCGCGTAGCGTCGTCAAGGCGAGCTCCCTCAGCCTGTCGACCTCCTCCAAAGCCGGAATCTCATGCGCTTCGCTCGAGTCGAAAGGGATCTCCTGCCATTCGACTCGATTCTTTCCGATTGACCTCACTGCAGACTCGGGATCCCGTCCAATGGAGGATTCCATCGCCTTGACGAGCGGCGCGACCCCTTCGGGAAAGGCGTCAGCAAATTCCCCCGCAATGCCTTTGACGGCACGCAGGACGTCGGGATAGACGTCGAACGACAAGCCGCGGCTCCCGTCCCCGGGGACAATCCCGGCGACTAAAGTCTCCACCATGCCAAGGACATCGGCATCGCGGAAAGTGGCGTGTCTGATGCCTTCGATACATTCAATAGCTTTCCGCGCGGCCGGCCCGTCGGGATGAAAGGTCGCAAGGTAATCTTCCAGGCAGGAACGAACATGCTTGGAATCGACCCCCTCACACCTCTCGAAAAAGCGGGGGATGAAGTCCAGGGCGGCGTATTTGAGCCGGCGCGACTCGAAAATGCCACCCCTAAGGATGGAATCCTCCCGGCTTGACGGAGGCCCGATGCGCATCCCCTTCGCCGCCCCCGCTGCAAAGCCGAAAGCCTCTTTGAAAACTGCCCTGGCAGACTCCGGGTCGGTGGGTTCAGCGAAGAACCCGGATTCCTTCATCCCGACCAGCACGGGGCGCATCTTGCTGAGGGATCGCAAGTTCGGCGATTCGCTTCCTTCAATCGCCGAAACGGCGTCCTCGAGCGCGCCTGGGTAGATGCCGCCCAGCACGCCTCCCAGAACGCGTTCCACAACCGAGCCGACCGAGGGCCTGAACCGGCACTTCCGCCAGACGGTCTTCTCGATGAGGCTCTCGTACTCCCTGGTCGTCCCCTTCTCCCCCTTCGGTCCTAGCCCTTTCCTCCACTCATCCTCGTTGCAGACGAGGAGGACCTTCTTCCTGCAGCCAACGACGAGGTGGTCGACCGCCCCGAGCAGCTCGCGAATGCCCATGTCGCACCTCTCCACGTCGTCTATGACGAGGAGGGTCTCGGGGCCGATGATGAGGTTCACGGCATTCAGCGGCGCCATCTTGAGATCGACGCCCGCCTTCTTCTCCAGCTCCCTGATCTTTTTCCCGAGGAACGATATTCCCGTGTCCTTGGCGAACCCGACGAGTGAATCCCACCTGCCCCTCTCCCCGCCGGCCGCGCACCCTATGGCGTATTTCGAGATGAAACCAGACTCAATCGCCCCGCAGAGCTCCGCTAAGTCCTTGGCGCCGTAGGCGGACGCCACCACGACGGGATGCCGGCTCTCATCCTCCTCCAGCTTCTCGGTCAGTGCGTGCTCGACAAAGTAGGTTTTCCCGCATCCCCATTCCCCGGTAAGCATGAGGGCGTACGAGTTCTCCTTGTCCTCGATGTACTCCCTCACGACGCCGATGATGTCATCCTCGTTCACCTTGGTCGCTCCTTGTCCGCCATCGGTTTCCACCCTTACCTTTCCTATGGCCAGGCGAGAGCCTACTCCAGCGCTTTCGGATCCCATTCGAACCCTTCGGCCTGCCGCCTTATCGCCGGGTCGATGCACTTCTTGACGAGCTCAAGCGCCGCGGCCGCGCGGTGCAAGCTAGTGGATGACCATTTCAAACAAATCTTTCGCGATAAAATCAACGCGCTTCTTAACGTCAAAACAACCATTCGCATAGCGTTTAGCAAAAGCTCTTGTAGTGGCATAACGCGATTCAGCGTATATGGGCAGCTTTTCCTTAAGCGATTTGTCTTTACATTTCGCGTTAAGTCGCTCTTCTAGCATGAGCAAGTTCCCAATAATCGAGTTTTCCTGAGCCTGCGAATCCGGAAGAATGTGCTCTATTGTGAATGCCTCAGAAACCCTAACACCAGACTTAAGCTCCTCGAGCAAGGCAAGGACCAACTTGCAGCGATCCTTCAACTTTGTTTCGCTATACAACGGCCACGAATGAGACCATCCAAGCGAAAGGAGATTAATTCGAAATGTTTCTTCTGAAGGCAGTTTTTCGTTAAAACTATTTTTCCACTCATCTAACACTTGCTGGGTGCAGTTCAACTCGATTGCGTATGAGTGTTTCACGATCGAATCCGATAGGTGGTTCGACTCCATTCCCCCGATTATCTTATAGCAAATATAGAACCGGTAAATAAATCCAATCGCATCATCATACTGCTCGCTCGTTAGCTGCTCTATTTCGCGAGCGTGCATTAAACTCATAAGAAGCGGCCTGAAGACGCGGACATTGTGTGTTCTTAAGAAACTCAAGATTTCCGCATTTCTGTCATCGCTGGTTGGCTCGACAATCTCTGCATAATATCCGGCTTTTAGCCTTAAATCATAGAGAAGATCAGCAGCCTTCTTTGGATCCGTAAAATCCCTTATTTTCTTATATGCTCCATCCTTGTCGCCTTGACCTAGGCGATATTTTTGAATTGCGTAGTGACGCAAAAAAGCTTTCATGTTCGAGCCGACTGTTGCTTCAATTTCCGACCATACCTGTTTTGCATCATCGCGCTTTTCTATAGGATGGATATAGCGCATAATATAGTTCTTCAGAAGCTCATGGTCCTCAAGCTCGATACCTCGCGCATTCAATATTTCGAATATTGTGTACGAATCTTCCTCAGACGATGATTTGATGTTTACATATGCGACAGAAATGACCGCATCCCTGAAGGCCAGCAACTCCTCATCCTTCATCTTGGCGAAACTTGCACTGAAATATTGGAAGGCTTTAACGATCAGTTCGTCTTTTGATCCGGACGCGCGTTTGCTCTTCGAGAAAGCCACAGCAGACATGGCAGCCGCATCTTCAGGAGAGATAGCAATTACTCCTTCGACGATCCTCGTTAATGATAAATGATTCTCCGGAGCGACGATCGCGTGCTCAACATCCTTAGTATCTATCGCCACTAGATATTTTTTTGTGCCATTAGCGTGGTTAATCATATTCCTTTTCTTGAAAGCGAACATGAGGCTAGACAGCAAGAGCGTTAGGGTAATAACTCTTTGTTGACCATCAATTATTGTAAAAACCCCGAGGCTGTCTTCTTCTTCTTCCTCCATCAGCACTATCGAACCGATGAAATGCGACGTAGCAACTTCCTCTGTCACAAGCTTGATGTCTTCGAATAGATCTTTCCAGTTATGCTCATCCCACACGTAAGCGCGCTGATTGCGAGGGATTCTATAGATTGAGTCATTAAGCAGCTTTCCAACCGTACTCTGACGTGCTTCAAATGCCATGTTGATCCCTTGCCTTCGCAATAGTTTTGTCGGCCTTGCCGCCTCTCGGCGTCACCAACGCCTTCGCTACAATAAAAGTCGGCACATCGCCGAGCAGGGCCGCCTTTTCGCTCGCGAACATGCCGACTGCCCCAATCAATCTCCGTCGCTGCCATCATCGTCGATTAACCAACATGTCAGCAGCAGGCAATCGTCACGTCCACAGTCCATTCTATATGCCGGCTGAGCATGGGGCGCATCTTAATCGCCAAGATATCCAGGAAGCCCGAGCTTCCAGGGAAATGCCTTCAGACGCCTTACGTTGGGTAGGCCCCCTACAGAGATCTATTGGCCGTGCACCGCAAACAACGCGTTAGGCCGTTGCACGCAATCGGCCAGCCACCCAGCATCCCCAATCCGCGTCACAACTCCCTACCCCGCTCCAGCCATCGTCATCTCCATACAGTGTCCAAACCCACACCAATAAAACCAACCCACGCAACAAGCAGCCCTCGCTTAGCAACCCAAACACCACCACAAGCCAGCAAGCAATCACCAGTCTGCGTTCGCAACATCGCTTGGAACGGCAAATGCTTACCGCGCCCTTGAAACACGCCAAACTCGTCTACAACCTGCGGTTTTTCGTTTATACTGCAATCGTTGAAATGCCGGTACGCTTGCAGAATCGTACCTGTTCCGATTACAGACGATATGAGCAGGACATAAAAACATTGAGAGCCCCTGCTGCATGAAAGACCGCGGATTAGGCCGACAATGGTGAGTGTCTAATCCAACCGTGGCGGCCACGCCGCATTCATGGAAGGGGCTCCCATGCTCGATACTACCACC
>UQOQ01000020.1:0-41574 GCA_900542715.1 uncultured Collinsella sp.
GGCCAGCCCGTGGGAGGCCAGGGCGCCGCTGACCGGTGGACGGCACCGAGCCGTCGGATGACTTGAAGAAGGGGGAGGCCTCGCGGCCTCCCCCTTTCTTGCGTTTACGGGCAATATGTCTCACATAGTAGCTGTGTTTTATAACCCTCGTTTGTCGCATCTTCTGTGAACGGGCTACAATAACTTAGTCTGTGCGATATGGAGGTGAACATGGCTGAAGCTGGTATCGGCGTTGATATCGTCGAGATTTCCCGCATGAAATCAATTCTTGAAAAGACGCCGTCGTTTGCTCGGCGTGTGTTTACCGAAGAAGAGCGTGCGTATTGCGATGCATCATCGCGTCCCGCTGCTCACTATGCGAGCCGCTTTGCTTCGCGCGAGGCGGTGCTTAAAGCTCTCGGCACGGGTTTTAGTCAAGGCGTGGGTCGCAAGGATGTTTCGGTGACGCGTGATAAACTCGGCAAACCGAGGGCGCTGCTTTCGGGCCGTGCTCTCGAGATCGCTCAAGAACTGGGTGTTGTTGAGGTCGCTCTTTCCATTACGATTACGGGAGACTTGGCCGTTGCGAATGCCATCGCGATTACCGAAGATGCTCGGCCTAAGCCAAAAGATGAAAAGGTGAGCACCAAGAAACGCGTTGCGCAGACATTTAAAGAGGCTCGCTCTGTATTAGATGAGCTCGAGCAGCTGCAGAATTCAGCATTGACGGAGCACCTGGGCGATGCTTCGCAAGATACGCTAGGAGCATAGATGAAACCGGTTTTGAGTACCGAAGAAGTCGTTCGTCTCGAGGATATCATCGAACGCGAAGGAACTTCGAAGGCCGAGCTTATGGAGCTAGCGGGTGAGTTTGCCGCCAACGAGGTCTTGAAGCTCAATCCCGATCGGGTTCTCGTTCTGGTCGGTTTTGGTAATAATGGCGGCGACGGTTGGGTTGCCGCCGATATCCTGAGCCACAAGGGTGTGGACGTGGATATCGTTTCTCCGGTTGAGCCGGATGAGATTCCTGCTGCTTTGGCACGTCATGTTGCTCGTCGAACTGCCGGCCGCGATGTGCACGTTTGCGTCGGTCCCTCGCGTGACGAACTCGAGGTTTTGATCGATAAGGCGGATGTTGTTGTCGATGCCATTTTTGGTACCGGTTTCCACGGGAATCTGCGTGCGCCGTTCTCCATTTGGATTCCTACGGTCAATGAATGCGCCGATTGTGTCGTATCCATCGATGTTCCCTCGGGCCTGAATGCCGAGACGGGTGTGGTTGATGATGACTGCATTCGTGCCGAGCGTACGGTGACGATGATTGCTCCCAAGATTGGCCTATACAGCGCTGACGGTCCCGAATATGCAGGCGATCTGGTCTGTGGTGGTCTGTATGATCGCCTTGATGAGGTTATTGATGATGTCGACCATGCTGCCGAGATCGTGGAGCCCGGCGACCTTGTGGACTACTTTGCTCCGCTGCCCACGAATATCGATAAGTACTCGCGCGGCTCGGTGCTCATTGTTGCCGGATCGGCGCAGTATCCTGGTGCCGCCATTATGGCTGCTAAGTCCGCTGCTCGCGCAGGCGCCGGCTATGTGGCGGTCGCGACGCCGGATGCGTGTGCCAACCTTATTCGCATGGCGCTCCCCTCGATTCCGGTTTTTGCCATTCCATCTGATTCTCGCGGATCTTTTGGTGCCGCTGCGCGCATGACGGTATGTGAGATTGCCAAGAAATACAGCTGTGTGCTGTGTGGTCCTGGCATGACGACGTCTGCCGGTGCCATGCAGGTGGTTTCGGGTCTGCTCGAGCTCGACGTGCCGCTTATCTTGGATGCCGATGCTCTCAACTGCCTTGCCAAGATTGCAATCGACGGCATCGACAGCAATCCCGAGATGTATCGTCGCGAGCAGCCGCTCGTCATGACGCCACATTATCGCGAGCTTTCGCGTCTTGTTGCCGGCGATGAGGTCAATGACCTTGGCACCGCGATTGCTGCTGCGCAAAAGGTTGTCTGGGCCGCCGGTTCCGATAACCTCGTTGTTATCGCTAAGGGCCCAACGACGGCCATTTGCGGTGTTGAGCGCGTGCTACTGCCGCTCTCGGGCCCGGCGTCGTTGGCGACCGCTGGCTCGGGTGACGTCCTTGCGGGCATTCTGGCCGGCACACTGGCCACCATGCGCGACGAGATGGACCGTTGGGAGCTGCTGTACTCGTATGCCGTCGCACTTCATAGCTATGCCGGTTTTGCCGCGGCGACGGAGTTTGGCGAGAAGAGCGTTATCGCGACCGATCTTATCGACTTGATCGGTCCCGCCATGGAGTTAGCGGCAAAGGATGCGCTCGATGATCTGGGAATCACAGACGAAGGGTCGGATGAATAATTATGAATAAAGCCGATTTGACGCGTTGGTCCTGGGTCGAGATCGACCGCGGGGCGCTTCGCCGCAACACGAGGGCCTATAAGAATTTGCTGAATCCGCGCCAGCGCCTATGCTGCGTGGTTAAAGCCGACGCTTATGGTCATGGAGCTGTTGAGTGCGCCAAGATCATGTATTCGGCCGGAGCCGACATGTTTGCCGTGGCGACGGTTAACGAGGGCGTTGAGCTCCGACAGGGCGGGATCACGAAACCCATCCTCATCCTTAGCGAGCCGCCTATCGAAGCCATTCCGACGTTGCTCGAGTTCGATATTATGCCCTCGGTCTATACGTCTGACTTTGCTCTTGCGTATGGCGAATGCGCCGTCGCGGCGGGCAAGGTGGGTAAGTATCATCTCGCCATCGAGACGGGTATGAACCGTATCGGCGTACATTACACGCAGGTGCTCGACTTTGTCCGCGGCATTAGTTTCCATCGCGGCATTCAGTGCGATGGCGTATTTACACACTTCGCCACTGCCGATGAACCTTCGGGCTGGGACTACAAGCTGCAGTGCCAGCGCTTTACCGAGGCCGTTCAGGCCATTAAGGATGCGGGTTTTGAGTGCGGTATCGTGCACTGCGCCAACACGCCGTCCTCGATGCTCGACCCTTCGATGCATTTTGATATGATTCGCGCCGGCGTTGGCTTGTATGGCATGCAGCCGTGCGAGCTGAGCGGCCACGTGATGCAGCTCGATCCCGTTATGAGCGTCCATGCGCGCGTGACGCGCGTGGCACACCCTGCGATGGGCGAGGGTGTGGGCTACGGTTTTACCTACCGCGTACCGCGTACGCGCGTTCAGATCTGCACGCTGCCGATCGGTTATGCCGACGGCCTATCGCGTACGCTTTCCAACCGTATGGACGTGCTGTATCGCGGCGAGCGCGTGCGTCAGGTTGGCAATATCTGCATGGACCAGTTTATGGTCGCCATTCAGTCCAACCCGGCGCATGAGATTCCCGAGGCCGAGTATGGTGACGAGATGATCATTGTCGGCCGCGATGGAGATGCCGAGATTACCATGGACGAGATGGCGCGCCTACGCGGCACGATTAACTACGAGGTCGCTTGCGGCTTTGGTATGCGTCTCGACAAGGTCTACGTGTAGGAGTCGCTGTGGGCGTCATGCACATTCCCGGCCATACCCATCAGGCGCCGCGTGAGGTCGCACTCGAGGAGATCGAGGCCGTTCTGGGCGATTGTCACCTTTGCCAGCTTTACCAGTCGCGCCACAACATCGTGTTTGGCGTGGGAAACCCCCGCGCTCGCGTGATGTTTATTGGCGAGGCGCCGGGCCGTAATGAGGATTTGCAGGGCGAGCCCTTTGTGGGGGCGGCAGGCGAGGACCTCAACGGCATTTTGTCGCTGGCGGGGCTCAAACGCGAAGACGTCTACATTGCCAACGTGCTTAAGTGCCGCCCGCCGGGAAACCGCAATCCGCGCCCCGAGGAAGTGCTGGCTTGCTCACCGTTTTTGCGCGAGCAGATTCGAAGCATCTGGCCCGATATTATTGTGACGCTCGGCAACCCCGCGACGCACTTTGTGCTAAAGACCGAGATCGGCATTACTAAGCTGCGCGGCAGGTTCCACCAGATGGGGCATTTTGTGGTAATGCCCACGTTCCATCCGGCAGCAGCGCTGCGCAATCCGGCGTGGCAGGAGCTGCTGGAGGAAGACTTTAAGATGCTGGGCGACTATCTGGAGCGACATCCCGCGCCAGAGGACGCCTCGGAATAATAAGGAGCATATATGTCCCTGGAGCGCCTGGGGGTAGGTACTTACAAAACGACTTGCGCTGCCGATACGGAGTACTTTGGCGAGCTAATTGCACCGTGCCTTGAGGACGGCGATGTGCTCATCCTGACCGGTGGCCTGGGAGTGGGCAAAACTCACTTTACCAAGGGCGTCTCGCGCGGGCTGGGCGATGGGCATATGGTTACGAGCCCTACGTTCGCGCTCATGGCCGTTCACGATCAAGGTCGTATTCCGCTGTTTCACTTTGATCTATACCGCCTGGAGCATGCCTACGAGCTCGAGGATACGGGCATTTTCGATGTGCTGGGCTATGAGGGTGCTTGCCTGCTGGAATGGGGCGAACAATTCCAGGACGAGCTGACGGATGAGTATCTTTCGGTGACGCTCAAGCGCGATGAGGGCGACAGCGATGTGCGAACGATAACGCTTGAGGCGCACGGTGACCGCGCAATGGAGCTTTCCCATTTGATTGATAAGGCTGTACAAGATGAGCTTGCATAACGACAACGCGCTGGTGGTGGCGCTCGATACCTCGACCGACATGCTTGCCTGCGCGGCAAGCTGGATTGATGGGCAGACGGGCGAGACGAAGCTCGTGAGTGGCGACCACATGTGTCGCCGTCACGCCAACGTTGAGCTCGTGAATACCGTTGATGGCGTGCTGGCTCAAGCCGGTCTGGATCGCAGCGATGTTGGTTGCTATGTGGTCGGCCGCGGCCCGGGGTCGTTTACGGGTGTGCGCATCGGCATCTCCACTGCCAAGGGCCTCGCGCGTGGTGCCAATGTTCCGCTACTGGGCGTGTCGACGCTCGACGCTTGCGCTTGGACGGCGTGGAAGGCTGGCGTGCGCGGCAAGCTTGGTATCATGGCCGATGCTATGCGCGGTGAGGTATATCCGGCGCTGTATATGCTGGTCGATGAGGGTCCCGAGCGTCAATTTGAGCGCGAACACGTGGTCAAGGCCGCCGTGGCGCTCGATGAGTGGCGCCGAGCAGCGGACTGGGACCAGGTTCAGCTGACCGGTGACGGTCTCGTGCGCTATGGCAAGCTGCTGGGTGAGGACGAGACCGCCCGCTGCGTGGAGCGCGACCTGTGGTGGCCTTCGGGCGAGGGCTTGCTGCTCGCGCACGCTGCGGGTGACGGCGATCCGGCCCGCGTCCTGCCGATTTACACGCGCCTTTCGGATGCCGAGGAAAACGAGCGCAAGCGTCTTGGTCTTGCCGAGAGTGCGCAGAGCGAAATTACGGGCGTTGCCGATGAGCTCGCCGGTCGTCATCTGCAGTTCCGTCCCATGGGCGCGGCGGATGCCGAGGGCGCGAGCGCGCTAGAGGCTGCCTGCTTTGAAGGTGCCGGACACAAGGCGTGGACGCCGGGCATGTTCCTGTCCGAACTGGGCGAGGACGTCGCTGCGCCGCGTAGTTGGTGGGTGGCACACGACGACGGCAAGCTGCTGGGCCTTGCCGGCGGTATGGTCGTGGACGGTGATGTGCAGATTCTGGATGTCGCCGTCGACCCGGCACATCGCCGTGAGGGCATTGCCCGCAAGCTGCTGTCGCACGTGAGCTATGATGCCCAGATGCTCGGCTGCACTACGGCTTCGCTCGAGGTCGAGGACGGTAACGAGGGAGCGACCGCGCTTTATAACGCTCTGGGCTTTACCGAGGCTGGCCGTCGCCGCGGCTACTATGGTGCCGGCAAGGACGCCATCGTCATGACGGCTCCGCTGCCCCTGGTGCTTCCGGTCGACAATGCTTCGCCCGAGCCGACGGCGGCAGAGCAGCGCGTATGGCCGCTGCCTGCGCCTGGGCGCTCCGAGGGGGAGCGTGCCGAAATTGAGCGCCGCCGCCTAGTGCTCGCTATCGAGAGCTCCTGCGACGAGACGGCCGTGGCGATTATCGATGCGGATGGCAATATGCTGGCCAACCAGGTGTCGACACAGATTGATTTTCACGCCCGCTTTGGCGGCGTGGTGCCCGAGATCGCCTCGCGCAAACACGTTGAGGTGATTGTGAGTGTCGTGGATGCGGCGCTCGAGGATGCCGCAGCATCGCTTGGTCTTGAGGGTGGAGCCATCGCGCCGAGCGAACTCGCCGCTGTTGGCGTGACGCAGGGTCCGGGCCTGGTGGGCGCCCTGGTGGTGGGCGTCGCCTTCGCCAAGGGCTTTGCCTATGCCGCCGGCAAGCCGCTCGTGTGCGTCAACCATCTGGAGGGCCATCTGTTCGCCAACCTGCTGGAGCAGCCCGATCTCAGGCCGCCGTTTATCTTCACGCTCGTCTCGGGCGGTCATACCATGCTCGTGCACGTGAAGGCATGGGGCGACTACGAGGTACTTGGTGAGACACTCGACGATGCTGTGGGCGAGGCCTTCGACAAGGTAGCCAAGGCGTTGGGTCTGGGCTATCCCGGTGGCCCCATCATCTCCAAGCTGGCCGAGACGGGCAACCCCCGCGCGATCGATTTTCCTCGCGCGCTTAACAGCAGGGGAGACTATCGTTTCTCGCTTTCGGGTCTTAAAACGGCCGTGACGCTCTACATCGAGCAGGAGACCAAGGCCGGGCGCACGATTCACCTGCCCGATCTGGCGGCTTCGTTTGAGGCAGCCGTCTTTGACGTTCAGTACAAGAAGGCCAAAAACGCCCTGCATGCCACCGGATGCAAGGAATACTGCATCGGCGGCGGCGTCTCGGCTAATCCGCATCTGCGCGAGATGATGATCAAGAAGCTTGGGCGTCAGGGGATCCGCGTAACGGTGCCACCTTTGTCTGCCTGTACCGATAACGCAGCCATGATCGCGGAGGTCGCTCGCCGTAAATTCGACCGAGGTGAAATCTCGCCGTTCGACGTCGACGCCGATCCAAACATGACGCTGTAGCTGGTACGGCGCGGTCCCCGGACGGAGGGGCCGGATATAAGGTTTCCTGCTCTACAGTCCTGCGCAAGACGAAGGCCACATTAAGTGGCCTTCTTTGCGTGCGGAACTCGCGATAAACCTTATATCCGGCCCCTCCGGCCGGGGACCTTTCTGTATTGATGTAGCTTCTGAGCTGGTTTGGCGTCGACAACGTCCAGCAAGGTTAACAAGCCAGTGTCGAATTTCCGGCGTTCTTTAGCTGAAAGAAAAAGTTGGCGTGCGGAGCTTTGCTCCGCACATTTGGGATGGGAATCCCTGAGAGCCGCGGGAGCCGGGCGGCGCATATGAACTTTATCGCGAGTTCCGCACGCAAAGGAAAGCACTTAATGTGCTTTCCGTCTTGCGCAGGACTGTAGAGCAGGAAAGTTCAAATGCGCCGCCCGGCTCCCGCGGCTCTCAGGGGCATCTCTTAAGCAAAAACTGTCGTTCGGTAAAGTCCGAGGTCAGTGGCGTTTTATACCGAGAAATTCAAAAAAGTTGAAAATTCATTACATATTTGCGTTGACTTTAGGTAACTAAAGTTTCATACTCCTTTTCAACCACTGGGGGATGTGAACACGCACGGATCGTTCACATCATGATTGAAGAGGATTTCCTAGACATGTTCACGCATCAGCTAAACATTATCAGCGTAGTAATTATCTGATGCGGGTTAGCACATACAGCTAGCCCGTACGATAACGGGCGGCTGATGAAGATGAGGGCCGTCGAGCGCAACCGACGGCCCTCATTTTTTATGTCTAGGAAGTTCTTTTTAGAGGAGGAAATGTAATGAACGGAGTTTTGCTCATGGTTGTGGCCGCGGCGGTGCTCGCCTGCGGCTATCTGGGCTACGGCCGCTGGCTGGCCAACAAGTGGGGCGTTGACAAAGAGGCCCTCACGCCGGCCAAGCGCATGAAGGACGGCAAGAGCTTCTCGCCCGTCTCCGCCTTTACCGCGTTCTCGCACCAGTTCAGCTCGATCTGCGGTGCTGGCCCTGTCACGGGTACGATCGTCGCCATGGCCTTTGGCTGGCTGCCCGTCGTGCTCTGGGTCCTCGTCGGCGGCATCTTCTTTGGCGCCGTCCACGACTTTGGTGCTCTGTACGCTTCGATGAAGAACAACGGCAAGTCGCTCGCTCAGCTCATCGAGAAGTACATCGGCAAGACCGGCCGTCGCCTGTTCCTGCTGTTCTGCTGGCTGTTCTGCATCATCGTCATCGCCGCCTTCACCGACATGGTCTGCAAGACGTTCATGTTCACCCCGGCCGTTGACGCTTCTGGTGCTGCTACCGGTGCCATCGACTTCACCAAGTCCTATGCCGCCGGCTGCGCTGGTACCATCTCCATCCTGTTCACCTTCGTCGCTATCGCCTTTGGTTGGGCCCAGAAGAAGTTCAACCTCACCGGTGCTACCGAGTTCGTCACCGGCGTGGTCCTCATGGTTCTCATGTTTGCCGTCGGTATGCAGTTCCCGGTCTACCTGGATAAGTTCCAGTGGTTCGCCGTCGTCATGGTCTACCTGGTCTTCGCTGGCGCTATGCCCATCCAGATGCTCAAGACCCCGCGTGACTACCTCACTTCCATCATGATGATCGTCATGATCGTTTGCGCTGTCCTCGGCATCGTCGTCCTGGGCGTCAACGGCCAGGCCACCATCACCGCTCCGGTCTTCACCGGCTTCTCCAGCGCTTCTGGCATGATGTTCCCGGTCCTGTTTGTTTCCGTTGCCTGCGGTGCCCTCTCCGGCTTCCACAGCCTCGTTTCTTCTGGTACCTCCTCCAAGCAGGTCGAGAAGGAGCAGGACGCCGTCAAGGTCGGTTATGGCGCCATGATCGTCGAGTCCTTCGTCGGCATCCTTGCCATCATCGTCGCCGGCATCATGTTCTCCGACATGAACACCGCCGGTACCGGCGCCCTCAACGCCGGCGTCGCTTCCACCCCGTTCCAGATCTTCGCCGCTGGCATCTCCCACGGTATGCAGGCCTTCGGTGTTGACGGCACGCTCGCTACCGTCTTCATGACCATGAACGTTTCCGCTCTGGCCCTGACCTCGCTCGATGCCGTCGCCCGCATCGCCCGCACCTCGTTCTCCGAGTTCTTTGCCCAGACCAACGACGCCCTGGCCATCGAGTCCAAGGCCGGCTACATGAAGGTTCTCGGCAACCCCTGGTTCGCCACGGTCGTCACCCTGCTTCCCGGTCTCGCCCTCGCCTTTGGCGGCTATGCCAACATCTGGCCGCTCTTTGGTGCTTCCAACCAGCTGCTCGGCGGCATGACCATGATCACCCTCGCCGTGTTCTGCAAGTGCACCGGCCGCAAGGGCTGGATGCTCTACGTGCCCGTCGCCTTCCTGCTCTGCTGCACCTTCACCTCGCTGGTCCAGAGCGCCATGGGCTGCATGGCCGCTGTCCAGGCTTACGGCTTCTTCGGCACCATCCCGGCTACCGCCACCACGGCCGCCGTCTCCGTCGCCGCCACCAAGGGCTTGCAGCTCGTTTTCGCCGTCCTGCTGATGGTCCTGGGCCTCATCGTCGCCGTCAACTGCCTCAAGGAGTTCTTCGGCAAGGAGGCCGGCTCCATGCCCGACGAGGAGCCCGAGTGGTCCGAGATGGGCAAGGCCGAGTACGGTCGCGCCGCTGCCGCTGAAGTTCCTGCCGACGCCGAGGCCGCCAAGGCCTAGTCGGTCGGACGGGTTGAATCTCCCATCTATTTGACTCGGAAAGACCGGGTCCGCAATCAAGCGGACCCGGTCTTTTTTCTTGTGAGAACAGGTGGTGCAAGGGCGTTCTCGCAGATGTTTTGCGTGGATAGGCTCGTGCGTTGTACCATATGGACGTATATGTGTGCATATGAAAGGGGCCCCGTGGCCAAGACGGTATATTCCGATAATCAAAACAATGTCGATGCTCTGGCTGAGCGTCTGAGCAGCCAGACGTCGCTTTCTGCCGAGCGCGCCAAGCTGGTTGCCTACGACCTGCTCTGCCGCAAGGCGCTCAAGATTAAGTCGAGCGCGCTGGCGCAGATTTTCCGCTCCGTCGATAAGGAATGCGACACCAAGGCGATGCGCGATGAGCTTATCGCGGCAAATATCGTGACCAAGATCGAGGGCAGCGGCATTAACGGGCGCCCGGCGTTCTATACCATCAATGTCGAGATCCGCGATGCCCAGGAGCAGCCTGCCGAGTCCGTCGAAGATTTTGTCGTCGAGGATTCCGCTGACGTGCCTGCTGTGGAAGAAGTTGCTCCGCGTGAGCATGTTGATACCGATGAGTTGCTCGATGAGAACGTCGTGCGTGCCTTTACGGCCAAGGCAGGACGCGGCGGTTTTGGCGGGGGTGGCAAGCGCGATGCGCAGCGTCGCGCCCAGCAGGAGCGCTTCCGTCGCGCCGTTGCTCAAAAGGGTGAGACGGATGCCGAGGCTGTTGAGAACGAGGTTGCTGCCGAGTCGCAGAGGCCCGCGAAGGAGCAAAAGCCCGTGGAGGCCCAGGAGCCCCAGCGTCGCCGTGGTGCCCACTTTAAGGCTGCGCAGCAGGATGTCGCGCATGAGGTTGAAGAGCTTTCCGAGGCTGCAGACGATGTTGAGGAGTCTGCCAAGAAGGCCCCGGGCTCATGTCGTCCCGGACGTGGTTTTTCGAGGCGCGCGTATCCCGTAAGGCGTCAGGAGAAGGGCGAGCCGGCTTCGACCACTCAGGACAAGAAGGCCGAACAAACCGAGAAAACCGTTGAGCCGGCGGCTCGCGAACAGAAGCCTGTTGAGCCGCAGCTTGAGGCTGATGCCGAGGCCAAGGGCCAGCAGCCTACTGATGAGCAGACGGAGCGGGGCGCGTCGAGCAAGCCTCGCCGCCGTCGCCATCGTGGGGGCCGCAGTTCCCATGCCGAGACTGCAGCCGAGAGGACCACGCCGCAGGACGAGGATGCGAAGGCCGAGGTTTCTTCGGGGCAGCCTAAGCGCCAGCCGGCGAAGGAGAGCAAGTCCGATCGTCCGCAGAAGCAGGCGTCTATGCCGAAGCGCGAGCGCAATTCCCAAGGCGATTCTAAACGCAAGTCTCAGAAGAAGCCGGAGTCTTCCGCAGCAGGTACTGCTGCCCAGCAGCCCAAGTCGGCCGTTCGCGGTGAGGTATCGGCGTTCGCCCTTGCCCGCGTATTAGGCAGGCAGCTGCTCAAGGTTGTCCCTACGCCTACGGCGCTCTCTAAGATCAAGGAGCAGCAGACACAGATCGTAAAGGTCGAGGGCAAGGACGGCAAAAAGGCTCCGCAGCGCACTCAGCACAACGAGATGTCCAACCGCAAGATTGCCGAGGAAATCGCAATCATCCAGGCTTGGATCGAGCAGAACCGAGGTGCCGATACGCCGGTTGCCTCGCGCCGCCAGCGTGCCTACCAGATCTTTAACGACGAGAAGGCTTTTGACGGCAAGCACGGTGAGCGCCTGATAAGGCGCATGACCGAAAAGGGCATCAGCATGCAGGCGATCAAGGTCGCCCCCAATCGCCCCGTGCACTTTACGGGCTTCTTTACGCTGGGCGCCGACAAGCCGTTCATTATGGTCGAAAACCTGGACACCTACGACGAGATCGTCAAGCTGCTGCGTGGCCGCAAGCACGCCAAGCTCTTTGGCATCAAGGTGGGCGGCGTGATTTTTGGCGGCGGATGCAAGGCGAGCGTCTCGCATGCCCTGGACGATTATCTGGCTGAGATCGGCTATCGCTTTAACTACGTCTACTACGTGGGCGATATTGACCGCGAGGGCGCGCGCATCGTCGAGCAGGCTCGCAATGCCAATGTGGTTGAGATTCGCCTGCATGCCGGCATGTACCGCGCCATGCTCGCCGAGCACAAGCGTCGCGTGAAGGCCGGCGGAGAGTGCGAGCCCGCGGCTGCCAACCAGGGCGTGCCGCAGAACTTGGCGACGACGATCAAGGATCTGCCCATGGTCACGCGTGTGCAGTTCCGCAACGTGCTACGTGAAGGCGGGCGCATTCCGCAGGAGATTCTGATGACCGCCGACTATCGGGATGGCGACTCGGGAAGCTTCGACCGCATGCTGAACAACTAAATTCCGCTCTCCCGGGGCCTGTCGTGGCTTGGCCGTTGCATGCGGCTCGCTTTTCGGAACGGGGCTGACGGACACGTTCCGAAATCTACCACCGTCGCTGTGCAGGGTGTCTATAAAGAGCCGTGGCCAAAAAACATCAAATATGAGTACTGATACTCTTTTAGTAGCAGTAATTTTGACCACATTTAAGGTGATTTGACGTGTCGATCGAGCAGATAAGCTGCCGTATCTCCTCAAGTGTTCATTAAAGGAAGACCTTGATGCGAATAAATCTCATTAAGATCTTCTTTTATTAACGAAAATAATGTAGCTACAACGGTGACAGTACTCATATTTGCCGTTTTTTGGCCACAGTCCTTCGGAGGGTCCTCGAAAATAGTCCCGAGCCGGCACTTGGGGACGTTCCTATAATGCCGGCACTTAGGAGCGTCCCCAAGTGCCGACACCGCGTCTGCCTGCGGCGGCCGCGCCCCGCTGCATCGCTCCGCACCCTTGCGGGTTCGAATCCTTCCGCTTGGCGGCGTTGGCTCGATTTGCTTGACGTGAGGGGCTCTTGGCTGGTGTGGGACGGAGGGATTCCGCGTCCGCCTGGTCGGCGGCCGCGCCCCGCTGCGTCGCTTCGCTCCTTGCGTGCTGCGCTGGAAAACGCTTCGCGTTTCCTCAGCTCCGCACCCTTGCGGGTTCGAATTCCTCCGCTTGCCCACAAGAAAGCGCCCTGGGCCGTTATGGGCTTAGGGCGCTCAGTTTTAATGGCTGGGACGGAGGGATTCGAACCCCCAACAGCCGGCACCAAAAACCGGAGTTCTACCGTTGAACTACGTCCCAATGTGTGGTGTTGCCCAAAAGCAACTCGTCTAGTTTACCTAATCTGCGAGGGCATCGCAAACGCCGTCGAGTAGGCGTACGGCGAGCGTCTGCGCGTCGCTGGCCGTGAAGGTGCCGTTGTAGCGCGTCATGCCCGTGAGCTCAATGCGAATGCGAGCCGGCTTCTGCTGCGCGGCGACATTGGCGGTGCGGATGCGCTGGGCCAGGTTGTGGCACTCGGCGAGGGCAATCGTGGCGCGTGGCGCGGCGTCGGCGGGCAGCTCGTCGCTTGCGATCTCGAGCACCAGGTCAACGTCGGTTGGGACCTCGGAGTCGCAGAGCATCATGCCGCTGTTGTCGGTCGTTGCCGTGGCGATGTTCCACATGCGCGAAGCAACGCTGCGTGCGATGGGGTCCTCACCGATAACGGCGATCTGGAAGCGCTCGAGCACGTTGGCGGCGCGAGCAAAACCGATGCGGGACTCGGCTTCGGTGACCGAGGGCTTGCCCTCCCACACATGGTGCAGGCGGTTGATGTAGGCGTAGGTGTCCTGGAAGGCCATGCCGTCGGCAAACAGGCCGACATTTTCCTGGAACTGCTGCAGGGCGGCCTCGGTATGCGGACCAAAGTAGCCGTCGTCTTCGCCACAGGCAAAGCCCAAAACGTTGAGAGCGCGCTGCAGGGCCTGCACATCGGCGCCATGGAAATTGGGCATGCGCAGATACAGAGTGCGGTCGCCCAGCTTATACGAGGCGTCGACCAGGGCGCTCCAACAGGGGATATCGACGGCATGACCGGCAGCAAGGCCGCTGTCGAGCCTGAAGGTGCTGACGGCCTGCTCGGTGGTGGTGCCAAAGCGCTTGTCGACAACCTCGGCGTCATCGATTGTATAGCCGAGCTGCAGAAGGCGGGACTGAACATCCTCGACGGCTGCTCCCTGCATGCCCGTGGTAATAGGTTCCATGAACGAACCCCTTTCGGCGTACCATTCGTACTATTTTGAGCGTGTGTCGGATAGACAACGCGAGACAATTTATAAACATGCACTCAATAGTGTAGCAACTTGTACCCAAACTCGCTGCCCACAGGTTTTATGACCCCCGCTAGTTAAGACGCTCCACAAAGAAATCTGCCATTGAGAGGAAGAGCTCGCGCGCATGCGGGTCGAGCTCGACGCCTTCGATAGCGGCCTTGGCCTTAGCGGTCAGGTCGAGCGCATAGGTGTGGGCGTAATCGATGGAGCCGGTCTCCTGGAAGATCTCCACGGCGCGTGCGAGCTGCGCAGGGTCCTCGGTGCCCGAGGAAAGGATTGCCTCGATCTCGTCGTGATAGCGCTCGTCTGACAGGGCATGCACGGCAACGAGGGTGCGCTTGCCCTCGGTGATATCGGTGCGGAAGTCCTTGTTGGCGGCCTCCTTGGTGCCGATCAAGTTGAGCAGGTCGTCTTGAATCTGGAAGGCAAGGCCCGTGTGCAGCCCAAAGGCGCGCAGTGCCTCAATCTGCTCTTCGCTGCCGCCGCCGATAATGGCTCCGGCGGCAAGCGGCGTCGCTCCGCTGTAGTACGCGGTCTTGTGCGTCGCCATGTCCAGATAATCGTCGACCGAAATGTCAAAGCGCCCGTCGCGGACCCAGCCCAGGTCGAGCGCCTGGCCCTCGATGGTACGGACGATCATCTCGGTAAGCTCGTGGAGCACGCGAAGCTTCACGTCTGCGTTGAGTGTGGGGTCGTCGAGAACCGTCTTGGTGACCATGGTGAGCGCCAGGTCACCGCAGTTGATGGCAAGACCGGTGCCCTCGGTAAGGTGCATGCAGGGCTTGCCGCGACGAATCTGCCCGTTGTCGGCGATGTCGTCGTGGATGAGTGCGCCCGACTGAAAGTGCTCGATGGCCGCCGCTGCGCTGCGGGCGCTCTCAAAGCTGCCGCCTACCGCAGTGGCGGCGAGCATGCAGATGAGCGGGCGGTGGCGCTTGCCAGCGTTTGCCGTAAATGCCGAGAGCGGGGTATACAGGTAGCGCTCGATATCGGCGGAAGTCGCCTGTCCGTCAAAGAACGTGACCAGATAGTCGTTAATCTGGTCAAAGTGCTGGGCTAAAAAGCTGGTAAACGGACTGGACACGGGTTCTCGCATTCTTTGATAGGTTGCATCGTTGCATTATGCAGACAACATATTGCCACATTAGGGCGTCGAGCGCGGCGGTTGAAGACGATTGGTCCATGCGGCCGCAAGTGCGGTAGGGGCTTGGCTAGATAAGCCCAAAGTGTTCGAGCGCGGTGACGACGCCGTCGTGGTCGATGCTGTCGGTGACATAGTCGGCCTTTTCCTTGAGGAAGTCCGGCGCATTGCCCATGGCGATACCGACATCGACGGCGTTCATCAGCGAGACGTCATTGCTGGCGTCGCCGATGCCGTATACGGTTCCGTGGTGGGGATCGAGGGCGTCGAGTACGGACTGGATACCCTCGCGCTTGGTGCATTCGCGAGGCGAAATCTCGGTCACTTCGAGCTCGAGCTCGTTAAAGCAGAGCAGCGGCTCAAACGCTTGATCCTGAGCGATGCGGCTGGCAAGCGACGTGGACATTAAGATCTTGTAGGCGCTGTAATGTTGCAGCTGCGTAATTGCATCGCCCACGGTGCGGGCGTATCCCGGGGCGTCGGGCGCATCGGCACTCATGCGAACGACGCCATTGAGTCCCTCAAAACGAATCACTTCGTCCGATTGCTCAAGAATGGGAGCAAGGCGCTGCAGCATGCCGGGCGTCATCGCCAAATCGCGAATCACGTGTCCCTCAAGTTCGACATAGCCACCCGCGAGGCAGACGATGCCGGTCCAGGGCAGCTCGAGCAGCTTTGGATGGATGCAGCTCAGCGTGCGCCCTGTGCAGATAAACGCCATATTGCCCTTGGCGACAAAATCACGGATGGCTTGCGAGACCGCTTCATTGGGATAGGGGGAGAGGTCTCGCTCGCTCTCGGGAAGCTCTTGTGCCACTCGAGGGTCTTGCCAGGCGAGTGTTCCGTCGATATCGAAGAAGCAGACATCGCCGCGCTTATGGGCTGCGCTGGCGGCAGGGGAGGCCGAGGTGGTGGGCACAAATCCCGGCTCGAGGCCCATGATCTGGTCAAAATGCTCTTTAACGCGGGGAACGGAGATGCCAATAATCACCTGGGCGGTCTTGCCCGTAATGATGAGGCCCTTGGCGCCCACCGCGACAAACGACGCATTATCTGCAACGATGGAAGGGTCTGCGACCTCGACGCGCAGGCGCGTGGCGCAGTTGGTTGCGCCCACGATATTGCCAACGCCACCTAAAAGCTGAATTACCCGCTCGGCGAGGACGTGATCTTGATCGGATTGAATACTGACCTCGCCATTGGGAGATTGCTCTTTGGCAAAGCCGCTTCCCGTTAAACGATCGATTGCCGCGCGATTGGAGACATGATCCTCGCGGCCCGGCGTCTTAAGGTCATAGACCAAGATGAGTGCTCGAAAACTAACAAAAAAGATGAGGCTAAAGGCAAGACCGATACCGAGCGCCAAAAGGTAGGAGCCGGCATGCATTCGCATGAGTGGGATGAAGTTGAAGGCCGTCATTTCCATGAGACCGCCCGAGAAGATGCCGACGATGCCAAAGAAGTTCATGGTCATGGCGAGGCAGGAGGATAGGACGGCGTAGAGCAAAAAGAGTCCGGGATAGGTGAACATAAAGAGAAACTCGAGCGGCTCGGTGACGCCGCAGACCACCGAGGCGACGATGGCGGGCAAAAGGATGACCTTAAGGCCGGCGCGGCGTTCGGGTTTGGCGGTGAAATAGAATGCTGCCGCGATGGCGGGAAGGCCAAAGAGCTTGCCCCAGCCGGTGGCGGTAAAACCTGCCCAGGGCGCAAGTTCATTTAAAGGGCGCGTGCTATGGGAGAGAATGGGGAGCAGGTTGGTCCACGTGGCGTAAATACCGTCGTGAATGACCAGATTGTCGTAATAGATGGGCATATAGAGCAGATGGTGCAGCCCCATGGGCTCGAGCGCTCGCTCCAAAAACACAAAGATGCCCACGCCGAAGGGGCCGACGCCCGCAAGTGCGTGGCGCAGCGTTTCGGTCACAGCGTATGCGAAGGGCACGATGGCGGCCGAGATGGCGGCAAGGGCAAACACGGCAAAAAAGCTGATGAGGTAGACCAGCGAGGAACCCGAGAAGGTGCCGAGCCAATCGGGAACCTTGGCATCGTAGAAGTGGTCATGGATGGCGACGACGGTTGCCGACACCGCCAGCGGGCCGATAATGCCGGTGTCGAGCGTCTTGATGCCGTCGATGACGGTGATACCGCTGGCGGGGGTCAAAGATGATGGGTACTTAAGCCCAAGGTTGTCGCCGCTCAGCTTAATGATCTCGCTCAAAAAGAAGCAATAGGCAAAATAGGCCACGAGTGCCTCGAGGCAGCAGCGCGCCGGTTGCTTTTGGGCAAGACCGATAGGCAGCGCTACGGCAAAAAGGAGCGGGAGACGTTTAAAGACCGTCCACGAGCCGCGCTGGATGATGGTCCAGAAAACGTACCAAGGGGTTCCGTATACGGCGAGGTCACCGACGATGTCTACGGTCGTGGCGAGGGCGGAGATGCCGACCATGAGGCCTGATATAGAAAACAGCATGGCGGGCGCGAACATGGCTCCGCCAAAACGTTGGATTTTCTGCAGCATAATATGCCTTCCGGATGCAACATGCTGTGCGAGCAAGAACGTTTAAACAATGAACTCATTGTAGAGGACTGGCTGCTTGCCGCATTGACGGTTTTGATTCGGTCCGATTTGGGTTTCGGGGGAACCGTCGACGGTAAATAATCCGTGCTTTACCGATAATCGGTTTAAACAACTTTAAGAAATGCTATCGTGCCTAGCCATACATATTCATTAGAGGTGAAATCATGCCAAAAGCGATTTACGAAGGAATCTACCGCGAGATCCGTTCGCGCATCATCGACGGGACCTATGCGTTTCAGGAGATGCTGCCAACCGAAGCCGAGCTGACCGCGGAGTTTGGCTGCACGCGCAATACCGTTCGACGCGCCTTGAGCATGCTGGCCGACCAGATGTTTGTGCAGCCTATACACGGTAAGGGCGTGCGCGTTATTTGGCTTAAGGGCGAAACCGACATGCTGGGCGCACTCGAAGAGGTTGAGTCGTTTGGCGAGTTCGCAAAACGCAACAATGCCGTCGCATCGACCGAGGTCAAGTCTTTTGAACATTTGATTTGCACTGAGCAACTCTCTCGTCGCCTGGGCTTTAAGGTGGGCGAGGAGCTGATTCGCGTCGTGCGTGTCCGAAGCCTCAACGGCAGCGCGCGCCAAGTGGACCACGGCTACTTTTTGGCGTCGATCGCCAAGGGCCTGACCCCCGAGATCGCGGCGGATTCTATCTACGGCTATCTGGAGCACAAGCGCGGCATCAAAGTGATGGCGAGCCGCCGTACGGTGAGTGTCGAGCTCGCCAACGATGAGGACTGCAGCTATCTGGACCTTGGCAAGTACAACTGCGTCGCCGTTATGGAGAGCCAGTCGTACACCTCGGACGGCATCTTGTTCGAGGTCACGCATGCCCGCACACACCCCGAGATCTTCCATTACCGCGTCAATTCCAAGCGATAGCCGGCTAGCTCGCAGCCTGACGAGACTCATGCCCTCAAAGCGAAAACGCCCGGTCAAACCGACGATGCATCGGCTTGATCGGGCGTTTTCTCTGCATTCGATAACAAATAATTGTTTATACAAAACTTGTCAAGTATCAAGTCGAAATTACCGTTCACCGAAGTTTTTCTACCGCTCTAGTAATACTTGTTCAAACAACTAGCCAAATAGCGTATTGTACAAGTCAGCAAAAGGGGCAAAGTCCCCGAGCCAATCTCCGAAGGCGGCGGCAAAGGGTGCCGCCACGGTGTGAAAGGGTGGATTGTAATGAAGAACGAAATGAGCAGAAGGCAGTTCCTGGGCTTTGCTGGTTCCGCGGCTGCGGTTCTTGGTCTGGGCCTCGTGGGCTGCGGTGGTTCTGCCGGCTCTGGCTCCTCTGCTTCTGGTGACGCTGCCGAGGTCTACTTCCTCCAGTTCAAGCCCGAGGTCGACAAGGAGTGGAAGGAGATCGCCAAGGCGTACAAGAAGGAGAAGGGCGTCGAGGTCAAGATCGTGACCGCCGCCTCCAACACCTACGAGGAGAAGCTCAAGTCCGAGATGTCCAAGAGCTCCGCTCCGACGCTGTTCCAGGTCAACGGCCCCACCGGCCTTAAGAACTGGAAGGACTACTGCGCCGATCTTTCCGACACCAAGCTCCGCGGCGAGCTCATCGACGACTCCCTGGCGCTGCAGTCCGACGGCAAGGATCTGGGTATCGACTGGGTTCAGGAGAGCTACGGCATCATCTACAACAAGGAGCTCCTCGAGAAGGCCGGCTACAAGGCCGAGGACATCAACTCCTTCGACAAGCTGAAGGCTTGCGCCGATGACATCCAGGCCCGCAAGGACGAGCTCGGCGTTGACGGTGCCTTCACTTCCGCCGGCATGGATGACTCCTCCAGCTGGCGCTACACCACCCACCTCGCCAACCTCCCGCTCTACTACGAGTTCGAGAAGGAGCACAACCAGGAGGACGACGAGATCAAGGGCGAGTATCTCGACAACTTTAAGCAGATCTTCGACCTGTATATCACCGACTCCACCTGCGATCCTTCGCAGCTTGCCTCCAAGACCGGTGACGACGCCACCAACGAGTTCGCAACCGGTAAGGCCGTTTTCTACCAGAACGGCTCTTGGGCCTACGCCGACCTCACCAAGGCCGGTATGACCGACGACCAGCTCGGCATGCTGCCGATCTACATCGGCGTCGACGGCGAGGAGAACCAGGGCCTGTGCTCCGGCGGCGAGAACTACTGGTGCGTCAGCTCCCAGGCTTCCGAGGATGCCCAGAAGGCCACCGAGGACTTCATGTATTGGTGCGTCACTTCTGACACCGCCACCAGCATCATCGCTGACAAGATGGGTCTGACCGCCCCGTTCAAGAGCGCTAAGGAGACCACCAACGTCTTCTCGCAGCAGGCCGTTGCTATGGCCAAGGACGGCAAGAAGACCGTTGCTTGGGACTTCGTTTACATCCCCTCTGAGGAGTGGAAGAAGAACCTCAAGCAGGCTCTCATCGCTTATGCTGCCGACAACACCAAGTGGGACGGCGTCAAGAACGCCTTCGTCGATGGCTGGAAGACCGAGAAGGCTGCTTCCGAGTAAGCAGTTGCTGCCCAAGCTATCTGATTAGCGACAGGGGGCGGGCAGACGTAGGTTTGCCCGCCCCCTGCATATTGAAAGGACCCTTCTATGGGCAAAGCACTCAAACGCTGGTGGCCGCTCTTTATGCTGCCCACGTGCCTGGCGTTTATGATCGGGTTCGTGATTCCCTTTATCCAGGGTTTCTATCTCTCGTTCTGCCAGTTTATTACCATCAATAACGCGCACTTTGTCGGTATCGAGAACTACGTGCGCGCACTGACCGACCCGCAGTTCTCCACGTCGTTCTTCTTTACCGTGGCGTTTGCCTTCCTGTCGACGGTGCTTATCAACGTGATCGCGCTGGCCATTGCGCAGGCGCTCACTCGCAAGGCGCTCAAGGGCACCAACATCTTCCGTACGATTTTCTTTATGCCTAACCTGATTGGCGGCATTGTACTGGGTTACATTTGGCAGATTCTGATCAACTGCCTGCTCTCCAACGTGGGTGCCCAGCTTATCGCCCTCAACTCCGCCGCTGGCTTCTGGGGCCTTATCATCCTGACCCTGTGGCAACAGGTCGGCTACATGATGATCATCTACATCGCCGGTCTGCAGTCCATTCCGTCTGACTACATCGAGGCCGCCAAGGTCGATGGCGCTACGGCATGGCAGACGTTTTGGAAGGTTAAGATCCCCAACCTGATGCCGACCATCACCATCTGCCTGTTCCTGTCCATCACCAACGGCTTTAAGCTGTTCGACCAGAACCTCGCCCTTACCGGTGGCGCCCCGGCGCACTCCACCGAGATGCTCGCCCTGAACATCTACAACACGTTCTATTCGCGTGCTGGCATCGCATGGCAGGGCATCGGTCAGGCCAAGGCAGTTATCTTCTGCATCCTGGTTGTCGCTATTTCTATGATCCAGCTTAAGGCCACGAGGTCCAAGGAGGTGCAGCAGTAATGAAACGCGATAAGGCTATCAACCGCGCGCTCTCGATCTTCTTTACGATCCTGTCGCTCGCATGGATCTACCCCGTGTTCATGATTGCGCTCAATTCCTTTAAGAAAGCGACCGCAATCAGCACCACCACGGCGTTCGATCTGCTCACGCCCGAGACGTTCAACGGCCTCGCAAACTACGTGCACGCTCTGAACGAGCAGGGCTTTGCCTCGGCGTTTATGTACTCGCTTATCATCACGGTCACGTCGGTCGTGCTGATTCTGGTGTGCTGCTCCATGTGCGCTTGGTACGTGGTGCGCGTCAACAGCAAGATCTCGAACTTCTTCTATTACCTGTTCGTCTTCTCGATGGTCGTACCGTTCCAGATGCTCATGTTCACGCTGTCCAACCTCGCGGACCGCATCGGCTTTAACACGCCGTTTAACATCTGCTTCATCTACCTTGGTTTTGGCGCGGGCCTCGCGGTCTTTATGTTCGCCGGCTTCGTCAAGAACATCCCGCTCGAGATTGAGGAAGCGGCCATGATCGACGGCTGCAACCCGGTCCAAGTGTTCTTTAAGATCGTCCTTCCCATTATGAAGCCCACCTATCTTTCGGTCGGCATCCTTGAGACCATGTGGGTCTGGAACGACTATCTGCTGCCCTACCTTACGCTCGACTCCACCAAGTACAAGACCATTCCTATCTTGATCCAGTACTTCCGTGGCGGCTATGGCCACGTCGAGCTCGGCCCCATGATGGCCTGCATCATGATGGTCGTTGTCCCCATCGTCATCATGTACATCTTCTGCCAGAAGTACATCATCGACGGTGTGGTGGCAGGTGCCGTCAAGGGCTGATGCCGTAACTGTTTTGCAAGTTTCTGCGGCGCCCCTCAGCGTGGCGCCGCGTATCGAAAGGTAGAGACATGGCCGAGATCGTTCTCAAACATGTTCAGAAGGTGTATCCCAACAACGAGTCCAAAAAGAAGGGCTTCTTTGGCAAAAAGAAGAAGACCGAGGAGAAGAAGCACAACCTCAAGGTTACCGAGGACGGTGTGCTCGCTGTAGAGGACTTCAACCTCACCGTTCACGACCAGGAGTTCATCGTCCTCGTTGGCCCCTCTGGCTGCGGTAAGTCCACGACGATGCGCATGGTCGCTGGCCTGGAGGACATCACTTCGGGCGACGTGCTCATCGACGGCAAGCGCGTCAACGACGTGGCGCCCAAGGACCGCGATATCGCCATGGTGTTCCAGAGCTATGCTCTGTACCCCAATATGACGGTGTACGAGAACATGGCGTTTACGCTTGAGCTCAAGAAGGTCCCCAAGGACGAGATCGACCGCAAGGTTCGCTCCGCTGCCGAGATCTTGGGTATCACCGAGTACCTCGACCGTAAGCCCAAGGCGCTTTCGGGCGGCCAGCGTCAGCGTGTCGCTATCGGCCGCGCCATCGTGCGTGATCCTAAGGTCTTCCTGATGGACGAGCCGCTGTCCAACTTGGACGCCAAGCTGCGTAACCAGATGCGTGCCGAGCTCATCAAGCTGCGCCACGAGATCAAGGGCACGTTCATCTACGTCACTCATGACCAGACCGAGGCCATGACCCTCGGTGATCGCATCGTGGTCATGAAGGACGGCGTTGTCCAGCAGATCGCCACGCCGCAGGAGGTCTTCAACCATCCCGCGAACATCTTCGTTGCCGGCTTTATCGGCGTGCCGCAGATGAACTTCTTCGATGCTCAGCTGGTGCGCTCGGGCAACGGCTTTACCGTCAAGACCGAGGATATGAACGTGGCGCTCGCACCCGAGACCTGCGCTCAACTTGCCCTCAACTGGGACGGCGGCGACGTGAAGGAGATCACGGCCGGCGTGCGCCCCGAGCAGATTCTGCTTGCCGACAAGGGCGAGGAGGGTGCGCTCCAGGGTACCGTCGAGGTGACCGAGCTCATGGGTTCGACCGAGCATGTCCACGTGACCGCTCCCGATGGCCAGTTCGTCCTGATCATTCCCGTTGTCGACCTTGAGGCCAAGGGTGCGCTCAAGGCGGGCGATTCCATCTGGTTCAAGTTCGAGAAGAACGCGACCCATCTCTTCGATAAGGTGTCTGGCAAGAACCTTATCTAGGCCCGGTGCATCCAGGCCCTCCCTTTGGGCGACTGCGGTATTGCCATCCTTTTGCCGCGGTCACATATAAGGCTCCTCTCCCGTCCACTGGGCGAGAGGGGAGCCTTTCTTTGTGCCGGGGCTGACCATCTGTCAGTTTGTCTTAATCTGTAACAGGAGGAGGGTCAAATTGGGTCTAGATGTTACAGATTGAGACAGTGTCGAGCCGTCTGTCCTTTCATCTCGATCTGTAACACGAAGGACTGATTGTGGCAGCTACCTGTTACAGATTGAGATTGTTTTAGCCGCCTTGCCCGTCTGTCTCATTCTGTAACAGGTAGACCCGATTCCAGCGGTTATCTGTTACAGATCGAGACAGTCCATCGGGACAATTTCGTTTGTCTTGATCTATAACAGGTAGACTCAATTTTG
Organism: uncultured Collinsella sp.; assembly: GCA_900542715.1. Classification (GTDB taxonomy): domain Bacteria; phylum Actinomycetota; class Coriobacteriia; order Coriobacteriales; family Coriobacteriaceae; genus Collinsella. The sequence goes on from UQOQ01000020.1 coordinate 23,638, forward strand.
CCGGCTAGATGTTACAGACCGAGATTTTTGGTCGAGGCAGGCCATGGGCCGGCGTATGGGCACAAAAAACGGAGCCGCGTTGCCGCGACTCCGTTTTCAAGAGGATGGGTAAGGGAAGCGAATTAGCTCAGGTGCCAGATCTCGTCGTTGTACTGGGAGATCGTGCGGTCGGACGAGAAGGTGCCGGCGTTGGCGATGTTGATCAGCGCCTTGCGCGTCCAGGCATCCTGGTCCTCGTAGTCGGCCAGCACGCGCTCCTTGGTCTGGATGTACTCCTCAATGTCGAGCAGGGCCATAAACCAGTCCTTGCCCTTGATGTCGTCGTGCAGACGCTGCAGGCGCTCCGCGTTGCCGGTCGCCATAAAGGCAGGGTTGGTGATGAAGTCAACCAGCAGTTTAATGCCGGGCTTGCAGTAGAGCGCACCGGCGTTGTAGGTGCCGTCGGCGTAGAGCTTCTCGACCTGTTTGGACGAGGCACCAAAGGTGTAGATGTTCTCGTCGCCCACGAGCTCGGCAATCTCCACGTTGGCACCGTCGAGCGTGCATAGGGTCAAAGCGCCGTTGAGCATGAACTTCATGTTAGAGGTGCCGCTCGCCTCCTTGGAGGCCAGGCTGATCTGCTCGGAGATGTCGGCAGCGGGAATCACGCGTTCGGCGGCGGTGACGTTGTAGTTCTCGATCATGACGACCTGCAGGTAGGGAGCCACGTCGGGGTCGTTGGCGATCCACTGGGAAAGCGTCAGGATTAGGTGGATGATGTCCTGGGCGATGGTATAGGCAGGCGCTGCCTTGCCGCCAAAGATGATGGTGACGGGGTGTTCGGGTTTGTTACCGTTCTTGATGTCGAGATACTTCCAGATGATGTAGAGCGCAAGCATCTGCTGACGCTTGTACTCGTGGATACGCTTGACCTGGACGTCGATGATGGCGTTAGAGGGGATCGTCACGCCCTGCTCGAGTGCCATGAACTCGCGCATGATGGTTTTGGCTTCGGCCTTGGTGGCGGCCAAGCGCTCAAGAACGCTCTTATCGTCGGCGAAGTCGGCGAGTTTGCTCAAGTCGCCGGTGCTGCGCCAATCGGTACCGATCACATCGTCGAGCAGGCTGGCAAGCGCGGGGTTGGCTCCCTGGATCCAGCGGCGGAAGGTGATGCCGTTGGTCTTATTGGAGAACTTCTCGGGGTAGATCTCGTAGAACGGATGAAGCTCGGTGTCCTCCAGAATCTTGGTGTGGAGTGCGGCGACGCCGTTGATGGAGAATCCAAAGTGGATGTCCATGTGGGCCATGTGGACGGTGTCGTATTCGTCGATGATGGCGACGCGCGGGTCGTCGTACTCGGCCTTTGCGATCTCATCGAGCTTGACGATAATGTCGGCGATGGCAGGGGAGACCTTCTGCAGGCTGGTGAGCGGCCACTTCTCGAGCGCCTCGGCAAGAATCGTGTGGTTAGTGTAGGCGACCATGGAGCGTACGATGGTCACGGCCTCGTCAAACTCGATGTCGTGCTCGGTGGTAAGCAAGCGAATGAGCTCGGGGATGACCATGGTGGGGTGCGTGTCGTTAATCTGGACCACGGCATAGTCGGCCAGATCGTGCAGATTGCTGCCGCGCTCGATGGCCTCGTCGATCAGGAGCTGGGCGGCGTTGCTCACCATGAAGCATTCCTGGTAGATGCGAAGCAGGCGGCCCTGCTCGTCGGAATCGTCGGGGTAGAGGAACAAGGTGAGGTTCTTGGCGATCTCGGTCTTGTCGAAGTCGATGGAGCTGCCGGGTACCAGGCTGTCGTCGACGCTTGCCAGGTCGAACAGGCGCAGGCGATTCTTGGCGGGCTGGCCGTAACCGGGCACGTCGATGTTGACGAGCTTGGAGGTAACGGCAAAGTCGCCGAACTCGACGGTGTAGGAGCGGTCATCGTCGACTAGGATATCCTGCTCGCCGAGCCACTCGTCGGGGACGGCCTTCTGCTGATTGTCGACAAAGCGCTGACGGAACAGGCCGTAGTGGTAGTTGAGGCCCACGCCGTCGCCGGTCAGGCCCAGCGTGGCGATGGAATCCAGGAAGCACGCGGCCAGGCGGCCCAGGCCGCCGTTGCCGAGCGACGGCTCGACCTCAAACTCCTCAATCTTATTGAGGTCGTGGCCCGCGGCGGTGAGCTGGTCCTTAACCTCACCATAGATACCGAGGTCGATCATGTTGTTGATGAGCAGCTTGCCGATCAAGAATTCGGCTGAGATGTAATAGAGCTTTTTCTTGCCATTGTTGAGCGGGCAGGCGGCTGAGCGCTCCTGCACGAGCTTAACGAGCAGTTTGTAAATTCGACGGTCATCGAGTTGCTCGAGCGAGATGCCAAAAGACTGCTCGGCGAGTTCTGCGAGATTGATACGGGGCATGTTTCCTCCTGTGATGGGTTGATTACATGTCTGCAATTCATAAGAAGCCCGCGCGAGGGGATTGGGGTGGCCTCGCGCGGGTAAGCAAGCGCGTCCGCACGGTGTGGTGGGGTCGGGCGCGGTGGCTCCTATTGGGGAAGCTCGATTTCGGCTTCCGATGGGATGCGGAAGTAGGTCTCGGTCCAGTCGGTTAGCTTGTGCTCGAGCTCGCGGGTGATGGCGCCATCGAGCATGCGCCAGGTCCAGTTGCCACCCAGGGTGGCAGGGGTGTTGATGCGCGCCTCGTTGCCCAGATTGAGCAGGTCCTGCATGGTGTAGATGCAGGTATCGCTCACGCTGGCGGCGATGGTTCGGTTGAGCGCGTCGGTTATGGACTCGCCTGCCTGCTGATGGGTGTACAGGGCTGCCTGCTCGCGCTGACGCGGAGCGGCCGTACCCTCGAACCAACCACGCGCCGTCTCGTTGTCGTGCGTGCCTACATAGGCGACGGTGTTGGCGATGTAGTTATGCGGCAGGTAATACGAGTTGGTGCCCTCAAAGGCAAACTGCAGGATCTTCATGCCGGGGAAGCCCGAGGTGTCGCGCATATCGATGACGCCGGGGGTAAGGAAGCCCAGGTCCTCGGCGATAATAGGCAGCGTGCCGAGCTTTTCCTCGAGCGTCTTGAAGAGCTTGAGGCCGGGGCCCTGTGTCCATGAACCGTAGGACGAGTCGGGCGAGGAGAACGGCACCTCCCAGTAGGCCTCAAAGCCACGGAAGTGGTCCAGACGGATAACGTCGTACATGTTGAGTGCGGCGCGGATGCGGCCTTCCCACCAGGAGAAGCCGTCTGCTTCCATGGCATCCCAGTCATAGATAGGATTGCCCCAGTACTGGCCAGTGGCGGAGAACTGATCGGGCGGTGTGCCGGCGACACTGACGGGGTTACCGGCGGCGTCGATCTTAAAGAGCTCGGGGCTTGCCCACATCTCGACGGAGTCGCGCGAGACGTAGATGGGCAGGTCGCCGATGATCAGGATGTCGCGCTCGTTGGCGTATGCCTTGAGGCGGCTCCATTGGCGGTCGAAGAAGTACTGCGTCATCTGGTGGTAGAGCATGCGCGCGGGATGGGCGGCGCAGACCTTGGCAGATGCTTCGCCGCGGGTACGCAGTTCTGCGGGCCACTCCCAAAAGGCCTTGAGTCCGCACTCCTCTTTGACGGTCATGAACTCGCAGTAGGGAATGAGCCAGTCTTCGCTCGCCTGGACAAAGTCGTCGAAATCGGCTGGCTTGTTGGACACGAAGCGTTCGGCGGCACGGTCGAGAATCTGGCGGCGACCGCTAAAAATCGCGCCATAGTCAACGTTGCTGAGGTCGGAGCCCAGATACACACCGTCGATATCGCACTGTTCCAGATAGCCGGCCTCGATAAGCTCGGCAAAGTCGATGAAATTGGGGTTGCCCGCACGGGCCGAGAACGACTGATAGGGCGAGTCGCCATAGCTCGTCGTCGTAAGGGGCAGAATCTGCCAATAATGTTGTTTGCACGAGGCGAGGAAATCGACAAAGTCGTAGGCGTTCCAGCCAAAGCCGCCGATGCCGTACGGTCCGGGCAGGGACGAGATGGGCATGAGAACACCGCTTGCACGCTCCATGGATGTGCTCACCAACCTTCTTGTTGTGGGATCGGCCTGCAGATGGGTGAACAGCCCGTCCCGAGTTTTAGAGTTGATGTCCCTATTGTAGAACATGTTGTTTAAACATGTATAGGCGAGATTAAAAAGTTGGCCCATTTTCGGTAAATGGTTACGCGCCATGAAAAAGCCCCGGTCTCACATCGTGAGATCGGGGCAAGAGCGGTGTGTAGGTTTTTGCTACTCGGCGTCGGCGAAGCCGTTGGGGTTATGGCTCTGCCAATTCCAGCTGTCGCGGCACATGTCCGCGATATCGTACTGGGCCTTCCAGCCCATCATGCGCTCGGCCTTGGAGGCATCGCACCAGTTGGCGGCGATATCGCCGGCACGGCGCTCGCGAATCACGTAGGGCAGTTCCTTGCCGCATGCCTTGGAGAAGGCGGCGACGACCTCGAGCACCGAGGTGCCGGTGCCGGTTCCCAGGTTAAAGATCTCGACACCGGTTTTGCCGTTCATCCAGTTGAGGGCGGCAACGTGACCAGATGCCAGGTCGCACACGTGGATGTAGTCGCGCACACCGGTGCCGTCGGGGGTGGGGTAGTCGTTGCCAAAGACCTGAACGGCCTCGAGCTTGCCCACGGCGACCTGGGCGACATAGGGAACCAGGTTGTTGGGGATGCCCTTGGGGTCCTCGCCGATCAGGCCTGACGGATGAGCACCGATGGGGTTGAAGTAACGGAGCAGCACGACGTCCCACTCGGGGTCGGCGGTGTGAACATCCATGAGGATCTGCTCAATCATCCACTTGGTCCAACCGTAGGGGTTGGTCGCGGGCTTCTTGGGGTCTTCCTCGGTGACAGGCGGATTGTCCGGATCGCCGTAGACGGTCGAGGAGCTCGAGAAGATGATGGACTTGCAGCCATGGTTGCGCATGACGTCAATGAGCACCAGGGTGTTCTCGATATTGTTGTGGTAGTACTCGACGGGCTTGCTCACCGATTCGCCGACGGCCTTAAAGCCGGCGAAGTGGATGACGCGGTCGATCTGGTGGGTATCGAAGATCTTGTTCATCGCATCGCGGTCGAGTACGTTGGCCTCGTAGAAGGTGAGGTTCTTGGCGGCCTCGTCGCCCACGATGGTCTTGACGCGGTCGATGGCGACGGCGCTGGAGTTGGAGAGGTCATCGACGACGACGACCTGGTAGCCGCCCTCGAGCAGCTGAACGACAGTGTGGGAACCGATGAAGCCGGCACCGCCGGTAACGAGGACGCAGGTGTCTTTGGGGTCGAGTGCTTGGGACATGTAGTCTCCTATCGAATCAGGAACACTTCTTGAGGGGAGTATAGCGCAGCTAGGTGCGGTGCAACTGTTTGACACAATGAAGAGCAGAGCAGTGATAACGTACTCATAGGACGGGAATGCATAACGGTTCATGGTAGTTCCAGGCTGTTCACATGCCGCCGGCCGTGCGGTTTTCTGCCGTTCGTGGAAATCGTTGGGATGCGTCGGATGTACGGTAATATGTATGTCTTGAGCGACATATAAACAAAACATGTAACGGAGTACATATGTCACCAAACAGCGATTCCATCTTCACTCAGGAGCTCTCGCGCCGCACCGCCCTCAAGGCCCTGTTCGGCGCCGCTTCTGCTGCAGTTCTTTTTGGCCTGCCTGCCCGCGCCCATGCTGCCGAGGCCAGCCAGGAAACCACCGACAAGCTGAATGCCGCCCAGGCCCAGCTCGACGAGGTTCAGGCCCAGCTTGATAGCATCGCCAACGAGTACGCGGCGCTCGCTAACAAGAACGCTCAGACGCTCAACGACATCGAGGGCGTTCAGGGTCAGATCGACGACACTCAGGAGCAGATTGACACCAAGAAGTCGGAGCTCAAGAAGAAGCGTAACGAGCTTTCCGATCGCGTGGCGGCAAGCTACAAGTCGGGTGGCACCAATATCCTGTCGTTGCTGCTCGCTTCTGGTTCGTTTGAGGAGCTCGTCGCCAACGCGCATTACGTCGAGAAGATCAACAAAAGTGACCGTGACGCCATCGAGGACATCCAGACCATCCAGAAAGAGCTCGATACGCAGAAGTCCGAGCTCGAGTCGCAAAAAGCCGACTTGGAGAAGCTCAAGGACCAGCAGACTGCTCAGATGCAGGACATGCAGGCCAAGCAGCAGGAGGTCCAGACGGTTCTGAACGGCCTCTCCGACGATGTCAAGGAGCTCATGGCCCAGCGCGATTCCGAGATTCTCGCTGCCGCTCAGGCCGAGGAGGCTGCCAAGAAGGCCGCCGCTGCCGCGGCTGCCGCGAACAAGAACAATTCCTACTCGGGTGGTTCAAGCTCGGGTGGCGGATCGTATGCCGGCGGTACCCCGCAGCAGAATGCCGGCTCGGGCAAGCAGCAGGCCGTCGTCAACGCATGCTACTCCACGCCCTCGCCTGGCCGGAACTGGTGCGCGGCGTGGGTCACCAACGTCTTCCGCAACGCCGGCGTTGGTTACTTTGGCGGTAACGCGTGCGATATGTTTAACGCATGGTGTTATAGTTCCGACCGCTCGGCGCTGCAGGTGGGCATGATTGTTGCCGACTCATCGCATAGCGGTACCGGCATGCCGGGTCTGATCTATGGCCACGTGGGCATCTACGTTGGCGGCGGCATCGTTATGAGTAACGAGGGCGCCATCACGTCGAGGTCGCTTGACTCGTTCATTGGGTTCTACGGCACTGGCTCTGGCGTGCGCTGGGGCTGGCTCGGCGGTATTGCGCTGTCGTAAAGTCGACTGGGCCGCGTGCCCGCCCGCAATATATTTGATTGCCTGCTCGGGCAGTCCTGCTCGCTCACAGGGTGCACCAATTGCTCCGCGGCTCATGTGGAGCGTGCAGTCAGTTTTATGCTTCGCAGGTGCCTTCGGTCGGTTGGACTAAAAGCGCGACATGCGGGGTGGAACATTAGCCATAAAGACAAAAGGCCCCGAAAGGGGCCTTTTTGTTAACGATTGCAATTGTGGCTAAACTAGGCGTTGGCCGGTAGACCGCCAAGCCGGCAGACAAAACTTGCACGATCTCCGCGGGTGTATGTTCTCGAGTAGGCGACGGCGTTTCCTCTTGTATCGAAGAGTACGCTCGTTCGCAGCATGACCGCATCGCCGGCGCTGATGTCGAGCATACTTGATTCGCGCGTTTCCATGTGCACCAAGTCGAGCGTCTCGCTGGCGCGATCGAGAACGATGCCATCCATGCGGAAAGCCTCGGAAAGAGAGAAGACGGTAAAATCAACGCTCATAAGGCTCGGGGCGACCTTTAGGTTAAGATAGTTCTCTTCAAGCGAGATGGGAGAAATTCGGTCCTGGCGAACAAGGGTTACACGAAGGATGTTCTCGTCGGCGTCAATCCCGAAGTAATCCGAGAATAGTGGACCGGCGTTTCTGACCGCCTTCGAGACGATTCTGGTGCTTACCAGCTCAGATGCAAGCTGGTCTCCAAGGAGGCTTTCGAACCCGCCGATAAGCGTTTCTTCGGTCGCAATCTGTCTTCCGGTGACAAACACACCCTTTCCGTGAATGCTTCTAAGGAGCCCTTCTTCGATAAGGCCGCTTATCGCTTTTCTGACCGTGGGGCGCGTCACGTCGAAACGTTTGCATAGCTCGGATTCCGATGGAATTAACTTGCCTGCGGCATATTTGCCGGAAGCAATATCCTCTCTAAGCGCCTCATGAATAATGACGTAGAGAGGTTTTTTAGTCTGTACTACCATTGCAGGCTCACTTTTGAGATTTTTGATTCATCGACAAGGCGTGATTCGCTGGCAAAGAGCGTTTTATTTGGGAGGACGGTCGCTTCACAATACTCGACAACGGCGCCAAACTGTTCAGTTGCCAAAACCTCGAGCTTAAAGACCTGGGTTCCGGGCTCGACTTCGAGTAGCTGGGCGGCGTCGCTATCGATTGGTGCCATCGATAGACGTTCCAGGCCCTTCGAGACGCTTATGCCGTATTTGTTGATCAAAACGTTGTAGAGAGATATCCGCGAAAAATCGCTGACTTCGATATCGGGACAAAGCGTCCTGTTGATGTAGGAGGTTTCTACCGAGCAGCGGATTCCGTCCACAAGACGAACGCGCTTGAGGAGAAACACCTTCTTGTCCGGGTCAATATGAAGCAGTTTGGACACTCTGTCATTAGGAGAGAGAACTTCGGCGCGAAGTACGATCGCGCTGGGTGTTGACCCCGTAGCGCTGAGTTCTTCGGAGAATCCGGCGGCTTTCTGCAGGACTCGAACGGGGCGCTTGGGAGCGATAAAAGCGCCCGATCCCTTTTTGAGCGTGATGACGTGGAGTCCGGCAAGGCGCTTGAGGGCGGCGCGGACCGCAGTGCGGCTGACGCCGAACCGCTCTGTGAGCTCTCGTTCCGAGGGGAGTTTATCCCCGCAAGAGAAGCGTCCACGCCTGATGAGGGCGAGAACACCTTCCATGGCTTGTTCATAAGGCGGAGTTCCGTTGATTGTTTCCGACATATGGCCGCTTTCGCTTGAAGACGAGAGACACGCTCTCGATGGTTTCGTTTGAGAAGAGTATATCGTCCAAGCTTCTACTGGAAAAGAAATGGAACGAAATACCATTAGATAAAAAGAAGATTGATTTAGAAAAATCTCACTTGTAAACGCAGTGGTACTAATTTATACTACATGCCAACGAACCAAAACAAAAAGGGTTGACGTCAGAAAGGGGCAGTAATGGTTAAGGAAAAGATTGAGCTGGCTAAGTTCGATATTGAGTCGTATCTCGACGAAGGACACAAGGTGATTGGAACGTATGGGGATATGAAGGCCCTTGCAGACGAGGTCTATGAGCAGGGGTTCTCAAATATCGTGCTTATCGGTATCGGCGGCACGATTGATGAATTCGAGACCGTGCGTTACCTCATCGAGCGCCATTCGAAGATTGACGTCGCCGTTCTCAATGCAGCCGAATACATGGTCCTCGGTTCGACAAAGATTGGACCCGATACGCTGGTCGTGACGCTTAGCTCTTCTGGCAATACCAAAGAAATCATGCAGGTGGCCGATGATTTGGCAGTCAAGGGTGTGAAACTGCTTGCCTTTACCAAGAAGGACACGCCGCTTGAGAGGGCTGCTGGCGTTTCCGCCATCATGCCCATCACCAAGGGCTTTGATGAACTCCACTATGTGCAGATGTTTGCCTTTTTCTTCCGCCTGCTTAATCGCCGCGGCGAGTTTGACGCCTATGATGACTACCTCGAGCAGACTCAGCGTATTTTCGAGCAGCTGGTGGACATTCGCATTCAGTTTGAACCTCGCGCCCAGGAAATTGCAGAGAAATATGCTCTGGCACCGTACTCGATGTTTATCGGCTCTGGTGCCCTGTGGGGCGAGACGGTGATGTACGCCATGTGCATGCTCGAGGAAATGCAGTGGAAGCGTACGCGCCCCATCAGCTCTCCGGAGTTCTTCCACGGGACACTCGAGCTGGTGGAGCCCGGCGTGCCGGTGTTCCTTTTTAAGGGAGAAGACGAGTGCCGCGATCTTGACGACCGCGTCGACCGTTTTCTCAAGAGCGGCGTGACCAAGGACGAGGACATCGTCGTCATCGATACGGCGGAGTTTGCAGTCGATGGGCTTGATTCTCAGTTCCGTACGATTGTCTCCCCGTTGATTCTGACCGCCTTGGCATCCGAGCGCATGGCGTCTCATTACGAGACGGTCACCAAGCACAATCTTAAGTACCGCCGTTATTATCGTCAGTTTGACTATTAATCGAGCCTCGAATCTTGATGGGAGGCTTACTGTGATCAAGCTATTTCGAATCGATCACCGGTTGTTGCACGGACAGGTCATTTTCTCTTGGGTAAATGCGCTGGGCGTCGACTGCATTCTGGTGGCAAACGACAATGTTGCCCAAAGCGAGGAGAGAAAGACGGTTCTTCGCATGGCGAAGCCAGCAGGAGTCAAGCTCGTGATGAAGTCCGTCGATAAGTCCATAGAGGCTATTAACTCGGGTATAACGAACAAGTATAAGCTGATGGTGATTGTGGGCAGCGTTGCGGATGCCTATAAATTGGCAAAAGAATGTCCGTCAATAACGAAGGTTAATTATGGCAACACGCTGCAATCGCCTACGACTAGGCAGCTCAGCGAACAGATATTTCTTGAAGCGGATGAGCTCGAGAAAACTGCAGAGCTTATTGCGGACGGCATCGTGTGCGAGATTCAACCTCTATCGGTCGATAGATCGATAAATATCGCTGACATCCTGTAACTCCCGATTGGAGGAGTCATGTTACTGAAAGCTTTTCTGATTGGTCTCGTGGGTGCATGGGGCTATATCGAGAATCAATTCGGCACCCTGTATTCGGGGCGTCCGATTGTTTTGGGGCCGCTCGTCGGTTTGATCCTCGGGGATCTTCAGGCAGGTCTGCTCATCGGTGCGACGCTCGAACTTATGTTCATGGGTGCCATTTCTATCGGAGCGTATATTCCGCCTGATGTAAACGTTGGCGGCGTGCTCGCGACCGCTTTTGCCATCACGCTCGGTAAGAGTGTCGAGGCGGCGGTGACACTTGCGATGCCGATTGCCGTCGTTTCGCTCGGCCTCCGCAACTTTGTATTCGCGGTTACGCCCGTCTTCTTGAAGATCGGCGATGAGGGCGCTCGTGAGGGAAACGTCAAAAAGATCTACCTGTGCCATTGGCTTATGGGTTTGTTCCTCATTCTTGAGCCGTTCGTACTGTGTTTCCTTGGCTATTATCTGGGTGCCGAAGCTGTGACAAATCTTTTGAACAGCATTCCTCAGTTTATTCTTGACGGCATGGGTCTCGCCGCAGGCATTCTTCCCGCAATAGGCTTTGCGATGCTGCTGCGCATGATTCTGTCCAAAGAACTGATTCCGTTCTATATTTTGGGTTTCTTGCTTGCCGCTTATCTTCAGGTGCCGGTACTTGGTATCGCTCTTATCGCCATCATTATCGTAGTCGAGAAGTTTGACCTGTTGCATTCCAATTCGCAGGGCGCAGTTGTTCTTGAGGGGGCTGATGACAGTGAAGAGTTCTAACGAGACTCCCATCAAAGAGGGTTCATGCATCACTCGTGGTGATTTGATTCGATCGTCCGTTAATATCGGCTCGCTTGGAGTTGAGTTTTCTTGGAATTATCCCCGTCAGATGCATATCGGCTTCTGCCTGATGATCGAGAAGATGCTCTCGAAGATTTACGAAGGGAATCCCGAGGGCTATAAGGCCGCGCTTGCGAGGCATCTGGAGTTTTTTAACATTACCGACTGCCTGAATCCGTTTGTCGGTGGCGTGGTAGTTTCGATGGAGGAGCGAGTTGCCCGCGGTGAAATTGACGGCCAAGCGGTGACGGATGTCAAAACTGCGCTCATGGGGCCGCTTTCCGGTATCGGTGATTCGATTTTCTTGGGCACGCTGCGAGTGCTCGCGGTTGCGGTTGGAACTTCGCTAAGCCTTTCGGGCAATATCTTGGGTCCGTTCGTCTATCTGCTCATCTATAACGTCCCGGCGTTTATTGTTCGTGTTATGGGTGCACTGAAGGGCTATGAACTGGGATTTTCGCTCCTTGAAGCTGCGCAGAAGAGCGGCTTGATGCAGAAGGTCATGCGCGCTGCGGGCATCGTTGGTGTAATGACCATCGGTTGTATGGTCGCGACTATGTTTTATGCTCAGATTCCGATTGTCCTCGGAAGCGGCGACGGCGCCCAGACGGTCCAGCAGATTCTCGATAGCATCATGCCCGGCGTGTTGGGCCTGGGCTTTACGAGTCTGTTTATTGGGCTTCTCAAGCATAAGGTCAGCCCCAACTGGATTATCGTTGGAACCATGTTGTTCTCTATCTTCTGTTCTTACTTTGGTCTCATGGCCTCCGCCTAGCTCCTAAATATCCTTTTCGTAAAGAGCGGGGTCCTTGCATGCGTGCGAGGGCCCCGCTCGGCATTAAAGGTGGTTTGGGCAATCAAAAGGCCCCTTTCGGGGCCTTCTTTTTATAAAAATTCGCCGACTCGGTGGACTTCGGGTTCTAGGTCTACGTCGAATTGGTCTTTGACGGTTGCTTGGATGTGGCGGATGAGTTTGTCGACGTCGGCTGCGGTGGCGTGGTCGGCGTTGACGATGAAGCCGCAGTGTTTTTCGCTCACCTGGGCGCCGCCGACGGCGTGGCCGCGCAGGCCGGCGTCCATGACGAGCTTGCCGGCAAAGTGGCCCTCGGGGCGCTTGAAGGTGGAGCCGGCGCTCGGCATATCGAGCGGCTGCTTGTCCTCGCGGCGCTGGCGATAGTCGTCCATGTCGGCCTTGATCATCGCAGCGTTGCCCGGGGCGAGATTGAAAGTGGCCGAAAGCACGATAAAGCCGTCGTCGGCGATGCGGCTCTTGCGATAACCCAGGTTGAGCTCGTCGACATCGAACTCGATGATATTGCCGCTGCCGCGGGTGCCGTCGTCGAGCATGCGGGCGGGCTTGTAGACGCGTACAGATTCCAGCACATCGGCCATGCAGGCACCGTAGGCGCCGGCGTTCATGTAGCAGGCGCCGCCGACCGATCCGGGGATACCCGAGATGGGCTCCATACCGGTGAGGCAGGCTTCGGCGGCAGTCGCGGCGACATCGGAAAGCAAGGCGCCGGCTGCCGCCGTGACGTGCGTGCCGTCGACGGTGATGCTAGAGAGGCCGTCGCCCAGTGCCACGACGACGCCGCGGATGCCCTTGTCACCGACGAGCAGGTCGGAGCCGTTGCCCACGATGGTGAGTGGCAGATCGCAGCGATAACAGGTATCGAGCGTGGCGACGAGGCCCTGCTCGGTATCGGGCGTGACAAAGACATCGGCCGGGCCGCCGATCTTAAACGTGGTGTGCTCGCGCATGGGCTCGCTCATGAGTACGTTGTCCTCGCCGGCAACGCCGGCGAGCGCGCAGAGCAGGTCCTCGTTAAAAAAGTCGTTCTCGTGCATACGAATATCCGCCTTTTGGTGGTTGTTGTCATCAATCGATTGCAATATACCCCACCTGGACGGATTTGGTGCGCTGGCGGCGATAAAACAGCCGTCCACCGGATTGGTAAAGTGTTTATCACCGAGGTAGAGGGGCAGTCGCTATACTTTCAAGAGATTGCGCGTAAACCCGGAAGGAGCGAGATGGCCAACAAAGTCACCCTCAAGCAGATTGCCCAGGAGGTGGGGCTTTCCCCTTCGTCGGTCTCGCTTGTTCTCAATAATCGGCCCTGTCGCATCTCGGAAGAAAACCGCAAGCTCATCAAGGAGGTTGCGGCGCGCAACCACTATGTTCCTAACCAGATCGCGCGCAGCCTGGTCATGCGCGAGTCGCGCACGCTGGGCCTTATCGTTCCCAATATCGAGAGCCGCTTTTTTGCCTCGCTCGCCGGCAGCTTGGAAAAGCGCTGTCGCGAGGACGGTTACGCGCTCTTTATTACCAGCTCGGGTGGAAGCGCCGATGACGATCTGGAACTGCTGCGCCAGCTGGTGACGCGCGGCGTCGACGGCGTCTTTCTGGTAGTGGGTGACGAGTTCTCCGACGATCGCGCCCTGCGCGAGGAAGTGAGCCATCTGCCCATTCCTGCCGTGATGGTCGACCGCGCCATTGAGGGCCTCGAGTGCGACAAGGTGATGTTCGACCACGAGATGGGCGGCTACATGGCTACGCGGTATCTGATTGAACAGGGTCATCGCCGCATCGCCTGTCTGGTTAACGCGCGTCGCTCCAATACGGGCCGCAAACGACTCGCCGGTTACGAGCGCGCGCTGCGCGAGGTGGGACTGCCCATCGACGCGCGCCTGGAGTTTGAGAGCGAGTACTACATTCCGAGCGCATACGAGGCCTCGGAGGCGGTGCTTGCAACCGATGCCACCGCCGTGTTCGCAAGCTCGGACAACATCGCCCTCGGTCTGCTCAAACGCTTGCACGAGATGGGGAAGAGCATCCCGGGCGATATCTCGGTCGTAAGCTATGACAACTCGGCGGCCGACGTTCTCTTTGAGCCGGCGCTGACCGCGATTGAGCAGGATCCCGGTGTCCTTGCGGAGCATGCTTTTGGCTGCATGTCCAAGCGTCTTGCCGGTAGGGGCGGTAGACGTGCCGAAGAGGTCGTTCTGGAGCCGGCGCTTATCGTGAAGGGCAGTGTGCTTGACCTTACCGGAATATAGCTAAGCGCACTTGTTTGTTTGCATAGATTGCATGCGGAGTGTCCGCTATTTGCCGGCGGGGCCGGGGAGGCATACTTTGTTTTGAGAAGTTCGCGGAGCCCACTTCTCAAAACAAAGCAGGCACCCCGGCCCTCGTCCGTGAACTTTTCCGCTGGGCGAGCCATAGATGCCGCGCACCGATACGGTAAAGCGGCGGCTTGAAATTGGTGCTATATTCAGCTTGAGTTGTTTAATGCTAGTACGGGAGGCTGATATGGGGCTGTTCAAGAAGAAAAACCCGCAGGATGCCTTTGATCCCGATGTGTTTACCATCACGGATACGATTTTGGACCCGCCGCGGTTTACATTTTTGCCGGCTATCTATCAGGATGCCACGCGCCGCAAATGGGCCGTGCATCAGCGCGGCGGCGAGCCGAAGATTTTTGACTATGCGGACGTGCTTCAGTGCGAAGTAGCCGAGGCGGGCGATCCGGAGGCCGATGAAGCGGTCTCTAAACAGGAATTTGCCCAGCGTATTCTGGCAAATCCCGCTAAGGCGGCAAAAATGAACGCTGCCAAGCGTAATATGTGTCTTGGTATGGGCGTTGTTGTGGCGGTTCAGACGGGAAAAGACGAGGTTTCCAAATTGGAGATTCCCGTTATGACCGACGAAGTCAAACGCGATTCAAGTCTATATAAGTCGTATCGGAATGTTGCCGAGAAGATCAAGGCCGAATTTGATGCCATGGGAGGGCTGGTCTAATTTTGGCGGCATACGTTTCTGAATGAGGAGTCTGTGCAATGGCAGGCGAATCTTATGCAATTCCCCCCAAAGATCGTGCTGTTGAGGGAATTCTTTGGTATATCCAGCACCACCAGCTTGCCGGCGGCGATCGCCTGCCGGCCGAGCGCGTGCTGTGCGAAGAGATCGGCGTTTCGCGTACGGCGTTGCGCGCCGGTATCACGCGGCTCATCTCGTGTGGAACGCTCGAGAGCCGTCGCGGATCGGGTACGTATGTGTGTCCTCCCAAGCCGCTGAATATCTTCCAGGAAACGTATAACTTTTCCGATGCTGTGCGGACTGCCGGCCTATACCCCTCTTCTCGTCTGGTTTCCACCGGGACCATCGAGGCGGATGGGGCGCTTGCCGACAAGCTTGGGGTGGCTGTGGGCGCTCCTTTACTCCGCATGCAGCGCATTCGACTTATAGAGGGCGAGCCGGCGTCAATCGAGACCGCTCACGTTAACCTGTCCCTGTGCCCCTCGCTTCCCGAGCACGATTTTGAGTGTGAGAGCCTTTACGATGTCTTGCTCAAAGAAGGTGGCGTGCGCGTTGAGCATGGACGTGAGCATATCTCCATCTCGCGTTTGAACGCCGAAGAGGCCGAGCTGCTCCAGCAAGAAGAAGGAACGCCGGTGTTCTATGAGAGCTCAATCGAATTTGATAAGGACATGCGTTTTGTGGAGCATTGCAAATCGGTGATTTTGCCCACAAAGTTCCGCTTTGCCGATAACGGCGAAGAGAACGGCATGAGGAGCGTGGCAGGTGAACAATGGCTGAAACAGTAGATGCCACCCCGGTTTATATGCGCATTCGACGCCGCATCGAGGAACGTATCGAGCGCGGTGCATATCCCACGGGTTCCATGATTCCGTCCGAAAAAGACCTCGCCGAGGAATTTGGTACGACACGCTTGACCATCCGAAGCGCTGTCGATGAGCTGGTTCGGCGCGGGCAGATTCGCCGTGTTCGGGGAAAAGGTGCCTTTGTGGCGCAGAAAGTACCTGCTTTTTTTGAACGCACGGTCGGTTTCCGTGAATCGGTCCGTGCTTCGGGCGGCGAGCCGTCCGTCCGTATTCTCGCGCGTTCCAAGCGTTATGCGGGGCCATATTACGCCGACCTGTTTGGCATCGCCGAGGACGACCTGCTCTATTCCGTTCGACGCCTGAACTGCATAAACAGTAGCCCCGTATCGATTGAGACGGCGCTGATTCCCTGCCTGCTGTTCCCAACCATCGAAGATATTGACGTGTCGGTCTTCAGTTTGTACGAGACCTATGAGATGTTGGGCCGAAAGCCGGTCATGGCACAGGAAAAGCTCGATATCGAAGCGCTGGGCGCACGAGATGCCGGCCTGCTTGGACTGGAGCAGGGCGATCTTGCCTTGACGCTTGAGTGCGTGAGCTTCGATGCGAGCGGCCAGGCGATCGAGTACGTCAAGTCGTTTAACCGCGGTGATGCGGGTGGATATACCTATACGTACTAGCTGGTTTTTTTGCATAACGGGCTGAAAAGCTGACGGAATTTTGATTCGTTGGGTCAGCTGTATATACAACCTTACAGGGCTCAAAATCGACCGTTCGCCGAAGGGAATAAATTAATCGACAAAGAGGTATCAAAAAGCCGTAACCTGTAATCGTGATTGGTATCAAATACTAATGATTTGTTGCGAGGTGAGACGATGAAGATGCTCGATTACGTTCAACTCGCCCATGTGCGTATGGGAGAGAACCTCGAGCGTTCGTCTGAGCTGGTAGCGCAGCTCGTTGATATTTTCCAGTCCGGTTCTTTTGACGCGCTGCGCATCGTTGCTTCGGGTTCGTCGCGCCATGCCGCCGATTGCGCCCGCGATTACCTGCAAGATGCGCTGCAGATGCAGGTGTCCGTTGTGACGCCCGAGGCCTTCGTCGATTTTGAACACACCTATCCGCAGCATGCGCTCAACATCGCCGTCTCGCAGAGTGGTTATTCGACCAATACGATCGCGGCGCTCGATTACATGCGCGCACACGATATGGCTGCAGTTGCGCTCACGGCAAACGTCGAGGCACCCATCAAGGAGCACACTGACATCGTTCTT
Source organism: uncultured Collinsella sp. (assembly GCA_900542715.1). Taxonomy (GTDB): domain Bacteria; phylum Actinomycetota; class Coriobacteriia; order Coriobacteriales; family Coriobacteriaceae; genus Collinsella. The sequence goes on from UQOQ01000020.1 coordinate 40,664, forward strand.
GACTACGGTGTGGGCGTCGAGTCGGTGGACTTTGTGACTCTGGGCGTCGAGGTTCTCGTTGAGTACCTGGTGCTCTTTGGTATTTACGGCGGTCAGGCGCGCGGAACGATTGACGCCAAGGGCGTTGCCCAGCGTCTTGACGACCTGCGCGAGGCTATCCAGGCCAATGCCGTGATGTGCAAGACCGCCGAGGCATATGTCCAAGGCCACATGCTCGAGCTTTCTGAGCACATGCCCGCCATGGTCGTCGGCAACGGCCCCAACTACGGTGTTGCCGAGGAGGCAGCGCTCAAGCTGAGCGAGACCATCAAGATTCCTGCCATGCATCACGAAGGCGAGGAGTTCGTCCACGGTCCCGAGATGCAGATCGTTCCGGGCTATCTGGTGTTTATTGTCGACGATCCGCAGGGGTCGAAGCGTCTTGCGAATATCGCCGATGCGCTATCGAACGTTACGACAAAAACGGTGCTGCTCACGGCCCATCCCAGGGGTAGGGCTCACGAGGTTGCGGTGCCTCAGGTGACTCCGCTGCTCAGCGCGATTCCCAATCTTGTGTTCTTCCAGACGATTGCGGCAATGATCGCCGAGCGTCTGAAGTCATGGGACGTGCACCCGTATCTCGATGCCGTCTCCAAGCAAATGGAGGTCAAGGCAGAGGGCTACGAAGAGTCAGTCAATGCGCTTAAGGCCAAAGCGGCTGAGTGTTACGGAATGTAAGCGGGTTTTGATGCCCGTTGGCATGGGGGATGTGGAAACAACCCCAGAAAGGAGAGACAAATGAAGGAAACCGAGAAGATCGAGATCATGCATTTCGACCAGGAGGGCTATCTCGAGGACGGCAAGGCGCTCTACGAGACCGGCAAGAAGATGACCGCGCTCGCCGACAAGGTCGCCGACGAGGGCTACGACGC
>UQOQ01000021.1:0-40803 GCA_900542715.1 uncultured Collinsella sp.
TGTGACCTCCCGGTTATCAGCCGGACGCTCTAACCAACTGAGCTACAGGTCCATCATGGTGGAGGTTAGGGGGATCGAACCCCTGACCTCAGGCTTGCAAAGCCCGCGCTCTCCCAGCTGAGCTAAACCCCCACGGAGACAGTAATAAACACCCCAGCGGCGACTCGGCTCTCGCTGGGGTGTTTATTGCGAAAGAAAGTGGTGGACCTGACAAGATTCGAACTTGTGACCTCCCGGTTATCAGCCGGACGCTCTAACCAACTGAGCTACAGGTCCATCGCGCAAGGGATATATTAGACGAGTCGTTACGCGCGCGTCAACAACTTTTTTGAAAATCTTTGGGGCGTGTCTGGCGGGCGGGCGAGATGGGTTAGGTTTGCTGCTCGGGCAGTCCTGCGCAAGACGAAGGCCACATTAAGTGGCCTTCTTTGCGTGCGGAACTCGCGACAAACCTAACCCATCTCGCCCGCCCTCCAGACACAGGTTCCAAGATTGACAAAAAAGCGGTCGGCGCGCAGGTGCGCCGACCGCCGATATATGGGGCCTGATATTTTCTACCAGCTAGGGCCTCTTACTCGTCTAGGAGATCCTCTGGTATGCCGTTGCCGTCGCCTAGATCGACAGGGGTTTCTTCGGGGGCAGAGCCGTCTTCTGTGTCTTCGCCTTCGGGCTTCTCCTTGACGGCCGTCATGCGGGCTACGGCGCAGATGCGGTCGTTGTCGTCGACGGTCATCATCTTGACGCCCTGGGTAGCGCGGCCAGTCTGGCTAATCTCATCGGTCTTGACGCGAATGACCGTCGCGCCCTCCGTCACGATGAACAACTCGTGCTGCGGGCCCACCGTCTTCATGGCCGCGAGGTTGCCCTTACGCTCGGTCATTTGGATGGTGTAGACGCCCTGGCCGCCGCGATTCTGCTCCGGGTAGTCCGCGACCGGCGTGCGCTTGCCGTAGCCGCGCTCGGTGATGACGAATAGATCGCCGTTGCCGTTAGTGACTTCCATGCCCAGAACGCTCACGCCGTCCTTCATACCGATACCGCGAACGCCGCTAGTATCGCGGCCGGTGGCGCGCACCTGCTCCTCGGAGAACATGATCGCCTTGCCCGCGGTGGTGGCCAGGATAATCTTGTCGCCCTCGCGCACGCGGCGCACGTTCAGCAGCGCGTCGTCGTCACGCAGGTTGATAGCGATCAGGCCGTCGCGGCGGCTGCGGTCATATGCGCTCATTACGGTCTTCTTGACCATGCCGCTCTTGGTGGCAAACATCAGGTACTCGTCGGCAGGGAACTCGCGGCAGCTGATGACGCTCGCGATCTTCTCGCCCTCCTCGAAGGGCAGCAGGTTGACGATTGCGGTACCGCGCGCCTGGCGCGTACCCACCGGCAGCTCGTGCACCTTCAGGCGATAGACCTTACCCTTGCTCGAGAAGAACAGCACGTACTCGTGCGTGGACGCGATGAACATCTCGTCGATGACGTCGTCCTCTTTGAGGTTGACGCCCGACACGCCCTTGCCGCCGCGCTTCTGGGCGCGGTAGGCGGCCACCGGGATGCGCTTGACATAGCCGGTGTGGGTGATGGTCACGACCATGTCCTCATCGGCAATGAGGTCCTCGACGTCCAGGTCCTTCTCGACATGGCTGATCTCGGTGCGGCGCTTATCGCCGAACTTCTTGGAGATCTCGCGCATCTCTTCCTTAATGACGCCCAGGATCTTCTCCTCGTGCGCCAGCAGGTCCTCGTAGTAGGCGATGGCGCGGCGCAGGCCGTCCAGCTCTTCCTGGATCTTGTCGCGCTCCAGGCCGGTCAGGCGGCGCAGCTTCATCTCGAGGATGGCCGTGGTCTGCTCGGGCGTAAAGCCAAAGCGCTCGATCAGGCGGCTGCTGGCCTCGGAATCAGTCTGCGAGGAGCGGATGATGCTGATGACCTCGTCGATATGGTCAAGGGCCATCAGGTAGCCCTCAAGGATATGCGCGCGGGCCTGGGCCTTCTTAAGGTCGAAGCGGGTGCGGCGGGTGACGACGTCGACCTGGTGGTCGATGTAGTGCTGCAGCATCTCGCGCAGGCTCAGGCATTTGGGAACGCCGTTGACAAGCGCCAGGTTGTTGGCGCCAAAGGTCGTCTGCAGCGAGGTGTACTTGTACAGGTTGTTGAGCACGACCTGCGGGATGACGCCCTTCTTGAGTTCGATGACCAGACGGATACCCTTCTGGTTGGACTCATCGCGCATATCCGAGATGCCCTCGATGCGCTTGTCGTTGACGAGCTGGGCGATCTTCTCCTGCAGGGTGCCCTTGTTGACCATGTAGGGAATCTCGGTAAAGACCAGGCGGCTGCGGCCGGTCTTGGTGGACTCCACGTGAGCCTTGGCGCGCACGGTAATGGAGCCACGGCCGGTCTCGTAGCTCTGCTTAATACCGGCACTGCCCATGATGATAGCGCCGGTGGGGAAGTCCGGACCGGGCATGATCTGCATGAGCTCGTCGACAGTGGCGTCGGGATTATCGATCAGGTAGCAGGTTGCCTCGATCGCCTCGGTGAGGTTATGCGGGGCGATATTGGTGGCCATGCCGACGGCGATGCCCTGGCTGCCGTTGACCAGCAGGTTGGGGAAGCGCGCAGGCAGCGCCTGAGGCTCGGCGAGCGATTCGTCGTAGTTGGGCTGCCAGTCGACGGTATCCTTCTGCAAGTCACGCAGCAATTCCATGGCGGGCTTTGCCAGGCGGCTCTCGGTGTAACGCATGGCCGCCGCGCCGTCGCCGTCGATGTTACCGAAGTTGCCGTGACCGTCGATGAGCGGCGTGCGCATGGAGAACCACTGCGCCAGGCGGACCATGGCCTCATAGACCGCGGAGTCGCCATGCGGGTGGTACTTACCGATAACTTCGCCGACCGTCCAGGCCGACTTCTTGTGCGGGCGGTTGGGGTAGATGCCGCTCTCGTTCATCGCGTACAGGATGCGGCGGTGTACCGGCTTTAGGCCGTCGCGCACGTCCGGCAGGGCGCGCGCCGTGATGACCGACATCGAATACTCGATAAACGACTGCTTCATCTCGCGACCGAACTCCGAAATCTGGAGCTGGCCGCCATTGATATCCTCGCCGGCCGAGGCGCCACGGTCGACTTCGCCAAAGCTCTCCTCGAGCTCACCGTCGTCCTCTTCCTCGTCATCATCGGCATCGGGGTTATAGGCGTCCGGATCGCCGTCCTCGCCCTGCTCAGCACGGGCAAGCAGGCGCCTCAGATCGTCGGGCATGCCGGCGTCGCTGGCCTCGCCCATGCCCTCGTTATTGTTGATATCGTCTGCCACGTTACCTCCTCTTAAGCATCAAGGAAACGCGCGTCATGCGCATGTTTTTCAATGTACTCGCGGCGATAGCCGACCTCGGAACCCATCAGCTCGCGCACGGCGCGGTCTGCCACCACGGCGTCCTCGATCGACACACGCTGCAGAATGCGGGTCTTGGGGTCCATCGTCGTCGAGGCAAGCTGCTTGGGGTCCATCTCGCCCAGGCCCTTGTAGCGCTGGACGGTATAGCCCTTGCGCTTTTTGGTGATCTTGCCGTCCTTGGCCTTGCCGTCCTCGTCGTTATCGTCGGGGTTCAGTCCCAGACCCTGGATGGTGTCGCGCAGGATCTCGTCTTCGGGCTGGCGGCCGTTGGGATACACGTAGTGGATCTTGTTGCGCACCTTGATGCCAAAGATGGGCGGACAGGCAACATAGACGTAGCCGGCATCGATCAGCGGACGCATGTACTTGTAGAAGAACGTCAGCAGCAGGATGCGGATATGCGCACCGTCGACGTCTGCATCGGTCATGATGATGATCTTGTGGTAGCGCGCCTTGGTGATATCGAAGTCGCCGCCGTCGCCGGCACTCGTCGTGACACCGCAGCCGATCGCGGTAATCAGCGACTGGATGGTGTCGCTCGAGAACGCGCGATGGTCACCAACGCGTTCGACGTTCAGAATCTTGCCGCGCAGGGGCAGAATCGCCTGGATGTCTCGGCGACGGCCGTCCTTGGCCGAACCGCCTGCCGAGTCGCCCTCTACGATGAAGAGCTCGGTCAGCTCGGCATCGCGCACCGAGCAGTCAGCGAGCTTACCGGGCAGGGACGCCGTCTCGAGCAGGCTCTTGCGGCGGGTCGCCTCGCGCGCCTTGCGGGCGGCGTTGCGCGCCTTGCAGGCCTGTTGCGCCTTCTTGACGATCTCGCGGGCGGGCTTGGGATGCTCCTCCAAGTAATCGGCGAGGCCGTCGGTCACGATCTTGAGCGTGAGCGCGCGCATATAGGAGCTACCGAGCTTTGCCTTGGTCTGGCCCTCAAACTGCGGATCGGGCAGCTTGACCGAGATAACGGCCGAAAGGCCCTCGCGCACATCGTCGCCGGTCAGGTTGGCGTCTTTTTCCTTGAGCAGGTTCTGTTTGCGCGCGTAGTCGTTGATCACGCGGGTGAGCGCGGTGCGGAAGCCCTCAAGGTGCATGCCGCCCTCGGGAGTGTAGATGTCGTTGGCGAACGACATGACGTTCTCGCCGTAGCCGCTATTCCACTGCAGGGAAACCTCAACCTCGCCCATCTTGGCCACAGGCGCGTCCGGATCCGATTTGCCCTCGATGTAGATGGGCTCCTTAAAGGCCTCAGGGACGTCCTTGCCCTCGTTGAGAAACTTGACGAAGTCGACGATGCCGCCCTCGTAGCAAAACTCCTCCACGTGGGGAGTCGCCTCGCGCTCGTCGGTCAGCACGATTTTGAGGTTCTTATTGAGGAACGCCGTCTCCTGCAGACGGTTGTACAGCGTATCGAAATCGTAGATGCAGGTCTCGAAGATCTCGTCGTCGGGCCAGAAGGTGACGGTGGTACCCGTCGAATCCGAGGTGCCCACGACCTCCATCTTCTTGACGGTCTTGCCGCGCGAGAACTCCATCTCGTAGGTGTTGCCATCGCGACGAACCTGAACGACCACGCGCTTGGACAGTGCGTTGACGACGGAGATGCCCACGCCGTGCAGGCCGCCCGAGACCTTATAGGCCGAGTTATCGAACTTACCGCCGGCGTGCAAGATCGTCATGACGACCTCGAGCGTCGGGATCTTTTTAACAGGGTGCTCGTCGACGGGGATGCCGCGCCCGTTGTCGACGACCGTGATGGAGTTGTCGGCGTGGACCGTCACCTGGATCTCGGTGCAGAAACCGGCCATGGCCTCGTCGACGGAGTTGTCAACGATCTCCCACACCAGGTGATGCAGACCGCTGGCGCTCGTCGAGCCGATATACATGCCCGGGCGCTTACGAACGGCCTCGAGACCTTCGAGAATCTTAATCTCGCCGCCATCGTAATCGTTTTCGTTTGCCACACGTCCTCCTTCAGTCAAGAAAATGTGTACAGCCTTACTAGTTTATCGTAAAAAAATACCCTCGGGAACGAGGGTATTTGGCTCTACAAGGCCACCAGATGCGATTTAAGGCTCTTTTTTGCTTTGCACGCCCTTGGCCCACTCGGCACTGGCTCTCATGGCATTCTCGAGGGCCTCGCGCAGTTTTTGGTCTTCGATGGGCGCCACTTGGCGCTCAATCTCGGTGCGCTCGGCCTCACTTAGGTCGGCATGCGGGGCCGGCGGTCGCTCGGTCGTCGCCGGGCGCAGGCGCTCCTTGGCGGCGGGCGGCGTGTGACCGGGCGCGGTGGTTTTGAACACCAGGCCGTCCACATGCGCACCGGCGCGCTCCATGCGCGCGCGGATGATCTCGCGCAACAGCGTCATTTCCTGCGTCCACGAGGGCGAGTCGAGATACACCAGCAGCTCATTGGACTCGGGCAGGTAACGCAGTCCCGTCACATGCCGCCCCTCGCGCGTGCCCGAGCACACCGCGTTCCATGCGCGATAGACCGTGCGCGACTCCTCGGCGGCCTCCATCTGCGCACGGCGCTTAGGCGTTGCAGCCGCCAGGATGCGCTGGCGCTCTGCGTTCAAAAACCCGCTGAAGGCGACTGTCTCGCTCTCGCGCTCGTAATTAGCACGTCTCACCCATGCTCACCACCTTGGCTCGATCAAGCAGGTCATCGGTAAAGTACCCCAGGTTGGTCGTGGTTATGACCGTCTGGATATCATCGCCAATCAGCCGCAGGAAAGCGCCGCGACGCTCGCCGTCGAGCTCGCTCATCACGTCGTCCAGAAGCAGCAGTGGGGCGGTGCCCAGGACATCGCGAGCCACGGCAACCTCGGCCACCTTCCAGGACAGCACCAGCGTGCGCTGCTGTCCTTGGCTGGCAAATGAACGGGCGGAGCGACCAGCCACGGTGAACTCGATCTCGTCGCGATGCGGTCCCACCAACGTCACGCCGCGGCGAATTTCCTCGTCGGCATGCTCGTCAAGGGCAGCCAGCATGCGCTCGTACGCCCAACCCTTCAGCTCTTCGCGATCCTCGACCTGGGGCAAATCCCCCAGCGTGGACGCATAGGTCACGTTGGCAGCCTCGCCGGACGCCACTTGCCCGTAGGCAGTGTGCACATGGCCCGCCAGCCGGTCGAGTAGGGCCAACCGGTGCACGAGCAGGGCCGAGCCCGCGCGAGCAATCGAATCGTTCCACGCGCCGAGCATCTCGCGACAGCACCAGGTCTCCTTGAGCAGGGCGTTACGCTGGGTCACGCAGCGCCCATAGGTGCTCGCAAGATCGGCATAACGCGCGCTCAGCTGCATGCCAAAGTCATCGAGGGCGGCGCGGCGCACACTGGCGCCTCGCTTAACCATGTCCAGATGGTCGGGGCAAAACAGCACGCTCGGCAGAATCCCGCGCACACCGGCGGCAGAGCATCTCTTGCCGTTGCGACTAAACGAGCGCTTGCCGTCCTCCACGCTCAATCCCATATCAAGCACGCGGCCGTCGCCCTCGAGCCTCAGCTCGATCTTGCACGAGCCCACGCCGTCATGGACGAGCTCGGCTGCGGTCGGATGCCTAAACGAGGCGCCGCTCGTCAGCAGCTGCAGTGCCTCTATGAGATTGGTCTTTCCCGCCGCGTTGGGTCCCGCAAGTATCGTCACGCCCTCGTCCAGGGCAAGGCGATAGCTATCGAAGCTGCGGTAGTGCGCGACGGAAAGATCGCGGGCGAACATGGTCATGGCGCAGCGCTAGATGCGGACCGGCATGACCAGGTACAGGTAGTTGATCTTGTCGTAGGACTTGAAGATGCCCGCCTGCGAGTAGCTCTTGAGCTCCAGCGTGATCTCCTTCTCCTTGGACAGGGCATTGAGGCAGCCGAAGATGTAGTGGTAGTTGAAGGCGATGGTACCCGACTCGCCCTCAGCCTCGACATCGATCGTCTCCTGCGCAAGGTCCTGGTCATTGGAAATGGAGGACAGGCCCATCTGCCCGTTCTCGACATCGATCTCGAACTTGACGGCGGGGTTGGCGCTCGCGATAACGGCCACGCGCTTGAGGGCGGCGTTAAAGGCGGCGACATCGATCTTGACGCTCGTCACGCACGAATCGGGGATGAGCTGCTTGTAGTTGGGGTACACGCCCTCGATGCGACGCGACACGTAGGTGGTGTTGCCGGCCTCGAAGACGACCTGGGTGTCGGTAGCCCCGATCATGATGGTCGCCTGGCTGGCCATGATGTTCAGCGCGTCGTTAAAGGCGTCAGCCGGAACGTTGAGCTCAAAGGAGCCCTCGAGGGTCGAGGTCTCGACCTGCGTATCGCACACGGCCAAGCGGAAGGAATCGGTCGCCACCAGGCGTACGGTGTTGTTCTCGACCTTCATGTGCACGCCGCCCAGGATGGGGCGAGCCTTGTCGGTCGAGGTGACGCGCCACACGCGGCCGACCATTTCGGACAAGACATCGGTCGGCAGCTCCACGGCACTCTCGATGGCATAGGCCGGAAACTCGGGGAAGTCATTGGCATCGAGCGTGTTCAGCCTAAAAGAGCTCTTCTCGCAACCAATCAGCACCTGGCGCTCGGACAGCTCAAAGGTGACCGGGGCATCGGGGAGGGTCTTGGTGATATTGGAGAGCATCTTACAGGGGATAACCATCTCGCCCTCTTCTTCGACATGCGCCGCGATGCGATGACGGATCGAGATAGTGTAGTTAGAGGTCTGGAATTCCAAGATGCCGTCTTGGGCCTTAACGAGCACGCCCGACAGGATGGGAAGGGTGGATGCCGAAGCGATACCCTTCATAACGACGCCGATGGCTTGTGTAAGCGAGCTCTGGCTGACGGTGAACTTCATCTTTTAATACCTTTCTATAGATATAAATATCTTAATAATAGTAATAGCACTGACGAAACTGTTGATTACTCCCAAAGACGCAGGTCAGACCCAGAAAGAGAATCGACAGCAACCTGTGTGCAACAGGGGTGGTTTTCCACGTTCAAAACCTGCGCAAAACTTTTCATCACCGCGGGTTGGGTTTTAGACACCTTATGCCCGTGGTTTCGACAAGTTTTCAACAGGTGTCTCTATTTCCCTACGAGCGCAGTGTAATTTTATCGCGCAGCGACTTGAGGTCTTCGGTGACGGTGCGGTCTTCCTGGATCATCTTCTGGACCTTTTTGTAACTCGTGCTGACGGTCGAGTGGTTGCGGTTGCCAAATTCGGCGCCCACCGCCGTGGTCGTCATCTCGCACATCTCGATGGCCAGGTAGATAGCGATATGGCGTGCTTTGGCGATATTGGCGTTGCGACGCGGGCCGATGAGCTCCTCGTGCGTCACGCCGTACTGCTCTTCGATGACGGACTGAACCGTCTGGACGTTGATCTTTTTGGCCGATGTGTCAAAGTACTGGCTGGCGATGGCGTCGATATCGTCAAAGGTGAGCTCCCCGCCCTCGCGCTCGCGGTCGCCCGCCTCGCCGGCGCAGCGCTCGCAAAAGCTCTCGAGTTCGCGGATGTTGGTGCCCGAGACCTCGGCCATGTGTTTAAAGTGCTCGTCGGTTAGGTGCCCGCCGTCGCCCCCATAGGCCGCCAGCAGCGAGTCGTCGCCTGCCTCGGGAGCGGCGACGATGGTGTTCTCGTAATAGCGCTGCAAGATCTTGTATTTCATCTCGTAGCTGGGCTCTGCGACCAGGCAGAGCATGCCGGCGTTGAAGCGGCTGGTCAGACGCTCGTCCATGCTCAGGTCCTTGGGGGCGCGGTCTGCCGCGATGACGACCTTCTTGTTGTTGCGGATGAACTCGTCCATGAGCTGGAAAAAGTAGTCCACGCTCGCGCGCTTGCCGATGATGTTTTGGATGTCGTCGATGATGAGCACGTCCACGCCGTGGTACGCCTGCATGATGGGGGCGTTGCTCTTCTTTTGGCGGTCGAACTCGGTCATCAGGTCGTCCAGATATGCCTGGGAGTTGGCATACTTGACCTTGATCTCGGGCGACTTTTCGGCGAGCTCGTTTTTGATGGCAAGCAGCAGGTGCGTCTTGCCCAGGCCCGATTTGCCGTAGATGAACAGTGATGTGCACGTGCCACGCTCGTCCGCGAGGGCGGCAAACTTGAGTGCCGAGCGATAGGCATGGCTGTTCTCGGGGCCGTAGACAAAGTTCTCAAAGGTAAATTTTGAGTTCGCGGCGAGCGGGGCTCCATCCGCATTCTGCTCGGCCGGTACGGTCGGTGCCGGCATGGGTGAAGCGGGGGTCGCAGCTTGCGTGGACTTAGTCGGCGCTCCGCCCTTCATCTGGTTCATCATGCGACGAAAATCATCGGCCGAGAGCGTGTTCTTGATTGCAATGCCCGAATCCGCGCCCGCCGCTGCGTCGTGAGCGATAGGCATGTGCGTGACGGGTGCGTTCGTTGACGTCGCCGCCGCGGTCGGCAACGGTGCCATGGTTTCACGGGAAACATCGCCGTGCTGGTGCTCGATTGTCGGCACGTCGCCTGCGGAGGCCGGCACCGCCGGGGAGGCAGCGGGAGCCGCGGCGGGCGCCGTCGCAGCAGCGGATTCCGCCACGGCTCCTTGCGGTGCCACGATGTCGAGCGCAATCGGTGCAAAGGCGATTTCTTCCAGATAGGCCTCAATGGTCGGCTGATGCTTTTTGAGCTGCGCGATGGCAAAGCGCGAGGGGGCCTCGATCGTGAGCGTATCTTCGGTCAGGCTTATGGCGCGCGATTGCCCCAGCATGTTGATGAGGCGTGCATCTTGGCCGTCGCGCTGGCAAAAGGCGATGGCATCCCCCAGGATGATGCTTGCTTCCTCGTCCACTGTCTCTCCCGTTCTTTAGCTCTGAGCTCGCACGCGAGCGGCGCCGAGTTCGGTCAGATGGTATTTCTGGCCATGCTTGATGACCAAGCCGGCCTGCGCCAAGTCATTGAGCGTGCGTGACCAAGTGGGGGCCGAGTTTCCAAACGCCCTCGCCAGATCGGTAGCACCGCACGCTTGATTTTGCGCCAGATAGCCCAGCGCGGCGTTGCCGCGATCGCTTACGAACACGTCCGGTTGTGGCTGCGCATACTGATTTGCTGCATTAGGATACATCATTTGAGCTGCTGGTTGTTGAGAACTCTGCATCGGCGGCATTTGCTGTTGAAAACTTTGAGGCCACTGTTGGTAAGGCTGCGGAGTCATCTGCTGGGCCCAGGGGTTGTACTGCTGCTGCGGCATCTGCTGGTACGGCTGCTGATATCCCTGCTGGTACTGCTGCGGGAACTGCTGGCCATACCCCAGTGGCGGCATCTGCTGATATGGATATCCCTGTTGGTACGGCTGATAGCCCATTTGCTGGCCACCCGGTGCCCCCGTCGCCTGCTGCATTGCTGTTGCATCCTGATCCGCCAGCGGCATGGCCTCTGGCGCGTTTGGCGGCATCGACATCGATGCCGCCTGGGGCTCTTGTGTAGGAAGCATTCCGGGCTGCTGCATCTGTCCCACGGGGGGCTGCATCTGTTGCGTTGCCATGGGCTGCTGCGCAAAAGCTCCCGGCAGGGGATATGTGGGCTGCTCCGTCTCGGGCCGCACGGCAGCACCGCGTCCGCCGGCACGCTCTATTTCCTGCACGCGTTTAGGGTCCAGGCTTACCGTAACCACGGTGCCGTTGCCCATGTTGTCCTCGATGGACACGGCCCCGCCGGCGTTTTCCAAATACTCCTGCACCATGGGAAACCCTGCTCCGGTTCCACGGATGTAGCGCTTCATCTTGCTGTTTGCGCTGGTAACGCCAAAGTCGAAAGCACGCTCCTTGTCGTCGATGCCGGGTCCTTGATCAGCGAAGCGGATGGTGTCTCCGCCGTCCAGAATCGAGATGATGGGCTCGGCAAAGTGCGCGTGGATAAAGTTTTCGACAATCTCGCGGATGACCATGAGCGAGATATGGCCACCTTGTTCTTTCATGCACTGGTAGACGGTGTTGGTCGTCTCTTCCAAATACGTGCGGACATCTTGCGGATCAATGACGATCACACGCGGTGTCGACAGCATATCGTCATAGACGGCGATGCGCGCGGCGTACATGGCTTTTGGCGCCTGCGTGGTCGTCTGCTCGCCTTCCTCACGCTCTTCGCGCACGCCGGTGATGTGCTCGTTGTCGGGTGCCGGGTCTCCGGAATCGACCATGGTGTAAAAGTCGTCAGACATGCCGCTCGCAATCTTTCAAAAGGTTTCGAACAAATAGTAGCTCACCGTGCAATGTTTCTCATCTTTCGACAACTTTTCAAAACCTGTTGAAAACTTTGGAAAACGGACGAAAAGTTCTCAACATTGCCAACATGACCTGTTGAAAACTCGATGAAATATCGTGAAAAGTTGCCATGCACCGCTAAATCGAGCTCGGCTTATGGGGGAACCGTGTGAACTGCGCAACCTTTTACCTTTGCTTTCTTGACATTTGAACATTGATTTCCCTACAATCTTCAAGCTCACGTGTCTATATCTGCGTCCGCGCCCCCGCGGACACTCGAAATGCAGCAGGAGGAACTTAAGATGAAGCGTACGTATCAGCCTAATAAGCGTAAGCGTGCCAAGACCCATGGCTTCCGTGCCCGTATGGCCACTAAGGGTGGTCGTGCCGTGCTCGCCCGTCGTCGCGCCAAGGGCCGCAAGCGTCTCACTGTCTAGCAGCGATACACACATCTCGCATGAAGACTATTAAGTCTCGGCAAGATTTCGAGCATGTGTTCAGTCAGGGGCGTCGTTTCAATCACCCTCTGATTCGAATGACCATATGTGAATCGGTTGGCGAAGGCGACTCCGGAAGGGTCGCCTTCGTTGGTGCTAAACGGCTCGGTTGTGCTGTCGTGCGCAACCGTTCTAAGCGTGTGATGCGCGAGGCCGCCCGCAGCTGTGGATTTCCCGTTGCGGGTTATGACATCATCTTGTTCGCAACTCCCAAGACGAGGGTTTCTTCGCCTCAGGAGATGGACAATGCATTGCGTTCGCTTATGAAACGCGCCGGCGTTGCCGGGGAGGAGCGATGAGCAATCACGTTTTGCGACGTGTTGCCATCGCTCCTATTCGCATATATCAACAGGTTATTTCGCCCTTATTGCCTGACGCCTGCATTTATTACCCAACGTGCTCGCAATACGCCGTCCAGGCGATTGAGAAGTACGGTGTTTTGAGAGGCTGCTGGCTTGCCGTGAGGCGCATCGCTCGCTGCAATCCCCTGCACGTCGGCGGTTATGACCCTGTGCCCTAGCGGGCACTCGCTATCGGAGGAAAACTTACATGTGGGATTGGATCGTTAACATCCTTTTCGAGCTGCTCAAGCTCATCCAGACCTTTGCGGTCGACTGGGGCCTGTCCATCATCATCCTGGTGGTCATCATCCGTCTGCTACTGACGCCGCTTATGCTCAAGTCGACTAAGTCGACGGCACGCATGCAGGTGCTGCAGCCCAAGATGCTCGAGATCCAGGAGCGCTATGCCGACGATCCCCAGCGTCAGGCCGAGGAAATGCAGAAGTTCTACAGCGAGAACAAGTTCAACCCGATGGCTGGTTGTCTGCCGCTGTTGATTCAGATGCCTGTCCTGTTCGCCCTACTTACGCTGCTGCGTAACCTGCCGGACTACTTTAACGACGGCGCGTTCTCGTTCTTTAATATTCTGCCCGACCTGACCACCACGCCGAGTGCCTCCTTTGCCGATGGCTTTATGGTCGCGCTGCCTGCGCTGGTCTGCCTGATCCTGTTCGCTGTCCTGACCCTGATTCCGCAGCTCTATATGTCGCGCAACCAGACCGGCCAGCAGGCTCAGAGCATGCGTATGATGGCCGTTGTCATGACGGTCATGATGCTTTGGATGGGCTGGAGCCTTCCCGTTGGTGTTCTGCTGTACTACGACGTCTCGTCTGCTTGGCAGGTTATCCAGCAGATTTTTGTGACGCAGAAGGTCATCGACAAGGCGAAGGCCGATGAGGAGGAGCGCCTTAAGAACGCGCCGCTGCAGGTTGAGGTCACTCGTCGCGAGAAGAAGCCGCGCCCGCACAAGAAGAAGTAGCGGGATATCAATCTTATTTAGGTACCTAACTTTTGGAGTACGTTATGTCTGAAGAGATCATCGAGGATATGCTTGAGGAGGTTGCCCCGCAGGTCGCGGGCGATTATCCCGAGATTGCACAGCGCTACAAGGCCGGTGAAGAGCTGACCGACGAGGAGCTCGACACCATTGCCGATGTCGCGATTTCCATCCTGCGTTCCATCCTTTCGCACTTCGATGCCGCCAACTCTCCTATCGATGAGTATGAGGGCGACGAGGGTGAGCTGATTCTGGATGTAACGGCTCCCGACCTTGCTGTTCTCATTGGCCGTCATGGTCGCACCCTTGATGCCCTTCAGGTTATGTTCTCTTTGCTAGTGAGCCGCAAGCTTGGCTTTAGGTATCCGGTTGTAGTGGACGTCGAGGGATACAAGAGCCGCCGTCAGGACAAGGTTGCCTCCATGGCTCAGTCTGCAGCCGAGCGTGCCATCCGCACTCATAAGAGTGTTTCGCTTCCGCCCATGAATGCCTACGAGCGCCGACTGGTTCACATTGCACTTCGTGGCAATGACGCCGTCGATACTCATTCTGAGGGTTCTGACCCTGATCGCCATGTGGTGATTGTTGCTCGATAATCTGCTCGAGCTTATGCTAAGGGGACGTGGTTTCCACGTCCCCTTTTTTTGTCAAAAGTTCTCGATACACTGATTTTTGTCAGAAAGGAGCTTTCGTTGTTAGTACTTACTGATCAGCAAGCTGACGAGATGTTGACTCGTCTAACTTCCTATTGCAAAGAGTATTCCTTGAGCGTATCTGATGTTGAGCTGAGGAAATGTATTCAGCATTTGGATTTGGTTCTGGAAACAAATAAGACAACTAATCTCACCCGTATTCTTAACGTAGAAGATGCTGCGGTACTTCATATCCTCGACTCACTTGTTTTGCTCCCCTATATCAATAAGGCTCCTGAGGGAGCTTTGCTCGATATGGGGACAGGTGCGGGCTTCCCTGGTATTCCGTTAACCATAACCACGCATCGTAAAGCTACTTATATTGACTCTGTTGGTAAGAAGGTTGATGCCGTCAATTCTTTTGTTCATGCTCTTGGGTTGAAACATGCTCATGCGATTCATGATCGCCTTGAAGAATATGCTCGAAGCCATAAGAAGCAGTTTTCTGTCGTAACCGCCCGCGCACTTGCCCCTCTACCGATTCTTGTTGAGTATGCGGCTCCGTTCCTCAAGGATGGAGGTCTATTTGTTATCACCAAGGGTAATCCTTCGGATGAGGAGCTAGTTTCCGGCATGTCGGCAGCTAAGATTTGCGGCTTCACTTTGCTTCTTAATGACGCAATCGATTTGCCTGAGGGCTTGGGCCACAGGGAGTTCATTGTTCTCAAGAAGAGTCATCCAGCATCCGTTTCATTGCCTCGTGCAAATGGCATGGCTAAGAAGAATCCGCTTGCCTAGATGTTTCACGTGAAACATAATGGATACTAACAACTTGCAGTGTTTCACGTGAAACATGGCGGTTGATATCGAATCGGAATGTTTCACGTGAAACATCCTCCGTTTGACAGCTTTAATACACACCAGGAGGGACCGTGGGATTTCGCGACGTTAAGCGTTCTAAGAACGCAAAAGACACGCGTGTCATTGCAATCATCAATCAAAAAGGCGGCGTCGGTAAGTCAACGACGGCTGTAAACCTTGCAGCAGCACTGGGTGAGCAGGGTCGTAAGACACTGATTGTCGATTTTGATCCGCAGGGAAACAGTACCAGTGGATTTGGAATTGAAAAAGAAGACCTTGATCACTGCATCTATGATGCATTGTTGAATGATGTGCCGGCAGAATCGCTTGTTCTTGATACAAATTGCAAAAAGGTATTCGTAATTCCAGCTACGATTCAGCTTGCAGGTGCCGAAATTGAGCTCGTAAGCGCAATTGCTCGTGAAACCCGCCTCAAAGATTTGCTTGAGCCGATTCAGGATGAGTTCGATTTTATTTTCATTGACTGTCCTCCTTCGCTCGGCCTGCTTACTATCAATGCCTTGACCGCAGCAGATAGCGTTTTGATTCCAATCCAGTGTGAGTATTACGCACTCGAGGGCGTTACGAAGCTGCTTGAGTCAATGAAGATGGTCAAATCACGTCTGAACAAGGGCTTAGACACCTATGGCGTGCTTATGACCATGTATGACTCACGTACTTCTTTGTCGAATCAGGTTGTTGAGGAAGTTCAATCGTACTTTGGTGATAAGGCGTTTAAGACGCTGATTCCCCGTACGGTTAAAATCTCTGAAGCTCCGTCTTTTGGAGAACCGGTAATTACCTATGCACCTCAAAACAAGGGTGCAAAAGCGTATATGAACCTTGCAAAAGAGGTGATCAAGCGTGCCTAGTGCAAAGAAACGTGGTGGATTGGGACGCGGACTCAATGCTTTGGTCTCAGAGGCTGAGTATGAGACCGGTGGTTCTGCTGCATCTGCTTCAAATGCCTCATCTGAAACAAAACTACCTATTGAGGATATCGTTCCCAACCCTAATCAACCGCGAATTCACTTTAATGAAACTGAACTTCGCGAGTTGAGCGAGTCAATCCAAGAACATGGCGTTTTGCAGCCGCTCTTGGTTCGCAAGCATGGAAACGGCTATGAGATCATCGCTGGTGAGCGTCGTTACCAGGCGTCAAAGCTTGCTGGTCTTGAGGAGCTGCCTGTCATCATTAAAGATGTTAATGATGAAGAGATGCTGGCTCTTGCTCTTATCGAAAACCTTCAGCGTTCTGATCTGAATCCCGTCGAAGAGGCTAAGGGCTATCGCCAGCTCATTGATGCCAGCGGTATGACCCAGGAGGCATTGTCGAAGGCAGTAAGCAAATCACGCTCTGCAATTACAAATTCGCTGCGCCTTCTCGATCTCCCCGAAGTAGTTCAGCAGATGATTTTTGAGGGTAAACTTACTGCTGGTCACGCACGTGCGATTCTTGCAGTTCCCTATGAGGATGCTCGAATTCGACTTGCAGAGAAGGTTGTTGCGGAGGGCCTTTCTGTAAGAGCGACAGAAAATCTTGCTCCATTGTTTTCTGCCGGAGAGACACCTAAGACGCCGCGGCCTGCAACGCCTCAGTCTTTTAAAAAGGCTGCGCGTGTGCTTCGTCAGGTATTTAATACCAACGTGCGCGTGAAAAGCTCGCGTGGAAAGAATAAGATTGAGATTGAGTTTAAAGACGAGGAAGAGCTCTCTCGTATTCTTGGTGAAATGATTCAGTTTGATCAAGGAGGCCAAGATGAGGAATAAGATTTTAACTGCGATTGCATTGGTGACGACTGTCGCGGCCGGTGCCTTTGCTGGCTATAAGATCGCGACAGACGATGAACTTCGAGGTCGTTTGCTTCGTGGTGCGCAAGATATTGTCGATACTTCCAAGAAGAAAATGGATGTTATGACAGAAGATGTTGCCATGCGTACTGCTCAGGTAACAAAAAATCCTAAGATTAATCAAGGTTGGGTTAGCAACCAATGGGAAAATGTAGGCTATTAGGTACCTAACAATTACCCTGCTTATTTTGAGCGGCCCTTGTCTGATTCATGAGACAAGGGCCGCTTATTTTGTCACTAAACAATGGGGAAGCTAGCAGCGGTCCAAAATTGAGGTCAATAAATGAAACGGCCCCTGTTGCATATCCTGCAACAGGGGCCGTCCGATGTTTCACATGAAACGTTTTGGAGTGCGACTCCCCTATGCGTTCTTCTGAACTTTGAAGCGCTGTTTCAGCTGTCCGCAAGCGGCGTCAATATCGTTACCACGGGAGTTACGAATCGTGGTCTCGATGCCACGGGACTCAAGACGACGCTGAAGATCCTCAACCTTATGAATCGGCGACGGCTTGAGCGGGCTGCCCTCGATGTCGTTAAGCTGAATCAGGTTAACGTGGCACAGCGTTCCCTCGCAGAAGTCGCAGAGCGCCTGCATCTCGGGATTCGTATCGTTGACGCCTTCGATCATGGCATACTCATAGGTCGGGCGGCGGCCAGTCTTCTCGGTGTAGAGCTGAAGCGCTTCGTGAAGGCGAAGCAGCGTGTATTTCTTAACACCGGGCATGAGCTTATTGCGCGTCGACTGGATGGCGGAATGCAGGGAAACGGCAAGAGTGAACTGCTCGGGGATATCGGCAAATTTGCGAATACCGGGAATAACGCCGCTGGTAGAGACGGTGAGGTGACGAGCGCCGATACCGATGCCATCGGGATCGTTGAGGATACGCAGTGCCTTGAGAACCTCGTCGTAGTTGGCAAACGGCTCGCCCTGGCCCATGAAGACAACGCTTGTGGCACGCTCGCCAAAGTCGTTGGATACATGAAGCACCTGGTCGACGATCTCTTGAGCGGTCAGAGAGCGCTTGAGGCCGTTGAGACCGGTAGCGCAAAAGGCGCAGCCCATGCCGCAGCCTGCCTGGGTGGAAACGCAGACGGAAAGCTTGTTACGACGGGGCATGCCGACAGTCTCGACGGAAATGCCATCGTGGTACTCGAGCAGATACTTGCGCGAGCCATCTTTGGAAACCTGCTTGGTGAGTTCAGTCGGCGTATCAAAGGCAAAAGCCTCTTTAAGCTGCTCACGGAAAGCCTTGGGGAGGTTGGTCATATCGTCAAACGAACAAACGTTCTTCTCAAAGACCCATTCGATGAGCTGCTTCGCGCGGAAGGCGGGCTGGCCAAGTTCGGCCACGAGCTCGCGAATATCGTTTTGGCTCAAGTCGCGAATGTCCTGAGATTTAGTCCTGGGATTCATGGAAGCCTTTCGATTTTGGGGAAACGTAGAGGGTATCGCTACAATATGGTATCAGCTGCAGAAATTATAGAGGAGGAGTCTGCCCATGCCGGGTAAAAGCCTAGAGAACATGCACGTAGCGGTCTTGGCGGGCGGTCATTCCGCCGAGCGCGAGATCTCGCTCGATTCGGGAAAGAACGTTGTGGTGGCACTGAAGGAAGCCGGCTACACCTCGGTGGAGCTGCTTGACACGGCCGCTGATGACTTTATGGTAACCATGGCGACCGGCGGATTCGATGTGGCATTTATCGCCATGCACGGCGCCGGCGGTGAGGATGGCGCCATGCAGGGTGCCATGGAGACCCTGGGTATCCCCTACACGGCCTCGGGCGTACTTGCCAGCGCCTGCGGTGCCGACAAGGAGGTCTCTAAGCTCCTATACGCCAAGGCGGGCATTCCCATTGCCCCCGGCCTTGCGCTCGAGGTGGGCGATGAAGTCGATATCGATCATATCGTCGAGGTTTGTGGCGAGCGCTGCTTTGTGAAGCCGGCCGTCAACGGTTCCAGCTATGGCATTTCCCTGGTCCATGAGCCCTCCGAGCTGCCCGCGGCAATCGCCAAGGCGTTTGAGTACGGCGACAAAGTGCTGGTCGAGAAGTGCATCGAGGGTACCGAGATCACCGTCGGCGTATACGGCGAAGATGACGTACGCGCCCTGCCGATTGTCGAGATTCGTAAGCCCGAGGACTGCGAGTTCTACGATCTGGACGTGAAGTATGTCGACCCTACGGATATCCATCGCATTCCGGCGCAGATTTCACCCGAGAATTACGCTCGCGCTCAGGAGCTTGCCTGTGCCGCTCACAAGGCCCTCGGTTGCCTGGGTATCTCGCGCAGCGACTTTATTGTGAGCGAGGACGGCCCCGTTATCCTCGAGACCAATACCATTCCCGGCATGACCGATACGTCGCTGTATCCGGATGAGATCCGCCACACCGACGACATGACGTTCCCGCAGGTCTGTGACAGCCTGATCCGTATGGGCCTTCGTCGAGCGGGCATTGCATGCTAATCGAGGACGCGGTTTCGTCAGGAACGCCGCAGTTTGTCATCGACTCCTATGCCACGCTTGCTGACCGCGCCAAAACGCAGTCCTTCGGCCTTATCGAGGAAGATGTGATTGTCCTCGATACCGAGACCACGGGTCTTTCGGTGCAGGACAACGAGCTGATCGAGATCTCGGCGGCCCGTCTTTCGGGCCGCGAGGTCATCGACCGCTTCGATACCTTCGTGCATCCCAAACAGCTGATTCCCGCCGAGATTACCGAGCTCACGAGCATTACAAATGCCGATGTGGCAGATGCCCCGTCGGCGGTTGAGGCCGTCGCCGCTCTCGCCGATTTTGTCGGTGGCTGCCCGGTGATCGCACACAACGCCACGTTCGACCGCTCGTTTATCGAGTCGGTCAAAGGCGGCGTCAACGTGAGCGATATTTGGATCGATTCGCTGGCGCTGTCGCGCATCGCGCTTCCGCGCCTGGCCTCGCACAAGCTGTCTTTTATGGCCGATCTGTTTGGCTGCGACTCGGTATCACACCGTGCCAATGCCGACGTCGACGCCCTGTGTGGCGTATGGCGCGTGTTGCTCGTGGCGCTCACCGACTTGCCCCAGGGCCTCATGGCGCGCCTAGCCGACATGCATCCGGACGTGCCTTGGTCCTATCGTCCTATCTTCTCATTCTTGGCAGGGCAGAACCCTGGTTCCATCTTCTCTCTCAGCGCCGCTCGTGCTGACGTTCTCAAGGCCGATCGCGCCGACGATCGGGTGGACGCCGATGAGCTGCCGGTTCTCAAGATGCCGAGTCGTGAGGAGATCGAGGCAGACTATGCACCAGGTGGCCTGGTCAATCGCATGTATCCCACCTACGAGCCGCGTGATGAGCAGATCGCGATGGCGCTCGAGGTCCGCGATGCGCTGGTCACGGGCACTCATCGAGTAATTGAGGCAGGCACAGGCGTCGGCAAATCGATGGCCTATCTGGTGCCTTTTGCCGAGGCAGCACGCCGTAACAACATCACGGTTGGTATTGCGACCAAATCGAACAATCTTGCCGACCAGCTCATGTACCATGAGCTGCCAAAACTTGCGGAGCAACTGGACGGTGGTCTGTCATTTTGCGCTCTCAAGGGGTATGACCACTATCCGTGCCTGCGCAAGCTCGAGCGCATGAGCCGCGGCCAGGTCGAGATTACCACCAAGCGCGATCCGGCGGACACGCTCACGGCGGTCGCGGTCATTATGGCGTACGTCTGCCAATCAGCCGATGGCGACCTTGACTCGCTCGGCATTCGGTGGCGCAGCGTCAACCGTCCCGACTTTACGACGGCCTCGCGCGAGTGTGCTCGTCGCCTCTGCCCGTTTTTCCCTGATAAATGTTTGGTCCACGGCGCTCGCCGTCGTGCGGCGCATGCCGATGTGGTGGTCACCAACCATTCCCTGCTGTTCCGCAACGTCGCGGCCGAGGGCAGGATTTTGCCGCCGATTCGTCATTGGGTAATCGACGAGGCCCATTCCATCGAGCGCGAGGCGCGCCGTCAGTGGGCGCGTGTGGTGTCGGCGGACGAATCACGCGTCCTGTTCGAGCGTCTGGGTGGCTCGAGCACCGGCGCGCTAAGCCAGGTTTCCCGTGATTTGGCAACCTCCGAGGGCTCTACGCTCTATCTGGGCCTTACCGCCAAGGCGACGTCGACGGTTGCGCGCGCGAGCATGGCGATCGCCGGCGTGTTCGATGGCGTTCGCGAGCTCGGTCGCCGTGCCCGTGGGGGCTATGACAATGCCAATCTATGGATTGGCCCCGAGCTGCGCGAATCTGACGACTGGCATGATTTCTTACAGTCGGCCTACACTGGCATCGACGCATTGGAACAAGCTGACAAGAGCGTCGACGCGCTGGTGCAAGCCGTCGCCGCCGACAAGCCAGAGGTTGTTGTCGACCTGGGTGATATCTCGCGCCGCCTGCATGAGCTGGCCGAGAACCTAAAACTCATCATTGATGGTACCGATGAACACTACGTGTATTCGCTGCAGGTCAATCGCAGGCTGCGTGCCGGCGGAGAGTCAATGACCGCAGAGCGCATCGACATTGGCGAGGCCTTGGCAACCGAGTGGCTGCCCGAGGTTCACACGGCTATCTTTGCCTCGGCGACCATGACGGTGTCCAAAAGCTTTGAACACTTTAACCATGCGGTCGGCCTCGATCGCATCGGTGCTTCAACATCCTCATCGCTGCACTTGGACTCGAGCTACGACTTCGATTCGAACATGGCTGTAGTCGTTGCGGGCGATATCCCCGATCCGCGCGATCGTGAGAGCTATCTTACGGCGCTCGAGCGCGTGCTGGTCGACGCCCATCTTGCCATGGGCGGATCGGTGCTCACGTTGTTCACCAATCGGCGCGACATGGAGGACCTATACGCCCGCGTTGAGCCCAAGATGGCCCGTGCGGGTCTGGAGCTCAACTGCCAGCAGCGCAACTCATCTCCTCGTCGCCTGCGCGACCGGTTTATCAACGAACCGACCTCGTCGCTTTTTGCGCTCAAGGCCTTCTGGGAGGGGTTTGATGCCAGCGGCGAGACGCTGCGCTGCGTCATCATTCCCAAGTTGCCGTTCTCAAGCCCCACGGACCCGCTCTCGTGCGAGCGCAACCTGCGCGAAGACCGCGCATGGGCGCGCTATTCGCTGCCCGAGGCGGTGCTCGAGGTTAAGCAGGCCGCGGGGCGTTTGATTCGCTCGTCGACCGATAGCGGTGTGCTGATCTTGGCGGATCCTCGCCTGGTGACGAAGGGCTATGGCAAGAAGTTCTTAACGTCGCTGCCCACGAGCTCCTACCAGCGCATCGAATCGGCGCAGATCGGGCACTATCTACAGCTGTGGCGTGCACGCCACGAGCGGCGGCGCTAAAGCGGACAGACGAGGGTTTTTGCCATATCGCACAGACGCTTTGACAGGGCGGGGTCATCCAAGATGCGGATGGCTCCGCCCGCTGCGATTATCTGGCTCAGCAGCCAACGCTCGGAGCCGTAATGTACGGTTACCGTTGCCATGTCTGTCCCGCTGCGCTCGATGAGGGTGATGCCGGCCCAGTCCAGATGCTCCGCCATATCGAATGGTATCAAGAGCTTTGCGCTACG
Organism: uncultured Collinsella sp.; assembly: GCA_900542715.1. Taxonomy (GTDB): domain Bacteria; phylum Actinomycetota; class Coriobacteriia; order Coriobacteriales; family Coriobacteriaceae; genus Collinsella. The sequence continues at coordinate 22,364 of UQOQ01000021.1, forward strand.
CTGCGTCCGGGCAAGGGAATCGTGGAGGGATACAACGTCCGGTACGTGAGGCACGACGGAGTCTTCCGTCAAGGCGAGTCCCTCGATTTTATCCATGCGATAGGTGCGCTGCTCATCGACCGCGATGTCCCAGGCAATCAGATATGTTTGGTCGCCGTTTGCTGTAATGCGCAAGGGGTCGACCAGACGCTCGCGTGGCCGCGCATCGTCCATCGAGCGATACGAGATACGACAGCGAACGCCGTCCTGAATGGCGCAGCTCAGCTGCTGCCAGTGCGACCCGTGGTTGACGGTGTCAGAGACGTGCTGGTTATAGCCGAGCTCTTCGGGTAGAAGAGCATGTCGAATTCGAGCCGCCGCCTGGGGCTCGATCCCCAACGATTCAAGTTCGTGGTTGAGCACAGCGCCCTCGGCGTCACTCAGGCGCAGCGGTAGTACACGCCCGGCGTCACCGGTGAGGACCACGCGCTCGCCGTGGCATTCGCAGATGATACGCGCACCCGATTCTCGGTCCGCGAGCGTCGAGACGATCTCGAGAATCTCGTCGAGCGACGCCCCCGTGATGTCAAAGCGACTGCAAATCTCGGTTCGTGTCATGCCGCTCTCGCCGGCGGCGTAGAGGGCCTCCATGATGTCGATGGCGCGCGAGAGCCTCTGCTCGCTGGTGAGTTTACGCACGGGCATGCTCGTGCACCGTCCTTTCAATGAGGTGGTTCCACGCCTGCTTGAGCGATTTGGGGGCCATGGGCCTCATGCCGTCCATGGCGTGGGCCATGCAAAATGAGGCGGCGGCTTCAAGATCGCGCACGTCAACGGTCCAAGTCCATCCCGAATCGGTGTGTGCGAGCTCACCTCGCCCGCGCGTGAGGCCGTTGATCATATCGATCTGCGTCTGCGGGGCGAACGAGAACGTAGCCGCAACGGGCGGGCGGTCGGCAAAATCGAATTCAAAGAACAGGTAGTCGCTGAGGTTGAAGTCCGCAGGGATAGCGTAGGCCTTTGAGGGGCGCCAAGCGCGAACGATACGGTCGCAGCGGAATGTCCTGATGTCGTCGGTGGCATTGTCGAGGCCGCAGAAGTACGCAACGCCCTCGCGCTCGAACATGCCGTAGACGCAGACGGTACGCTCTTTCTGCTCACCGCGTCCGTTCTGATATAAAAATCGCAGCGCGCATCGCTCGGCAAAGGCGCTCCATACCGCATCGACGGTGGGAGAGCGGCGGATCGGTGCTTCGTCCGCCGTCGTCCTGCCGGTGAGGTAGGCAATCTTGGAACGAATATCGGCAAGCGGCGCGGCAAAAGTGGATGAGCCGGCCGCTATTGTCTGGTCGATAGCGTTGAGCAGGATATCGGCGTCGTCTGCGGTGATGAGGCCGCCTGCCGCAAACGTGTGCTCGCGGTCGATTGTCCACGAGCTTTCCTCGGTCTCCTGCGCACCGGCGGGGCGAACCTCCTTGATTAAGATGCCACGCTCGAGCAGTTTGTCACGATCGCGCCGAAACTTGCGCTTATCCGAGTCGATGTTGCCCGAGCCATATCCCAGGTCAGAATCCAAGACGATCTGCTCGGTCGTCAGCGGTTCGGGGGAGCTGTTGAGCACAAAGAAAAGATTGAGGATGCGCTGGGCCGTTTTATCGAAACTGGGCTCCGAATTCCCCTTTTTAATTGTCGCGGTCGCGTCGCTTGCCGTCATAGAGTCCTCGCATGAGAAGGTGGTTTGCTGCCATGATTTTAGTCCGATATGGAGATTAGGCTATATCCTTGTCCGCTCGGGGCGTTAAGATGGCCCGAATTCGGTCGTTTGCGCTCGCTCGGGGTATACTTTCGACTATATACGGTTCTAATGTGCATGCATTGGGCCTATTTGTCGGATTATGGATGTGGAGCGCACATGGCGAACACCCAGAACTATATTAACCACCTGCTGCAGAACACCGGCATCACGCCGGCATGCAGCGAAGAAGAGCGCTTGGCTGCCGAGGATATCGCTCAGATCTTCCGCAACCACGGCTTTGATCCCGAAGTTCAGGAGTTCAATGCCCCGGCGCCCAGCAGGTTGGCATTTGCCGTTACCGGTATTCTTGCGTTTGCCGGCGCCCTGCTGATGGGCATCGGCGGCGGCATCGGCTTGGTCGGCACCTTGCTGGCCATTGTCGGCGCCGTTCTTTACGTGCTCGAGCGCACGGGCCACCCCGTGGTTTCACGCCTGGGCAAGACGGGCGTGAGCCAAAATGTCATCGCCTACCACAAGGCCTCGGGCCCGCTCGCGTCTCCGCGCAACCGCCCGGTGGTCGTTGTCGCACACTACGACTCTCCCCGTGCTGAGCTGCTCGCCCGCGAGCCCTATGCTTCGTATCGTGCGCTCATCGCCAAGCTGTTGCCCGTTGCCACGGTTGCCCCTGCTGCCGTTGCCATCTTGCGTATCCTGCCGTTCCCCGGCGCGCTCAAGGTTTTGCTGTGGATTGTCGCGATCCTCGCTTCCCTCGTTGCGCTCGCCAACGCGGCAAACATCATTTCTAACCGCTACATTCTTCCCTATACGTCCGGCGCGGTGTGCAACAAGTCTTCTGTCGCCGCTATGCTCGGCGTTATGGACAACGTTGCTCCCTTCCAGGGCGAAAACGAGTTTCCCGACGATGTTCCGTTCGATACCTATTTTGGGGAGCAGAAGCGTCGTGCCGAGGAGATGGCGCGCGCAGCAGCGGAGTATGCCGCGGCCCAACAGCAAAACGACTACGGCAACACCATCGAGTATGAAGAGCCTACCTACGCCGAGGATGAGTTCGGTCAGCCGATTGCTCCCGACGCTCAGGCCGAGCCCGAACAGGGTGAGGATTTCGACGAGCAGATCGAGGGCTTTGAGGGTGCGTCTGCCGACGAGACGCTGATTGGCGCCATCGTGCCCGAGGATCAGAATCAGGCTGTCCAGGCCGAAGAGTTCAATGACGAGGTTTCCGCTGCCGAGCCGGCGGAGGAGCCTGTCGCGGCCGAGCCCGAGCCCAAGCTCTATCGCAATGCCGCCGGCAACATCCGCTTTGGTTCGGATGCCATCCGTGCGCTCGGGATGCTTCCCGAGTCCTGCACGCTCGATTACGAGGAGGGCGAGGAGCCGACGTTTGAGCCCGAGCCTGCCCCCGTCGTGACTGCACCTGCGCCCGCCGTCACCGTGGATGATGAGTCTGCCGCGGTTACCGCTGCCGTTGCCGAGCTCGAGGCGGTGTCCGCGATCGATCCCGCGGCAGGACTGGACATTTTGGCCCCCGCCGCGCCGGCGCAAGACGTTGCGGACGAGTCTGACGACGATTACGTTGAACAGCCGAGGCGCGTGTCTTACGAGAGCGATACTGATTTCTCGGCCGAGATTCCCGCGGCAACGCCCCATGCCGATATTGCATCCGCGTTCTCTTCGATTGGCGCCAGTGCTTCCAACTTCTTTAAGGGTGCGCTTGCAAAGGGCAAGAAATTTGTCGACGATTTCGAGGAGAAACGCGCTGCCGCACGCGAGGCTGCCGAGCAGGAGGCTATCGCTCAGCAGCAGGCAGCCGAGGCGGCACGTGAGCGCGCGGCGCAAGAGTTCGAGCAGAACGAGGCTATGCAGTCCGTGCCCGTCGACGCTGCCGAAGCTACGACGTCCTTTGAGTCCCAGCAACCGGCGTCCGCGGATGTTGCTGAGGCGACGACGTCTTTCGAGGCTCAGCAGCATGTCGATAGCACCATGTCGTTTGATGCCGCGCAGTTCGATTCCACGATAACGTTTGAAAAGCAAGGCACCGCGATTGCCGAGCCCCTTCCTGTTTCCGATGAGCAGGGCGACGCGGCAGACGATGACGAGCCCATTGATGCTGCCGAAATTCAGGATGCTGCCAAGGACGAGTCCGTCGAGGCCAACTCTGACGAAGAGCAATACGCGGCAGCCGATCAAGGTGATTCAACCGAGGTCGAGCAGGAGGAAGTGCCTGCGGTTTCCGAGACTCCCGAGACGGATGAGTCGAGGCCTTACTCCACGCAGATTTTCACCATGCCGACCCCGAGTGGTTCCGGTGCCACGGTTGCCAATGTCGCTCCCACCCAGGACGAAACGGTCGATTCCCTTATGGCCCAGATTTCCTCCCAAGCATCGCCGCGTCCGCAGATGAATGTTCCCGATCCGGCGTCGGCACCGTCGCCTGCACCCTCCTCGTCTCCGCTGGCTTCAGTCCCCGATCCGTCGCTGCCGTCGATGAAGCAGGCAAACGTTGCGTCTCGCACGTCGCTGTTCGACCTTCCCGACCCCTCCGCACAGGTCAACGACCCCTTTGCTACCGCTCAGGGCCCCGAACCAACATCGGCACCCGTTGCGCCTCCTAGGCCCGTTGCGTCGGGCGCTCAGCCGATCGAGACCATTTCGGCTCCCGCCCCGGCGGCACCCAAGTCTCGCAAGCGCGGCCTGGGCGGCCTGTTCGGTCGTAAAAAGAAAAACGAACAGGACAGCATGAGTGATTGGCTGGGCGTCGAAGACGATTACGATGCCAAGAAGTCCGGTCGCGGCATCGGTTCGTGGGATAATTTCGAGGACGATAACGATGGCTGGAAGGGCGGCGCTACGTCTTCCGACGGCGCTTCTTCCGAAGATATGCTCTCGGCTGTCGCCTCTATGGGCGACGATGAGCTGCTCGGTCACGATATCTGGTTTGTGGCAACAGGCGCCTCGGATTGTGATGGCGCCGGCATGAAGGCCTTCTTGGCTTCGCATCGCGATAAGCTCCGCGGCGTCTTCTTCATCAATCTTGAATCCGTCGGCGCCGGTAGACTTTCGGTGGTGACGGTTGAGGGCGAACAGCAGCTGCTCAAGGGCGATCGCCGCATCATGAACCTGGTCAGCAAGGTGTGCAAGTCGTTCCATGTCGATTGTGGCGCGCTCGAGATGCCCTATGCCAAGACCGATGCCTATGCCGCGCTCGAGGCGAGCCGCCGAGCCCTCACCATCGCCGGCGTGGACGGCACGCGCCTGGCTTGTGCTCGTACCGAGGACGACTTGCCCCACAATGTCAACCCGACGAACATTGCCACGGTATCCGAGGTCGTGACCGAGGTTATCCGCCGTTCGTAGACGGAGCTCTAAGGAGTCAACGTGTTTTCGTATATTAAGCGCCATTGGCCTGTCTACGTGATTTTGACCTTGATTGCCATTGCGTTAGGATTTGGGGCTGCCTACATCGTGGGTGCGAAGGGCTCGACCCCCGCCTCCGCAATCAGCGAAGAGGTGGAGCAAGAACAGAGCACGGGCGCCGATGGGATTCCTGAGTCCGAGCAAGCAATCGTTGATGGTGGATCTTCGTCTGCAGAGTAGATGCGGCGATTTAAATGATTGAAAGCGGGCGAGCCGGGGGACTGGCTCGCCCGCTTTTTCATCGCGCTAGCGCTTCTTTGGGATTGACCTAAGGCGAGCGAACCATAGGGCTGCGGCACCCGAGGTCAGGAGCGCGGTGATGCAGGCGGCGATGGGAGCTGATCCTGTTGCCGGTAGGTCCCGCGGTAGGGTACAGCGTTGAATGACACTGTCCTCGTCATGTGACTCAAGTTTATCGCCGCCGCCGTTGCGGCAAAGATCGACGCGTGCGCTGTTGGTGAGTGCAGTTTGGGGTGTGTAAGCCGACGTTGCCTGCATGTGCACGACTGCGCCCCGAGCATCTGTGCCAAGGATTGCTTTGGCATCGTCAAGGTCGTCGTGCTCATCTTTGAGATCATCGCGGGTCCAAGAATCCGTATCGCTTCGAGTCGTAAAGTCGGCGGCTACCGCACCGTATTCAATGCGAATGCCCGTCACGACGGTATTGGATGCAAGGTCGAGTTCTTTCGCCTCGAGTGTGGCGGATTCCGTGGTCGAGACATCCGCCTTCCAGAGGTGCCAGCCGTCGTAATCGACGAGGCGGCAATCTTCACCCAGGCTCTCTTTTACTTCGTCGGACTCAAGCCAAGGATTTTCGTGCCCATCGTCAAGCGTCGCGTTTGCCGGCTCATCGACGTCTGTCGAGTCCAACGGCGTCGTGCGATACCACACGTTGCACAGACCGTTGAGGTCGCCGATGGCGACGGGGGTTTCGATTGAGACGAATCTCGCCGTGCCGTCTTTGGCGCACTCAAGATCATCGGTAATCGTAAACTCATCAACCCAAGTAGCGGAATCGTTTCGAGCATCGATGGTATAGGAGAAAAGCCCATCCGTATTGGTTTGCATCGCGGCGCGGTTTTTTCCATCGCCGTTAGCCAACAGACCCTTCCCGATAGGTTGGACAAGTTCCTGACGCTTGTCGACCTGTCCTTTGATCTCGATGGGCGCATCCTTCATCGTGACGGATTGGACTTCTCCCGTATCCTTTATTTCAAACGTTATCTCCTCGGCAAGGTCATAGGTCCGCGGCGACATCGTTTCGCGCAACGAGTAGGTGCCGGGTGCAAGATGTTCGATGCGGTGCGGCTTGTCGGATGAGGTCCAGGAGTCTATTTCGGTTTTATCGGGACCATATAAGGTGAGCTGTGCGCCTTTCACTTCCTGCTCTCCGCTTGCATCGACCTTGGAGATATCAACCTTGGTGTAATCGTCGGATACGTTAAGCCGTGCTTCCACAACGGGTGTTTTCTGGTCGGCATAGGTAAGGTCGACGATATGGTGCGTCCGGTCGAGTAAGAAGCCGGTCGGCGCTTGAGTCTCGACAACCTCGTAGCGTGCGGTGCCAGATCCCAGCGGGAGGTCGTCCGCGCGTGCTTCTCCAGTTTCATCCGTCGTGACGGTAGCGACAGTCTCACCGTCGAGCGCGGCAATGCTACCGTCGGGGCGCACGATATCACCTGAGGCACGGATCTCAAAGATGGCGCCCGCGAGGCTGCTGCCGTCTACGGCATCGGTTTTAACGATCCTGATGTTTCCGGTCGCGGCGCGGTCATAATACGAGACGATTGCAACGGGCGTTAGGTTTATATCGGCGGGTATGTTTACCTCGATCTCTCCGCCGACAAGATAGGGCTCTTTGGCCGAGGTTTCGCGTACATAATAGGTGCCCGGCACGAGCGATTCGGGCAGTGTGACGGTGCCGGTCGCGTCAGTCGTAAAGGTGTCCATTACGTTATGTGCTGGATACCAGCATGTTTGTGAGACAGGTTTGTGATTGCTGTCGAGGAGTTGGAAGGTGAATCCGGCTAGGGGAACAGAAGCGCCTGTTTGGGCATCGCGTTTTACAATCTGGAGATGCGTCGACAGAGCGTGGTTGTCCACGATATATTGAAGCTCGGCGCCGTCGGAAATCTGATTGGCCTCGACGGTCCATTCCCCCGCACGTTTAAAACCCTCGGGGACGGTTTCCGGAACCTCACGAACCGTGTAGCCGGCGCGGTCGTATGGGACGGCTCCGTGGACACCGGCTGGTCGCTTGCCTGTGCCGAACCATGCTTCGGGCTGGTCTTTGGTGGAGGCAAAGCCATAGATGTTTGTAGTCAGTGTGCCAACAACCTGCTGAGAGCTGTTACTGACAACCTCAAAGACAACATCTCCTGCCGGCTGCTCCAGGCCGGATTGATCGCTATTGCCGTAGTCCTTGAATTTGGAAATCTCAAGGTCAAACGCAATGGGGATATCGGAAACGCGAGATTCGATCTCGACCACGCTTGAATCGCCGAGTTGGTCGGCTCCAACGGTGTAAGACCAACTGTCACCGGAGGGCAAATAGCCCTCGGGCGCCTTCGATTCATAGATGGTAAAGGTTCCCAGGGGGACATCGGTGAGGGTAGCTCGACCGCTTTCATCGGTCCTGAGAGTTTGTGTCCATCCAGGGGTTGATTGCGATACGCACACGAATTCTGCTCCTGCGAGCGAAGCCCCAACTTGGGGGCCTGCATTCGTTGCGGCGTCGAGCTTTACAATGCGCAAGGTAATGGTGCCGGGTTGTTCATCAATGGTGACGTATCCGCCGTTATCCGTCGTGGTAAAGGCAATGCGATCGTGCAGGGGGATATAACCAGCTGGCGCTGTTGTCTCAACTAGGTAGTATGCCGTGTTGGGCAGAAGTGCTGCCTGCGCTTGACCGTTGCCGTCCATCTGGATGGTGCCGACACGCGCGCCGCTGGCGCTCTCAAAAACATCGAATGTTGCCCCGGTAAACTGATAGGTATTGTTTCCGCTGGTAATAACAGTGTTCGCAGACTGCTTTTGGAAGGAAACAGAGACCGCCGGCAGTACATAGAGCATGTCTTGACGTCTGCTGCCGCCCGATACGGTTCCTAGATAGCGTCGCGCGCGGTGCGGAGCGGCTTTGATGCTTCCTGATTTTGCGCTGTCGTGGAGCCACCGCGCAGCCGCCACGACTTCATCGTCGGCGGTAAAGTGCCCGCTCTTGGTTTTGCCCTGAGCGGTCGTGTAGGAGTAGGTGCCGTCGACATGGGTAGTGCCGTTGAGCATCCATACGGCAAGCTGGGTGGCGGCGCGGGCGCGATCGGGTGAAAGATGGTAACCGCCAAACGACGTGGCGGTAGGATATCCGTGACAAACGATTGCTGCGAACTCGTCGTCGAGCCACACCCAGCCTTGATCAAAGTTGAGCCATGGGCCGCCCGGCTTGGTGGGGCCGGGACGCTCCTGGTTCATGCAGTAGGCAATCGAGGCGTCTTGAGCTTCATACTTGCCGATGAAGAAGGGCCCACAATCATCGCTAATAGTACGGAAGCCGAGCTGGTCGTAGCCATCGACGGCAAATGCGGCTCCCGGTGCCAGGCAGCCGAACAGCAGGAAGAGGAGCAGGAGCAGCGGACCTGTTGCGATTGCGCTGTGGACAGAGTGCGTGGGTGCGTTGGACATGGCTGCTCCTTATCCCTCGTGCGCCGCATGGGGAGGTTGCGGCGCGTAGGATGAGGCTACCCCCGAGGTTCATGCGGGTAAGTACCGGAGCCTGACCAAAAGCTTGCCCAATTCCTGACAAATTGAGCTCAAATACAACAATCAGGCAAAAGCGCAGGTAGAAGATAAGGAGAACAGGAGGCCAAAGGTCCTCATCTCCACAATTGATGCGATTTTCAAACGAATCTCCACAGCTAAAACAAGCATCGCCACCCTTGTATCGAACAAGACAACCGCGTTATACTAGCCAACACACAAGCGGGCATCGCCAAGTGGTAAGGCATCAGCTTCCCAAGCTGACACTCGCGGGTTCGAGTCCCGTTGCCCGCTCCAGAAAAAGTAAAAGCACGACACCGTTCCGGTGCCGTGCTTTTTTCAATAAAGCGCCGGGACTCGAACCCGCCAGGGTGCGAGCGTAAAACAAACGCGAAGCGTTTGTAGCGAGCAGGCGAAGGCGCCGGCAGGCGCCTGAAGCCGGTGCGGATTTGCGAAGCAAATACGCGGACGTCCCGTTGCCCGCTCCATCGAGCGCGGGAGACTTTGGGGCGGCCAATTCAACAAAGTCTTCCCCATCGTCTCCGTGAATCCGAGGAGATCGACCGCAGCCGGTGCGGATTTGCGAAGCAAATACGCGGACGTCCCGTTGCCCGCTCCAATTCCAAAATGTTAGGTTAATGCCTGCTGCCCATACTTGCACCTGCGCACGGTACAATGGTTGGGTTACGACCAACGTGCCAATAACCAAAAAGGAGCCGCTATGATCGATCGCTATACCCGCCCGGAGATGGGACACATCTTCTCCCTCGAGAACAAGTACGCCATTTGGCAGGAGATCGAGGTCCTGGCCTGTGAGGCCCAGGCGGAGCTCGGCAAGATCGGCATTTCTAAAGACGAAGCCCAGTGGATCCGCGACCATGCCAACTTTGAGAAGGCAAAGGTCGACGAGATCGAGGAGGTCACGCGCCACGACGTCATCGCCTTCCTGACCAACATGAAGGAGTACATCGACGCCGATGTTCCCGAGGGCGACCCCAAGCCCAGCCGCTGGGTTCACTATGGCATGACCAGCTCCGATCTGGGCGACACGGCTCTGTGCTACCAGCTCACCCAGGCCTGCGACCTGATCATCGAGGACGTCAAGAAGCTCGGCGAGATTTGCAAGCGTCGCGCCTTTGAGGAGCGCAACACGCTCTGTGCCGGCCGCACTCATGGCATCCACGCCGAGCCGATGACCTTCGGCATGAAGTTCGGCTCTTGGGCCTGGGAACTCAAGCGCGATCTGGATCGTCTTGAGGACGCCCGCAAGAATGTTGCCTTCGGTGCCATCTCGGGCGCTGTTGGCACGTACAGCTCCATCGAACCGTTTGTCGAGGAGTATGTCTGCGAGCACCTGGGTCTGGTTCACGACCCGCTGTCCACGCAGGTTATCAGCCGCGACCATCACGCCTATCTCGCCGGCGTTCTCGCCACCACCGCGGCCACCTGCGAGCGCATCGCTACCGAGGTTCGCAATCTGCAGAAGACCGATACCCTCGAGGCCGAGGAGCCGTTCCGCAAGGGTCAAAAGGGCAGCTCCGCCATGCCGCACAAGCGCAACCCGATCACCATGGAGAAGGTCTGCGGTCTGTCGCGCGTCGTGAAGTCCAACGCCCAGGTTGCCTTCGATAACGTCGCCCTGTGGCACGAGCGTGACATTTCGCACTCCTCTGCCGAGCGTGTCGCCCAGGCCGACAGCTTCATCGCCCTCGACCACATGTTCCAGTGCCTCATCCGCGTTATCGACGGCCTGCAGCTGTACCCTGCCCGCATGATGGCCAACCTCAATAAGACCCGCGGCCTCATCTTCTCCTCCAAGGTGCTGCTGGCCCTCGTCGACACGGGCATCACCCGCGAGGACGCGTACGCCATTGTGCAGGAGAACGCCATGGCAACCTGGCGCGAGGTGCAGGATTGTGTCTCCGGCCCCACCTTTAAGGAGCGTCTCGAGGCCGACCCGCGCTGCACCGTCAGTCAGGAGAAGCTCGACGAGATCTTTGATCCGTGGGACTTCCTCACCCGTATCGACACGGTCTTTGATCGTCTGGAGCAGCTGAGCTTCGAGTAGGTTCGGGCATAACGTTAGCTTTTTAGGGCGCTTTGCTGGTAATGTGTGTTGCCGGCAAAGCGCCTCGTTGCATTTAGGGAAAGACGGGGATAATAGTCGTCTCGAATAACATTCTGAGAGGGGATCGCATGATTTCGTTTGATTACAAGCCGCAGGGTGTATGCTCTCGCAATATTCACCTTGACCTTTCCGATGACGGCAGCAAGGTGCTGGGCGTTGAGTTTACCGGCGGCTGCGATGGCAACCTCAAGGCCATCTCCAAACTGGTCGAGGGCGCTCCTGCTGACCGTGTGATCGAGGTTCTTGCCGGCAATACCTGCGGCATGAAGAAGACCTCTTGCGCCGATCAGCTTACGCGCGCTATCGAGGCCGCTCGCGCCGAGATCGCCTAATGGGTATCGCCGACCACATCAAGAACGGAATATCGCGTCGCGGCTTTGTGCTCGGTGGAGCTGCCGCGGGCGCTGCCACGGTGCTTGCCGGATGTTCGAAAAAAACAGGCACCAGTGATGATGCCGCTGGCGAGCCGCAGGTTATCAAGGACGATTCGAAGATTGTCTCGATCACTGATGAGTACGAGGCAGTTGACATCGATCTTGAGCCGGCGGCATCGTGGACGCTGCCGCTGGGCACGTTGCTGTACTACTGCGATGGTGACTATGCTGCGGCAATGATGGCGCCCGCATCGGCACTGCACGCCAACACACTCGGTGTGCTCAACCTGGGCGATGGCTCGCTTACCACATTAATTGAGAATCCTATCGAGGGCACGGGATATGCTTTTTACGATGTCCGTGCCGGCGACGGCGTGTTTGCGTGGGTTGAGATGAACTTTGCCAGTTCATCGTGGAAGCTCTACGCTCAAAATCTGTCGGGCGCTTCGCTCTCTGGCGACGTGGTTGAGCTCGATCGAGGTGGCAAGGACTACGATCCGCCACTGTTTACGGCGTTCGGGTCATCAGCCATCTGGTATAAAATGCCTTCGGCAGGCGGCAATAAAACGAGTAGTGATTCGTTTTGCTATCGTCGCTCGCTTGATGAATCCAAGGCCGAGACAATTTGGAAATCGACGGGCCGCTTTGCGTCGGCCCCGCGCGTGAGCGACGGCATTTTGACCATCTCGCCGCGTGTCCGCAACGACGAGGGCGTCTACTACGGCATAACGGCAATCGATCTGACCGATGGCAACAACACCAAACGTGCCCAGCTAGTCCTTCCCTCGTCAGTCTCGCCTTTCGAGGCCGTATATATGGGCGATACCTTCGTGTTTTCTATCGAGGCGACCTATAGTGGCGTGGGCAGCCTGGGCAACATGGGCACGTATATCGGTAATGAGGGAGGGCCATACCTCTTCCTGTCCCGCGAGCCGCTCGCATGTGCTGCCGGCAAGAAGAATAAATATCTCGTTAAGGTACAGGCATCGCATTTTCTCATCGACACCTCTGCCAAGACCTATGGCTCGCTACTGTCGCCCGACCGCGCTTTGGAATATGGCGATTATCCAGCTACGGCGGGAAAATCGGACTCATTTCTTACGTACGCCACGGTGCGCAACAGCCAGGGTATACCCGAGACGGTCACCGCACGCCTATTCTCTCTTTAAGCTTAGAGGGGTTAAAAAGGCGCCAACAGGGGAATAAACGCGTTGTAATTGTGAGTACCGCCCGCCGAGCTGCCGCGTCATAGTGGCATCCGGCGGGCTCAGGTGCGTTAAAATGGGCTTGTTCTTAGCTGATTGAGACAGGGGGGCCGTGTTATGGCTTCAGATGCAAAAAAGATTCTGCTGGTCGAGGATGAGAAGGCAATCCGTGACGCCGTCGCTGCCTATCTCGAGCGCGAAGGCTACTGGGTTGTGGGTGTCGGCGACGGCCAGTCCGCGATCGAGGAGTTCGAGAAGCATCAGTTTGACCTGGTCGTGCTCGACCTTATGCTCCCCAAGATCCCCGGCGAGCGCGTTTGCCGCACCATTCGCGATACCTCGGATGTCCCCATCATCATGCTGACTGCCAAGGGCGAGATCGAGGACCGTATTATCGGTCTTGAGCTCGGCGCCGACGACTATCTGATTAAGCCGTTCTCGCCGCGCGAGCTTGTCGCGCGCGTTCGCGCTCTGTTCCGCCGTGCCCATCAGGCCGACGAGCCAGCCGTCGAGGTACTCGACTTCGGCGATCTGGTCATCGATATCTCGGGCCACAAGATTTTGGTCGAGGGCAAGGAAGTCGACCTGACGGCTTCCGAGTTTAAGCTGCTCACCACGCTTGCCCGTCACCCCGGTCGCGTCTACAACCGCATGGAGCTGGTCGAGAAGGTGCTCGGCTACGACTTTGAGGGCTATGAGCGCACCATCGATAGCCACGTGAAGAACCTTCGCGCCAAGCTGGGCGATGATCCCAAGAAGCCCAAGTGGCTCTACACCGTCCACGGTGTCGGCTATCGCTTCGAGGCTCCGGCCAAGACCGATAAGTCGGACGAGAAATAGGGAAATCACATATGACACCTGCGCGCTTTGAAATCGGACAAAAGCACAAGCAGGAGAGCGAGGCGGGTTCCAAGGCTAGTTGGAACACGCCTCGCTCCGATTCACGGCCAACGATGAGCTATCCCTCGCGCATGGCACTTGCTTTTGCTCTGACATCGCTCATGACGGTATTGGTGCTGGTGGGCGTGGTCTCTGTTGTGTGGGGCACGGTCTTTTCGGATTACACGCGCTCCAATATCGTCGAAATCGCAAATTCCGCTGCCGAAAAGCTTGCGACGTCGTATGAGGAAAACGGCAATTGGACTGCGGGCGAGCTACGTACGGTCGCGACATCAAGTTTGGTGTCCGACGACCTGAGTATGCAGGTCGTCAACAAGAAAGGCGTTGTCGTTTATGACGACTCATGGCCTTCGGCAAGCGCGACCGCCGATGTGCGCGAGAACGAATCGCCGTCGAGCAGCTCGAGCGGGAAAAAAGCATCGCATAGTCCGGTCTCGTCGGCTCCCACCGGCTCCGATAGCGTTGCAAACGTCGAAATCATAACGTCTTCCGGCGAGCATGTCGGACAAGTAAAGCTGTGGGCCATCGGCTCCGATGCCTTGCTCACCAAGGCAGATTCTGCGTTTAGGGAGAAGACCTTTAACGCCATGGCCCTTGCTGCGGTTGTTGCAGTTTGCATTTCGGTCGTTATCGGATCACTCGTGTCGCGCATGCTCACCAAGCCGATTCACCGTATTACCAGCACGGCCAAGCAAATTCGCGATGGCGATCTGTCTGCTCGTACGGGCTTGCGCGGCGATGACGAGATCGATCAACTGGGCGAGACATTCGATGAGATGGCCACATCGCTCGAGAAGGATATGAAACACGAGAAACGTTTGACCTCGGACGTGGCTCACGAACTTCGCACTCCGCTTATGGCCATGCTCGCAACGGTCGAGGCCATGCAGGATGGCGTATATCCTACCGACGATGAGCACTTGGAGACTGTTGCTTCCGAGACGCGTCGCCTGGCTCGTCTGGTGCAGCAGATGCTCGACCTGTCGCGCATGGAAAACAGCACGGCTCCGCTCAACCTTGAGCCGGTGGACATGGTTCCTTTCGTGCGTTCCATCGTCAATGCCCAGGAGCGCCTGTTTGTCGACCGCGATCTGCGCTTGCGCTTTGCTGACGAGACCCAAGGTCACGACGATGTCGTCGAAGCCGATCCCGACATGATCACACAATGCGTCATCAATCTCATGAGCAACGCCATGCGCTACACCCCCGAGGGCGGTTGGGTCGTGGTGTCGGTGCTCAGTGACCGCAAACACGTCAGCATCGCCGTTTCTGATACCGGCATCGGTATTGCCAAGGATGACTTGTCGCGCATCTTCGGCCGTTTTTGGCGCGCCGATGCCAGCCGTGCCCGTGAGGCGGGCGGTCTGGGCGTGGGCCTCGCCGTGACTAAACAGATCGTCGAGCGCCATCACGGCTACATATCCGTGGAGTCGGAGCTTGGAAAGGGTACGACTTTTACGATTCATCTGCCTCGCGAGCACACGGCGGACGCGGCATCTACTACAATGGAGCACTAGCTTTTCGCTATTCGGTGAAGGAGGGGTTTCGTCCCTGCCGCTCCGAGTTTGCGAAAACGTGCGGGAAAGAACCCGCATTACTGTCGTATTTTGGTAAGGAGTGACTCACGTGACAACGATGGAGCGTCGTCCGGATTCCCGTGGCAAGGTTCGTGATATCTACGATGCCGGTGAAAACCTGCTGATGGTCGCCACCGACCGCATTTCTGCGTTCGACTTCATTCTTCCCGACGAGATTCCGTTTAAGGGAGAGGTGCTCAACCGCATCTCGGCATTCTGGTTCGATAAGTTTGCCGACATCGTTCCCAACCACCTCGTTTCCATCGACCCGGCGGATTTCCCTGAGGAGTTTGCTGAGTATCGTGACTACCTCGCCGGCCGCGCCATGCTGGTTAAGAAGGCCCAGACGATTCCTATCGAGTGCATCGTCCGCGGCTATCTGACCGGTTCGGGCAAGAAGACCTACGACGAGAACGGCACCGTCTGCGGCATCCAGCTGCCTGAGGGCCTGACCGAGGCTTCCAAGCTTCCCGAGCCGCTGTTTACGCCGTCCACGAAGGCCGAGATCGGTGACCACGACGAGAACATCTCGTTCGAGCGTTGCTGCGAGATCGTGGGCGAGGACATCGCCACGCAGATTCGCGACCTTTCCCTCAAGATCTACAAGGCTGCCGCCGAGTATGCAGCGACCCGTGGCATCATCATTGCCGACACCAAGTTCGAGTTCGGTGTCATCGATGGCAAGGTTACGCTGATCGACGAGTGCCTCACGCCCGACTCCAGCCGTTTCTGGCCTGCCGCCAGCTACGAGGAGGGCAAGATTCAGCCCAGCTACGACAAGCAATTCGTCCGCAATTGGCTCAAAGCCAACTGGGATATGACGGGGGAGACCCCGCACCTGCCCGCCGAGGTCATCGATGGCACGTCCGAGCGCTATCGCGAGGCCTTCCAGATCATCACGGGCTCCCAGTTCACAAGCATGAAGGAGAACGCATAAGTGAGTACCCGTAGCGCCACGAACAAGCGCACGCAATCCCACGAGGTTACCGGGGTTGCGCGCAAGTCCGCTGCATCCGCCAAGCCCGCCCGTCAGGCAGCGAGCTCTGTCCGCGTCGTGCCGGCTTCGTCTAAGGCACGCCGCAAAGAGCTCGAGAAGGGCGAGAATCTCGAGGGCCTCTCTAAAGAGGAGAAGCGCGCCCGCAAGGCTAAGCAGCGCGCCAAGGAGGACCGCATCTACACGGTGTCGAATATCCTTCTCAAGCAGGATGAGGACTACACCAAGCGCCGTCGTATCTGGTGGGCCGTGCTTACTATCGGCATGGTACTCGTCGTGGCAATTTGGGCTTCGCTCTACTTCGCTCCCGCTGGCATGGTGTCCAGCCCTGTCCAGATGGTCGGCATCGTTTTGTCCTACGTCGTCATTTTGGGTGACTTTATTTACGACTTCGTTCGTATTCGTCCCCTGCGTAACATGTACCGCACGCAGGCCGAGGGCATGTCCGAGAACAAGCTCAACGCTCTTATTGAGCGCGCGGCTGCCGAGGAGGACAAAAAGGACTCCAAGAAGAAATAGCGTTTGCATGCATACTTATCGCTAAGATATAAGGCGCGTCGTTTTTGCGGCGCGCTTTTTACTGTTCTATAGATAGATGGAGTGGCACATGATTCGAGCTGCCCTGACGGTCGAAGAAGCTCTGGAGGGCATGAAGGCCCTGGAGCCCAAGATTAAAAACTATGCGCGTCTGGTTGTCCGCAAGGGCGTAAACGTCAAGCCCGGCCAGGAGGTTGTCGTTCAGTCTCCGGTCGAGTGCGCGCCTTTTGCCCGCGTGGTGGTCGCGGAGGCTTATGCCGCCGGCGCTGGCCACGTGACGGTCATTTGGGCCGATGATGCCGTGACGAGGCTCACGTACGAGCATGTCGATAAAAGCTATTTTGAGCAGACGCCCGAGTGGAAGCGCATGCAGCTGGATTCCCTGGCCCAGGATGGTGCCTGCTTTGTCTTTATCGAGGGGGCGGATCCTGCGGCCCTCAAGGGCATCGATCCAGCCAAGCCGGCCGCGGCATCCAAGGCGAGGAATACGCAATGCAAAGTTTTCCGCCGTGGACTGGATTACAACATCAATCCGTGGTGCATCGCCGGCGCTCCGGTCGTGGCTTGGGCGCACGAGGTGTTCCCGGGAGACGCCGATGAGGTTGCAATCTATAAGCTGTGGAATGCGATTCTGCACACCGCGCGCGCCGATGGCCAGGACCCAGAGAGCGACTGGGAACTCCATGACGCCGCATTCGAAAAGAACCTGCGTTTTCTGAACGACAATCGTTTCGACTACCTGCATTACGCCGCGGCAAATGGAACCGATCTGACGATTGGCATGACGAAAGGTCACGAGTGGGCCGGCGGCAAGGGCAAGACGCCCGAAGGGCACCCCTTCTTCCCCAACATTCCCACCGAGGAAGTCTTCACTTCGCCCGATCGTATGCGCGCCGACGGTATCGTGTACTCGGCCATGCCGCTCATCCACCATGGCAATAAGGTCGACGATTTTTGGATTAAGTTCGAGGGCGGCCGCGTAGTGGACTACGATGCCCGTGTGGGCAAGGCAACGCTCGCAAGCATCATCGATACTGACGAGGGCGCTGCTCACCTGGGAGAGGTCGCGCTCATCTCCAAGAACACGCCGATCCGCGAAAGTGGCGTACTGTTCTACGATACGCTCTATGACGAGAACGCTAGCTGCCATCTCGCGCTAGGTGTCGGTTTCCCCGAATGCATCGAGGGTGGGTATGACATGTCCAAGGAAGAGCTCCTGGAGCATGGCGTTAACGTCTCGAGCACGCACGTCGATTTTATGATTGGCACGGACGACATCGATATTACGGGCATTACGCCTGATGGACGTGAAGTTGTGATTTTCCAGAACGGCCAATGGAGTTGGGAATAGTCCCAGACCGTGGTACAATGCCACCCGCGGGCCGTTAGCTCAGCTGGCAGAGCAGGGGACTTTTAATCCCAAGGTCCAGGGTTCGAACCCCTGACGGCCCACCATAGAATGGAAAAGCGACTGGCGGACGCCGGCCGCTTTTTTGTTGCCGCGACATGGGTTCGAACCCGAACTTCTCTATATATAAGAACGCTTGGCGAACAAAACCTGCCTTTTACCGACGGGAAACAAATAGCTGATGCTTTTGGAGTAAAGTGGCGCTCCAGAGATGACCGATGCCTTAACACCTATAAACCAGCTGGTCATCGCCAATATCAGAAGCCAATGCTTCAGTTTTAACCTCAGTGATGCGACTGAGGGACCTATTCATTTGTGAACAAAATATGGAGTGCGCGATTCCCGCCCACGGAACCCCTCCGGTCTGGCAATATATCTCCTTGCCGCGCGGCCCGGTCGGACCGGATCAGCCGCC
>UQOQ01000022.1:0-32938 GCA_900542715.1 uncultured Collinsella sp.
AGAGCAGGGGACTCTTAATCCCAAGGTCCAGGGTTCGACCCCCTGACGGCCCACCACACGATATCTCCTCTAAAGTCCGCTACGACGGACTTTAGCTTTGGGTCGTTAGCTCAGTTGGTAGAGCAGGGGACTCTTAATCCCAAGGTCCAGGGTTCGACCCCCTGACGGCCCACCCAAAGATGATTAAGACGGTCAACGAAGGTTGGCCGTCTTTTTTTGTTGACCTTTCATGGGGTCGAACCCGTCGGGGCGCGGAGCTGAGGAAATGCGTGAGCATTTACCAGCGCAGCGCGCAAGGCGCGAAGCGCCGCAGCGGCCGCCTGCAAAGCAGGCTGACCCCCTGACGGCCCACCAAAGCAAGTTAAGACGGTCAACGAAAGTTGGCCGTCTTTTTTGTTGACCTCGCTTGGGGTCGAACCCGAAAGGGCACAGCCGCTTTCACAGATCGAGTCTACCCTGGGGATCAGTAAAACCGGCGCGTCTGCACGGCGAAGTACGCCTGTGCGAGCGCGATTTCTTGCTTGTTTGAATCTCCGTTCTGGGCGATTAAATAGCATGCATAGCGCGTAAGTTTGTAGTCTTTAACCGCGCGAGCGGCGACACCGGCAGTTACCATTTTCGTGGTGTCACGAAAATGGGAATCAACTGGAGTTTTGTTTGTTTCGCACGAGACTTTTGCCCTCTTAACAACTTCGGCAAAGTTCTCCCATCGAGTGTATCCCATGGGTTCCATTAAATCGCGTGCGAGCCAATACTCAACGCCGTCTTCCACATTGGCGTAGCTATCAAGTTCGACACGCCACTTCTCGATATCTCTACTGTCCATATCTCCTCCTCGCTGATCTATTGTCTATGCGCGCTTTGCCCGCTCTGTACTCAGAATAAGGATACGCTGCCGTGCGGACACGAATGGGCCCCGTGCCACTTCGAGGTCACGGGGCCCATAGATATCGATTAGTTGTGCTCTGCTCTAGATAGGTGTCCAGTTTAATTCGATCGATAGTGCGAACCCAGGCTTTCGGTCCGCTTGCGCATGGCTTTGACCATCTCCGTTGCCAGCTGATTCTGCGATTGCAGGCGGGCGAGGGCTGCGATCTCGCTGTCATTGGCATGCGGCTTGCTCAGCGCCGTTGCCTCGTCTTTCAGGCTTTCAAGCTGTTGCAGGGCCTTGGATAGACCTGCTTCGGTCCTGTTGATCATGCAATAGGTGCTCATCGTGTGCTTAAGGCTGTGTGTCAGGCGTTCGGCATCTGTTGTGGCAATGCCATACTGAGGGAGGGCGATATCCATCGGAGCGGCCGCCTCGGGAGCGTCCAGCGCTGCTCGAGCTGCCGATGCGCCCGCGATGCGCCCGAATACGATCCCATTGGCACTCGACAAGCCGCCGATGCGGTCGGCCCCGTGCATGCCGCCTGTTGCCTCACCGCAGGCGTAGAGGCCCTCAACGCCCGTGTGCGCGGTCTTGTCGATTTTGATACCGCCGTTGGCGGCGTGGGCATACATCGCCACGCGCATCTCGTCGGTCGGCGCGATGCCGTGCTCATCTTGTAGCCAGGTGGCAAAGGTCTGCACAAACTCGGGGACGTCCTCGCGGGGGAAGTCGTAGTGGAGCGCCAGGCCTTCGGTGCCTGCTTGATCGATGGCAAGATCGATGGCGCGAGAATCCAGACGCGAAGTGAAGGGACCATATCCGGAGCGTTGCTCGAGCAGATCGTCGAGCTTATCGTCGGCGTTATCGACCGGCTGGTCGAACTTGACGTAGCGCCAGGTCTTCTCGTTAAAAACAAGGTTTCGCTTGGGCTCTATAAAGCCGGGCATCATCTGCATGAACTCTATATTAGTAAGGGACGCACCGTGCGCCAGCGCGATAGCCTGTGATGAGCTGAGCACGTCGGCGGAAGTGAGGCTGCGCTCGAACAGGCCACCCGTGCCGCCCGCAGCGATGATAGTGGCCTTGACTGCCATAGGCACGAGACGCTCGTTTGTCCGGTCGTAGAGCGTGGCGCCGACAATCTTTCCGTCCGTATCTTCAACAAGGTCGATAAGCTCATGGCGGGGGAGCAGGCGAATGCCGAGCGACTCGATCCGGGTCGTCAGAGCGTCCTCAAGGGGCTTACGGGTGAGGCCGCGCCACATGCGCGTCTTGTGGTCAAAACAGGGGATAAATTGCTTTTGCTGGGCGCTCTCAGCGCTTTGCGGACGCTGGAGCTCAACGCCTAGGTCTTGCTCGAGCCATTCAATTGCTTGGGGAATGCTGTGGACAAACGTCTGGACAAGCTCGGGGTCGGCGACGCCGCCACCAACGGTCTGGATGGTATCGATGAGGTCTTGTTCGTCGTCTTCGTTAACGGGTCCGATAAGCCCCAGGCCCCAGGTTCCGGGGAAGAAGCTCGATCCACTCATAGTCTTTCCGGCGCTTGCCACAGTGACGGTTGCACCCGTGCGTGCCGCTTCGATGGCGGCGCAAAGGCCCGCAATGCCAGATCCAATTACCAGTACGTCAGTCGATTCCATCGGATTCCTTTCTCGTCCGGCGCATTGTCGCACGGGTGATCGGCAATGGGGCCGCAAAGACTCGGCAAATCGGTAAAGGGCACATATGGCAGGTGGGCGTCATGGACGCTCTGGCGCTCCGTCTCATCACATCTCGTATTTCGCCCCAACTGATATATCGGCATTAGCTACCCTGCGACAGCGCAAACAAAAAGAGCCGCTACCCGGGTGGGTAGCGGCTCTAAAGCTCAACTATATGAGCATCGCGCGGGCGCGATTAGGCCTTGAGGGCCTCCTCGACGGCGACAGCGCAGGCGACGGTGGCACCGACCATGGGGTTGTTGCCCATGCCGATGAGACCCATCATGTCGACGTGCGCAGGCACGGAGGAAGAACCGGCGAACTGGGCGTCGGAGTGCATGCGGCCCATGGTGTCGGTCATGCCGTAAGAGGCAGGGCCGGCGCCCATGTTGTCCGGGTGCAGGGTACGGCCAGTGCCGCCACCAGAAGCGACGGAGAAGTACTTCTTGCCAGCCTCGAGGCGCTCCTTCTTGTAGGTGCCAGCGACGGGGTGCTGGAAGCGCGTGGGGTTGGTGGAGTTACCGGTGATCGAGATGTCGACGTTCTCGTGCCACATGATGGCAACGCCCTCGCGGACGTCGTCGGAGCCGTAGCAGTTAACGGCAGCGCGGGGACCATCGGAGTAAGGGATGGTCTCGACGACCTTGAGCTCGCCCGTGTAGTAGTCGAACTGGGTCTTCACGTAGGTGAAGCCGTTGATGCGGGCGATGATCTGGGCGGCGTCCTTGCCCAGACCGTTGAGGATAACGCGCAGCGGCTTCTTGCGAGCCTTGTTGGCGTTCAGAGCCAGGCCGATAGCACCCTCAGCGGCAGCGAAGGACTCGTGGCCGGCCAGGAAGGCGAAGCACTCGGTGTCGTCGGAGAGCAGCATAGCGCCCAGGTTGCCGTGGCCCAGACCGACCTTGCGGTCCTCGGCGACGGAGCCGGGAACGGTGAAGGCCTGGATGCCCTCGCCGATGATGGCGGCAGCCTCAGAAGCAGTCTTGGCGCCACGCTTGACAGCGAGAGCGCAGCCGAGGGTGTAGGCCCACTCGGCGTTCTGGAAGGCGATGGACTGGGTGTTGTTGACGATCTCACGCGGGTTGAAGCCCTTGTCGGTGCAGATCTGCAGAGCTTCCTCGAGGGAGGCGATGTCGTTGTCGGCGAGGCACTTGTTGATCTTGTCAGCGCGGCGCTCGTAACCTTCGAACGTAACAGTCATAGTTATTTCCCTCCCTTTCTACTCGTGAACCGGGAACACGCTGGCGACGGAGTGAGTCTCCTCGTCGGTGCGCGGGTCGATGTACTTGGCAGCGTTCTCCCACTGACCATAGTGGCCCATAGCGCCAGCGATGGCCTCCTCGGGGGTCTTGCCGGCCTTGACGGCGTCGGTGAACTTGCCGAGGTTCAGGAACTCGAACGCGATGATCTCGTTCTTGTCGTTGAGAGCCATGCGGGTGACGTAGCCCTGAGCGAGCTCGAGGTAACGAGCGCCCTTGGCCTTGGTGCCGAACATGGTGCCGACCTGAGAGCGAAGGCCCTTGCCGAGGTCGTCGAGGGAGGCGCCCACGGGCAGGCCGCCCTCGGAGAACGCGGTCTGGCTGCGGCCGTAAACGATCTGCAGGAAGATCTCGCGCATAGCAACGTTGATGGCGTCGCAGACGAGGTCGGTGTTGAGGGCCTCGAGGATGGTCTTACCGGGAAGGATCTCGGAAGCCATGGCGGCAGAGTGGGTCATGCCCGAGCAGCCGATGGTCTCAACGAGGGCCTCCTCGATGATGCCGTCCTTGACGTTCAGCGTGAGCTTGCAGGCGCCCTGCTGAGGTGCGCACCAACCCACACCGTGCGTAAGACCGGAGATGTCGGAAATCTCCTTAGCCTGGACCCACTTGCCCTCCTCGGGGATGGGTGCGGGGCCGTGGTATGCACCCTTGGCAACGGGGCACATGTTCTCCACTTCCTGTGAGTACTGCATGCCTCTCCTCTCTATCGTGTTGGCGTCCCGTCTGGGGGTCGTGGCTGGCGATTGCCGGGCGACCCTTCGAAAGGGACATGACATGCAGCCCCTATAATACCGCGAAATGCACGGAATATTCGGCGAACGGCTCAGTTTTCGTAGCGAGAAGTCCGGAAGTTTAAATTGAAACGGTTTAACTCTATGTTCTGTGGTCGCGAACTTCCGTAGAGGGGGTTCGTCTTGGGCAAGCTTTTGGTCAGCTCTTGTAAGCGTTGCAGGGGCTGACCTGTTGCAACGGTGCCGTTCGCCGCCTATTTACTGCCTTTGGCCGCGCGAGTCTATTGTTTTGCGTGGATGTTTTGATGGCACGCTTCAATCGTGCTGTATTGGATGGCAAGCAGATCCCGGCGAAGGGAGCGCCATGCAGCGCGTTTGGAGAACGGTTACCGGCTTTTACCATGTCTGTGCCCGCGGTACGGGCAAGCAGCTCATCTTTGAGGGCGATGAAGACCGGTGGGAGTTTTTGGAGTTGATGCGCGACTGCTGCCGGGAGGCAGGCGTCACGGTTATCGCTTGGTGTCTTATGGGCAATCACGTGCATCTGGTGCTGGCAGATTACGAGGACGCGATGAGCGCGGCGATGCACCGGCTGCTTTTGACGTACGCGCGGCGGTTCAATAAACGCACGGGGCGCACAGGTCATCTGTTCCAGAACCGTTTTGACCGGCGCTCGCTCGATACCGACTGGCAGGTGATGGAGGCTATTCGCTCCGTACACGCCGATCCACAGGAGGCGGGCGTTGGCCTAATCGAGCGTTATCCCTGGAGCAGCTTTGCGGAGCATTTGCGCGCTTACGACGGTGACGCGGCTGATGTCGCGAGGGGATTTTCTGATCCTTCTTGCGTGCTTGAGCTCTTTGGTTCTGCCGAGGGCTTTATTGCCTATTCACTTTCGACGCCCGACGGCGGCGAGCCAGCGCTGGGCGATATGAAAGAGACGGAGTGGGAACGCCACGCCTTTGCCGGCAAGATGGCTAAGGAACTCGGGGTTCCGCTTCGCGGGGTTAAAGCCGCACCGCCGGCGCAGCGCGATACCGTTATTTTTGGATTGCACGATGCCGGTTTCACGGTGCGCCAGATTGAGCGCTATACCGGGATTGGCAAAAGTACCGTCTCTCGTATTGTGCGTGCCCGCGCGCGGACGGCGATGCGGACTGGCGGAAACGTGATGTAGGGTCGCCTGTGCGCCGCAGATGGGGTCGTCCATACGCCGCAACAAGCGTTCAAAAGCTTGGTGCGGCAACTGCACTTCTTAATATGCATAGAACAATCGCCATCTTGCATAAAATAAGGGCTCAGTCCGGGTTTGCCCGTGCCTACCCCCATCTGCGCCGTGCAAAAAATGGAGTTTTCAGCATCGCGGTACTGCCACTACCGTCGCAATTTTGCAACATACGGGCCCCGAAGCTATTTATGCCTGCCGATGCGCTCCCGAAGCTCATGTTTGCGCCCCTGAGACCACGATGCTTGTTCTAAAACGCACTATATATGCGCCTGGAGACGTTGATTAACGCTTTCGATGCGTATACACACAGCTTGGCGTGCTGAATATTCGCAAAAATGCACGCCGCTCCCTATGGGACCCGTCTGCAGCAGGCGCGAAGCGAATCGGAGCCCAGCTGGATGGGGCATGGGACGATGCTAGGCGTGCTCGTGGCCCTGCCGCAGGCCTTTGGTGCTGTGGAAAACGCCCGTGTTCGCGTCTGGCTGTGTGGTAAATGACAGACGGGGTGCCGGACGCGCGGACTTTGTGCGTTCGCGCTCATTAGAAAAAACAGAGCCGCCCGTATCGGGCGGCTCGGCAATCAAAAACCTTGGATTCGGGGCATACGCTACTGGTTTGCTTGCCCCTCGAGCATGCCGTCGAGGGTGCGCCAGGCGAGCTCGGCGCACTTGACGCGGGCGGGCATGTGCGAGATGTCCTGAAGCTGGGCGGCCTCGTCCAGGTCTTCCAGGTCCTCCTCGGAGAGCTGCTCGCCGCGGATCATGGCGAGGAAGAGCCCTGCCAGACGGCGAGCCTCCTCGACCGTCTCGCCGGTGATGAGGTCGGCCATGATGTCGGCGCTGGCCTGGCTGATGGCGCAGCCGTGCCCGGTAAACGAGGCCTCTTCGATTACATCGTTCTCGACACGCAGCTGCAAGGTGAGTTCGTCACCGCAGCTGGGGTTGATGCCGTCGTGCTCGTGCGTGGGGGCATCCATCTCGTACTTATAGTCGGGGTGCGAGTTGTGCTCCATAAACGTGGTGGAGGTGTACAGATTACCCATTGAACGTGCTCCAAACGTGATGCAGGCCGGCGATGAACTTGTCGATGTCGGCCTTGTCGTTGTAGAAGGCCACGCTGGCGCGGCAGCAGGCAAGGTTTTCGACGCCCAGCCAGGTGAGCAGCGGCTGCGCGCAGTGGTGGCCGGCGCGGATGCAGACGCCGTCCATGTCCATGATGCTAGCGACGTCGTGCGGATGGATGCCCTTGACGTTAAAGCTCACGACGCCGTGGTGGTTGTCCCAATAGATGGAGCCGATAATCTGGACAAAGTCGAGCTGCATGAGCTCGCCCATCAGGTAGTGGACGAGTGCCTGCTCGCGGGCCTGGATGTTTTCGTAGCCCACCGTGTTGACCAAGTAATCAAGCGCCGCGCCTGTGGCGAAGATGCCGGCGGCGTCCTGCGTGCCGGCCTCGAACTTCTCGGGGACGGGCGCCCAGACGGCGTCCTGCTCGGTGACCGAATCGATCATCTCGCCGCCAGTGAGCATGGGCGGCATGGCGTTGAGCAGGTCCATCTTGCCCCACAGCACGCCGATGCCCATGGGACCCATGGCCTTGTGTGCGCTAAAGGCAAAGAAGTCGGCTCCCAGGTCGGCCATATCGACCGGCATGTGCGGCAGTGACTGTGCGCCGTCGACGACCAGATAGCCGCCGTACTTGTGCACGAGCTTGCCGAGGTTCTTGACCGGATTCTCGACGCCCAGCACGTTAGAGACCTGGCCCACGGCCAAGATCTTGGTCTTGGGACCCACCTTGGCAAGAACCTCCTCGGTGGTGAGCTGGCCGGTCTTGGTGGGGTAGAGGTAGACGAGCTTGGCGCCGGTCTCGCGGCAGACCTGCTGCCACGGGATCAGGTTGGAGTGGTGCTCCATGATGGTGATGACGACCTCGTCACCGGGCTCGAGTACCGTGGGTGCAAAGCTCTTGGCGACCAGGTTGAGCGACTCGCTCGTGTTGCGGGTGAAGACAACCTCGTTGGCCTGGGGGGCGCCGATGACGTCGGCGATCTGCTGGCGCACCTTTGCGATGGCCTCGGTGGCCTCGACGGACAGCGAGTACAGGCCGCGCAGGGGGTTGGCGTTCATGCGCTGGTAGAAGTCACGCTCGGCGTCGAGCACACAGGCAGGGCGCTGCGCGGTGGCGGCGCTATCGAGGAAAGCGATCTCGGGGTGCTGCTGGAACAGCGGGAACTGGCCCTTGTAGGGGTTGGTCTCGATATCGACGGTAGGCCAGCCGCGCGAGGCCTCGTCGCTGGCGTCGAGCTCCATAGGCTCCGGTGCGGTACAGGTATCGCATTTAACGTGTTCGGTGTCGATCATGCGAGCTCCTCCTCAAAGTTATCGATAAGGTTATTGCCCAAGCGGACGACGGCGGCGCGGGTGCGCTCGTCAGTGGTGGAAAGCGCGGCGTCCTCCAGCTTGGCGCGGATGAACAGGTCCTCGGCGGCGTTTTGGTCAAGGCCGCGGCAGGCGAGGTAGAACAGCTGCTCGTCGCGGACGTGGCCGATGGTGGCGCCGTGGTTGCCGGCGACGTCGTCCTCGTCGCACAGGATGACGGGGACGGTCTTGTTGTCGACGCCCTTGTTGGCCAGCAGCACGGTTTCGCGCTCGGTGCCGACGGCGCCCTTGCAGCCGTGCACGAGGTCGATGGTGCCGCGGTAGACCTTCTTTGACGTGCCGGTCAGCACGCCGTTGGCGTCGATCTCGCACTCGGTCTTGCGACCGCGGTGGCGCAGCTCATAGTTAAAGTCGCGCACCTGCTCGCGGGCGCCCAGGTAATCGGTATCGATGGTCACCTTGGCAGTATCGCCCAGCAGGTCGCCGGCAAGGCCGGTGGCGCTGGCGCCGGCGCCCAGGACGGTGTGCTGCACGTTGACGCGCGCGCCCTCGTCCAGGAACAGGCCGGTGTCGTCGAGTGCGATCCAGCTGTCGTCGAGCGTCTGCGTGCAGGTCACGTTGACGGTGGCGTACTCGTGGGCACATACGCGCAGTACGGAGCCCACGACGCCTTGGCCGGCAACGGGGGAGTCCAGGGCAATAAGCAGATTGAGTGTCGACTGAGGACGGGCGACGACGTCGATGGCGGCGATGGCCGCGGCTGCATCGACACCGCTCACGCGCACGGTAACCGTGGCGTGCTTGTATGCGGGCACAGCGATGACGGTGTGCTTGGTGGCGTGCTCGGCCAAGTAGGTGTAGGCAGCCTCGCCCATGCCGGTCTCGAAGGCCTCGGCGGGGGAGAGCTCCTCCTCGAGCTTGATGGCACCGGCCTGGTAGACAGAGGTGGCGGGCACGTCAAGCTCGGTCTCGGGCGTGATGCGGGCACGGTCGGCGGCATCACCGGGGGCAAAGGCGCGGCGCTCGGGGAAGCGCTCGGCCATGGCGTTCATGGCGGCGTCGAACGCGTCGGCAGCGCCGGAAAACTGCTCGCCCAAGCCTTCGACCTCAACGGCCTCCGCGGGAGCGGTGGCAAGCTCGTCCGAAAGCTCAAGCTTGGTCTGGTTCATCTTGAGCCAGCCCCAAGTGGCAGCCGGCATCGCGTTGACCTGCTCGAGTGTGGTAGCAGCGGTGTTGGTTTCCTGTTTCATTATCCGATCGCTCCTTCCATCTCGAGCTTGATCAGGTTGTTCATCTCGACGGCGTACTCCAGCGGCAGCTCCTTGGAGACCGGGTTGGCAAAGCCGTTGACGATCATGGTGCGGGCCTCTTCCTCCGAGATGCCGCGGCTCATCAGGTAGAACACCTTGTCGTCGCCGATGCGGCCGATGGTGGCCTCGTGGCCGATGTCGACGTTCTTGGCGCGGATGTCCATAGCGGGGATGGTATCGGAGCGGCTCTGGTCGTCGAGCATCAGCGACTGGCAGCTCACGGTTGCCTTGGAACCCTCGGCCTTGGGTGTCGCCACAATAGAGCTGCGGAACGTCTGGATGCCGCCGCTCTTGGAGATGCCCTTGGTCTCGACGGTCGCCGAGGTCTCGGGGGCGTTGAGCACGACCTTGCAGCCGGTATCCAGGTTCTGCCCGGCGCCGGCAAAGGTGATGCCGGTAAAGCTCGAGCGAGCGCGGCGGCCGTTGAGCACGCTCATGGGGTAGAGGTAGCCCACGTGGCTGCCGAAGGAGCCACTGATCCACTCGATGTCGCCGTCCTCGTCCACGCGCGCACGCTTGGTGTTGAGGTTGTACATGTTCTTGGACCAGTTCTCGATAGTCGAGTAGCGCAGGTGCGCACGCTTGCCCACAAAGAGCTCGACGGCGCCGGCGTGGAGGTTGGCCACGTTGTACTTGGGCGCGGAGCAACCCTCGATAAAGTGCAGGTCGGCATCGTCCTCGACGATGATGAGCGTGTGCTCAAACTGGCCGGCGCCCTTGGCGTTAAGGCGGAAGTAGCTCTGCAGCGGGAAGTCGAGCTTGGTGCCCTTGGGCACGTAGACAAACGAGCCGCCCGACCATACGGCGCCGTGCAGGGCCGCAAACTTGTGGTCGGTGGGCGGGATGAGCGTCATAAACTTCTCGTGGATGAGCGGCTCCCACTGCGGGTCGTGCAGGGCCTCCTCGATGCCGGAGTAGACGATGCCCATCTTGGACGCCGTATCCTGCATGTTGTGGTAGACCAGCTCGGAGTCGTACTGCGCGCCGACGCCCGCCAGGTAGCTGCGCTCGGCGTCGGGGATGCCCAAGCGTTCAAAGGTGTTCTTGATGTCGTCGGGCACCGACTCCCAGTCGTGCTTTTGGTCGGTGTTGGGCTTGACGTAGGTGACGATGTTGTCCATGTCCAGGCCCTCGATGGAGGGGCCCCACGTCGGGTCAGGGAAGCGGTTGAAGATCTCGAGGGACTTGAGGCGCAGGTCGAGCATCCACTGCGGCTCGTCCTTCTTGGCGCTGATCTCGCGCACGATGTCGGGCGTGATGCCGGCGTCGAGGCGCTCGAATCCCTCCTCGCCATAGGTGAAGTCGTAGAGGCTGCGGTCGATGTCCGCGACCTCGGTGCGGTTCTTGGTCATTGCGTCGCCCCTTTACGCCTGCTGCCCGGCAGCGGCGGCCTCGGCCTGGGCGCGCTGCTCGGCGGCCTCGCGCTCGAAGGTCTCAAAGCCGTTCTTGTCGATCCAGGGGATCAGCGAGGCATCGTCCTCGCGCACGATGTGGCCCTTGACCATAACGTGGACGCGGTCGACATCCAGGTGCTCCAGGATGCGCGTGTTGTGCGTGATGATGAGCATGGAGCCGTCGCAGCTCTTGCGGTAGGCGTCCATACCGTGGCTGACGGTGGACAGGGCGTCGACGTCCAGGCCGGAGTCGGTCTCGTCCAAGATGGCGAGCTTGGGCTGCAGCAGCAGAAGCTGGAGCATCTCGACCTTCTTTTTCTCGCCGCCCGAGAAGCCCACGCCCAGCTCACGGTTGAGGTAGGCGGTATCCATGTTAAGCTCGGCCGCGAGCTCCTTGACGCGACGACGGAATTCCTTGCCCTTCATCTCCAGGCCGGGGCGGCCGGCGATACTGGCGCGCAAAAAGCTCGACAGTGGCACGCCGGGGATCTCGACCGGGGCCTGGAAGCTCAGGAACAGGCCGGCGCGCGAGCGCTTGTCGGTGGTGAGCTCGGTGATGTCCTGGCCATCAAAGACGATGCGGCCGTCGTTGACCGTGTAAACGGGATCGCCCATGACCAGGTGGCCGAGGGTGGACTTGCCGGCGCCGTTGGGGCCCATCAGCACGTGGGTCTCGCCGGCGGCGACGTTGAGGTTGACGTTGTGGAGGATGGTCTTCTCGTCCACGGAGGCGGTCAGACCTTCGATGGAAAGCAGCGGATTTGCGCTCATGCTGTCCCTCTCTGTATATGGTGTACTCATGGGTGTACGAAACCCTAGGAATCTTCTCGGAATAAAGTTACTATGGGTTCGGCGTTAGTCAAGGGAAAACCCGACTAATCCACTCGACTTTTCAAATTCTGGGACAACATAACCTGTTGTGTTTGTCCCACTCACTTAAGATTTGGGACAAACAAACCTGGTTATGTTGTCCCAGATGCAATGGGAGGGTAGGTATGCTCATTTCTTCTAAGGGCCGCTATGCCCTCCGACTGATGATCTATATCGCAGCGTTGGGCGACGCCGAGGGCAAGATCGCTCTGCGCGAGGTCGCCGACCGCGAGCGTATCTCGCAAAAGTATCTGGAGCAGCTGGTTCGTCCGCTCATGAAGGCGGGCCTACTTAAGAGCGTGCGCGGCAAGGGCGGCGGCTACATGATGGCCAAGGACCCGGCCGAGGTGCGTGCCGGCGACATCCTGCGCGCCGTCGAGGGCAGCACGGCTCCGGTGGCGTGCGATGGCATCGACAACAGCTGCGCCCGCAGCGATCTTTGCTCGACCGTCAAATTCTGGCGCGGTCTGGACGACGTGATCGAAAAGTACGTCGACGGCGTGACGTTGGCCGACCTGGCCGCCGTCCCCGAGATCAACTTCGACATTAAGCTGTAGGTTTAGCGCAATTCCTTAAGATTTCGCGGAGGGTTGTTGCCGTTTACCGAGGGGTTGTTGTGCAACAACGGGTGAGCTGCAATACTTAATTCTATCTTTGCAAACTGCACTTTAACTACACCAATGCAGGGAGGATCTTATGCAGCGCAAGCATTCTGCTATTGTCGCGGGCCTGACGCTGGCGCTTTCGTTTGGCGCCGTTTCCGTGCCGGCACCCGCCGCTGCCGAGGAGCCCACGCCGGGCGTTGCCTCGGATGCGACCGATATCGATAAGGGTCTCTATACCCAGCAGTCCTTCTCGGGCGTGCTGAGGTCGGTCCAGGGCGTTTCGTTTGTTAACGTGACCCCCGAGATGAAGTACTTTACCAAGTACGAGAGCCATGGCAACTATAACCAGGGCTTTTCGTATGGCGACGGCTATAACGCGCTGGGTTATTACCAGTTCGACCGTCGATGGTCGCTCATTCCGTTTATGAAGCAGGCCTACAACTACAACCCCGAAAAATACAGCATGCTCAAGGATGCGATTGATCGCGGCAGCGAGATTTCCAACACGAGCAATGCCATGTACGAGAACGGCCAGCTCACCGAGTTGGGCCGTATTGCGCAGGAGGCTTTCCAAGGTGCTTATAACACCGACCCTGTTGAGTTCTCGGCTCTGCAGGATGCGTATGCGTACAACTCGTACTATGCGGTGACCGAGGCGTGGCTCAAGAGCGGCCTGGGCATTGATATTTCGGGCCGTGCCGATTGCGTTAAGGGCATGGTGTGGAGCATCACCAACATGTGCGGCACCGGTGGTTGCAGGGACTTCTTCCGTTGGGCAAACCTTTCTAACAGTATGACTGATCGCGAGTTTGTGACGGCGCTTTCCAACAGTGTGGTCAATAACGTGGCGACCAAGTATTCGAGCCAGCCCCAGTATCATGAGGGCTGGAAGAACCGCTACCGCAACGAGCTGAAGGACTGTTTGGTTTATATCGCCGAGGACGAGGCCGCTGCCGCTGCGACGCCCGTGCAGCCCGAACCTACGCCGGCGCCCTCGCCGACGCCTGATTCGAATGACGACTCGAGCGACGATGCCAACGATGACAGGATGGATGCGCCCTCGACCGGTGCTGACGGTGATGGCTCTGCTGATGGCACTACCAACAACGGCTCCACCTCGAACGGCTCCGATTCAAACGGCTCTACTGCGGGCGATTCGTCTTCAAGCTCTGCCGGCAATACGGACAGCGACGCTTCTGGTTCGACCGGCGCTGGCACCTCTAACCCATCCACCGGCTCGATCGATTCGTCCGTTGGCACCGGCTCTAACAACGGCTCCGGCTCTGACGCAAACCCTGGTTCCGATGCTTCCAAGGATGACTCGAATAAGGCGCCGGACGTTCCCGTTGCTTCGCCGGACAAGAAGCCTTCTTTCTCCGAGCAGCTTGGTTCTACGCTGGGCTCTTCGCTGATGGCTGGCGTCAATAACGGCTCGACCCAGAACAAGGGCAACTCTGATCAGGTTTCCACGGAAAAGATCGAAGCCGCAAAGGGCGACTCCAAGGACAAGGCTTCCGAGAAGACCGAATCCGATAAGGGTTCTAGCTCTGAGGAGAAGAGCGACAAGTCCGAACAGAAGAAGGACGAGGATAAGAAGTCTGAATCTGAGGAGAAGGACAAGAGCAAGGCCGAGGGCGAAAAGAAACAGTCCGAAGACGACGACAAGAGCGGTGCTGACAACCAGGTCCAAGAGCAAAATGACTCCAAAACGGTGACCACCACGACCACGACGACTACAACTACCAAGTCCTCGGGCGGCAACATGCCCAAGACGGGCGATCTGATTGTGATGGCGAGCCTTGCCAGTGCAAGCTTGGCCACACTGGGCGCTACGTCTATCGTAAGTGGTAAGCATAAGCTCGATCAGCAGAAGAAGGCTTCTGGGGAGGACGGCTTGGAGGAGTAATCTTCCAGATCGTTTTCTATAAGAGTTTGGGACGGGGTCCGGTGCGGCGGCATCGGCCCCCCTTTTTTTTGTTGTGCAACGATTTGTTATGCCCCCTCGGGGGGCTGTTGCTACCGCTGCCCGAAACGTTTGCATGTCGATATTGTTGCGCTCTACCCGCTCGCTACAATGGGCATCGTGCTGCGTTAGAAGGAGAGTTTACGGTGTCTGAACAGGTGAATTGTGGTTTTACTCATGCGTTTGGTGCACGGTTGCTCAATCATGCGGATAGCGCAGCTCTACCGGTTGATGCACACGACTTTTCCGATGCAATCAATCGGTGTTTACTCGTCGATAAGACTATGTTTATTGCCGATATATTGGACAGTGAAGCACCTGTTGCGCTTTGCTGTCGGCCCAAGGGTTTTGGCAAGAGCATGAATTTATCGATGCTCAAGTGCTATTTGGAACGACCTGATCGCCGGCTGCCGGATCGAAGCCTGTTCGCTGGTACCCAGATTTGGCAGGCGGGCGGCGGTCGCTATCGTGATGAGTACGCGAGTTATCCGGTCATCATGCTCGACTTTACAGCTGCCGCTTCGAGGCATGGCGCTGGTGCTGCGGCAGCAATTCGCGGGGCTGTCGTGCGCGAGTGCGCCCGATTACTGCCGCTGCTTGCCGCGCCTGATCTGTCAAGACGTGAGGTTCGTCTTATCGAGAGGGCGGCGCGTGGGGTGGCCAGCGATAAGGAGATCGATGCGGCGCTTGGCGTGCTTATTAAACTGCTCCAGGCAGCTTTCGATGAGCAGGTTGTTCTTCTGATAGACGACTACGACGCGGTATGTCCAAAGCGTTTGGACGCTAAGGACGACGGTAGCGTGGATTCCCTAGAGTCGCTCAGCCGAATGTTGTTCGACACCATTGCCGATGCCGGCGACTCGTTGCGATTGACGTGTCTGATGTGCGAACGCCCCGGTCATGCCGAGTTTGCGTTGTCCCAACGTGGGGTTTCCTATCGGTCGGCGACAGCGTTGTCGAGTTGGTGTGATCGATGGTTCGGTTTTTCGGACGACGAAGTCCAAGTGCTGTTGGATTGCATCGGTCGCAACGGCTGTCTGGATGACGCGCGTGAGTGGCTCGAGGGCTATCTGCTTGGTGGTTTTTATTGCTCGAGCCCGGAGCGCGTGGTGGACTACGCACATCGCGGTTGCGTCGCGCCCGTTCGGGCAGATCTGTATGGTTACGCCGACCGTCTGAGCGCATGCGTCGGCGACTGGAATCTCATGCGCCTGTCCGCATTGTTCGATTTACTTGAGGCGCATGGGTTTATTGAGGTGCCAGTGCATGTGCATGCCGAGGAGGCCGATGCCGCCAAGCCCGAAGATATCTGGACAGCGCTGTATCTGTCTGGATTTCTTACGACGGACATGACGGGGCATTCGGAAAACGGCGCGTGCCTTCGTTCCCTGCGTCTGCCTAATAACGAAGTGCGTCAGGCGCTCCGTCTTGTAATTCTGGAATGGTTTGAGTGCGCCGTTGAGGACGTTGGAGTTATCGACTCGTTCCATGACGGGCTGTGTCGAGGAGACGAGGACACTGTAAAGCAAGCTTTGAGCTGTGCTATCAGCGATCTGGGCATCGATGTGGGCCAATCAGATATGCCGACAGCCTATCATCTGGCGCTTCAGGGGCTCTGCTTTGGACTGCCCGGCTATTGCAATCCCAGCTCCAAGCGAAGTGGCGTCTCGGATCGCTGGGATATCCAGGTGATTCCCACCGGTCGGGTGTTTGACGTGGCCGACACGCTCGGCATGCTCGATGAGCGACCGCTCATTACGGTCAACATGTTGTACGACCCTGGCGTCGATGCCCTGGGCCTGGAACTGTTGGCGGTTCAGGCGCTGCTCGACATAGAGCGCGACGGCATCGATGATATCCGCGTGCCGCGCCCCGCCGTCGGGCGCATGCGTTGGGGCTTTGGCTTTGACGGTCAGCGTGTGTCCGTGGTGTGTCAACGACTGTAGCGGCGGGCGAAAGCCCTTTACTACTCGGCGTCCTTCAGGGGCGGCATGGGCTTCCAGTTGGGATCCTTAACGATCTTGCGGGCGTCCTTCATGCCGCGGCGCAGCGCCGGAATGCCGGTCTTAAAGCATTTGTCGACTGCTGCCAGACGAATGAACTCCTTGCAGAAGGTCGCGGCATTGCCCAGACGGAACAGCATGGGGTGGTAGTCACCGTAGATCTGCATATAGCGAGCGAGGAAGCCTCGGTTGCGCATGATGTAGTAGCGGTTGGTGTCGCTCGTGGAGTTGAGCTGGCGCTTACCGGCGATGTCCCAGTTAGAGACGGCGCGGGCGCGCTTGAGCACCACGTCGGCGACCACGGCGGCGGGGAAGTGCTGGCTGGCTACGTAACCGTAGCAGGCATCGTCGCCGTAGATAAAGAAGCGCGCATCGGGCAGGCCAATCTTGTCGACCACGCGTCGCGAGAACATGCCGCCCTCAAAGCACAGCTGGTTCATGGAACGGTAGCCCTCGGGACCCAGATCCCACTTGGCGATGGGGTTGGGAATGCCGAGCGAAAGGATGAGCTGGTACTGCCAAAAGAAGGCGCCGCCGTCAAAGTCCAAGCGCGAACCCTGGATAACATCGTAGCGGTCGGTCCACTTGGCCAAGCGCTCGATGCCTTCGGGGATGACGAGCACGTCGTCATCCATCACCCAGAACCACTGGGCGCCTAGGTCGTAGGCGCATTTAGTGCCGGCCGAGAAGCCGCCCGCACCGCCGCCGTTTTCGAGCTGCGGGGCGTAGATGACACGGTCGGTGCCGCCCTGCGCGTCGGGCTGCTCGGTGTCGATGCCCCACAGGTTGGCCAGGCGCTCGTTGAATGCGGTGCACATGGCCTCGGTCTCGCGCGAATTCTCGTTATCGACAATCACGATGCGCCAGGGCGTTGCCGTGAGCTCGGTCATAGATTCGAACAAGTTGGCCAGGAGTTCCTGGCGCTTGTACGTAACGACGACGATGGCGAGCTTATCGATGGGAGCGGGAAGGGTTGAAGGCATGGGGCAATATATCCTTTCACGCGCGGCGCGCATGCGCTGCACGGAAGCTATCGAATACGTCCTTGGGACTGTCCTATTGTAAAGGCTCGGCGCACCTTGGCGGCAAGCTTTGAATAAAACGCAGGAACCTGCCACGGGCCCGCCGCATGACGTGCGGCTACTTTGCCCGCAAGAGGCTCCATAGATTATATAAACGCCCGCTGGCGCGCTGACCCTTTGATACCATGAAACGACAGGTATTTCCTAAGGAGCACATTTGTCTACTAACGCCTCTGGCAGCCCTGTTCTGTCGCTGCTTATTCCCATTTACAATGTTCAGCGCTACCTGCGCGAGTGTCTCGATTCCGCCCTGGCGCAGACGCTCAAGGATATTGAGATCATCTGCATTAACGACGGGTCGACCGACAACTCGCCGGCGATTATCCGCGAGTATATGGAGCGCGATGGGCGCGTCAAGATGATCGACAAGGCCAACAGCGGCTACGGCGACTCGATGAACCACGGTCTGGAGATGGCGCGTGGCAAGTACGTTGGCATCTTGGAGTCCGATGACTTTATGGCGCCCGACGCACTCGAAAAGCTTGTCTCGGCCGCCGATAGCAATAATGCCGACTTTGCGAAGGCGAACTTTGATTTCTACTGGTCTAAGCCCGAGGAGCGCCGTTCGCTGCACGAGATGTTTAAGGCAAGGGATTGTGGCAAACCGGTGCATCCCAGCAATACGACGCAGTTCTTTAAGCAAAAACCGTCGATTTGGTCGGCCGTGTACCGTCGTGATTTTCTTGAGCGCAACGGTATCAAGTTCCTGCCGACTCCGGGGGCATCCTTTCAGGACACGTCATTTGCCTTTAAGGTGATCGCGTGTGCCGAAAAGGCTATTTACCTGCATGATGCCGTGTTGTCGTATCGCCAGGACAACGAGAATTCCTCGGTCAATTCTTCGGCTAAGGTCTTTTGCGTCAATACCGAGTATGCCGAGATTGAGCGTTGGATTCGAGAGGATTATGCCCGCGACCACGCAAGTGATGACGTCGCGCGCATGCTCAAGTTCAATCAGCTCATTAAGTACGATTCGTATATGTGGAACTACGTGCGCCTGGCGCCTAAGTTCTATAAGGAGTTCCTGGTTCAGATGGCTAAGGAATTTCAGGCGGCCTTGGACGCGGGGGAGTTTTCGCTTGACGACCTCAAGCCGTGGAAGCGCGCGAATCTCGCTGCCATCCTCAAAGATCCTGAGGGTTGGGTTGACGAGCATCCGAGTTTTGCGACGGATGGTGCCTTGGGGCGTGCTAAGTATTACGCCTCGGTTGGAGGCCCAGGCGTGGTCGCCGCCTTCCTCATCGAATCGCTAAGGGGGTAGGTCGGCATGGGAGAGGCCTCGTGCCCTAAAGCTACCATTGTCGTCCCCGTTTACAACTCTGCGCGCTCCATTCAGCGATGCCTCGATTCGCTGCTGGCCCAGTCCGAGCGCTCGATTCAGGTTGTGTGTGTCAACGACGGTTCGACTGATGATTCGTTGAACGTGTTGCGTCAGATCGCGCAGGCCGACGATCGCGTACTGGTGATTGACCAGGAAAACGCTGGCGTCTCGTGTGCTCGAAATGCCGGTATCGATGCCGCCGAGGGCGAGACCGTCTTTTTTGTGGATGCCGACGATTACATCGATGCCCAGACGGTCGAGCGCGTGCTGCATGCCATGGAGTCTGCAGATGCCGAGGCCGCCGTTTTTGGCGGCGTCTGTGAACCTGCCGATGCTGCCCCCAAACGCGTCCAGCAACTCATGAGCCCCAAAGCCGGTACCTTCGGCGCCCGTGATCCCCAACTGCTGTTCCATTCGAATGCGCAGCCCTATGCCTGTCGTGCGGCTTTTTCGCGCGAGCTGCTCAATCGCGAAGGCATTCGCTTTGCTCCCGGCTTGGCCTTGGGCGAGGATGTCGTATTTCAATTTGCGGCCTATGCGCTTGCCCGCAAGACCGTTGTCATGCCGGACAAGTTCTACCACTACGTGATGGAGAGCGAATCGGCGACGCACGAGTTCAACAGTGCCGAGGCTCGCGCCAAAAAGCTTGACTCCCACATGAGGATGCTCGAGGAGGTCTTGGAGGACTGGGTGGCCTACGGTCTTTTGGACCTGTGCCCCGGCGAGCTGATCACCTGGTTCTTGGACCTTATCGTGTTTGATTTGGCACGCTTGGACGCTAATGACTACCGCCGTGTAGCCGTTCGCGTCAATATGGATCTCACGACGTTTTTGGGAAGGGAGTGGACGGATATGCCTGCTAAGGGCGCCGTTCGCCGTGTTGCCCACAAGCTCGTTGTGGCGACCTCGGGCGTTTCGATGGCAGACGCCACGCTGTTCTATCTTTCGACTCGCGGTCTCAAAGCCTGCCTGGAGCGCTTTATCTAATTCCAAGCGCTGCCGCCCGCCGCAACTCGGCTGCTAAAATAACCCTGTTACACGCTATTCAACAGGAGGTTCTCTTGCAGAACTCTGATACCCCTAAAGTTTCGCTGCTTGTCCCCATCTGCAATGTCGAACGCTACCTGCGCGAGTGCCTTGATTCCGCCGTGGCGCAGACGCTCAAAGACATCGAGATCATCTGTATCAACGACGGTTCTACCGATAGCTCGCCAGATATCATCCGCGAGTACATGGAGCGCGACCCCCGTGTAAAGATGATCGACAAGGCCAACAGCGGCTACGGCGACTCGATGAACCGCGGCCTGGAGATGGCGCGCGGCGAGTACGTGGGCATCCTTGAGTCCGACGACTTTATGTTTGAGGATTCGCTCCAAAAGTTGGTCGCCAAGGCCGATGCTGAGCATGCCGATGTGGTAAAGGGCGACTTTTACCTGTATTGGTCCACGCCCAGCGAGCGCCGTGAACTGTTTGGGATTATCGACGAGCATATGACGGGCGCCGCGTATCGCCCCGTCGACCGCCCGGGCATCTTCTACCGCAAACCTTCCATTTGGTCGGCTATCTATCGGCGCGAGTTCCTCAACGACAATCAGATTCGGTTCCTTCCCACGCCGGGTGCCTCGTATCAGGACGCAGGCTTTAACTTTAAGGTTTGGGCTTGTGCCGAACGTGCCGCGTTTATTGCGGACCCCATTTTGTGCTATCGTCAGGATAACGAGAAGAGCTCCGTTAATTCGCCCAACAAGGTGTTTTGCGTTTGCGACGAATATGCCGAGATGCAGCGCTTTTTGGAAGAGCGCCCCGAGCTCAAGGCTCAGCTCCAGGGGATTTTAATGCGCATGAAGGTCGATACGTACCGTTGGAATGATGAACGTCTGGTCGATGAACTGCGTGAGCAGTTTTGGAAGAAGGCATCTCCCGAGCTCAAGGCCGATTGGGATGCCGGTCGCTTTGACCTGTCGCTGTTCGATCCGCGTGGCGAGACCGACTTGCGCCTGATGGTCAAGTCTCCCCGCGCCTATATCGATTCGCGCTTTGACTTTAAGAAGCCGGGCAAGATCAATACGTTTAAGCATTATTTTAAGATCGGCGGCCTGCCGCTGGTCTGGCGCGTGCTGACGTATCAGCGCACCCACGGCGACAACCCGCACCCCGATGACGTTCCGGCCGCACAGTAGGAGCGAGTGACTATGGCTACCCCCAAGATTTCCGTTGTCGTTCCCATCTATAACGTGGAGGAGTGCCTGGCCTGGTGCCTGGACTCCCTGCTTGCGCAGGACATGCCCGATTGGGAAGGCGTGCTGGTCAACGATGGCTCGCCGGACGGCTCGCGCGATATTGCGGCTGCGTATTGCGAAAAGGACGCGCGCTTTACGCTGGTCGATAAGCCAAACGGGGGCCTGTCGAGTGCGCGTAATGCCGGCATCGCTGCGTCCACGGCGCCTATCGTCGCGTTTTTGGATTCCGACGACCGGTTTACGCCCGATGCATGCCGTGTAATCGTCGATGCCTTTGAGCGCGAGCGCTGTGATGTTTTGACCTTTGGCGCGAATCCGTATCCGCTGGAGGCGGGGTATCCGTGGCTTAACTATGTACTGAGCCCGCGCGATGTGTCGTTTGAAGGCTATGGCTCCGACCTGCTGTTTAAGGAAGCGTCTCGCCCCTTTGCATGGCGCACCGCTTGCAAGCGTGAGTTTTTGCTGGGCAACGGGATCGTGTTCGACGAAACCGTTAAGTATGGCGAGGACCAGGTCTTCGATTTTGCCGTGTACGGTCGCTCGCGCAAGACCGCGCTTATTTCGAACAAGCTGTATGACTACCGCGTGGCGCGCAAGGGCTCGCTCATGGACACCATGCGCTATGACGACGAGACGCGTCTGCTGGAGCATGTGAAGATTTACTCCGCTGTGCTGGCTGACTGGCAGCGCGACGGTCTCGATGTCCAGTATGCCGATGACCTGGCGTACTTCCTATGCGATCTGGTGCTGTACGATGCGCTCAGGTTGCTGGGTTCGGACTGCGGCAAGGTGTTTGCTGCCGTTGCCACGGCGCTTGCCGGTTCTGCCGTGGGCAGCGATGCTGCGCTCGCACAATGCGCTCCTTCTGTTGCTGCTATGGTGCGTGCGGCGCTTACCAGCAAGGCCCCCAATGCCCGTGCATGTAAAAAGCTCATGTTCGATTACGACGTCTTGAGGTTTGGGCGCCTGGGTGCCTGCAAACGCATGGCAGCGAACGCCCTGGGAAAGCGAGAAGTGTAGATGAGTATCAAGCGTTTGGCGCTTTGCCGCAGTCAGGGCCGTCTGTTTGTGCTGCTTCGTTTTGCCGGTCAGGATGTCACCGCGCTTATTGAGCGGGAGGGTTCTCAAGCGTTTGCCCATGCGACGACGAGCGGCTCTTGTGTGCCGTCGCTGGTACTCCCGGTCGATCATGGCCGTGTGCTGGCGCTTTGCCCTTCCGTTTCCGATTACGAACGCGAGCTCGCCGTCTTGGTACTTCCGTTTTTGGATGGCTCGTCGATGGATGCCGTTTTTGCATTCGGTGGCCAAAGGTTGGGCTCTATTCGCCTCGATAGCCGCGTGGCCAAGCTGGAATCCAAGATTAACTACAAAGCAAAGCCTGCGCTGTGTGCGCTTATCCGCGATGCGCAGCGTGGCGAATGCTGCGGTCGCTACGAGATCGATGCCATTCGCTATTTGCCGGCAGACGCCGGCGCGGTGTGGCGCTATGAGGTTACGTGGGTGGGAGACTCCAAGTGCACCCCTGAGCTCCAGATTTTCGATGCGCATATGAATGCCATCGATGTCACCGTGCATGTGTTTGAATCGCAGATCGATGTGCCGCAGCGCAACGGTTGCCGCGTCAATAAAACGTATTTGAGCGTTGAGATGCCCCAGGATATACGTGATTTTGTCGCGATTGCGGCTGATCCCACGGGCCTAATCCAGAGCGGTTTTTGCGCCATGGATGGTCGCCTGTACAACGGCATTGTCGACGACAGCTGGAACCGCATGAAGGACGCGCGTGCAGACGACGCAGCTTATCGACGTTGGTTTGAGCAACATCGCGCAAAGCCGGGCGATTTAGCGTGCCAGCGTGTCGCTTCGGTGGCTTTTGCCTATAGACCACTCGTGAGTATTGTGGTGCCGTGCTACAAGACTGATCGGGAATACCTGCGCGAGCTGCTGGACTCGGTGCTAGTCCAGAGTTATGACAACTGGGAACTGCTCCTTATGGATGCCTCGCCTGAATGGGATGCGGTGGCCGCCCTTGCGGCAGGTGCCAACGACGAGCGCATCCGTCGCATCGAGCTTCCCGGCAACGGCGGCATTGTGGTCAACACCAACGCAGGTATCGAGCAAGCGACGGGCGACTACATCGCGTTCTTGGACCATGACGACATCCTGGAACCGGACGCGTTGTTCCACTATGTTGCCGCGCTGAACAAGGCTGCCGAGGACGAGCGTCCCCAGGTCCTGTTCTGCGACGAGGACATGTTCCAGAAAACGGGGGAGTGGGGCCAGCCGGTCTTTAAGACCAAGCTCAACGTCGACCTGCTCTATAGCCATAACTGCGTGACGCATTTCCTGATGGTGCAGAAGGCGCTTATTGATCGCATTGGCATGTCGCCGGAAGACGTCGCGGGCGCCCAAGATTACGACCTGACGCTCCGCTGCCTTGCGGCGGGCGCGCGGTTTGAACATGTTGCGCACGTACTGTATCACTGGCGCGTGCATCCCGGTTCAACCGCCGACGGTTCTGCCGATAGCAAGCCGTATGCTATTGAAGCTGGGCGCCTTGCGCTTCAGCGCCACTTTAACGCGCTGGGCATTTGCGGAACGGTCGAGGAGGCCGAGACGCCGTTTGTCTATCACATGCGTTATGCGCTGCCGGAGTCTGCGCCGCTGGTGAGCATTGTGATTCCCACTAAGGATCACGTTGAGACGCTCGATGCCTGCGTGATGTCGATCGCTCAGAAGGCAACGT
This sequence comes from uncultured Collinsella sp., assembly GCA_900542715.1. Classification (GTDB taxonomy): domain Bacteria; phylum Actinomycetota; class Coriobacteriia; order Coriobacteriales; family Coriobacteriaceae; genus Collinsella. Next base: position 23,708 of record UQOQ01000022.1, read on the forward strand.
ATACCAATTACGAGATCGTCTTGGTGGAGAACAACAGCGAAGCCCCGGAGACGTTTGCGTATTACGAAACCCTGCCAGAGCGCGTGGCTGCAGCATCCGAAGGCAAGGGCATCGCGCGTGTTGTGTGCTGGCCGGGCGAGTTCAATTACTCTCAGATCATCAATTTTGGTGTGAAGCACGCCAAGGGCGACTACCTGCTGCTGCTCAACAACGATACCGAGGTCATAAGCCCGGACTTTATCGAAGAGATGATGGGCTATCTGCAGCGTCCCGATGCGGGCGTGGTGGGCGCCAAACTCTACTTTGCCGATCATCTGGTGCAGCATGCCGGCATTTTGGTTGGCGTGCGTGGGGCACTTGCCCATGCCAACCAGGACTTCTCGGCAAAGCGCGAGGGCTATCTTGCCCGCGCTGTGCGCCCGGGCAACTTTAGCGCCGTAACGGGTGCCTGCCAGATGGTGCGACGCGACGTATTTGAGCGCGTCGGCGGCTACAACGAGGAATTCGCCGTTGGCTTTAACGACGCAGACTTTTGCCTGCGCGTATGGGAGGCGGGCTACCACACCATCTATACGCCTTATGCCGAGCTGTATCACTACGAGTTCACCTCGCGCGGCAGGGAAAAGGCCAACGAGGAAAAGCTGCGCCGCTGGAAGCGCGAGCAAGCGCTGTTTATGCAGCGCTGGCCGGAGTTTTTCTTGACGGGTGATCCGTGGTTGGGGCCTAACTTATCTGCCGAGAGTGAGTATTTCTCGCTTTAGACAATGGTTTAACTGCTGTCGAGAACCGCTAAGACCACTAAGGGCTATGCCTATCTGGTGCAAATGGTCGGTTACTCCATTTGGCAGCGCGCCAACTTGCATCGTGCCAAAAGTGCCATTGTGAGCGAGCGCGACGTCACTGAAGGCATTGCGCTGGCAGAGGCTCGTTTTCACGATGTTGTTCACGAGCCCGCGATTTCTGGACTGGGACTTAACGATATCAAATACCTTTTGGCGATGTGCGAGGATAAACAACAGTCCAAATCAGCCGAGATTGCTAAGCGCATGGGTAAAAAGACCAATGAGGTCAGCTCCATTAGGGCAAAATTGCTACAAAGAGAGGTTATTCAGGCGCCACAGAGGGGCTACGTGCAGTTTGCCGTGCCGGACCTAGATATCTATCTGCGAGAGAATGCTGCGGAGATTCTCGAGCGGTTCTAAATCGAGGCATGAATAGCCGCCGGTTAACTGCCTTTGTCGACTTGGCTCGCGTCCCCCCCAATCTAGTAGACTTTAAACCGTTGCTAGATTAGGGGGATTTTCAATGAAACGCTCCATGAAACTGGTTTCTGCGAGGACCTCGTGCTGGTGGGGGACGTCAGCACCGGCAAGACGCACATGGCCTCGGCGCTGTGCATGCTGGCGTGCGAGCGGAGGATGGAGGCCCGCTTCTTCACCGCGTCATCGCTCGTCATGCGGCTGCGGCGCGCCCGCGACGAGGGGCGCCTTGACCGTGAGGCCGCGCTCATCGGCTGCGCTAGGCTGCTCGTCATCGACGAGCTCGGCTTCCTGCCGCTGGATCTCGACGGCGCGCGCGCTCTTCTAGGTGTTCGCCGACGCCTACGAGCGGCAGTCGGTGGTCATCACCACGAACCTGGAGTTCAGCCGGTGGGGCGCGGTGTTCGGCGACGACCAGATGGCGGCGGCCGTGCGCATCGCCAGGGCCACGGCCATGTGGGTCTTGCCCCTGCCGGTCTTGCCGAAGAACACGAGGTCCTCGCGGGGGCCGACGAAGCCCAGCGAAAGCATGTCGTCGCGGCCCCAGCCCTCGGAGAACCGCACGTGCGACCAGTCGAACCCCTCGGCCGACTTGTGCACGGGGAGCCTCGCCTGCCTGAGCAGCCGTGCCCTCTTGGTCGCGTCCCTGTGCGCGAGCTCGGCCTCGAGCATGGCCCTGCAGCCCGCCACCTGCGTCCTCTATCTTGTCCACGTCGATCATTCCCTCCTGCCTTTGCTCGTTGCCGATACGACGCACCGACAACGTTAAGGCATGCGGTCTGGTCGGCGTGGCCGTGCTCAAAACCGAAAAACTATCGTGCTCAATTCTGAAAATCGGATGTGATCAAACCCGCAATCACGACGTTAACAAACACAAATAGGCCGGCGCCAACGACAGGCTCGCCCCGTCGAGGCGGGCTGGGATATAATTTCCTAGAAGGAGGCCAAGGGAGGTTCGATGAAGAAGGGCATGAGCATCAATTCCCTCATGAAGCACATGAGGACGAATCACGGTATGGAGGATTTGCGGGGGAGCGACAGAAAGATACTGCTGAGAAACATGGGCTATTTCCATGGCTATAAAGGCTTCCGGTTTGTCCGAAAGCCCAAAAATGCGCTCCCCCTCCCTTCGTTCGATGCACTCATGGACATATACGGGTTCGATTCCGCCATCAAGGCTGCAATCTACCCGGAGATAATGTTCATCGAAACGGCGGTTAAAAACATAGTCTTGGCCAGAATACTTGAGAACATAGAGGACCCCGGGCTGGCGACCTTCTTAAAGCGCGGCCTCCGGACATGCAGGGATGTCAACGGAAGGGTCGTGAACGGGCAGATGGGGGAAAAGCTCAAGCTCAAGAGCCAGCTTCAGAACATCGTGAGACGGAGTTACAAAAACGATCTCGTGAAGCATTATGTCGATCGCGACGATGACGCGCCCGTTTGGAGCATTTTCGAGGTGATGACCCTCGGCGATCTCACAAGCGTATGCAGAAGCCTTCCCGATGAAATCCTCGCCGATATCGCAAGCGACCTAGGTCTCTTACATGCGAACCCCGGCATCGTCATCAACATCGTCGAGACGATTCGTCCCTTAAGGAACGCGGTCGCCCATAACGGGGCGGTATTTGATTCGAGGTTCAGCCAATCGGTTAAGTATCCCAAGACCGACAGAAACCTGGCCGCGGTTGGCGAGCTTCTCGATGAGGATCTTTCTATCGGGTACAGGTTGAATTTCAATTCCATAATCGACTACATCGTTCTCCTGGCCTACCTATTGACCTTGCTAACGCATCAGAAGAAGCGTTCCAGAGATTTTCTTCGGAAATGCCTGCGGGAGCTCGAGAAGCTCGAGAGCGCTGTCGGGGTTGATACGTACATGATGATCGTCGGAAGCGGTGACCGGCAGAAATACGGATTTATTGAGGGGTTCATCGATGGCTACGGGCGCAAGCGGTGACGTTCCTTCCGTGTGCTAATATGTGCAGAGAGAAACGGCGAAACGCCGTGGGAGGGGCCGATCAGTCGACTCCTCCCTTTTAATATGAGTTGAACATTGCCAAGAGGCAAAACCGGCCCGGCCGCCCGCGGAGCTACCGCGCACGGCCGGGCCTACCTATCTTCACCCCTGTATCACTACGAGTTCACCTCGCGCGGCAGGGAAGAGGCCAACGAGGAAAAGCTGCGCCGCTGGAAGCGTGAGCAAGCACTGTTCATGCAGCGCTGGCCGGAGTTCTTCCTCAGCGGCGATCCGTGGTTGGGGCCAAACCTATCTGCCGAGAGCGAGTATTTCTCGTATTAAGGCAATGGGTTTAGGAAGTCCTGAACTTTCTTTCGCTATGAGCTTGGAAGAAAGCAATGGTGGACTATTAACTAAGTCATATTACGAAAGCTCGATACTTCCGCGATAAGTTTATACAGCCTTATATAACTCGATATTATTCGATATAGTCTGCGATAATTATTTAACCGATGATTGGCTGTTAATCGATTCCCTAGAAAGGCAAACAAGTGAGCGCCACAGCATTCCATAATCCGTTTCGTCCCACTGCCGGCGCTGAGCCTCCGCGCATAATTGGTCGTGATGATATTGCCCTTGAGTTTACCGAGAGTTTGAATGCGGGAATTGGTGCACCTGCGAGGCTCATGCGTATTGCTGGACCGAGGGGCTCCGGAAAAACTGTTTTGCTCTGCGATCTTAGGGATCGTGCGCGAGAGCTTGGATGGAAGACCGCTATTGTTTCTGCTGGCCCTAACCTATTGCTGGACTTGAAGGATCAGGTTGCTGATTCTTCCCTTGCGGCCAATGCTTCGGTCGGTGTAAACGCCGGCTTTGTTTCTGCGAAAGTCGATGTTGCACCCAAAGAGTCGAGCCTTAGAAAGTTGCTAAGTTCGGCGGCGAAGTCATCCGAGGGTCTTTTTATTGCCATCGATGAAGTTCAGGACGCTCCGATTGACGATATGCGTGCCATTGCGTCTACGGTTCAGCTTTTGATAGGGGAAAAAGTAGATATCGCACTTGCCTTTGCCGGGTTACCCGCCGGTGTTATGGATCTTATTAACGGCAAGGCGCTTACGTTCTTGCGTCGTGCCCTCCCCGAAGATCTGGCGCCTATCAACCAGGTGGAGGTAGCGCTCTCTATGGGCGATAGCTTTGTCGCGACTGGCTTGACCATAGAGGACAATCTCCTGTCGAGAGCCGCTAAGGCCACTAAGGGCTATGCCTATCTGGTGCAACTGGTCGGTTATTCCATTTGGCAGCGCGCCAACTTGCATCGTGCCAAAAGTGCCATTGTGAGCGAGCGCGACGTCACTGAAGGCATTGCGCTGGCAGAGGCTCGTTTTCACGATGTTGTTCACGAGCCCGCGATTTCTGGACTGGGACTTAACGATATCAAATACCTTTTGGCGATGTGCGAGGATAAACAACAGTCCAAATCAGCCGAGATTGCTAAGCGCATGGGTAAAAAGACCAATGAGGTCAGCTCCATTAGGGCAAAATTGCTACAAAGAGAGGTTATTCAGGCGCCACAGAGGGGCTACGTGCAGTTTGCCGTGCCGGACCTAGATATCTATCTGCGAGAGAATGCCGAGGAAATTCTCGAACGGTTCTAGGCCGAGGTATTACTAGGTTTTGATTTTACTTGAGGACATTATGGTAAAAATACGAGATTCCCGTATCGAATTACTCCGCATTGTCCTTATGTGGACGGTAATGGCTCATCATTTTGTTGTTCACAACGCTGATTCTGTTTCCGTATTTCCTGGTTCGTTTACTGGGTTTTTCTACAATATCTTTTTCTATCCAATTGGAAGAACTGCGGTTCGGCCGTTTTGCATTCTAATGCTGTCAAGCTTCTTTCTAAAATTGTGTGAACTGTTTTCTCCTGTCCGGTTCTAGTTCGCTGCTTGTTTGGGGGCCGCGGATACTATGGCGGGTCATGCGATTGTTCGGACGGGAGTTCGCGTGCATACTAGGGAAGTGGTTAAGTTCCTCGTGGCGATAGATGAGGGGATGGGGTAGATTCAGATTTACTTGAGTGTCGGCCTGGCCCTCCTTTGGGGTATCGTCGCGGCGGGTGACATGTTCTCTATGTCGGCGTACTTTGCCACGGTGTTGCGGCTCAGGTGAAGTGCCCGGGCTATCTTGAACCCCGGGCGCCCGGCCGCCTCCGTCGACCGTATATCATTCACAGTGTCCAGGGGCACGGTCATCTCCCCATCCTTCCTGGGCGGCCTCGCCAAAGTTCCCGCCCGGGGAACCGTATGGCGAAGGCCGCGCTCCCGGTTCCCGGGGTACGGCCCTTCTGCTCAAACTGCTCAGTTTCGGTGCTCACGGTGCTCGATTGCCGGCGATCACGCGGACCTCTTTTTAGTGATCATTAACACCCGTCGACATGCTCGACCTGACGCCGGGGCTCATAGAGCCTGCGCGCGCCGAGATGGGCGATACCCCGCTGGTCTATCCTTAAGGTAAAACGGAATAGGCGGACCGAACGTCCGACTGGGTCTGGGAAGCGGTGTCAGGCGGAGGGCGAAGCATGGCCACCGAACCCATCGAAACACATCTCCACCGTTCCTCCAACTGGGAAAACGCCGCCCCCGGGGCCCACGGGGTCCGCGGGGGCGTCCGGATAACTGCCGGAACGGCCTATCGGTTTAATGTGATCGGCTGAGATCGGAAATCAACCGATGTTTAGCGATTGTGTATGATTTTCAACCGGATAAATGTTATCGAAACTCTTTTCCTCTCTATTTTGGGGTATCAAGAGTAGAAAGGGAGGTGATTTTATGAATCATAATCAGGCTATTGAATTGGAGAGAATAGTTAGAAGTGTATATGACTGCGACAGGGGCGGTATGGGTGGCTATATTGATGCTGATAATTTTTCCTTCAATCCTTTTGATGCGGCGTTGATTGCACTTGCTCCACTGTGGAAGAATGACCCAGATCGACAGGTTGAAAATTTCCTGTATAAATGGGACCACATTATTCGAGCAGAAGTCTCGCCATCGGATGATTCGGTTGAGTCCTACATTGTCGAGTTGGAGCGGATAGTACATGACTTGGGCGGCGCTTCTCTCTGTTAGTCTAAGATTGACTCAACTTGGTCTCAGCGCCTAATTCAATTGTGCAAACAATGGGGTCGCTTCGAAAGCATCGCTTCTCGAAGCGACCCCATTGTTTGTCTCTACTTGTGTGCCCCGAAGGGGTTCGTTCTTTCCAGATCTATTTGTCCCATCCGGCCGAACGCCCTGTTCCCGAATCATTAACCGTTATCTAAACTGTTGGATTGATTTGGCTCTGTTAGACCATGATTGACATTCTGCCCCAATCATCTTTTTGAAATTGCAAGATAATCGCCCCCTTGCCGGGTTTGAATCCGGTAAGGGGGCGATGTGCTCAAGATCTGTCGGGTCAATCGTGAGGGTCCCATCGCTCCAAGTCGATTTGCCGGCTATCTCGCCGTCTTCCCGTCGGGCACCGGCGCCTTGACCCTCATCTCGAACGGCATCCCGCCCTCCCGGACGGGCGCCCTGAGGAACGCGTTGACGGCGGTGGACATGGACAGGCCGAGCTCGTCCAGGATGGCCGTGGCCTCCCTCTTGACCTCAGGGTCGATCCGAATCGTCGTGGCCGGTATGCTCGACGGCATGGCTGAGCCCCTCCTCGTGTATCTCGTTGCGTCCATTCTACCGCCCCTGCGCGGCAGGCGCGGCCCAGTAGTCCATGTAGGGCGGCTCCACGTTGAACATATCACGGATGCGGCTCCTGCAGGTGCCGTGCGCGAGCTGCCGCGCGACCGTGCGCTCGGCGGCGCCGGAATCGGTCGCCATGAAGGTCCGGCACCACCTGAAGCAGGCGAGGTAGGCATCGAGGTGCTTCGTCGACACGCCCTTGAACGGCCCCATGAAGGCGCCGAGGAGCGAATGGACGGCGTTGACCCGGTTGATGGTCCCCCCCGGAGCGGTCCTTGGAATCGTGGGCCGCGTGCGCGGTGACCTCGAGCTCGGCGAGGACGCCGACGTAGGCGGCCGCCCTGTCGGTCGCGACGACCGAGCCGGCCGCGATGCGGCCCCTCAGCGCGTCCATGGCGCGCCCCCTCGAAAGGGCGCCCCGCCCCGTGACCTCGAGGAACGTCTCGTTCGGGTCGTTCACGCCGGTCATGACGCAGATCAGCTCGCGCGACAGCCCGCGCCTGTGCACCTGCTTGCCGCGGTGCCGGGAGGGGCGCGGCATCGTGAACGACCCCTTCGCGTGGTTGCCCTTGAACGACTCGGGGAAGTAGGTCTCGTCGAGCTCGCAGCCGCAGCCCCGCTCGATCCTGAACGAGGGGGAGTAGGCCGAGAGGCACTCGATCAGCCTGTGGCGCATGGTGTAGGCGGTCTTGAGGCAGACGCGGCAGCGCCTCGCGCACTCGCGCAGGGGCAGCATGAGCTCGAAGCACTCGGCGTAGGCCATCCAGGTCTCCTTCGGGAGCCTGCTCGCCCCCAGGATGCGCTCGCTGCCCATGCCGAAGGTCCTGCCGCAGCCCCGGCAGAGGTAGCGCTGCTCGCCGTTCCCGGCCTTCCCCTTCTTCACGACCACGGCGGACCCGCAGCGCGGGCAGTATTCGACTTCGTAGGCGGAGCCAGCGGCGTTCGGTCCTGCTGAGGCTCGCGATGTCCCTCTTGAAGGTGATTACCAGGTCCTCGGCGTTCATGATGTCCCCATCGTCGCGGTCTACGGGGCTAACGATATGGCACCGTGATGACATATGTATGCCAATCTTGGTCTAACAGAGCCTAGCGAAAGCGCGTGTCAGGAGTTTTCCTTTAGGCATTTTGCGGCTATTGGGACGAGGTCGAACATCGTGTGAACGACATCGCCCGTGTTTGCAACGGTCGCTGTGAATTTGCCGTTCCCAAAATCCACCAAATGGTAGAGGCTGATGGTTAAGTCCTTTTGCGTGGCAATTCTTAGAATCCAGTAAGCGCAATTGTCGCTACAGGTTGTGGCGTTGTATATGTTCTGAGGCATGAAGTACATGAGTAGCAGCGTCTTAGTTCCGCCCGATAGCCTTTCCGGTGGGATAATGCCAAGGATCTTGGTGTTTATTGCGCCGGGTCCAACCACGCCGCCCTTATCAATGGATTTAATAATTCTCTGCGCAAAAGCATCTTGAAACCATTCGGGCGAATAGATGTTATCGAAGTAAGCCGACGTATTATAGATAACGTTTTCCATATCACCATAGTGAATTGTTAGCACGTTGGTCCCTTCGACTTACTGGTTAAGCATTTGGTGAGATTGATTGTATCGCAGCGTATGAGACGGACGATATTTGCTGGTAACGCATTTGATTGATAACTATTGATAAACAAGTCGTGTATTCAGTGCCTGTTTTGTTTGTCCGTGCTTGAACCCAAGTTGCTTTGAAGGTCTATATTTTAGAAAATAGTCCACGAGCTAAGCTCCGTGTGGCGGCACGTAAAAGCTGTACTGTGCTTGGGCGGGTTAAAGTCCAAGACGATTAGATATCCGAGAGGATATCGAGCCCGCACCGGGGAGATAAGGTGAGTCCGCGCCGGGAACTATAATTCCGGCGACAACTAGGTTTCCGTGAGGATGCCGCGGCTGACAGCCAGCAGAAAACCGCCTTATACGCTCCTTCCGCGCGCCGCCTGCTCAAACGATTTGCGCCGAGTTGCCTGTTGCTATGCCCTGTCCGTGCGTTTTGCAGGGCGGGCCTTCTTATACCGCGGACACGGAGAGCATGTTTATAGGCAACGTTGCGTGCTGCGAGCCAGGTGTTTCGGGCGTTGGCTGGGTGTGGATCGATGTCGGTCATCTGGAACTCAATGGTTATACGGATGAGGCCATTGGCGCCGAAGGTGAACTTGTGGCTAACCGTTCGGCCCATCATGCTTTGGCTCCCGTCCCCCCAATCTAGTAGACTCTAAACCGTTGCTAGATTAGGGGGATTTTCCA
>UQOQ01000023.1:0-31541 GCA_900542715.1 uncultured Collinsella sp.
GCACCGTAGCGGTACCGGGCTCGGCAAATCTCTGGTGCCCCCGGGCGGATTCGAAAACTCCCCCCGCGGGGAAATTGGTGACGCGGGTGTCGACGGCTCGAACCCTGCCCTTAGACCAGAAGAGCCCGGCACCGTAGCGGTACCGGGCTCGGCAAATCTCTGGTGCCCCCGGGCGGATTCGAACCGTCGACACCCGCTTTAGGAGATATGATTTAATGCTACCCCCTACCATTCATCAAGCATCATTGAACATCATATAACCGCAGATAAACATAGCAGTTTGTGTCTTTTGCCTCCGGTAGCTGCGTCTACGCTTTTACAAACATATTACTAACAGCTTTAGCTAAACTGCACTCAATGAATTGTTGAAAACTATTCAAAGAAACGGAGTGCAAAGATGTCAGAACAGCCACTCATTAGCGGAAGAGGCACGTGTTGGAAAGACAAGAGATCACCTAACACCTATCGCTATTATTTTTCCCTTGGAGTCAAGGACCCTAAGACGGGGCGCTACAAACGATCCCCAACTTATACAATTCGTTGCAAGACTAAAACAGAAGCTAAGGCTGCAATGCAGGCCAAGCTGGCTGAAATCAACTCCTCTGGCACGATCACTAAAACTAAAAAGCCCACTTTGCTTGCGTCCTACTGCTGGGCCTTTCATGAAAATAGGGACACCGAGCTTGCGCCAACGAGCTATGAAAGAGAAGCGTACGATTGCAGGCATATCGAAGACCTATTCGGTGCGTTTCAGACAATTGAAGGGCTAACTCCCGATCTAATCGAAGAAGCATATGCCGAAGCTCGTCGTACGGGAAAATACAAACCATCAGAGCTTGTACGAATCAATTCGAAACTGCGTCAAATTCTGTCGAATGCAGTCGCAAAGAGAATAATTGACCGAAACCCCTGCGCTACCGTTCATGTTCGCAGACCACGCAACAAAAGAGAATCACTGACAATCGACCAAGTAGCTACCCTATGCACACATCTTCAACACATTGAGCTCACCGCCGAAGCTGTTGGTACGCTAGTACTAGTGTATACGGGTATGCGGAAAGGCGAGATGCTGGGCCTCGAATGGCGCGATTGGGACCCTGCCAATAAAACCTTGAAAATTGACAGGCAGTACACCAACGACCATGAACTGAGGGCACCCAAGTCACAAGAAAGCCAACGCAAAATCCCCGTTGGAGAAACCTTGGCCGAACGTCTTCAATCATGGTCAGCCATACAAAAAGAGTTCCTGGCCTCTCTGGGGCTCTCCCAGACTGGCAGCACTCCCATCATTAGCGATATTGCTGTCAAGCAGGGGGTCCCTACTGTCTGTCACATGAAAAACTACATCTTCAACCATTGGTTTCGCGATTTCGCAGTTAGCTGCAACCTTGGAATCTATGAGCCGAACAATTCGACTGGCGGAAAACTATATAAGGGCATCTGCCCGCATCAGCTCAGGCATTGTGTAAGCACTTTTATGCTGGCGAACGGATCGGACGTTAGAAGCGTGCAAGGTATTCTTGGCCACGCGGACCCCAATATCACGCTCAAAACGTATACAAGCCTCGTTCAACAATCAGAAATAAAAGCAGTTAAAGGCTACGAAGACTTCATCAACGCCTATATACAGAAAAGCGAGAAATAGCATGTTATTCATTCATCGTTTCATCAATAATATTACGGTACTATACTACTATTTCCGCAGGTAGACGCTTTATTTGATTGACATCTAATGAGTTTTAATAGATTCTAAAGCTGTCAGATGGCTACGCATGTAGTCATAAAAACCGGCCCCCCATGTGCTTATGAACCTGGTAAGTCTTACAAGCACAGGGAGGGCCCTCATTGAAAGGATAGCTCATCATGGCTACTCCACAGATTAGCACTCAGGCGTCCACACCGACTTTCCCCACTGGTGCCGCTCAGTGCGATCGGTTGCTCCGCGTTAACGATATCCGCGAACTCACTGGCTGGAGCGAAAACACCGCGCGCAAGTTTATGCGCGAGTCCGGCAAGCTCATCCAAATCCATCGCTCGAATTACATGTTTGAAAGCTCCTTCTACGAACTTTTCAAGCAGCTTGAAGGTCGTACCGCCCACCTTGACTAGGCGGTAAACATGAGCGAGCTACCGTCGATTTCCGACAAATATTCCGATGATGTTACTGAGCAACGAGAGATTAGAAGGAAAATGGATAACGCGAATTTTATTTCGGTGCCCGACTGGGCGTGTTGTGCCACCACTGTCGCTGCCGAGCGCCTCATCCTCGGCCTAGTATGGAAGCTTGGAAATCCTTCCAAAAACAAACGAGCCATGGGCTTTTACGCAAAAAGCAAATGGATTGAGGAGCGCTACCACCTGAGTAAGAACACGATCTCCCGAGCCTATACCTCTTTGAAGGATAAGGGGTTTATTCAAAAAGCGGGCGATGGCAGCTGGATGCTTAATTACGCCGCAGTCTACCCCGCCGCAATCGAAAACGGCTGGGAGCCCAAGAAATCTTAAGTCCATAGCCCGACTATCGAGGTCGTGAAGGTCGGTAATCGCCGGGCGTCTATAAGAGCATGCCGCGGATGTAAAATGAAACAGGGTCGAACCGAAACAGTTCCCGGACAATTGGCGTCCGGCCAGACACTTCGATTCGACCCTTTTTCATGCCCGCATCTAAAACAATCCCATAATCATTCTCGGCATCTTTAACGCCATCACTCTCCCGCCACCAACACGTCGTAGGTGCCATTTTCAACGAATCGATATGGCCGTCTATTCATGGTCTTTAAGGCGCGTGATACCATGAAAACGTGCGGTATTTCTCCAACCGAAAACCTGCGTGAATGCATGATCTGAGACGCCTTTTTAGAACTCACCGATCGCAGGGCGAACACAAATCAACAGCGGCCGTGCATTGTTCCCAGCCATATGGCATGGCGGAGCCATGCCCGTTGTTGATTGGAGTGCCGCACCATGGCAGACGAGAAGAAAATCAGGGAGATCTACGGCGTGAAGTCCGTCCTCGATGAGGCCGCCGAGCGGATCGAGGCGACGTGGCGGGAGAAGCTGCTGCGCGAGACGGGCGACCTCAGAACCGAGAACGCGTTGCTCAGGGCCCAGCTCGACGAATTCAACCGCAAGCTCGTCGAGGCGAGAGACCGGAACGAAAGACTTGAGGCCGACTGCAATGAGCGGGTCGCCTTTATCGAGGAGAAGTTCGAGCTCGACACCGCGAGCATCGAGCTCGAGAACAATGAGCTCCATGCCGCGAGCGTCAGATACCTCGCCGATGCCAGGGAGCTCGGCAGGCAGGTCGTCCAGCTCCACGCCGAGGCTGAGGCCATGTCCGATGAGATCGAGCGTCTGCGCGTCGAGCGTGACGCCGCGTTGAAAGCCCAAGCCGAGCTGAGCGATGCGCTCCTGGCCCAGCACGACCTGATGGCCGAGATCGCCGCCCTCAAGGACCGCCTTGCCGCCTCCGAGCAGCGTGCGGCCGTGGCCGAGGCCAAGGTCGAGGTCATGGCCCAGATGAGGGGCGAGTAGCCACGCGCTTCTCCTGCCAGGCTGCTGATTTCTAGGAACCTTCTAGAGCGCTTCTAGAAGGTTCCTAGAACCGGGCGCAGCATCTTCGATCGGCACGATGTCTCGGTAGATAAGGCGATGCCTGCCGCCGCGCCATTCGTCGCCATGGTAGTGGCCGAAGAGCCAGACGCGATAGTCAAGCCGCCCGTCGAGCTCGCCCAGGAAGGTTTGCAGCTGATCCCCACGGTACTCACGTCCGCGCTTCCGGCACAGCTCTCTAGCTAGGGCGGCAGGAGCCTCGTGAGTCACAACGCAGTCGACCTTCCAGCCCACGCGGTCGAGTGAGGCGCGGCAACGGTCCATCTCCTCCTCGCTCGGCATCTCCTCGGGCCACCAGCTCCTCCCCTCCCTGCGGTACCGCCTGTCGTTGCTCGCGGCACCGCCCATGGCAAGGACCGTGAGCCCGTCGATATCGAACACCTCTCCACGCATCAGGTGCAGCACGTGCGGTCGCGCCTCATGGACGAGCCCGCCGTTCCACTCCCGCACCGGCAGCCCAGCCAGGGCGTGGTGGTTCTCATGGTTGCCGTCTACGAAACACGTGGTCCAGGGCTTCGACTCGAACCAGTCGAGCCAATACCTCTCAGCATTCGAGCCGTCCCAGACAAAGCCGAAGTCGCCGGCCACGATCACCGCGTCATCGTGCGTCAGGGTCCGGCCCAGTGGCCAAGACCTGAAGGCGAACCTGCTGGCCCCGTACTCGGCCCTGCCGTGCACGTCTCCTGTCACATAGACAGCCATCAGTACGCGCCCCACGGCAGGAGTTTGTCCCCGAGCCTCACGATCCGGTCGTACAGCACGGTATGACGTTCGTCCGGGTTGCCGTCTCGGTGAAAATGGCCGTAATACCAGCGCTTGTAGTCCAGGCGATTCTCGAGCTCGTCGAGGAATCCGGTCAGCCGGTCCACATCAGGGCGTTCCCAGCCTGGGTCGGGGTAGAGCGTCGGCGAGAGCATGCGCGTGGCGCAGGTATGGGTGATGACGCAGTCGACCTTCCAGCCGACCTCGTCGAGCTTTGTCCGCGCGGCATCGAATTCGCGCTCGTCCGGGAGCTCCTGAGGCCACCAGCTGGAATACGGAATGCGGTATTCCTTGTCCACGCTCGTGGCGCCGCCCATGGTAAAGACCGTTGAGCCGTCGAGCTCAAAAACCTCGCCGCGCGTCAGGCGCCGTATGGGGGAGGTATCCGACAGGCGCTGCGTCAGCCCACCGTGCCACAGCTCCATGGGACGCTCCGCCCAGTGATCGAAACGCTCGTGGTTGCCGTCGACGAACAGCACGGTATAGGGGCGCGACTCCAGCCAAGCGATGTCGGCACATTCCTCGGCGGAAAAGTTCCACGGAAAGCCAAAGTCACCGGCGACGATGAGATAGTCGTCGCTGGTAAGACTGTCGCCGAGCTCCCAGTCGCGGAGTTTTTGCATGTCGAGCCCACCGTGGATGTCGCCCGTCACATAGACCGTCATCGAATCACCTCTTCCCTCTTGTACGCCGCCAGCTCGCGCTCGACCTGCCTGTCGCCGGTCTCGTTGACCCACCAGGGCCATTTCACCCGGCCGCACGGCTCGTCGACTCCGGCGAACCATCCCCTCAGCTCGTCGAGGCTCACCGGGGAGTGCCCGTTGGCATCGCAACCGACGTCGTAGCGCAGAAGGCCCTGCTTGCGGTTGAACTCGTTGTACGCGCCGCCGCTGCTGTGGATGTGCCCGTGGAGGTGCCACGATCCATGGCTCATGCCCTGCCAGTCGGCCATGGGGTAATGGCTCAGGACGATCTTCTGCCCGTCGATCTTGAGCACGCAGATCGGCGGCTCCACGGTGAAGGCGCCCGCGACCGCCGGCTGGGTCCAGTCCTTGTCGTGGTTTCCCGGGACGAGGTGGATGCGCCTGCAGGCGATCCGCTTGCGCAGCCCGTAGGCGTCCTGGGCGGTCATCTTGAATGAGAAATCCCCCAGGATGTAGAGTTCGTCGTCCACGGCAACCCTGCCGTTGATGCTGTCGACGATGGCGTCGTTCATCTGCCAAATCGTCTCCCACGGGCGGTCGGTGAACTTCAGCACGTTCTCATGCCCGAAGTGGATGTCGCTGGTAAACCAGATCATATTTATGTCTCCTTTTATCGCTAAAAAACGTTCTCCTTCGAGGTCAGGAGACGTTTTATGAGCGACATGAGGTGCATATCCCTCATGTTTCATACTCCAATCTGCCGGATTTGCCCAACTAAAAGTTTACGCCCACGCGCGAACAGGATTTGATTTTTGAAATATGGACGAATTGCTCGTCAGGAGGGTAAAATGGTGCCGACGGCAGCCCAAGTTGTAGAGAGCTGGGCAGAGCCGTTGCTTAATGAAGTTGGGTCATCGTCCTAGCGACGGTGGCCTTTCTTTTTGGGCTTCGAGCCCTGCTTGAGTGCCTTGGAAAGGCCGACAAGGGCCGTGAGGAGCGAGACCATAGCGGTCAGGAGCTTCACGAGCTCGGTGAAATCGGTCATGGGCATCACCTCCCATCAAATGGAGGGCTCTGCCCGGCACGAGGGCTGCCGCCAGCAAGGACGATTCTATCAGAGCGGCTGACTCCCGCCGATCAATTCATACTCCTCACCCTCGCCGAATTGCGAGCATGAAAGAATCGGCACTGGATGGCAGCGCGCTAGGGCACCGACGATAGGCTTTCCAAAACTAGCGAGGCGTGTCTCCGCGTGAGAAATCACCGCGATCGACAACGCGATCGTCCATCTGTCGCGACACGGCGCTACCGCTGTGCGCCTGGCCGGCGGCGCGAACACGGTCGTCGCCGGCATCGACAACGTCGCCGGAATAGCGGTTGCGAATCTCCCTTGCGTAGCCGCGACGCGCAAGAAGCTCATCGCGAACCGACGGATCTTCGAGCAGATCTTCATCGCACTTCGGTGCGATGAACTTAGGGAAGAGATTGTAGGCGACGCCCTTGCTCGCCTTTGCCTGCTCGACCCACGCCGAATACGCTTTTTTAAGCCGTTGGATGTAGATCTCACAGCGCTTCTCGTATGGAAGGGCTCGCTCGGCTTCAAGCACGTTATTTTTGAAGGCCGCCTCAAGTTGCTTGACCGCAAACCGACCGTCAAGACGGGTCAGGTTGAAAGTGCACTTCGGGTTGCCGGCCTCTTTGATATCAAGATCTGTCGCATAGACACGATTGTTCTTGATGAAAATGTCTACGCCCCATGAGGCAAGTAATTTTTTGAACTGCTCCATATTCTTCGGGTGGTAGTCGTTGATTGCAATATGGATCAGCTCGCGCAGATTGTTTTTATAACTGTACTCTCCGCGATCGACAATCTCCTTTTCAATATCGCGCGGCTGGCGATCGCGAATCTTCGAATTCTTCTTTCCCTTTTCGAGCTGGGCGAGATTCCAGTCCTTATCGAGTTCGCGGACCCATGAGGCGCGTTCGTACTTTCCATGCCGCCCGCCCGTCTCGCAACGCTTGCCGGTTAACAAATCGGTACGGTTGATCGCCATGTGCACTGCGTAGCGTTTTCCCGCCTTATCGCTTTCTTCGTGCAGCGCGAGAATCACTTGTTGATGCGGATAGTACTTCGCAAGCCATTGCTCCGCGTAGGCCAAACATGCATCGGGGGTCATCTTGCCCCCGTTGCATGAGCATTCTTCCGGAAGGAACGCGAGGATCTGATGAAGCAGGATTACGTTTTTGGCTCCGGCTCTCGACGGTTTGTCGTGATGGAAAACCTTTCTGGTTCTATCCATTTTCGAAAACCAGCGATCGCTGTATTCGATGTTCCAGCCGCCACGCGCAAGCGCATCTTTTCCGTTGATGTATTTACGGACGTTCTTTGCGTAACGGTCGCTCGAAACGCTTTTCTGTTTGATAACCGTCATTTCACATCACCACCGACGAAATAGCGCTTCTCGAGCTCGTCGATGAAACGGTCCAGCTTACGCCCAACTTGATAGACCTTCTCAAGTGTTCGGAAAACCGCCTTCTCGTTATACGCCGGAAGACCTTGTGCATTTACGAAGTACATGAGCTGATTAAGGTTTGTTCCTTCCTTTAAAAGCTCGTGATAAATCTTGTCGATCGACGCCCGATCGAGATCGATTTTCTCAACATTCCCTTTGAGTAGTACGCGACGAGCATACGAACTGACAGTCATATCGAGGGAATCAGCATTGCTTTCAATTATCTTTTTTTCTTCCGGCGAGACCCGGACGTGAATGTCATCGGTTCGGGATTTTTGATCAGCGATTTCCGCAAGACCAAAATCGATATCGAGATCGTCGGTATTGCACAAAGTGAAGCGTATGAGTTCCGCCTCACTCATCTCATGTCGCTTTGCGATTGCAGTGATGACTTTCTTCTCTTCATCGGAAAGAGACGCCTTGATGGTGTGTGGGCGGAGCCTGCTCATGATTCCTCCGGAAAACGAATCAGTGATCGGAGAGGCCTCCGATCAAAACCTGCTATGCGATTCGCTTTCCTTGATGAGGAACGGCTGGCGTCGTTCCAAAAATGAAGAATCGTCGCCGCGATTCTTCATCGCGAAGTTTCAACTTCACGATAACCTTATCGCCGCAGCAGGCGATAAGCAAGGTCTGTGGCGTGGTGTTTTTGGGGTCCGAATGGGCCCACAAAAATGCCACCCACAGTCATCTTGCAATCACCGGTACGGCGATTGGGCGGAACGCAGTGTAGACATGGAATGAGAGGCCTCATTCCAAGCGAGGTGCCTCGCGTTGTCGAAGCGAAAGTGAAGACCGTGAGCGGAAGCGAATTTTTAACGCGAAGGATGCTGAGTGTTGAAAGTTCGCTGTAGCGAGAGCGGAGCGGTAATGCGAATGCGAGGGATGCCGAGTGTTTGCATTACCGCGCAGCGGACTCCGGGCGAGGGCTGGAGCAAGTTGATGGAAGACCTTACCGATTTGCGGAAGTTTTTGCCCGAAGCATCCGGCACCGCCGGATTCTTTTGGAACAGCCTCTCGTTTGATTGCTTTCCTATCGTTTGCTCCCAGACTGGGCGTCTAAAAAAGGCGGCCGAACCGGCCGCCCACAAATAAATAATCATTTACCGAATGTAAGAGGAGAGGAACGATGCACATTACTCCCAGTGACCGGCGACGTCGACAACCCAATGTTGTCCCGTAGCCTGCTGTTCATAATGTCCCTGGTCCTCAGAGGTGGTATACGAATCATTGATTGCAGAACCGCCGTTAGGATGCTGTGCATCGCCAAAAGTAGCGTGAGCGTGAGCGTCCATTTCGGCTGCAGATCCAAATGCTGCGTGGCATGCACTGCAGATCCAACGTTCATGGCGCGTATAAACCACATTCGGCACCCAGACCTGGCTGTAATCTGTCTCCCAGTGGCCCTGCTCGGCAACCCACTTCTTCTGGCTACCGCCGTTGGAAGAGGAGTTATTGCTGCCAGAAGTCTGAGAATTACCGGAATTCTGCTTGGACTGGGAGGAATCGTCCTTGTTGTCCGACTTTGAGGAATCGGAAGACTTGTTATCCTCCTTCTTGGAATCATCGGACTTCTGGTCCTTGTCGTCGGATTCTTTCTTCTCCTCGGTCTTGGCTCCAGAGGCCTGCGTCGCCTTTTCTTCGCTTGGCTTCTTTTTGTCTTTATTCTTTACCGCTGTGGCAGCCCTTTCCGTAGAGCCGCTTCCTTGCTTTGCAACGCTGGCACATCCAAGTTGAGGTGCCGAAAGGCACACCAGAAGCGCAACGATAATAGCATTTGTTCTCACACCGATCTCCCTGTCCATGAAACCGGGCGTTGGACACTAGCCGGTATCCAACGCCCGGTTCGCTTTTACATCTGCTCGCGGCGCTTCTTTTGATTGAGAAAGACGCCGGCTGCCACGAGGACGGTACCGCCGATGACGAACGTCTCGCCGATGAGTCCCGCGCTGTCACCGGTCTGGGCGAGGCTGCCGGGCTGGGCGGTATCCTTGCCGGCGAGGTGCTTTGGGGTGTATGCCGCCTGTTGCTTTGCGGTCTGCTGCTTTGCGACCTCCTCTGCCTCCTGTCGTGCGATCTCATCGGAAAGCTTCTGCTCCGCTGCGATGTGATCGGACTTCGCCAACTCGTAGGCGGCGAGTGCCGCATCGTAGCCGGGCTGGAGCCCGTCCAGCGCAGCCTGCTTCTCGTCCAGGATGGCCTTGGCGGGCGCGACCTTGGCACGTGCCTCGACTGCTGCGGCGAAAAGCGCGTTGAGGGCGTCATCCGCGTTTGCGTCATGGCCGGAAGCGATCGCCGCGCCGGCGTCGATGGAGTTCAGCTTCGACAGCTTGGCGTCTGCCTGTGCCTTTGCCTGCTCGGCGGCGGAGACTAGGGACTCGGCGGCGATGGTATCCGCCTTCGCGGCATCGAGCGCGGCCTTGGTGTCATTGACGCCCTTTACTGCATCCTGCTCGCGCTGCTGTGCCTCTGCGAGCTTCGCGGCCAGGCCGGTGAGGATGTCGAGGTTCGACCGTGCGTCCTCGAGATCGGTCTGGGAGCCGGTAAGCTTGTCGGCGGCAACGCCGGCGTCGGCCCTTGCGGCATCGACGGCGCGCTGGGCATCCGCGAGGGCGCTCGCGGTGCCGTCCGCCTTTTGCTCGGCGGCGGCGAGGACGGTCGCCTTCTCGGCCTGATCGGCTGCCGCCGCGTCGTGGACGCTCTTTGCTGTATCGAGCGCCTTCTTGGCGTCGGCGACGTCCTGGAAGAACTTCGCGAGGTCGGCGTTCGCATCGTCCACGCCCTGCTGCTTGGCAGCGGTGTCCGCCTTGGCGGAATCCAACTTGGACTGTGCGGCCGTTGCGGCTGCGTTGGCGGCATCAAAGGCGACCTGCTTCTGCTGGACGGTCGACTTTGCCGTATCGACTGCCGCGTTGGCGGCATCGAGGTCCGATTTCGCCGCATCAAGCTCGGTCTGGGCATCCGTGACGCCCTGCTGCTTGGCGGCGACATCAGCCTTGGCGGCATCGACGGCACGCTGGGCATCGGCAACGTCCTGCTTCGCGGCATCGATACCTGCCTGTGCGGAATCCGCTGCGACCTGCTTCTGCTGGACGGTTGCGGCGGCGCTGGCGGCTGCCTGCTGCTTGGCTGCGAGATCGGCCTTGGCTGCGTCGAGTGCGCTCTTGGCGTTCTTGAGACCGTTGATATAGGAGGTCAGCTTCTGCTCGTACTCGTCGACGGACATGGGGTTCATGTTCCAACCGGAGCCGGACCAGCCGGAGATCTCTGCGGTGTAGCACTGCGTCTGAAGCCCGGACATGGTGCCCTTGGTGCAGGTTGCCATTCCCATAACGGCGAGTTCGGGATTGATGATGTTCATGTAATGGCCGACGGTGCCGCTACTGCCGTTCTCCCAGTGGCAGTTGTCTGCAATCCAATGGTTGATTGCGACACCGTTCTTTGTATAGAAATCATAGGCATCCTTGCCGACAAGACCGGTGACTCCATAAAGGGCCTCCGTTGCCTTGTCGAAAAAGCCCTTCTCCTGCTCGATCCACTGCCCACTCGGATCGATTCCGTAATTCCATGCCAGGTTTTCGGCAAAATCATATTGACGGGCATGATCGAGCACGGTGTCGCTGTAGTTGGCATCTGCGATCGCACCGGCGATGAGCTTGTAGGTGACATGGAGCTCGGACAGGCCGACCGACTTGCGGTAGTCGTTGACGGACTTCATCCACTTGATCGCATTGAGCATATTGTCAAGAGACGTGGCGTCCTTGGAGTTGCCGACTTCGGTCTTTCCGGCATATTTGGCGTTCAGGATGATGTTGACTGCGTCATCGGCACCCATGGCACGGAAGAAGCCGATGGCTCCCTGCTTGAGTTGCGCGTCGGCGGAATCGAGTTTCGCCTGTGCCTCGTCGACCTTCTGCTGCGCGGCGGTCACGGCGGCGTTTGCGGTATCCTTTGCAGTCTTGGCGTTCGCGAGCTCTACGTCGGCGGTTGCCTTGGCGGACTCGGCGTCCCTGACAGCCTGCTTCGCGGCGTCCAGCTTGGCAACGGCGTCGGCATTCGCCTGCTTGGCCGCATCGAGGTCGGCGTTCGCGGCATCGAGTGCGGACTGGGCGGCGTTCACGCCGGATTCGGCATCGGCCGCGGTCTGCTGCTTCGCGGAGAGGGACGCCTGGGCATCATTCAACTCGGTCTGCGCCGTTGCTGCAGCGGACTGCGCCTGCTCGAGCTCGGACTCGCACTGGGACTGCACAGCTCGAGCGGCGGCGAGGGCTGCCTCCGCGTCCGCGACCTTCTGTTTTGCCGCATCGTACTCCGGGCCGCTGGCGCCTGCCTCCGCTGCGGCGAGGTCGGCTTTCGCCTTCTCGTAGGCGGCGCTGGCGGCTGCGGCCTTCGCATCCGCCGCGTCCTTGTTCTGCTGGGCTGCAGTAAGGACGGCATCGGCGGAATCCTTTGCAGACTGGGCCGCAACCAGCTTGGACTGGGCATCGGCAAGCGTCGCGTTGGCGTTGGCGAGATTGGCCTGTGCCCTGTCCACGGCAGCCTGGGCGTCGCGCACGGCCTGCTCGGCGGCACTGATTGCCTCCGGGGTGGCGCTTACGGCATCGGCCTTGGCTTTATCGAGGGCATCCTTGGCATCCTGGGCCGCCTTGAGGGCGGACTGGTACGCTTCGTCCTTCTCGGACGCATCCGCCTTGGCGTCTGCGAGACCCGCCTTCGCCTGCTCGAGGTCCTTGCCGGCGGCATCGGCGGCGTCCTTGCCCTCCGCGACCTGACGGGCATACTCGTCCATTGCCGCTCGGTCGGCTGCCGTGCCGGCGCTGACTGCCGAATCGTAGGATGCCTTGGCCTGGTCGCGGGCGGAAGCCGCCTCGTTGTAGGGACCGGCGGCCTCATCGTAGGATGCCTTGGCGGCGTCCTCCTTCGCCTTCGCCTCGTCGACTGCCTTCTGCAGGTCCGCGATGGTCTGTGCGGCGGATTTCGCGCCGGTACCGGATGCCGCGCCGGCATGGGCGGCGATCGGCGACATCACGGCGGGGTGCTGCGTGGTCCCGTCACCGGTCTGGGCGAATGCCGTGAACGGTGAGATGAGACTCGATCCGGTCATGGCGGCCATGGTCGCCGCGGTGACGGTCAGACGCGCGATCCCCTTCGGAGTGTGAATCTTTTTGTTTGGCAGTGCGGCGAAGTGATCGCCGCCGGCAGCGAAGTGCTTTCCCTGAGTCATTGCTATTCCATTCCTTTTCCGTGCCCTATCCGACTGGGCATCAGAGTGCTTTCCAATAGAGATAATTATGCGCCTTAACAGGGATTGTTGTATATAGTCCGTTGGCTTTTATACAACAATCCATGACTCTTTTTGTCATGGATATCTCGCCGCTACAACAATCCTTTGGTCTACGCTGCAAAGAACTAAGATCAGAGTCTGGTTACTCTCAAGTGCAATTTGCGAATCACATCGGCATGGACAGGTCTTACTACGCCTCGATAGAGGTTGGGCGAAGAAATGTCAGTCTTTCTAACCTCTCTAAAATTGCCAATGGATTCAACATATCAATTGCTGCACTTATGACTGGTGTCACTGATAAATCGGATTAGTCCATCATCAGCGAACGCAGTGAGCGTATCAATCGACGGCGTAGCCGGCGGCAAGGTCACGGCACGTGACCGCGCAGCGAGCTTTGCGAGCGAAGGGGACGGCATCGCCGTCCCTATTTCTTTATAGTATATTTCTCTATTAATTGGTCTCACCAAAATGGGTATAGCACAAGCTTCTGAACAGGCGTTTTTATCAAAAACTCAAAGCAGTCAAATCATCAAAATGGTGAAATTATTTACCCAAAAGAGGGAAGCACATCACCAAAATGGAACCGACTAACGGCTGTTGAAAACTTTTTATCCCCAAAATGGTGATTTCCTGTTTTCAGTGGAAAACTCGGTAAGTTAAATAATTTACTTACCAGATTTACAAACAAAAGCAGTTCTTAGCCCTAAAACCAGAACAGGTCAGAAGCAAAAATAACTCCTGACCTGCGATTTTCCTGGTGCCCCCGGGCGGATTCGAACCGTCGACACCCGCTTTAGGAGAGCGGTGCTCTATCCCCTGAGCTACGGAGGCATGTTGTATTAGTGTAGCAGATTTACGCCGCTGTAATGCAGCGTATACCCACTCTTCGAAGTTGCGGTGGAACAGCCCTCCGGAAAGTGCGTCCCACTATCCAGGCAAATTCTGGGTCAGACTTTCCCCATGAGACCTCGCTGGGAAACAGTGACCCAGAATTTCGGCTCGAAACGGGACACGGTTTCCCAAACGACCCCGTTCCGGAAACTACATCCCGGAATCGACGCTCGAACTGGGATGCACTTTCCCGATCGAGCCACATGGGAGACTGCGCCCCACTTTGAGGGGGCGCTCTTTAATGACTAGTTGCCTTTGTGGAAGAGGTTTTTGATAACGGAGGGGATGCTCTTGGCGCCCTTAGCCGTCACATCGATAAAGTCAGGCGAACGCACGAGCTTATCCTCGTCAACGTACTTGCGGACCGCACGAAGCGTCTCTTTGTCATCGCGCGTCGAAAACGTAAAGTGGCCGTTGTCCTTGGTGAAGATAGCAAAACGCGTGATCTTCTTGGTGCCGCGCAAAACCTCGGCGGCAATATAGTCGACCTCGTCCCACGGGATTTGAATATAATCCTCGGGATTACGCTCGTTGTAATACTCGAACGCCTTATTGCCCACCATCACGTTACCGTGGCTGGTAAGCCCCATCAGGCAGGTTGCCGGCGTTGCCAGATCGACCGTGCTGTTCTGAGATTGCGCCATGCGCGCCTCGCCCTCCAAATAAAACAATCGGACCGCATCCAGTGTACCCACCGGGTGCGGTCCGTTTCAATGGCTCAAAAGCCCTTGCCTAGCAATTCTCGGTCTTAAGCCGAAGCGAGCTTACATGAAGCCGCAGACGCGACCGATGATGCCGATGGCGAAGAGAGCCAGGATGATGACGATCGGGCTGACCTTCTTCTTGAGGAGCTTGCAGACCAGCAGGGTCAGGCACACGGCGGCAAGGCCAGGGATGAGCTGATCGAGGTTGGCCTGAAGCGTGGTGACCTTCACCTGATCAAGGGCGTTAGCACCGATGGAGTTATACATCGTCAGTGCTTCCTTGACACCCTCAGAACCGGAGGGCAGGTTAGCCCAGTCGATAAAGGCGCCAGCAGACTGCGTGACCTTGGAGACGACCGGGGTGAAGGAGATGGACACCCAGCGCTCGACCAGGGCGCCGATGATGAACATACCCAGGATGGAAGCACCCTCGGTGACCTTGCCCATCAGACCGCCAGAGAGGTCCTTGGCGATGGAGGAGCCGACCTTGTAACCAAACTCCTGCGTGTACCACAGGAAGGCGTAACGGATGATGTTCCACGCGAAGAAGAACAGCAGCGGACCGGCGATGCTGCCGGACAGGGCCAGGGAAGCGCCCAGAGCGCCCAGAATCGGGCGAAGGGTGAACCAGAAGGCGGGGTCGCCGACGCCGGCGAGCGGGCCCATCATACCGACCTTGACGCCCTGAATGGCGACGTCGTCGATCGGAGCACCGTTGGCGCGCTCCTCCTCGAGAGCGAGGGTAACGCCAATGACGGGGGCGGAAACATAGGGATGGGTGTTATAGAACTCCAGGTGACGCTTAAGAGCGGCAATCTGGTCATCCTTGCTGGTGTAGAGCTTCTTGATCGCAGGGATCATTGCGAAGCACCAGCCGCCGTTCTGCATACGCTCGTAGTTCCACGAGCCCTGAAGGAACTGATGACGGAAGCAAACCTTCTTACGGTCAGCCTTGGTGAGCTGAATCTTGTTCTCTGCCATATGTATCACTCCCCTCCTACTCGTAATCGTTCAGAATGTCGCCGAGCGGGTCACCGGAGCCACCGCCCATGCCGCCACCCTGCTTGGCCAGATCCTTAAGGCCAAGGTAGATGAGGGCAAGTGAGATGCCGATGAGGCCAAGGGCGATCAGCGTGAGCTGAGGGATGGCAGCAAGGACAAAGCCGAGGATGAAGAACGGCCAGGTCTCCTTGGTGGCCATCATGTTGATGACCATGGCGTAACCGACGGAAGCGACCATGCCGCCGCCGACAGCCATGCCGCCGGACAGCCAGTCGGGCATAGCGTTAAGCGCGTTGGTAACAGCCTCGGCCGGGATGATGCACAGAAGTACTGCCGGGATGGCGATACGAAGGCCCTGCATGAGGATGGCAGCATACTGCCAGCGCTCGATGCCGGCGAAGTCGCCCTTCTCGGCGCAACCGTCCATGGCGTGAGCGATAGCGGTTGCCAGGGTACGGCAGATCATGGTCAGGAACAGGCCAGCGACCGACAGCGGAACGGCGACGGCGATGGCGGCGGTAACGGCCTTGGCCGAATCGGTGGCGCCGCCGTTGAGGGCGAGCACCATGATGATCGAAGAAGCGACCGAGGCCAGAGCGGCGTCAGGCGCGACGGCGGCGCCGACGTTAGCCCAGCCAAGGGCCATCATCTGGAGCGAACCGCCCAGGAGGATGCCCTCCTGAAGGTGACCGGTTACGAGACCGATAAGCGTGCATGCCACGAGCGGCTGATGGAACTGGAACTCATCCAGAATGCCTTCCATACCGGCAAGCAACGCGACAATCGCAACAAGCAGAATAGTGATTGCAGACATGTATCGGACCCTCCTTTACTATGCTTGAGCGGCCAGTTCGGCCTTAGCTTTCTTCAACATGGCGTCGAGATCCTCGGAGGAATCCGAAGGAACCTTGCGGACCTCGAACTTGACGCCCTTGGCCTTGAGAGCCTCGAGAGTCTTAACGTCGTCATCGCCCATGGCGACGGCGTTGGTGACGACGACCTTGCCCTTGGAGTGAGCCATGGAACCGATGTTGGCTTCCTTGATGTCGACGCCGGCCTCGATGGCCTTGAGCAGATCCTGCGGGTTCTCGAAGAGCAGCATGGCCTTGGTGTCACCAAAGCGCGTGTCCTTGACGACCTCGGCCATCTTCTTGATGGGCACGACGTTGGCATGGACTCCCGGAGGAGCAGCCTGCTCGATCATGGTCTTGCGGAGCTCGTCGTGAGCAACGCCGTCGGAAACCACGATGATGCGGTTGGGGTTGATCTGCTTGGTCCACGTGGTGGCCACCTGGCCATGAAGCAGACGGGTGTCGATACGGACGTGGGCGATCTTGATGTGCCCGTCGCCGATGACCGTTCCCGGAGGGATGGCGCCTGCAGGAGCAGCGGCGGCCGCAGCCGGCTTCTTCTCCTCGGGCTCCAGAGACTCGGGCTTGACGCGCACGCCAGCCTTAGCCTCAGTCACGAGATGTTTTGCGATCGCATGTGCAGTGTTCTTTGCGTCAAAGCGCTGCGAATATGCCTCGATGAGCATAGGCAGGTTGACACCGGTGACGATAGCCCAGGAATCGTGGCCCTCGATGAGCCCGCTGATCTGGTTGAACGGCGTGCCGCCCCACAGATCAACGAGGAAGAGCACCTGCTCCTGGTCCTCGAAGGAAGCGACTGCTTCCTCGACCTTGGCACGGAAGTCGTCGGGGCCCATGCTCGGCTCGAGCGAGACCACGGCAACAGACGGCTGATCGCCAAAGACCATCGAGCCCGTCTGCTTGATTCCAGCCGCCAAGTCACCATGGCTAGCAAGAACAATACTTACCATCACATAACCTCCTTTTTGTCTACGTAATTCCTACACGACAGTTATGGAGTATAGCTGCAAATACAGCAGAATTGTTTGAAAAACTGCAAAAGGTAGCATTATTTGTTCTAACGTCTTGTTTTGTTACAAGCTGATTACATTCCAGTATTTTGGCTGATTTGCTGCTGAGGATTGATAGCTGATCTATTTACATGACCGAATTGAGCACGCTGTTCATTATTGCCGGTTTTAAACAGACACAAATGTGCTCGCGTTGAGGCTATTTCGTTTAAACAGATGGTGCTTGACTAATGGTAAGAAATATGCTCTAGCAAAGTAGTCGTTAGGGACGTTCTTTAATGACTAGTCGTTTAAGAACGCCCCCAATGACTAAGTTAGGCGATGTGGAGGGGGTTGGCGGCGTCGACGGTGTCAGGAGCAGCGGGACCATCAGGGGTAGCGTCTGCCGGGTCCTCGTCGGGGGTCTCGATCTGCTTGATCATGACCTCTTGGCCCTGGAGCAAATAGGTATCGCCACTGCCGCAATGGGGGCAGGTCTTGCCGTGCTCGACTGTCGCATAGTCGCGGCCGCACGCCTCGCAATGCGTCACGGCCTCGACGGGCTCCACGATAAGCTCCGCGCCCTGCGTGATGGACTTTTTATCTGCCGCCCAGCGCCAAGCGTCGAGCAGCAAGTCGGGAACGACGCCCGAGACCTCGCCCAGCAGCAACGTCACGCTCGAAACGCGACGCACGCCATTGGCGCGCGCCACATTCTCAACATCGCGAATGATGTGGTAAACGATTCCCAATTCATGCAAGATAAAACCTTTCGACAGAGGTCGATGCGATGTCAATTCAACGTCAGCGAGCGGCGCCCAGGTACCCCAGGTTGCCCCGAAACAAGGCGTCCGCTGGGCTTTTGCCCGCGGCGCCGCAGTTGAGGGGCAAGATGGGGTACCTGGGTGCCGCGCAGCGTCGGCAGTTCCGCCGTTCGTTAGAACGGCGGAACCTCATTACTTCTTCCCGAATTTGATCTTAATGGCGCGCTTGAGCGCGTACTTGCCCAGGCTTGGGAGCTTTTGCTCGTATTTGACCATCGTTGAGCACTCGGGGCGGTCGCGATCCAGATGGATGGCGTCGAACGCGCACTTGGTGGTGCACAGACCGCAGCCAATACACTTGTTGGGGTCGACGATCGAGGCGCCGCAGCCCAGGCAGCGAGCGGTCTCGGCGCGCACCTGTTCCTCGGTAAAGGTCTCGACGTACTCGCTAAACGGCGCGGCCTTCTCGCGTTCGCGGTCCACATGCGCAACCTCGCGGCTCGCGTTGTCGTAGCTTTCGATCACGGCATCGTCGCGGTCGAGCGCGGCGTAGCGGCGCTGGTTGCGGCCGATGGTGAGCGTGGAGCCCGGCTGCACAAAGCGATGGATGGACACGGCGGCCTCGTGACCGGCGGCGATGGCATCGATGGCAAAGCTCGGACCGGTATAGACGTCGCCGCCCACAAAGATGTCGGGCTCGGCGGTCTGGTAGGTCTGGGGATCGGCAAGGGCACCCTGACCGCGGCCAAGCTCCACCTTGGAGCCAGCCAGCAGGTCGCCCCACACAATGGACTGGCCAATCGACATGACGACACGGTCGGCATCGACACGACGCAGATCGTTCTCATCGTACTCGGGCGCAAAACGCCCCTCGTCATCGTAGACACGCGTGCAGCGCTTGAAGGTGATACCGCACACACGACCGGCCTCGTCCAGGTGAACCTCCTTGGGACCCCAGCCGCAGCTGATGTGCGCGCCGTCCTCAACGGCCTCGCGACGCTCCTCCTCGCTGGCGGGCATCTGGGCCTCGCTCTCCAGGCAGAACATCTCAACGTGCTCGGAACCCAAACGGCAGGCGTTGCGCGCGACATCGATAGCAACGTTGCCGCCGCCCACCACGATGGTGCGGCCGGGAAGCGCGTCGATCTTGCCGCTGTTGACCTCGCGCAAAAAGTCGACGGCCACGGTCACGTCCCCGGCATCCTCGCCCGGAATACCGGCAAGGCGGCCGCCCTGGCAGCCAATAGCCACGTAGAAGGCCTTAAAGCCCTGTTCGCGCAGCTCGTCTAGCGTCACATCGCGACCGACCTCCACGCCATAGCGGAACTCGGCACCCATCAGGCGAATAACCTCGACCTCAGCCTCGATAACATCCTTCTGCAGCTTAAAGCTGGGAATGCCGTAGGTGAGCATGCCGCCCGGACGCTCGTTCTTCTCGAACACGACGGGCTTGTAGCCCTTCTCGGCCAGATAGAAGGCACAAGACAGGCCGGCCGGACCGGCACCGATGATAGCGATCTTCTGATCGAAGCCGCCGGCGCGCGTCGGCGTCACCACGGGCGGGACATAGCGAGTCGCTGCGTCCAGATCGCGCTGGGCGATAAACTTCTTGACCTCGTCGATAGCCACGGCGGCGTCCACACGGCCGCGGGTGCAGGCATCCTCACAGCGGCGGTTGCACACGCGGCCGCAGATAGCGGGCAGCGGGTTCTCGCGCTTAATGAGTGCTAGGGCCTCGTCATAGCGATCCTGAGCCGCGAGCTTCAAATAGCCCTGAACGGCAACGTGCGCGGGGCAGGCCGTCTTGCAGGGAGCGGTGCCGGACTCATGCGTCTCGATGCGGTTGTCGTTGCGGTAGTTGGGCGACCACTTGGTGTGGTCCCACTTGGTGGCATCGGGCAGCTCCTGGCGCGGATACTCGGGCACCTGTCCGCCGGACTTTTTGCTGCAGAGCTTCTGGCCCAGCTTGGCGGCGCCGGCCGGGCACACCTCAACGCAGCGACCGCAGGCCACGCACTTGTCCTTCTCGACCTTGGCGACATAGGCCGAGCGCGACAGGTTGGGCGTGTTGAACAGCTGCGAGGTGCGCAGGGCGTAGCACACGTTGACGTTGCAGTTGCAGATGGCGAAGATTTTGTTCTCACCGTCAATGTTGGTGATCTGGTGCACAAAGCCGTTGTCCTCGGCCTGGCGCAAGATGTCGTAAACCTCGTCGCGGGTCACGTAATGGCCACGATCGGTCTCGACCACGTAGTCGGCCATATCGCCCACGGCAATGCACCAGTCGGCCGGGTCATCGGCGCAGCCCTCACCCATCACGCGACGGCTCGCGCGGCAGCTGCAGGTGCTAGCGGCATATTTGCCATCGTATTTGTCGAGCCAATGCTCGATATGCTCAATAGGCACCGACGTGCTCGCGGCGTCGATAGCCTTCTCGACCGGAATGACGTGCATGCCGATACCGGCGCCCCCGGGCGGCACCATCGGCGTGGCGCGGGACAGCGGGCCCTTGGATGCCTGCTCAAAAAACTTGGCATAGACTGGATGCTCCTCGAGCTGGCTCACGCGCATGTTGAGGAACTCGGCGGAACCCGGCACCAGCATGGGCAGTACCCACTGCTTGGCGCGCTCGGGGTTTTCCCAGTTGTACTCGAGCAGACCCGTGTAGCTCATGTCGTCGAGCATCTTCTCGATATCGGCTTCGGGCATGCCGGTGAGCTTGACCATCTCGGGCAGCGTATAGGGACGGCGCATCTTCATCTTGCAGAGCACTTCGGCCTGCTCGTCGGTCGCGGCCTCGGCAAACGACCAGTACTCGTAGCCCAGCAGCTCATCGCGATGCAGCAGGCGGTTGGTGCAGTGCTCGCACAGCTTGACGATTGCCTCGCGCGGATGCTCCGGCAGCGGCGGCACGAACTCCGAACCGATATCGGGCTCGGTATAGCTAATTCCCGGTCCGTTGAGAATCATGGTTGTCCCTTCTCTTGCCACAGCCCGGCGAGGCCGCGGCACCCCTCTTTTTTTGCAGGCCGGGCATGCCCCCATGCCGTTCACCCACCATTGTTGACATTGTGTCAAAAATAGTATTGACGAACCGTCAACAATATTCAAGACTGTTAGGTGAACGGTCAGACAAAAGAGGATGAAAGGCGGCAAACGCATGGGCGATAACACGGCGAATATCTCTGTTGCCGACACCGTCCCCGCACCCGACAGCGCGGCAAAGCGCCTGACGGGCGACGAGCGCCGTCGCGAGATTCTCGCCGCCGTGCGCGACGTGAGCTCCGAGCTGGGCGTGTCACATCTATCCGTCTCGGCCGTGACCAAGCGAGCCGGCTGCACGCGCTCGCTGTTCTACCACTACTTTGCCGATATGGACGCCGCCGTCACCGCCGTTATGGACGAGGCGATCGACGGCTTTATCTCCGAGCTCGAGCAGTGGAACGCCAGCCGCACGGTTGGCGACATCGAAGGCGCGCTCGACACCGTCGCTCCGCTCTTTAAGCGCCTGGTCGTGAGCGGCCACGAGCTGCCGAGCACGCTCACCTCGAGCAGCGGCGCGCTCTACGGCGGCTTTCTGCACAACGTGGTCCAGCGCGTGGCGCAATACATTTGCGACACCACCGTGGTGGACTTTGTCGCCCATCACGACCTGCGCATCGACCATGTTTACGAGACGTTCTACACCCTCATCATGGGACTGTTGATGTATATCCGCACGCACCCCGATGTGCCCGACGAGACGGTCAAGGAGATTATCGCCTCGACGCTCCACATCGAGGGCTACACCGCCAAGTATCCCGAGCGCAAGCCCAGGAACTGACGACATTTTGCCAAACTGTCCGCGACGGAAGAGGGGACGCGGGCGCATGAAAGGAGAGCAGCATGCTGTTCGATGTCTGGGGTAGCGATACCCTTATCCACTGGGTCGGCTGGGCGATGGTCTTTATCGGCCTGATCGTGCTCAACGAGGTCGGCCGCCGCACCAAGCTGGGCGCGGCAATCATCTTTGGCGTAGCTCCGCTTGCCATGACCATCTACTGCGTCGCTATCGCCATCGGCGTTTCGCAGGGTGCCGAGTGGGCGCTCACCAACCCCACCCATGTGTACCAGAACAGCTGGTTCCACTACGCCAAGGTATACGCGGCGCTGGCCGGTTGCTGGGGCTTCATTGCCATTAAGTACCAGTGGGGCAAGATCGGCAAGGCGCATTGGTTCCGCGCGTGGCCGTTTGTGATCGTTGCCATCAACATCATGATCGCCGTCGTATCCGACTTTGAGAGCGCCTATCACTTCTTTGTCCTGGGCGAGTCCACCTGGGTCACCTCCGAAGGTGCTACGCAGTTGGCCGGCTGGAACAACGTGTTCAACGGCATCGCCGGTATCATCAACATCTTCTGCATGACCGGTTGGTGGAGCGTCTACGCCTCCGAGGACAAGACCGACATGCTGTGGCCCGACATGACCTGGGTCTACATCATCGCCTACGACATCTGGAACTTCTGCTACACCTACAACTGCCTGCCCACCCACTCCTGGTTCTGCGGCTTTGCGCTGCTGCTGGCGCCCACCGTCGCCGCCTTTATCTGGAACAAGGGCGGCTGGATCCAGAACCGCGCCTTTACGCTGGCCATTTGGTGCATGTTTGCCCAGGTGTTCCCGTACTTCCAGGAGGAGTCCATCTTTGTGACCCACTCCACGCTCGACCCCGGCGCCGCTACCGCGGTCTCGATCGCCGCACTGGTCGCCAACGTCGCCGCGATCATCTACATCGCCTACCGCGCCAAGAAGCTCGGCCGCAATCCCTACAAGCAGGATGTCTTTGAGGGCACCAGCGATTGGGAGAAGGCCACCGCTCGCCGCGCCAAGGTTGATTACGCGCACGCCGAGTAACATGTTGGCCGCTGTTGGCACTTGGGCATAGGCCCGCTCACCAGGCCTTTCAATCCAATGTCTCGCAGAGCCCCCGAAAAGCGTTTCGCTCGCTTTCCGGGGGCTTTTTGTCGTTGCGCCTCTATTCATCTATTCAAAAACACGCGCATATATAAAATCGGATTTCAAATCATGCGGCGGCTCTATGGAGCCCCGTTTTTGGGTACATTGTTGTCCCGATATTGAGCTTGGGGGATATATGAAAGATGAGACGATGGGCCAAGAGGATGCGGTCCAAGATGCAGAAGCGTGTGCCGAGGCCCTGGAGAGTCTAGACCAGATCGCGCTGGCCGAGATTACGTTTGACGATTCGAGCGTTGATGTGCAGGATGAGCCGGAAATCGAGGCGCAGTCCGATGATCAGGATGCAGACGACGTTGAGCCTGCCAAAGATGAGGCAGGTCACGAAGACACCGAAAGCGAGGCCGGCAATCAGCTCGAATCCGACACGGGCGAGGAAACCGTCTTGCTCGACAGCTTGCCGGCCGAGGATTCGCTGACCCGCGAGCTTCCTGGCCTGGGTTCCGCACCAGCCGTGGACGAGACCATCGCCATGGGCGATATTCCCCTTCCGTCCGTCCCCTCGGCACGCGAGGCCGAGGTTCGCCATCGCAAGATGTCGCCCAAGCGCCGCAATCTGATGGTCGCCGGTGTCGTGGCCGTCGCGCTCGTCGCCGGTGGTGCAGGCTATGCTGCCTGGAACGGATATCAGCAAGAGCAGGCTGCCGCTGTCGCCGCCAATGCCCACACGATGATGTCGGTGCAGATTGGCGTACATGCCGCGGGGCTCGACTGTTCCACCGGCTCCAAGATTCCCGTACAGGTGAGTGGCCAGGATTCTGACGGATCCTCCGTAAGCGAAACATTCTATGTTGACGAGCACGGCCGTGGCATCAAACTACTACCCGGTGACTACACGCTCTCCATCGCTGCCTCCCCCATCGCGGCCGACGGCACCATCTATACCGTCCCGACCACCAAGACGCAGGTCACCGTTAAGAGCGATGGACAGGATTTAAGTGCCCAGGTCACCTTTAAGCTCAAGGTGCCTTCGGCCGACACGGTAACCGACGACCAGATCGATGCCGCCGCCAAATATGCCGAGGAGGGAGGCGCGAGCTCCTCCGCCACCGCCAAGGTGCTCCAGCAGGCGGCAACCGCGCGGCGCGACGCCGCCGTCAATGCCGTGAGCGCGCAAAAGGCACAGGCGGCCCGTGATGCCGACGCCCGTCACAAGGCAACCGACCTCTACCAGCTCGATATCCCCGTCGAGTGGTACGGCAAGGTCGAGACTTGGCAAAATGGCAGCACGCTATGCATCTATCTTGCCGGCGACAGCGATACGCCGATTGTGACGCTCGTCGCGGTGCGCGAGGGCGAGAGCTTTACGCCCGATGAGGGTGATACGGTTTTGGGTGCGGCCAACCTAGGCAACGGTTATACCGTCTACGCCAGCGGCCCCGTCTATCCGTACGTGGTGCCCCAGACCATCAACGGACGGACGCAGAATCCCGTGTCAACCTACCCCATGGATACGGCGATTGAGCTTGTCGAGCTCACGACCGGCAACCGCTACACCTATAGCCAGATCAAGAACGTACTGGTCGGCAAAGACGGCAAGGCCGACGCTGCGACCAAACTCGAGACCGACTACCTCGCCCAGATTCTCCTGCCGAGCATCAAAGCCCAGGACTAGCCGCCCACAACCCAGAGCAGTCTTTTTGAGACGGGGGCTTTTAGCTACCCCGTCCCAAATCTTGATTAGCAGATAAGCAAGATTGATGTGCATCTTGATTAGTAGCTAAGCAAGTTTTTCCGCTGCCGCTCCCCCGAAAGATATCGAACGGCTGGGGCAAAGATAAATCATCGGGCAGGTAGGGCGGCAAAAGTAGCTAAAAAAGCCCCGTCCCAAATTAGCTGCTTAGCGCCAGGGGTCGGCTTCGAACAGCGGCTCGCGCTCGGGGCGGCGGTCGCTGTAGGGATCGTAGCCGTCGTCATCCTCGTTCTCGGCACGGATGTAGGGGTCGCGCGGCTTGGGTGCCGGCTTAGGCGCAGGCTTGGGTGCGGCGGGTGCGGCATCGGTCGCCGGCGTGTCCGTCTTGTTCTTGTCTGTCATCTGCGCATCTCCTTGCATCGCATCCGTTCAACATCATCGATTGTCGCACGAAAAAGGGCGGCGGATCCAATTGGATCCGCCGCCCTTGGCGTTTTGCGATGAGGGGCGGTTTTAAGCCGGTCCCAAAATCTACTCGGCGTCTGGGACCTCGTAGGTGGCCGTCGGCGTGTTATCGCACACGACGGTAAAAGCACCGTCCTTGTCGACATCGACCGTCACCTGATCGCCCTCGCGCACCGTACCGTCGATGATGGCGGCGGCGATGGCGTCCACGACCTCGCGCTGGACCAGGCGCTTGAGCGGACGGGCACCGAACACGGGGTCCAGGCCGCCCACGGCGAGCATCTGCTTGGCCGCCGGGGTGACGGCAAGCGTCATGCGCTCGTTGGCCAGGCGTGCGCGGACATCGGCAAGCTGGATATCGACGATCTTCTCGATTTGCGCCATGCCGAGCGGATGGAACACCACGATATCGTCGATACGGTTGAGGAACTCGGGGCGGAAGGTCTGAGCCATGGCGGCGTCGACCTGATGGCGCATCTCCCCCTCGTCCTTACCGGACAGATCGGCGATGGCCTTGGAGCCCACGTTGGACGTCATGATAATAATCGTGTTCTTGAAGGACACCTGGCGACCCTGGCCATCGGTCAGACGGCCGTCATCAAGCACCTGCAACAGCACGTTGAAGACATCCGGATGAGCCTTCTCCATCTCGTCGAGCAAGATTACGGAGTACGGACGACGGCGCACGGCCTCGGTGAGCTGGCCGCCCTCGTCGTAGCCCACGTATCCCGGGGGCGCACCGATCAGACGCTGGACGCTGAACTTCTCCATGTACTCGGACATGTCGATACGCACGAGCGCGCGCTCGTCATCGAACAGGCACTCGGCAAGCGCCTTGGCGAGCTCGGTCTTGCCTACGCCGGTGGGGCCCAGGAAGAAGAAGCTGCCGATGGGCTTGTCCGGATCGGAGAGGCCCGCACGGCTGCGGCGCACAGCTGCGGCGACAGCAGAGACGGCCTCGTCCTGGCCGATGACGCGCTTATGCAGCTCGCCCTCCAAGCCCTTCAGCTTGTCGAGCTCGCCCTGCATCATCTTGGACACGGGCACGCCGGTCCAGGCACTCACGACCTCGGCAATCTCGTCGGAGGTCACCTGCTCGTTGAGGCCCTCGCCGTCCTGCTCCTTTTGTGCCTCGAGCGCGGCCTCGGAATCCTGAATCTGCTGCTGCAGGCCCGGAATCACGGAGAAGCGCAGCTCGGACGCACGACCCAGGTCGCCGTTGCGCGTCGCGCGCTCCTCTTCGCTCTTGGCCTCGTCAAGCTGGCCCTTAAGCTCCTGCACGTGGTCGATGGCGTTCTTTTGGTTGAGCCAGCCGGCCTTTTGAACGTTGAGCTTTTCCTGGACCTCGGCAATCTCCTGGCGCAGGGCTTCCAGACGCTCCTTGGAGGCGTCATCGGTCTCCTTCATGAGCGCCTGCTCCTCGATCTGCAGCTGGGTGAGCTGACGCGTGGTGGCGTCGATCTCGACCGGCATGCTGTCGAGCTCCATGCGCAGGCGGCTTGCGGCCTCATCGACCAGGTCGATGGCCTTGTCGGGCAGGAAGCGGTCGGCGATGTAGCGATCGGAGAGGTCGGCGGCGGCCACGAGCGCGCTATCGGTGATATGCACGCCGTGGAAGATCTCGTACTTCTCCTTGAGGCCACGCAGGATCGAGATGGTGTCCTCGACGGTAGGCTCGCTCACCATAACGGTCTGGAAACGACGGGCGAGCGCCGCGTCCTTCTCGATGTACTTACGGTACTCGTCGAGCGTGGTCGCGCCGATCGCATGCAGGTCGCCACGGGCGAGCGCAGGCTTGAGGATGTTGCCGGCGTCCATGGAGCCCTCGGTGGCACCCGCGCCCACGATGGTGTGGAGCTCATCGATGAACAGGATGACCTTACCTTCCGATTTTTGCACTTCCTTGAGCACGGCCTTCAAGCGGTCCTCGAACTCGCCGCGATACTTGGCGCCGGCGACCAGCGCGCTCATGTCGAGCTCGATAAGGTCGCGGTCGCGCAGGGTGCTCGGCACGTCGCCGGCCACGATACGCTGGGCGATGCCCTCGACGATGGCCGTCTTGCCGACGCCCGGCTCGCCGATGAGCACGGGGTTGTTCTTGGTACGACGGGACAGGACCTGAATAGTACGGCGAATCTCGTCGGTACGGCCGATGACCGGGTCGAGCTTGCCGGCGCGGGCGAGGTCGCAGATGTTGCGACCGTACTGCTCCAGCGCCTCAAACTGCGTCTTGTCCTCGGCAGACGTCACGCGGTCATCGCCGCGCAGTTCCTCGTAGACTTGCTCGATGCGCTCCTTGGTGACGCCGGCGTCGCGCAGCACGCGACCCGCCTCACCCTTGTCCTCGGCAAGTGCCATCAGCAGATGCTCGGTCACCACAAAGCTGTCGCCCATCTTGGTGGCCTTCTTCTCGGCCTTTTCGATGACGCGGACGAGCTCGTTGGACAGGCCCATCTGCTGACCCTCGCCCGACACCTTGGGCGCATGGTCGATGGCATCTTGTGTGGAGCGTGCAAGCTGGGCCGGGTCGGCACCGATGCGCTCGATGATCACGGAGATATTGCGCTCGCCGGCACCAAGCAGGGCGGACAGCAGGTGAATCGGCTCCACCGCGCCGGCCTGCGCGTCGGCAGCCGTGCTCATGGCGGTCTGCAGCGCCTCGCGCGACGTCATTGCTAGCTTATCGATTCTCATGGAATCACCTCTCTTGGGGCGGCCGCCCTACGGGGCGGCTTCACGTTGTTCGAGAAGTATTGTTGCCAGCTTTGCGCGATCTTATACATAAATCTAAGTCTCTATATATAAGATTTTCTGAGTGATTGATGGATAGGGTACTGAGATGTCAGCCCGTCGCTGCCCAGGCGCACTACCATCTCGATCTATAACATCTAGCAGCCATTTTTGATCCTAGATGTTACAGATCGAGACAGACCGAAAACCACCACAAAGAGGACAGGCACCTTTGTGGTGGTCGCGGTCTCTACTCCTTCGCCGAACCCGTACTTCCCGATTCGACGGTCCAGGGCATCTCATCCTCGAACAGCCATGTACGGGCAGACCCACTATCGCGTGCAGTCTGCGGGTCAGGCAAGCAGGTCTGTTTATAGGCATCTTGGATACACTGACCCATAAAATCGTTGAGCTCGCTCTGGTCGCCCTCCATGACATAGGCGACATCGCCGTCCATGATGTAGATGCCCGGACCCTCATTGCCCTCGTAGCCCGGATCGTACGAGACATCACATAACTTTGCGCCGTTTGCAGTGTCCAGCTCGATGGACGAGTGGCATCCGCCAACCATGTCGTTCGCTTTTGCCCGATAGGACGCATATCCGTACCAACGCTTAAATGTTTTGCCCTTGAGTAGCTCGGACGCCCTATCGATCAGGCTTGTATCCGTGGTATAGCGCATGGCCCCAAG
This sequence comes from uncultured Collinsella sp., assembly GCA_900542715.1. GTDB lineage: Bacteria > Actinomycetota > Coriobacteriia > Coriobacteriales > Coriobacteriaceae > Collinsella. Next base: position 28,570 of record UQOQ01000023.1, read on the forward strand.
CTGAATACGCGGATAATTACTAATACCCAGCACAGCCGGCTGCTCATCAAAATCAACGGCAATGGTCTCGGGCTTGTCGTCGCCGGTCAGAAGTTCGACAGATTGAGTCACAGGCTTGACCACCGGCTCCGTCACCGCAGCAGGTAGAAATGCCATACCGACAGCGCCCGCGCCAACCACAGCGATCGCAAGCGCCAAGACAATCAATCCAATACGGGCAGAACGGCTCACGGCAAAACACCCCACAATGCAAACCTTCGCCACCTGCACTAATGATACCGCCAGCTAACACTATTACCAAAAGAAGCCGCGCGCTCCTCACCACCACAAAGGGGACAGGCACCTTTGTGGTGGTTTTCGACGCTAACGGTCGACCATCTCGCGCAATGAGATTAAACTTGAATTGCTCTCTGAACATATCCATTTCTGCCTATCCTCAACAGATCTTTGTCTCGAGGAGCGCATATGAAGCCGCCTCATTCCACCGGTCGCAACGTCATCGCCATTCTCGCCATACCCATCGTGATGCTCTTCCTTATCGTCATCACGCCCTTTTCCCTTGGTATCACCTCGCCCTTCGATTTATGCGGAATGGTCGACGCCAGCTCGCGTGCCACCTCGCTCTCCTTTATCTGTCGCGGCGTGTTTTACGAAGATGGAATTCCCACCGGAAGTTGGCAGTCAAAGTTGCCACTGCTCGGTCAGATCGACGGATGCTCCCCCTATTTCTGCCTTGGACCTCAGACGCTAAACTATCTAATCGACGACCAGCCACTCGACTTCATCACCCTCGCCTACGACTACGCACCAAACACCGATGAGCGCCACATGAACCAAGTCCTCGACAAGATGCTTGGACAGTGCGGGCTCACCGAGGAGGCCGGTCGAACCATCTATAGCAACCAGAAATTAAAGCGAACAGAACTCCGCCGTGTCGGAAAAATCAAAGGGCGAAACGGGGCCGCCTACTGGGATGCCTGGGCAACACGCGACAAGGGCGAATTCGGACACAGCACCTATATGGTCACTGTCTACACCAAAGACGGAATTAAGGACAATGTTGACGATTTCGCGTCATCCAAACTCGGCATCCCCAAAACAACCAAACCCGCCAGCCCAGATGAAATTCTGTAGAGCCGCCCATTAACATGCCGCTCAACGATCACAACAGCATCGAGCTCGTCCCCACCACCACAAAGGTGCCTGCCCCCTTTGTGGTGGTTTTCAACAAAAAGAAGCCGCCCCGATAACAGAGGCGGCATCAAGCAAGTCTATTTATTAGCGTCCCTCAAGACCCAACGAGAACGCAGAAATGTAGCCCGGGGCTTACCCTTTCCCGAACGCGGCCCTCGCGAAGCGCGTGAGCGGGCGGGAAAGGGTAAGCCCCGGGCGGACAATTAAGTGCGCTACTCGGCAGCGGCCTTGAACTTGTTGTAGTTGATCAGGCAGCCGGCCTTGACGATGGCACGCTCCTCTGCCGTCATATCGGCAATGTAGAGCTCAATCTGCTCGACCGCACCATCGGCGCGCACCACGTAGGCGGCGATGTCCTTCAGGTCGCCATCGAGCGCGGCACGGATACCCGGCACAAAGACGTAATCGCCCACCTCAAAGTTGGGCTCGGCCTCCATCTGGAAGGGCACCATGCCCCAGTTCATCACGTTGGAGCGATAGCGCTTGGTGGCGTACTCGTGGACGATGTTGGCCAGGCCGCCAATTACGCGCTGGCAGCTCGCGGCCTGCTCGCGGGCGCTGCCGTCGCCAGGCTTCTTGGCGTAAATCATGGAACCGAACTCGGTCGCCTTGGCATCGGCCGCGACACCCGCGCCGGCCAGCGCCTCAAACACACCGGCAAGCTCGGCATCGAACGCCGCCAGGTCGCCCGCGGACTCGCCGGCAACGCGACGCTTCTCCACAGCGTCGACCTCCTTGGAGCGACCCACGTAGGCCGGGTCGCGGCGGCTCAGCGTAAACTCAGCCAGGCCCAGCGGGTTGGAGCGGAAGGAGCTCGTCTCGCCCGAGGGAATGAGCTCGTCGGTCGTGGTGACCGGGTCCATGATCTTGGAGCAAACCTTGAGCAGGATGTCGTCGCCGAGCGGCTCCATCGCGGGCCACGGCTTGATGTTGGGGCCTTCGACCAGCTCGTCGGCAGGCTCCGCCTTGCCAAAGCCCCAGTACACGCGCTTCTTGTACGGCGCGTCGTCAAAGGTGTACTCGCAGGCCTCGTCCCAAGTGTCCTCGGGCAGGTCGGTCGCCGGCGTCAGGACGCCGCCGTTGGCAGCCGTTGCCGCAATGGAGCGGGCGTCCATCAGGGCCACGGCGCTCAGCTGGCCATTACCCGGCTTGGAACCCTCGCGGTTGGGGAAGTTGCGCGTGGTGTGACGGATCGAAAGGCCGTTGTTGGCGGGCGTGTCGCCGGCGCCGAAGCACGGGCCGCAGAATGCCGTGCGCACGATTGCGCCGGCCTCCATGAGGTCGTAGATGTAGCCGCGGCGTGTAAGTTCGAGCGCCACGGGCTGGCTCGTGGGATAGACCGACAGCGAGAACTCGCCGCAGCCGGTATTGGCGCCCTTGAGCACGCGGGCAGCCTGGACCACGGAGTCATAGTTGCCGCCCGAGCAGCCGGCGATAACGCCCTGCTGCACGTGCAGCTTGCCGTCGACAATCTTGTCGAGCAGGCTAAAGTGCGTCTTGCCCTCGCCGATCTTGGCGGCCTCGAGCTCCACCTCGTGCAGGATGTCCTCGAGGTTCTCGTTGAGCTCGTCGATCTCAAAGCCGTTGGAAGGATGGAACGGCAGTGCGATCATGGGCTTGATGCTCGACAGGTCGACCTCGACGCAACCGTCGTAGTAGGCGACATCGGCGGGCTTGAGCTCGCGATAGTCGTCGCCGCGGCCGTGCATGGTCAAAAACGCGTGCGTGTCCTCGTCGGTGGCCCAGATGCTCGACAGGCAGGTGGTCTCGGTGGTCAT